>NZ_VFNF01000001.1:0-1065992 GCF_006715455.1 Bacillus sp. SJZ110 | reverse complement strand
CATCAGGGAGCAAGCTCCCATCTGTCCGCTCGACTTGCATGTATTAGGCACGCCGCCAGCGTTCGTCCTGAGCCAGGATCAAACTCTCCGATAAAGTAGTTTGACTGACTACGCACATCGCTGTGCGATTTTTAAAAACTGAATTAACAGGTACGTTTTGTCTTGTTTAGTTTTCAAAGAACTTTGTGTGCTTCTCTCGAAGCGACTACTTAATAGTAACATTTTTAGTTAACTAGGTCAATACTTTTTTGAAAAAGTTTTTACTAGTCATAATGGTCATGCTTGTGTCTTTAAAAAGACAACAGAAATGATTATACCATAATTTTTATGACTGTAAAGGGTTATGACAAAAAAAGCACAGCTATTTCAGCTGCGCTTTTTTTCACACTTCTTCTTGTTCTTCTTCATTCTCATCTTCTTCGTTTTTCTCTACTAAAGCTACTGTAGCAACATGCTCTTCTTCTGCCATTCTGATGAGACGCACACCTTGAGTGACACGTCCGGTGATGGAGATATCATTGATGTCCATTCTGATGAGTACGCCGCTAGCTGTAATAATCATTAGATCCTCTTCACCTTTAGTAGCTTTCACTGCTACTAGTTGGCCGTTGTTCTCGGTGATTTTCGCTGTTTTGAGTCCTTTTCCGCCCCGGCTTTGGGTTCTGTACTCTTCAGCGGGAGTTCGTTTTCCGTACCCTTTTTCAGTTACGATAAGGACGTGTGATTCTTCCTCTAAAATCTCCATGCCGACAACAACGTCGTCATCCGTCAGGGTGATGCCTTTTACGCCTGCCGCAGTTCTTCCCATCTCTCGGACATCTGTTTCAGGGAAACGGATCAGTAAACCGTTTTTCGTTCCAATGATGATTTGTTTTGTGCCGTCAGTCAGACGTACACCCATCAGTTCATCATCTTCACGAAGACTCAGAGCAATTAGACCATTGTTGCGGATATTAGCGAATTGAGATAGCGATGTTCGTTTTGAAACCCCATGCTTTGTAGTGAAGAAAAGGTAAAGCTCCGCATTGAATTCCGTGACTGGAATAATCGCGTTGATCCACTCACCCTTTTCTACCTCCAGCAGGTTAATAATCGGGATTCCTTTTGCCGTTCTGCCGTATTCAGGGATTTCATACCCTTTTGCACGATACACTTTCCCCTTGTTCGAGAAGAAGAGAATCGTGTCATGAGTTGACGTAGAGATCAAATGTTCAACGAAATCATCTTCGTTTGTTCCCATACCTTGTACACCTTTTCCGCCCCGTTTTTGACTGCGGTAAGTTGATGCAGGAAGACGTTTGACGTATCCGTTGTGCGTCAGAGTAACTACGATATTTTCTCTCTCGATGAGATCTTCATCTTCAATTGTCTCCAGTCCAGAAGTGACGATCTCAGTACGTCTTTCATCGTTAAAACGCTCTTTGATTTCCGTGAGTTCTTCACGAATGATCTCAAGCACTTTATATTCATTTGCCAAGATGTCTTTTAGCTCTGCAATTAATTTAACAAGAGATTGGTATTCTTCTTCGATCTTTTCACGTTCCAGTCCCGTTAAACGCTGGAGCCTCATGTCAAGGATCGCTTGTGCTTGCTTCTCTGTCAGTGAGAATTGTTCAATTAAACCTGTTCTCGCAATTTCAGCCGTTTGAGAATTACGGATAAGGGAGATAACTGCATCGAGATGATCCAGTGCAACTCTCAATCCTTCCAAGATATGAGCTCTCGCTTCTGCTTTACGCAATTCATAAGCAGTACGGCGTCTAATGACAACTTTTTGATGGTCAAGGTAATGCTCCAGGCATTGCTTAAGAGTTAAAACTTTCGGCTGGCCATCAACAAGTGCAAGCAGGTTGATGCCAAAAGATGTTTGTAGAGCAGTTTGTTTGTACAGATTGTTTAAGATGACATTTGCATTGGCATCGCGTCTGATTTCAATGACAATTCTCATACCTGTACGATCTGACTCATCACGCAGATCTGTGATACCCTCTATCTTTTTGTCCCTTACGAGATCAGCAATTTTCTCAATTAATTTCGCCTTATTTACTTGGTAAGGTAACTCTGTAACGATAATTCTTTCTTTACCCGAAGATGTTTGTTCGATCTCAGCTTTTGCCCGGATCGTGATAGAGCCTCGGCCTGATTCGTATGCTTTCCGGATACCGCTGCGTCCCAAGATTTGACCCGCGGTCGGGAAATCAGGCCCTGGAATGACTTCCATAAGCTCTGGAATGGTAACGTCCGGATTCTCACTAACAGCAAGTACACCGTCAATGATTTCTCCCAGCTGGTGCGGAGGAATGTTTGTTGCCATACCTACCGCAATGCCGGCAGCACCGTTCACGAGCAGATTCGGGAACCTTGAAGGCATAACGACAGGTTCTCTTTCTGACCCGTCATAGTTATCCTGGTAATCGATTGTGTCTTTTGTGATGTCGCGAAGAATCTCCATTGAGATTTTAGACATTCGTGCTTCTGTATAACGCATGGCCGCCGCTGAGTCTCCGTCAACAGAACCGAAGTTTCCGTGACCGTCAACGAGCATATAACGGTAGTTGAAATCCTGAGCCATTCTGACCATGGATTCATATACCGCTGAATCACCGTGCGGGTGGTATTTCCCGATAACTTCTCCAACGATACGCGCGGATTTTTTATAAGGCTTGTCACTTGTCATGCCTAAATCATTCATTGCATACAAAATCCGTCTATGAACTGGTTTTAAACCGTCTCGAACATCTGGAAGAGCACGGGACACGATAACGCTCATTGCATAATCCAAGAAGGACGTACGCATTTCCTGACTGATATTTATTTCACGAACTTGTGGTGTGTTTTGTTCACTCATTAAAAAACCTCCCTGAAGTATCACATGAAATATGTGGGAGTAGATTGTCCATTATGACCTTCAATACGATTTCACTATTCTCCATTATATCAATAAACTTATGATTATACACATAAAATTGCTAGAATATATAGGTATTGCAAGCATTGCTGCATCTGATCTTGTTCAGAAAAAAGCCTTATTTCTTATTGGAAATAAGGCTTTTTATGATTAGATGTCAAGATTTTTAACGTATCTCGCATTCGCTTCTATGAAGTTTCGGCGCGGTTCTACCTTGTCGCCCATAAGCATTTCAAAAGTCTCGTCCGCATCCATTGCATCTTCAAGAGTTACCTGAAGAAGTGTTCTGGAACTAGGATCCATGGTTGTCTCCCATAGCTGGGTGGCATTCATTTCACCAAGACCTTTGTAACGCTGCAGTCCAGGCTTAGGCGTTTGAGGAAGAGTTTTTAACAGCTCTTCAAGCTCCTTGTCATTGTACGCATATTCAACGCGTTTCCCCTGTTGAACCTTGTAGAGCGGCGGCTGCGCAATGTACACGTAGCCATTTTCGATAATTTGGCGCATATATCTGTAAAAGAACGTTAACAGAAGTGTTCTGATGTGCGCGCCGTCAACATCGGCATCTGTCATAATGACAACTTTGTGGTAACGGGCTTTCTCAAGGTTGAAGTCTTCCCCGATACCTGTGCCGAGCGCTGTGATCATAGAGCGAACTTCGTTGTTAGAAAGGATTTTATCCAGTCTGGCCTTTTCAACGTTTAGGATTTTACCTCTAAGCGGCAAAATGGCTTGGAAATGTCTGTCGCGTCCTTGTTTAGCAGATCCTCCGGCAGAGTCACCCTCTACGATATATAACTCGGAGATGCTCGGATCTTTCGAAGAGCAGTCCGCTAACTTACCGGGCAGGTTTGAAATTTCCAAAGCACTCTTACGGCGTGTTAGTTCACGCGCTTTTTTCGCAGCCATTCTTGCTCTTGCCGCCATTAAGCCTTTATCGACAATTTTTTTAGCCGCATCTGGATTTTCCAGCATAAATGTTTCCATCGCCGTAGAAAATAACGTATCGGTGATCGTCCGTGCTTCTGAGTTGCCCAGCTTTGTTTTCGTTTGGCCTTCAAACTGCGGATCAGGGTGTTTGATTGAAATAATCGCTGTCAGCCCTTCCCTTACGTCATCTCCGCTTAGGTTTGGATCATTTTCTTTAATAAGCCCTTTTTTTCTGGCGTAATCGTTGATAACACGAGTCAGGCCCGTTTTGAAGCCAGCTTCATGGGTACCGCCTTCGTACGTGTTAATGTTGTTTGTAAACGAGTAAATGTTGCTTGTGTAGCTGTCATTGTATTGCAAAGCCACTTCAACCGTAATGCCGTCCTTTTCGCCTTCAATGTAAATCGGCTCTTCATGGACAACCTCTTTAGAGCGGTTTAAATACTCTACATAACTTTTAATTCCGCCTTCGTAATGGTACTCATTTTTGCGCTCTTGTCCTTCTCGTTTATCTTCGATCGTGATGTTGACGCCTTTTGTCAAAAAGGCTAATTCGCGCACGCGGTTAGCAAGCAGATCATAATCATACACAGTTGTTTCTGTGAAAATCTCTGGATCCGGGATAAAATGTGTAGTCGTTCCTGTATGATCCGTTTCGCCAATGATTTCAAGGTCTGCAACCGGAACTCCACGTTTATAGGTTTGGCGGTGGATTTTACCGTCACGGTGTACCGTCACATCAAGCTCCGTTGAAAGCGCGTTTACAACTGACGCACCTACACCGTGTAATCCTCCGGACACTTTATAGCCGCTTCCGTCAAATTTTCCTCCGGCGTGAAGCACTGTCATAATGACTTCTACCGCAGGACGGCCCATTTTTTCTTGAATACCGACTGGAATACCGCGGCCATTATCTGTCACCGTGATGCTGTTGTCTTTTTCGATTTGGATATTGATATCCGTACAATAACCGGCGAGGGCTTCGTCAATACTATTGTCGACAATTTCCCATACCAGGTGGTGAAGGCCTTTGCTGTTTGTTGAACCGATATACATCCCCGGTCTTTTACGAACAGCTTCCAATCCCTCTAGAACCTGTATCTGATTTTCATCATAACTGTTTTGCTGCTGTTCCATAGCCACGTCATTCACCTACACTTTTCTTAACGATATATTCTGATAAAAAATTTCTAAGAATCTATTTCAAACATAAATTGCGCACGTTTTTTTAATGTGCTGGAAGATAAGGGAGAGTAATATATATTCTGAACCGTGACTACGATAGATTTGGGCGTGCCGTTTACGGAAGGCACCACCTTGTGTTTCTGCTTTTTCAGAAATTCTTCAACAATAGGCGACATGTTGGCTTTAAAGTCAAAAATGCCGACAATATCTCGTGTTGAAACCACAAAGTCATCACCTAAATGAATATACAATTGCTCACCTCATTTCTTCACTTCACTAACGCACCATTTTGCACACGGAACATTCCTGCTTGACGTAAGGTTTCGTGATCAATGCCATCAACGCTTGTCGTTGTGACAAACGTTTGTACACGGCCTTGGATCGTATGAAGCAAGTGTGACTGGCGATAATCATCCAGTTCACTCAGTACATCATCCAATAGTAAAATGGGATATTCTCCGATTTCTTCATGGATCAGGTCAATCTCCGCCAGCTTAAGGGACAACGCCGTCGTTCGCTGCTGTCCTTGAGAACCATACGTCTGCACATCGCGTCCGTTCACATAGAAAAGAACATCATCGCGATGAGGCCCTGACAGCGTCACACCACGCTCAATTTCTTTTTCTCTTAATTTAGAAAACGCTTCTTGATAGCTATCTCCTATTTTCGACAAATCTAGGGGATCTGATACATCAAGAGCTGTATGGTATTTCAGCGTCAGTTCTTCAAGCCCTCTTGAGATGCCTGCATGGATGGGCTGCGCCCATTTCTCGAGCTGTGCTGTAAACTGCAGGCGTTTTACGACGACTTTTGCTGCAACTTCTACAAGCTGATCGGTCAGAACATCGAGCATCGTCCGGTCAGTTTGTTTTCTTGTTTGCAGCTGTTTCAAAAAATGATTCCGCTGGGAAAGGATTTTCTGGTAAAGAGAAAGATCATGAAGGTAGACGGGAGAAACCTGTCCGATTTCCATGTCAAGAAACCGCCTTCTCACTTGAGGGCTTCCCTTTACAAGATTTAAATCTTCCGGCGCGAACATAATGGTGTTGAGGGCCCCGACATACTGGCTGAGCTTTTGCTGTTCAATATGATTGACCTTGCCCTTTTTACCCTTTTTGGAGATGACGAGCTGCATCGGGATCGCCCCGTTTTGCTTCATCACTCTTCCCTCTATTTTAGCATAGTCTTTGTCCCACCGTATAAGTTCTTTGTCATTTGATGTCCGGTGCGATTTCGCCATGGACAAGACATAGATCGCCTCCATGAGGTTTGTCTTCCCCTGGGCGTTTTCTCCGATGATCACATTTACTTTATTTTCAAATTGAAGTTCAGCATGGTCGTAGTTGCGGTAAGATGTCAGTTCTAAGTTCTGGATATACAATCAGTGTCACCCGCTTTAATTGACGACTTGAAATGAACCAAATCCTTCAATCTCTACCACATCTCCAACATACAGCTTTCTGCCCCGGCGGTTGTCCGGCTCATCGTTCACAAGCACTTCATGCTCGCTTAAAAACCACTTCGCCATACCGCCAGACTGAATCACATCGGCTAATTTTAAGAATTGTCCGAGTGTAATCATCTCTGTATCAATTGAAATCGGATTTGCCATTATATCGACCTCTTTCAAATATCACTAATATCTAATTGTACTAAAAAAAAACGAATTAGGGAAAGGGAAAACTTGTCGGAGCAGATACCGAATAGAAAAGCTGCCGACGAGTCGGCAGCAGTGTATCGGATTAATAGGTTCTGACAGGAAGGATAAGCTGTACAATCGTTTCATCATTCGGCGTGCGAATTAAGAAAGGTCTCATTGCGCCTGTAAAGCTTACGCGTATTTCTGCTCCTTCAAGCACCTTTAGTGCATCCAGCATATATTTTGGACTAAAAGAGATATTTAATTCCTCACCTTCAATTTGATCCGCAGCAATTGCTTCCACAACTTTACCGATTTCTGGAGAATTGGAAGAAATTTCAATGGATTCAGCCGGTTTTGCGGACAGTTTTACAACGTTGTTGCGTCCCTCTCTAGCTAAAAGAGATGCACGATCAATGGCCTGAAGGAATTCTTTTGTGTTCACAATGATTTCTGTTTTGCTGTCTTGCGGAATCAGGCTGGTTGTGTCTGGATAATTCCCGTCCAGAAGCCGTGAGAAGAATAAGACGTTTTTCGCTTTAAACAGAACTTGGGTTTCTGTGATGACGATATCTACAAGTTCCTGGTTGTCATCTAAAATCTTGCTGAGTTCAGTTAAACTTTTTCCCGGAATCACGACGTTATAAGATCTGTCTTCTGGAATATCAAGTTTCGCCTTTCTTAATGCAAGACGGTGGCTATCCGTTGCAGTGCATAATAATTCACTTTGCTCCACTTTCCAGTTTACACCTGTCAAGATAGGGCGTGTTTCTGAGGTGGACACTGCAAATACTGTTTGTCTGATTAGATTTTTTAACAAATCAGTTGGGATCTGAATCGCATGATGCTCTTCAATCTGCGGCAAGTGCGGATATTCATCAGCATCCAGTCCGTTTAGATTAAATTCAGCTTTACCAGAACGGATAATCGTCAAATACTGATTTTGGACTTCAATTTCTACAGTTGCCATCGGCAATTTTTTTACAATTTCACTAAAAAAGCGAGCCTGTAAAACGATGCTTCCGGGCTGTTCAATAGTGACGATTTCTTTATCTCCTTCTTCTTTTGGAATGAAGGATTCAATAGAAATATCTGAGTCACTCCCTGTAAAGGATACTCCATCATCTGATGCAACAATTTTAATACCAGTCAGAATGGGAATCGTGGTTCTGGATGAAACTGCTTTTAATACATCTTGGACACTTTCAACAAGACGATCTTTTTGAATCGTGAATTTCATTTTTATCCTCCTAACGGATAATGTATTAATATATATATTTATAAAAAATAGTAGAAGTAATAGTAGGGCCTGTGGATTTGTGGATAAGTTGTGAAAAAGACAGGAAACACAGCCTATCCACATGTGGACAGACTGTGTATGACTTCCGAAAAGTTATTCACACTTTCCCCGATTGATCCCCGGTCCTGCTATTTAAGCTGTTCTTTAATTTCTTTTACATGCTGCTGAAGCTGTTCATCATCTGCCAGCAGTTTTGAAATTTTTTCATGCGCATGAATAACGGTTGTATGATCACGTCCTCCAAACTCTTCACCGATTTTAGGAAGAGAGGAATCAGTCATTTCCCTTGATAAGTACATGGCGATTTGACGCGGAAAAGCTACTGACTTTGTCCGTTTTTTTGCTTTGAAATCCTCGAGTTTAATATTAAATTGCTGGCCTACTACCCTCTGAATTTCTTTTATCGTAATGACTTTCGGTTTTGAGGAAGGAATAATATCTTTCAACGCCTCAGCGGCCAGATCAGCATTAATATCTTTATTAATTAAAGATGAATAAGCGACAACTCTGATTAATGCTCCTTCGAGTTCCCGAATATTGCTGTCGATTTGATTCGCGATGTAAAGCATAACCTCGTTCGGAATATCGAGGCCTTCTGCTTTGGCTTTTTTTCTTAAAATTGCAATTCTCGTTTCTAGATCAGGCGGTGTGATATCTGTAATAAGTCCCCATTCAAAACGTGAGCGCAATCTGTCCTCAAGTGTCGGAATTTCCTTTGGCGGTCGGTCACTTGAAATGACGATTTGTTTGCTTTCTTCGTGCAATGTGTTAAATGTATGGAAAAATTCTTCCTGGGTTTGTTCTTTCCCCGCTAAAAATTGAATATCATCTATCAAAAGCACATCAACATTTCGATAGCGATTGCGGAAGTCGACGGCTTTATTATCTCGGATAGAGTTGATGAATTCGTTTGTAAATTTCTCAGAAGACAGATAAACCACTTTGGCAGAAGGATTATGATCTATTACATAATGGCCGATCGCATGCATTAAGTGCGTTTTCCCTAAGCCGACGCCCCCATAGATAAATAAAGGGTTGTAAGCTTTCGCGGGCGCTTCCGCTACTGCGAGGGAAGCAGCATGTGCAAATCGGTTTCCAGATCCGATGACAAAAGTATCAAAAGTATATTTTGGATTGAGCATATTTTGAGGAAAATCAGATGTATCTTCTTTGACCGCTTTTTTGACTTGCGGTTTCGGCATAAAGTCCTCAACATCTTGATTTTGAGGAATGACAAACTTAATGCTCAATTCTTCCCCGGTTAATTCATATATAGTATCTGCAATCAGATGCAAGTATCTGGACTCCAGCCAGTCTCTGGCAAATTCATTGGGAGCCGTGATTGTTAATGTATCGCCTTGCAGTGAGTGGGCTTTGGTTGACTTCATCCAAGTCTCAAAACTCGGTTTGCTCAACTTTTTTTCGATTTGAGCAAGGGCTTGGTTCCACAGGTCTAATATATTTTCCATCTTCCGGCACGTCCCTCCTTTTCTTAGAAAATGGCGTCTTTCTCTGTTATAGAACACAAAAAAAGAGCAAATGGCGCTTACCATTCGTACACATTAAATGTTGAAAACATATAATATAGTAGATAAATAGCTTTTCGACAAATTTCACAACTTGTGGACAACCTTCTACACAAGCTGTGTGAAATCAATCCACAACTTATCCACACTTTGTGGATAAAGAGGAAAGGTAGGATTAGTAATCAAGAGTTAAAACACAAATATAATACCAAAATAAACGAGAGCTTGCAATGGTTGTCACAATCTTATCCACAAAGCGGACAACCTGTTGAAAAAACCTTGTCCACAGGGGTTGGTAATGTGAAAATGTTGTCGATAACCTCTGTGGATACTAAAAAAAGCCGAAAAAGATATCCACATGCGTGATTTTAGGGGCAAATTGTTTGAATTTGTCTTTTTTCCGTAAAATTAAGGAATCTAAAAAATAAGGTTTCGAAAGTTGAAAAGGTATGGTATCCTATTATGGTTGCAAGAAATAAAAGCACTAGTGAAGTTGACAATGAATAGGTAACGCAAATATAATAAGTAAGACTGTCTTTAACAGCTATTCCTCGAGGGAGGTGTCATAAATGAAAAGAACATTCCAACCGAATAACCGTAAACGCAGCAAAGTTCATGGCTTCAGAAGCCGTATGAGTTCAAAAAACGGTCGTCTAGTTTTAGCACGCCGTCGCCGCAAAGGCAGAAAAGTATTATCAGCTTAGGCCACTGAATAATGTCAGTGGTCTTTTTTCACGTTATGGGAAAAGATAGATGTGATGCGTAATGAACCGGGGCATGCTTCCTGGTTCAGATGCATCTCATGTTCATAATAAATTTTAAAAGTTTCTGCCAGCCAGTATCGGAGTGAGTCATTTGAAGAAGCGAAATCGTTTAAAGAAAAATGAAGATTTTCAAAAAGTGTTTAAACATGGGACATCAGTTGCAAACCGCCAGTTTGTCTTATATACGCTTGATCAGCCTGAAAATGATGAACTGCGTGTCGGGCTTTCCGTCAGCAAAAAAATTGGCAATGCCGTGATGCGAAATCGGATCAAACGTTTGATTCGGCAGGCCTTTCTTGAAGAGAAAGAGAGACTGAAGGAAAAGGATTACATCATTATTGCCAGAAAACCGGCGAGCCAGCTGACATATGAGGAAACGAAAAAAAGTCTGCAGCATCTATTCAGAAAGTCTTCATTATATAAGAAATCTTCGTCAAAGTAGGCATCACCACTGCTTTCTTACAACTTTTAAAAGCGCTTCCTTTCTGGTTGATCAGAAAAAGACACCATTTAAAACTGAAAGATGCTAAAATACATACAAGTATGCTTTGCAATAAAAGAGTGTAAAGATTAATTATAGGAGGAAATGTTGTTGAAAAGGAGAATAGGGTTGCTATTAAGTATGGTTGGCGTATTCATGCTTTTGGCTGGATGCTCGAGTGTGAAAGAGCCGATCACTGCAGATAGTCCGCATTTCTGGGACAAGTACGTAGTATATCCATTGTCTGAGCTCATTACGTATGTAGCGAAATTGACGGGAGATAACTACGGGCTTTCAATAATTCTAGTTACCATTTTAATTCGTTTATTAATTTTACCGCTGATGATTAAGCAGCTGAGAAGTTCGAAAGCGATGCAGGCTTTACAGCCGGAAATGCAAAAGCTTAAAGAAAAATACAGCTCAAAGGATCAAAAAACGCAGCAAAAGCTTCAGCAGGAAACAATGGCGTTATTCCAAAAGCATGGTGTCAATCCATTGGCGGGATGTTTCCCGATTTTGATCCAGATGCCGATTTTAATTGGATTCTATCATGCGATCATGAGAACCCAGGCGATTTCAGAGCACAGCTTCTTATGGTTTGACTTAGGAGAAAAAGATCCTTACTATATCCTTCCTATCGTTGCCGGTGTCGCTACATTTGTTCAGCAAAAACTGATGATGGCGGGCAATGCGCAGCAAAATCCGCAAATGGCGATGATGCTTTGGATTATGCCAATTATGATTATCGTATTTGCGATCAACTTCCCGGCGGCTCTTTCTCTTTATTGGGTAGTCGGTAACTTGTTTATGATTGCGCAAACTTTCCTCATTAAAGGACCTGATATAAAAAAAAATCCTGAGCCGCAAAAAGCCGGAGGAAAGAAAAAGTGAGGAATGTGACTGCTGCAGGGCGAAATGTCGATGAAGCAGTACAGTCCGGATTGCAAGAGTTGGGATTAACGAAGGATAAGGTAGAAATTACTGTTATTGAAGAGGGAAACAAAGGGTTTCTCGGTATTTTCGGTAAAAAGCCTGCGATCGTAAAGCTGGTTGAAAAGATTGATCCGATTCAGCAAGCGAAGTTATATCTTCAAACGATTGCCGAAGCCATTGCCGGGAAGTCTGATGTGACTGTTCAAGAAAGTAAAAAGACAGTGAGATATCATATAACAGGTGAAAAGGCAGCATTGTTGATTGGGAAAAGAGGACAAACCTTAAACGCCCTTGAAACTTTGACACAGCTTGCCCTTAACCGTTATCCAGGCCAATATAAAAATGTGACGGTGGATGCAGAAAACTATCGTTTGAAAAGAAAAGAAACACTGAGCCAGCTGGCCATCAAGCTTGCTGACCAGGTTTTGAAAACGAAAAAATCCATCCAGCTTGAGCCTATGCCGTCCAGCGAAAGAAAAATTATTCACGATACTCTTTCTGGATATGCAAACCATCAGATCAAAACATATTCAATGGGTGAAGGCGAAAATCGTCATCTCGTTATTTCCCATAAAAGATAGCATAAAACCGAAGTCCGATAAAAATTGGATTTCGGTTTTTTTGTATCTGAAAAATCTACTTTTCCTAGTAATATCAAGGTTTTGCCGTTTAAGTTTTTTCTTTTTAGGTGTATCCTGTTGATAAAAAGGAAGTTCAGGAAATAAAATTAATTGTTATTCACATGTGGATAAGTTAAAGTAATAAGGGACGAATTTCTATTTCTGTGGATAACAAATCTTCCACTTCGAACCAAACTATGTTATCTTTTAGTTTTGGCATAATAAAATTTTTTTATATAGATGAAGTATAAGTAAAGAGAGGTGAACAACATGGATACAATTGCGGCAATTTCCACACCGATGGGAGAAGGTGCGATTGCGATTGTACGGTTGAGCGGACCAGAAGCCATTCAAATCGCAGATAAAATTTATAAGGGACCGAAGGGGAAAACACTCAGCTCGGTCGAATCACATACGATTCATTATGGTCATATCGTAGACAGACCTTCGGAGCGTGTCGTTGAGGAAGTAATGGTATCAGTGTTAAAAGCGCCGAGAACTTTTACACGGGAAGATGTTATCGAGATAAACTGTCACGGGGGAATTGTGACTGTGAACCAAGTGCTTCAGCTCGCATTGAGAGAGGGAGCGAGACTGGCAGAGCCTGGTGAATTTACGAAACGTGCGTTTTTAAACGGCCGAATCGATCTTTCACAGGCGGAAGCGGTTATGGACTTAATCAGAGCGAAAACGGACCGGGCAATGAACGTTGCTATGAATCAAATGGAAGGGCGTCTTTCTGCTTTGGTGCGCCGTTTGCGCAGTGAGATTTTAGAAACACTGGCCCATGTTGAGGTGAATATCGATTATCCGGAGTATGATGATGTAGAGGAAATGACGCATCAGATTTTAGTCGAAAAGGCAACCGCCGTGAAAAAGGAAATTGAGGCGCTGCTGAGGACTTCTGAGCAAGGAAAAATCTTGCGTGAAGGTCTTTCTACCGTCATTATCGGCCGGCCAAACGTAGGAAAATCATCTCTTCTGAACAGCCTCGTTCATGAGGCAAAAGCCATCGTAACCGATATTCCCGGAACGACACGGGATGTGATTGAGGAATACGTGAATGTAAGGGGCGTCCCGCTTCGTCTGGTTGATACAGCAGGTATTCGTGAAACAGAGGATATTGTTGAGCGAATCGGTGTTGAACGTTCTCGCCAGGTCCTAAAGGAAGCGGACCTGATTTTACTTGTGCTTAATTATAGTGAAGAGCTTTCTGAAGAAGACGTGAAGCTTTTTGAAGCCGTTGAGGGCATGGATGTTATCGTGATTTTGAATAAGACTGACCTTGAGGCGAAGATTGACACTGAACGTGTCCGTGAGCTTGCCAATGGACGTCCAGTTGTTACGACATCTCTTTTAAAAGAGGAAGGCATCAATGATCTGGAAGAAGCGATTCAATCATTGTTCTACACGGGTGCCATTGAAAGCGGTGATCTGACTTATGTCAGCAACACACGTCACATCTCTATCTTACAGCAAGCAAAACGCGCCATTGAAGATGCGCTTAGCGGCATCGAACAGGATGTCCCGATCGACATGGTGCAAATTGACCTTACAAGATGCTGGGAGCTTTTAGGGGAAATCATTGGAGATTCTGTCCACGAAAGCTTAATTGATCAGCTCTTTTCTCAATTCTGTTTAGGAAAATAATTAAAGGAGGAACTAGAATCATGGGGTATGAAGCAGGCCAATACGATGTGATTGTGATTGGCGCCGGGCATGCCGGTGTTGAGGCTGCCCTCGCATCTGCACGCCAAGGCGCCAAAACGCTTGTCTTGACCATCAACCTAGATATGGTTGCATTTATGCCATGTAATCCGTCTGTCGGCGGCCCCGCAAAAGGGATTGTCGTCCGCGAAATTGACGCGCTCGGCGGAGAAATGGGAAGAAACATCGATAAAACACATATTCAAATGAGAATGCTGAATACAGGAAAAGGTCCTGCGGTTCGTGCTTTGCGTGCGCAAGCAGACAAATTCCAATATCAGCACGAAATGAAAAATACGCTTGAAAAAGAACCAAACTTAACATTGCTGCAAGGAATTGTGGAGCGGCTGATCGTTGAAGACGGCGAATGCCGAGGCGTTATTACACAAACAGGCGCACATTATCGTGCGAAAGCAGTTGTCATGACGACAGGGACATATTTAAGAGGACGTATCATTCTTGGCGATCTGTCTTACTCAAGCGGCCCGAATAACCAGCAGCCTTCTATTAAGCTTTCTGAGCATTTGGAGGAACTCGGTTTTGACCTTGTTCGTTTTAAAACAGGTACGCCGCCTCGCGTTAAAAGCGACACGATTGATTACAGCAAAACGGAAATTCAGCCTGGTGACGATGTGCCTCGCGCTTTCTCATATGAAACAGTGGAATATATCACAGATCAGCTCCCTTGCTGGCTGACATATACAAGCCCTGAGACACATGAGATTATTGACAGCAACCTGCACCGTTCACCGATGTATTCCGGTATGATCAAAGGTACGGGTCCAAGATATTGCCCGTCCATTGAAGATAAAGTTGTACGATTTAATGATAAACCGCGTCACCAAATCTTCCTTGAGCCGGAAGGCAGAAATACACAGGAAGTCTATGTCCAAGGTTTATCTACAAGTCTTCCAGAAGACGTACAGCAAAGAATGCTTGCAACGATTCCTGGACTTGAAAACGTGCAAATGATGAGAGCCGGCTATGCGATCGAGTATGATGCAATCGTACCGACACAGCTCTGGCCGACACTTGAAACAAAAAAAATCACAAACCTTTACACTGCAGGCCAAATTAACGGAACTTCCGGTTATGAAGAAGCTGCGGGACAAGGGATTATGGCGGGAATCAATGCAGGACGAAAAGCGCTTGGAAAAGAAGAAGTGATTTTAAGCCGTTCTGACGCCTACATTGGTGTTCTGATTGATGACCTTGTGACAAAAGGTACCAATGAGCCATATCGTCTTTTGACATCACGTGCTGAATACAGATTGCTGCTTCGCCATGACAATGCTGATTTGCGTCTGACAGAAATCGGACACCGCATTGGATTGATTTCTGATGAGCGCTATGCGGCCTTTGAGAAGAAAAAAGCTGCGATCGAAGCGGAGAAAAAACGTCTTCATTCTGTAATTATCAAGCCGTCTCCGGAAAATCAAGAATATATCCGTTCTCTTGGCGGAAGCGAATTGAAAGATGGAGTTCGCGGCACAGACTTGATGAAGCGTCCTGAAATGAACTATGAAACAGTCACAAAACTGGCGCCGCCAGAAGTGCCCGTTCCTCAAGACGTGGCAGAACAAGTAGAAATCCAAGTGAAATATGAAGGATATATTGAAAAATCTCTTCAGCAAGTGGAAAAACTGAAGAAGATGGAAAATAAAAAAATTCCAGACCGAATTGATTATGACGCAATTAAGGGGATTGCGACCGAGGCGCGTCAAAAACTGAAAAATGTACGGCCTTTGTCTGTTGCCCAAGCTTCCCGCATTTCCGGTGTAAACCCGGCGGACATTTCAATTCTATTGGTGTATTTAGAGCAGGGACGCATTGCGAAGATAGCCGAATAGAAAGGATGACGGCATGAATATTGAAGAATTCACTTCTGGTTTGGCGGAAAAAGGGATCTCCCTTTCTCCCCGTCAGCTGGAGCAATTTGAGCTGTATTACGACATGCTGGTTGAATGGAACGAAAAAATCAATCTGACTTCAATAACAGAGAAAAAAGAAGTGTATTTAAAGCATTTTTATGATTCCATTACAGCTGCTTTTTATGTCGACTTCAATCAGGTGAACACGATTTGTGATGTCGGAGCGGGAGCGGGTTTTCCAAGTCTGCCGATAAAAATATGCTTTCCGCACCTCAATGTTACAATCGTGGATTCACTGAATAAACGGATCACGTTTTTAGAAAAGTTATCTGAGGCTTTGCAATTGGAGAATACAACATTCTGCCATGACAGAGCTGAAACGTTCGGGCAACGGAAAGACGTGCGTGAAAGCTATGATATTGTGACAGCGCGAGCAGTTGCGAGATTATCTGTTTTGAGTGAGCTTTGCTTGCCTCTGGTGAAGAAAAACGGTTTATTTGTTGCTTTAAAAGCCGCATCAGCTGAAGAAGAACTGAATGCAGGCAAAAAAGCAATCACGACGCTTGGAGGAGAACTTGAGAATATCCATTCTTTTAAGCTGCCTATTGAAGAAAGCGATCGTAATATTATGGTGATACGCAAAATAAAAAATACACCTAAGAAGTATCCAAGAAAACCGGGAACTCCTAATAAATCGCCAATTGAAGGGTAATTTAGACAGCCTGATATGACAATACCATCATATTTTCATCAAAATTGATGGATGTACAGCAGGAAAAACCATGAGAAAATAGAATTATAAAAATGGCAGTTTTTAAAGGTGGTGTAGGTACATGAAGCATTCATTCTCTCGTTTCTTCGGGCTTGGTGAGAAGGAACAGGAGCCGGAGATTGCTGAACATGATACAAACAAAGAAGAGATTCTGGAAATACCGGTAAATGCTATCGTTCCCAACCGTTTTCAGCCACGCACCATTTTCTCAGATGAAAAAATCAAAGAGTTAGCAATGACCATTCATACACACGGCATTATTCAGCCGATTGTTGTTAGGCATACAGAAGAAGAAGGCCAATACGAACTCATTGCAGGTGAAAGACGCTGGAGAGCGGTGCAATCGCTTGAGTGGGAAAAGATTCCGGCAATTATTAAGGATTTTTCCGACACGGAAACCGCTTCTGTGGCGTTAATCGAAAACTTGCAGCGGGAAGAACTGTCTTCTATTGAGGAAGCGCATGCTTATGCTAGGCTGCTTGAGCTGCATGATTTAACACAGGAGGCACTCGCACAGCGCTTAGGAAAAGGGCAGTCTACAATCGCGAATAAGCTTCGGTTATTAAAGCTGCCTCAGCCGGTCCAAGAGGCGATTATGGAGAAGAAAATCACCGAGCGCCATGCCAGAGCACTGATTCCGCTGAAACAGCCTGAGCTCCAAGTCACACTGCTCACAGAGATTATTGAGAAAAGTTTAAATGTAAAGCAGACAGAAGACCGCGTGGTGAAAATGCTGGAGCAAGGCCAGAGAAAGCCAAAGCCGAGACGCAAAGCATTCAGCAGAGATACAAGAATTGCGATGAACACGATTCGCCAGTCACTATCAATGGTGGAAGACAGCGGTGTAAAATTGAATACGGAAGAAGAAGAATTTGAAGAATATATTCAATTAACGATTCGCATACCAAAATAGAAGCTCTCCTGAAAAGCAGGAGAGCTTTTTATATTTTTAATAAAAGGTAATCACTTACTTTTAGTGAAAATTATTATATTAGAATTCTTTTCTTTGAGTTTGTGGATAAACTCTTCAGATTTTTGCGGTGAAATTACTGCATGTCCCCATCCCCCCTGATAATATATTGTGATGGCATGGCGAGAGCCGATCAGACGAAAACCGGACCACAGTTTCTTTTTTTGAACGATTTTCTCGATGTTTTCATAAGGAATTTGATGTTTGATCAATCCGGCTTTAATGATCAGATGGTGTTCCTTCAATACATATTTTAGGTCAATAAAGCTCCAAATGATGAGTCCATTTAAAAGAGTCAGCAGAATAAAAATGATCCAGCCGGAAACTCTCATATTTCCCAGCACAAAAGGAACAATGGCATCTGCTTGTATCAGTAATATGAGAAACACAATCATCAGCGTAACGGGTACATCTCTCTTCGTTTGATAAACCATTTTCTCACCATCCTGTTTCCACGTTCTGTACTGTGACTTCTTCTTTTTTTCTTTAAGAAATTCCTTTTTTAAGTCAAAAAAACATAGAAATTGCAGAATTTATAAGAGAAAGCATAAAGCGTGCTTGAATTTTCAATTATTTCCCTTCTGATTCGGAACAAAATGATGAAAAAAATGAAACGCTTTAATCTTTTTTTGATAGAATAGAAGCAAGATAGTACATGTTCATGTGAAAGTAGGTGACATCGTGGGAAAAATCATAGCAATTACGAACCAAAAAGGCGGGGTCGGCAAAACAACGACGTCTGTCAACCTTGGGGCATGTTTAGCTTACATAGGGAAAAGGGTTCTGCTGGTAGATATTGATCCGCAGGGAAATGCGACAAGCGGATTAGGGATTGAAAAAGCCGATGTAGAGCAGTGTGTGTACGATATTTTAGTAGATGATGCAGATGTAATAGATATTATTAAAGCAACGACAGTAGAGAACTTGGATGTGATTCCTGCGACGATTCAGCTTGCAGGGGCTGAGATCGAGCTGGTTCCTACAATATCAAGAGAAGTGAGATTGAAGAGAGCGCTTGAAGCAGTAAAGCAAAATTATGATTATATTATCATTGATTGTCCGCCGTCATTGGGCTTGCTGACGATTAATGCCCTTACTGCCTCGGATTCCGTTGTGATTCCTGTACAGTGCGAATATTATGCCTTGGAGGGTCTCAGCCAGTTATTAAATACAGTACGTCTTGTGCAAAAGCATTTGAATACTGATTTAATGATTGAAGGTGTATTGCTGACAATGCTTGATGCCCGGACAAACCTTGGTATTCAAGTGATTGAAGAGGTTAAAAAGTATTTTAGGGATAAAGTATATAAGACAGTTATTCCGCGTAATGTCCGTCTGAGTGAGGCACCGAGTCACGGAAAACCCATCATTTTATACGATCCGCGGTCAAGAGGTGCGGAAGTATATTTAGATTTAGCAAAGGAAGTGGCTGCGAATGGCTAAAGGCCTTGGAAAAGGGATTAATGCGTTATTTAATCAGGTAGATTTGTCTGAAGAGACAGTTGAAGAAATTAAAATTGCCGATTTACGCCCTAATCCTTATCAGCCAAGAAAACACTTTGATGACGAGGCATTAGCTGAACTAAAAGAATCTGTGTTGCAGCATGGCATTCTTCAGCCGCTTATCGTCAGAAAATCTTTAAAAGGCTATGATATTGTTGCGGGTGAACGGCGTTTTCGAGCGGCAAAGCTGGCAGGTTTAGATACAGTTCCGGCCATTGTCCGTGAATTATCAGAGGCGTTAATGAGGGAAATTGCTTTATTAGAAAACCTTCAGCGTGAAGATCTATCTCCGCTTGAAGAGGCTCAGGCATATGACTCCTTGCTGAAACACTTAGATCTCACGCAAGAGCAGCTTGCCAAACGTCTTGGAAAAAGCAGACCGCATATTGCGAATCATTTAAGACTGCTGACACTGCCAGAAAATATTCAGCAGCTTATTGCCGAAGGTACGCTTTCTATGGGACATGGACGCACGCTTCTTGGCTTAAAAAACAAAAATAAGCTTGAACCGCTGGTACAAAAAGTGATTGCGGAGCAGCTCAATGTTCGCCAGCTTGAGCAGCTGATTCAGCAGTTGAATCAGAATGTTCCACGTGAAACAAAGAAAAAAGAACCTGTGAAAGATGCGGTTCTAAAAGAACGGGAATCCTATCTCCAAAATTATTTTGGAACAACAGTTAATATTAAAAGACAGAAGAAAAAAGGCAAAATCGAAATTGAATTTTTCTCTAATGAAGACCTTGACCGGATTTTAGAGCTTTTGTCTGAACGAGAATCATAAATGAAAAAACCATCTTTCAAACGAAGATGGTTTTTGTTTTATATGCGCCCAGTGAGCCTTTGCAGCGGGTTAATGCGTTCTTGCCTCCACTCTGTCCGATCTGTTAAACTCAAACCTTCCGCTAGAACATTTGCCATATTCATGACCAAGTTGAGTCTAGTATTTTGCAATACAAAATATTCCATAAAACCGCTAACATTCACGATTCCGTTAATATGAAGATCTCCCACTTCAGGAAGGTCTTTTTGTACACCGGCTCCGGGCTTTAATGGCCCGTCCCCGATTTGAAATGAACCCACACTCTTAACGCGGCCTAAGCATGCATCCACTGCTATAACAAATGGGTTTTTATGTAATTTATGAATATCATTGATTTTATCCTTCATGTTCACAGCATGGACGGGGTCAGATAAGGTTCCGTAGACATGGAATCTGGTGAGCTGCATCTGTTTGAGTTTCATTCCTACGAGCGGGCCCAATGAATCACCGGTTGAACGGTCTGTTCCGATACAAACCACAACAATTGGTTTGCCGGCAGCTTTACGTAAGGATGAAGAAAGAATGGTTTGGATTTGTTTTGCTGCAGCTGCATCTGTATGTGAAACATATTGTTTTACTCGTTCCTGAGAGGAAAAAAGCCCGCCTTTTCGATTCATGGGTTTCACTTCCTTGTTATAGTAGGTAACAGAATTGCTATGGTGTGTGTTTCGTTATGTAAGGTTGTTTACAGTATATCCAGCAGTACGGTTTTTTATGCTTTGTGTATGACACCGGAGATTTTAAAAAAGTAGAGGGCATGATATGAATGGTTAGTGGGCGATTACAAGTATTGTCCCCCATTGCCTCGATCATGATCAAGCAATGGTCTGCTTATGAAACACTTGAATAGGTAGGAATGGTTAGAAAAAAGTGAAGAGTGAAGTTCACTTCTTCATTCCGCGGACAAACAAATAAATATCTCTTTTTAGACTGCCGTATTAGCAGTCTTTTTTTATGTGTATTTCGTATGATAATTTCAGCTTGTGTTCAAATGTCTATGAAAATATGGCATTTTTGCTTTCCTTTATTTATATAGTAACAATAACGGGAACAAGCTGAACTTTGTCTATGAGGTGATAGTGTTGTGGAGAGCCGGAATGAAGTGGATGCTGCTCATATTAGGGAGCCTGATCGGGGCCGGATATGCGAGCGGTCAGGAGATATGGCAGTTTTTTGGGGCGGAAAGCGGACTTGCTATTGTGCTGTTTACAATTATGTTCATTTTCTCGTCTTATATTGTGATGAAAATCAGTTTTAAGGTTCAATCCACTCATTTTCTGCCGGTTCTGGAGCATTTAATGGGGCCATGGCTGGCGAAAATTTATGATGTCCTCATCATTTTTTATTTGTTTTCGACGACTATGGTGATGATTGCCGGAGGCGGTGTGACCCTGCAAATGTACAAGCTTCCTTTCTGGTGGGGAATCACGCTGATTTGCATCGTGACAGTGTGCTTGTTTTTGTGGGATGTGAAAGGAATATTATCTATAAATAGTATTTTGATTCCTGTGTTAGTAGCGGGGCTTTTATATGCGCTGATCTCCTTTCAGAGCACACATCACCATACGTGGACGATTGATTTGTCCCAGCAGTATAACTGGCCTGCGAGCATTACGTTTACCTCTTTAAACATCCTTTCAGTTGTTGCGATTTTATCCTCTGTTGGGAAAGAGATGAAAGGGCTCGGAGAAGCAAAAATCGCAAGTGTGGCAAGCGGTCTTATTTTTGGCGTGATCTCATTTGTTTATAATGAAACGTTGGTGGAGCTGGCGGGCTCCCTTTCTCAGTTTGAAATACCGCTGTTTGCCGTTCTGGAGGGTGCGCCTTATTTCCTTTTTTTATGTATGACGGCGGTGCTGTGCCTGGCGATTTACACGACGACGGTAGCTGGTTTGCTGGGTTTGTCCAGCCGGCTGATGGCGTTTATTCATATGCCGAGATGGATGATTGTGTTGATTTTGTTAGTGTTAATGGTACCTTTTACTTCTTTCGGATTTTCTGATTTGATCGCGTTCTTGTATCCGATATATGGGATGCTCAATTTGTATTTGTTAGTTTGTCTGCTCTTATATCCTATTTTGAGTAAATGGAAATAAGAGGATGTATTTCTTTTCGGGTATCTTGATTGCTCTTATGATCAGTTTTTTTGTACAATAGATACAGCAGTTTAGGAAAAGAGGTGAAGGGTCTTGGCGGATAAAGACTTTGGCCTGAATGATATCGTAGAAATGAAAAAACCGCATCCATGCGGAGCGAACAGCTGGAAAATTATACGCATGGGAATGGATATTCGAATTAAGTGTGAGGGATGCTCTCACAGTGTTATGATTCCGAGAAGAGAATTTGAAAGAAAACTAAAAAAAGTACTAGTCAAGCATGAGGAGCCTACTTCATAAATAGGCCGACACTCATGCTTTTTCATATAGAAGGTAAGGAGAAGACGGCGATGAGCAAAGTGCATCAGTCGGCATGTCCGCTGAATTGTTGGGACAGCTGCGGCTTTTTGGTGACTGTTGATGATGGAAAGGTAACAAAAGTGGACGGAGATCCAAACCATCCGATTACGGAAGGTAAAATCTGCGGCCGCGGCAGAATGCTTGAGACAAAAACAAATTCGCCTGATCGGCTTCGCTATCCAATGAAAAAACAAAATGGCGAGTTTGTGCGGATTTCTTGGGAGCAGGCACTTGATGAAATTGCCGATAAACTTCGGGAAATCAAGGAAACGTCGGAGACGACTGCTGTTTTGCACAGCCATGATTATGCGAATAACGGTCTGTTAAAAGCGCTTGATCAGCGTTTTTTTAATGGATATGGCGGCGTGACCGAAATCGTCGGAAGCATATGCTGGGGCTCCGGTATCGAGGCGCAAAGCTGGGATTTTGGCCGTTCGTACGGTCACGGACCGCTTGATATTTACAACAGCAAGCATGTTGTTGTGTGGGGAAGAAATGTATCAAGAACAAATATGCACTTATACCATCACTTGCAGCAGGTGAAAAAGAAGGGCGCCACGATTACGGTGATTGATCCGATCTTCAACCCGACTGCTAAGCTTGCCGACCGCTATATCTCTGTAAAGCCTGGAATGGACGGCTGGCTTGCGGCAGCCGTTTTGAAGGTTCTGATTGAGATGGGAAGAACGGATGAAACGTTTATTTCTGAGCATTCTGTCGGTTTTGATGATGTGAAAGAGCTTTTGAAGACCGTTTCTCTGGAAGAGTTTATTGTGAAAACAGAAACTTCTATGGAGGAGCTGGAGTATTTGGCAGGTTTGTATGCTGATGGTCCGGTGTCTACTTTTATGGGGCTTGGCATGCAGCGATATAAAAACGGCGGGGGAACGATTCGTTGGATTGATGCACTTGTGGCGGCAAGCGGAAATGTCGGAATTAAGGGCGGCGGCGCGAATTTCGGAAATGTCCAGATTGGTGAGAGCTTTGCAAAAACAAAGCTGACGCTGCCGGAATTAAAAACAACATCCCGTTCTTTTTCAATGATGACACAGGCTGAAGAAGTGTTGACCGCTGCTGATCCTGCGATTGAGATGATTATTGTGACGTGCGGAAATCCGCTGACTCAGGTGCCGAATACAAATAAGGTGAGACAAGCATTTGAAAAGGTTCCAATGACGGTCGCGATTGATTCCATTATGACGGATACCGCAGAGCTGTGTGATTATGTTTTGCCGACTGCCACTGTTTTTGAAGAAGAAGATATCTACTATTCCAGTATGTATCATCATTATGTTCAGTACGGGAAGAAGCTTGTGGAGCCGCAGGGTGAAGCGAAATCGGACAGCTGGATCTGGTCAGAGCTTGCAAAACGTCTTGGGTTTGGCGAGCTGTTTGAATACAGCACTCAAGAATTTTTAGAGATGGGGCTTTCTTCATTGGAAGCAGAGGATGTGACACTTGAGCGTTTAAAAGAAAAAGGCCACCTCCCTCTTCCAGTAAAACAGGTGCCGTGGGATGATTATCAGTTTTTGACGCCGAGTGGAAAATTTGAATTTACTTCGTCGCTAGCTGAGCAAAAAGGATTTAGCGGCTCGCTTCAATTAAATGTGCCCGAAGAATCTGTTTTCCATAATGAGGAGTTAGCTGGAAAGTACCCTTATACGCTCTTATCCATTCATCCGCAGCGTTCCAATCATTCACAGCATGTGCCGTTTATTGAAAAGCTTCAGCACGTTCAGGTCGATATTTCTCCAGATATAGCGGCTGGGCAGGATCTTCAGGATGGAGACGAAGTTGTCATCTTTAATGACCGCGGAAGCATGAAGGGCAAGGTGAAAGTGATGAAGCAGGCTCATGCGAAGACGATTAATATAGATGAAGGCATGTGGGCGGCTTTTGGAGGGTCAGTCAATGCACTGACAAATGATACAAATTCTGATAATGGAATGGGAAGTACGCTTTTTGACTGTTTAGTAGGCTTGAAAAAAGCATAATCAAAGGGATTGGCAAGCTGAAAATGCTTTTTTGTCAGCTTGTCTTTTCCAGTGAACCTCCTTATAATTGCTCTAGGTTCAAAATACGTTCATACAATGACGGTTTTATATAGAGGAGATGAAAGAATGGCTTTAACAGCTGGAATTGTTGGTTTGCCGAACGTCGGAAAATCAACACTATTTAACGCAATTACACAGGCCGGTGCCGAATCAGCCAACTACCCGTTCTGTACAATTGATCCGAACGTGGGAATTGTAGAGGTACCGGATGATCGTCTGCAAAAGCTGACTGAGCTGGTCAACCCGAAGAAGACTGTGCCGACTGCTTTTGAATTCACTGATATTGCAGGGATTGTAAAGGGCGCATCTAAAGGAGAAGGACTCGGCAACAAGTTCCTATCTCATATTCGCCAAGTTGACGCGATTTGCCACGTTGTCCGTGCTTTTTCCGATGACAACATTACACACGTTTCCGGAAAGGTTGATCCGATTGATGACATTGAAACGATCAACCTTGAGCTGATCCTCGCTGATATGGAAACGGTTGAAAAGCGGATTACACGCGTCAGCAAGCTTGCGAAGCAAAAAGATAAAGACGCTGTATTTGAGTTTGAGATTTTATCTAAACTGAAAGAAGCGTTTGAGAGTGAAAAGCCTGCTCGATCTGTAGAATTCACTGAAGAGCAGCAAAAGCTTGTGAAGCAGCTCCATTTACTGACTTCGAAGCCTATTTTGTACGTGGCCAACGTAAGTGAAGATGAAGTTGCTGATCCATCTGGCAATGAAAATGTAGCGAAGATTCGCGAGTACGCTGCCGGCGAAAATGCAGAAGTTATCGTTGTATGTGCAAAAATCGAATCTGAAATCGCTGAGCTTGAAGGCGAAGAAAAGCAAATGTTCTTGGAAGAGCTGGGCATTCAAGAATCAGGTCTTGATCAGCTGATCAAAGCGTCTTACTCTCTTCTCGGCCTCGCAACATATTTCACAGCCGGAGAACAGGAAGTCAGAGCTTGGACATTCAAAAAAGGCATGAAAGCCCCTGAGTGTGCAGGAATTATTCATAGTGACTTTGAGCGGGGCTTCATTCGTGCTGAGACAGTTGCTTATGAGGATCTTCTTGCGGGCGGCGGTATGGCAGGAGCTAAAGAGGCAGGAAAAGTCCGCCTTGAAGGGAAAGAATATGTGGTCCAAGACGGAGATGTTATTCATTTCCGATTTAATGTATAGGATGCAGTTGTAAAGGGACAAGAGCTTTGGTATAATATAAAATTGTGAGTAATAGAATTATTGCTCCTTGCCCATTATGGGCCGCTTAGTCCAAAAGGAGGTGCAAACAGATGAGAAAGTACGAAGTTATGTACATTATCCGCCCAAACATTGACGAAGAGTCTAAAAAAGCAGTTATCGAGCGTTTCAACAACGTTCTGACTTCTAACGGTGCGGAGATCACTGGAACAAAGGATTGGGGTAAACGTCGTCTTGCTTACGAAATCAACGATTTCCGCGACGGTTTCTACCAAATCGTAAACGTTCAATCTGACGCTGCGGCAGTTCAAGAATTTGACCGTCTAGCTAAGATCAGTGACGATATCATTCGCCACATTGTTGTTAAAGAAGAAGAATAAGCAATTTTGAAATATATAATGGTAAAAGGTGGTCTTTCTTATGCTTAACCGAGTTGTATTAGTCGGAAGACTGACAAAAGACCCAGAGCTTCGTTATACGCCAAACGGTGCGGCTGTTGCTACGTTTACTCTTGCTGTGAATCGTACATTTACGAACCAGTCCGGAGAACGTGAGGCCGATTTCATTAATTGTGTCACTTGGAGAAGACAAGCCGAAAACGTTGCAAACTTCTTGAAAAAAGGAAGCCTTGCAGGCGTAGATGGCCGTTTACAAACAAGAAACTATGAAAACCAGCAAGGACAGCGTGTCTTCGTGACAGAGGTCCAAGCTGAAAGTGTTCAATTTCTTGAGCCGAAAAACGGCGGCGGTTCTGGTTCAGGTGGATACAACGAAGGAAACAGCGGCGGAGGCCAGTACTTTGGCGGAGGCCAAAATGATAATCCATTTGGGGGAAATCAAAACAACCAGAGACGCAATCAGGGGAACAGCTTTAATGATGACCCATTTGCCAACGACGGCAAACCGATTGACATCTCGGATGATGATCTTCCATTCTAATGTGATTATCGCCTAAAATGAAAAAGAAAGGAGGGAAATGACAATGGCAGGAGGACGCAGAGGCGGTCGTGCGAAACGCCGTAAAGTGTGTTATTTCACTTCTAACGGTATCACGCACATCGACTACAAAGATGTAGATCTTCTTAAAAAGTTTGTTTCTGAGCGCGGTAAAATTTTACCACGTCGTGTAACTGGAACAAACGCTAAATACCAACGTAAATTGACTGCAGCGATCAAACGCGCACGTCAAATGGCTTTACTTCCATACGTAAGCGGTGAGTAAGCTGATATGTAAAGAGCAAGGACCTTCGGGTTCTTGCTCTTTTTTATAGGGGGGAGGATGAAACATGAAGTTGATTTCATGGAATGTAAACGGCCTGCGGGCTGTGATGAGAAAAATGGATTTCCTCTCTTATTTGAAAGAAGAGGATGCAGATATTATATGTCTTCAGGAAACGAAGATACAGGACGGCCAGGTTGATCTCCAGCCTGAAGACTATCATGTGTACTGGAATTATGCAGTGAAAAAAGGATATTCCGGCACAGCTGTTTTTTCTAAGCAAGAACCGCTGCAGGTCATCTACGGTATCGGAGTAGAAGAGCATGACCAAGAAGGCAGAGTGATTACGCTGGAATTTGAAAACGTGTTTGTGATGACTGTTTACACGCCCAATTCCAGAAGGGGATTAGAGCGGATTGATTACCGCATGCAATGGGAAGAGGCTTTATTGTCTTATATTCTTGAATTGGATCAGAAAAAACCAGTGATTTTATGCGGTGATTTGAATGTAGCCCATCAGGAGATTGATTTGAAAAATCCAAAGGCGAACCGGAATAATGCTGGATTTTCAGATCAAGAAAGAGAGGCATTCACTAGTTTCTTAGAAGCTGGCTTTGTTGATTCTTTTCGTCATGTTTATCCTGATCTTGAAGGCGCTTATTCCTGGTGGTCGTATCGTGCCGGCGCCCGGGACAGAAATATTGGTTGGCGGATTGATTATTTTGTTGTTTCTGAAAGCCTTAAGGAACAGATTGAAGATGCCAGCATATCAGCGGACGTCATGGGTTCCGACCATTGTCCTGTTGAACTTATCATCAATATATGATGAGATAGCAGTAAGGATTTTACACTTACTGCTTTTTTTTATATGAAAAGGAGAAAGAGATGGCAAATATAAAAGAGATCGCAAGACTGGCAAATGTATCTGTTTCGACTGTCTCGCGTGTATTGAATCATCATCCGTATGTATCTGAAGAAAAGAGAAAGCTTGTTCATCAAGTCATGAAGGATTTGGATTATACGCCAAATCGAACCGCAATCGATCTCATTCGCGGGAAAACCCATACGGTCGGTGTGATTCTGCCTTATAGCGATCATCCCTGCTTTGATAAAATCGTTAACGGAATCACCAAGGCGGCTTTTCAGCATGAGTATGCAACGACCCTTCTCCCCACCAATTATAACCCCGATATTGAAATCAAATATTTAGAGCTGTTAAGAACGAAGAAAATAGACGGTCTCATCATTACTTCCCGCGCCAATCATTGGGACAGCATTTTAGCTTATCAGGAATATGGGCCGGTCATCGCTTGTGAGGATACCGGAGACATTGATGTCCCTTGTGCTTTTAATGACAGAAAAACTGCTTATGCAGAGAGCTTTCGCTATTTAAAGAGCCGCGGGCATGAGAATATTGCTTTTACGTGTGTCAGAGAAGCTGATAGGAGCCCGAGCACGGCTGATAAAGCTGCGGCCTATAAAGCTGTCTGCGGAAGGTTGGAAGACCGCCATATGCTGTCCGGATGCAACGATATGAATGATGGTGAGCTGGCAGCTGAACATTTTTATATGAGCGGGCGGGTTCCGACTGCTATTTATGCAAATAGTGATGAAGTGGCAGCTGGAATTCATCTATTTGCCAAAAAGAATAATTGGGATGTTGAAATCATAGGCGAGGGAAATACTTCTATCAGCCGTGTTCTTGGTTTTCCGTCGCTTGATTTGAATCTTGAGCAGCTCGGCATCGCAGCATTTTCTCTATTTTTGCAGGATGAACCCGCTGATATCAAAATTCAGCATAAATTTAAGAAAAAAGCTTGAACTGAAATGCATTTCATACCTTATAACTTCATTGAAGGCGAAGGAGGAGGAAGAAATGCAGATTGAACATACAGCGGTCTGGGTCAATGATTTAGAGCGAATGAAGTCTTTTTATGAATCGTATTTTAATGGCGAAGCGAATGATTTGTATCATAATGAGAAAAAAGATTTTAAGTCTTATTTTATTACGTTTGATTCCGGAGCAAGGCTGGAAATTATGAAAAAAGGGAATGTGACCGATCCGCCCTCACAAACAATGACAGGCTGGGCACATATTGCCTTTTCCGTTGGGAGCCGGGAGAAAGTTGACGAACTGACTGATCGATTGAAGGCGGATGGTTTCGCAGTAGTAAACGGCCCGAGGACAACAGGAGACGGCTACTATGAAAGCGTGATTGAGGATGATGAAGGAAATTTGATCGAGATTACAATCTGACATCTGGAGTGACTTAAATGCTGAGGACAGAAAAAGAAAAAATGGCAGCCGGAGAATTATACAATTCGGAAGATCAACAACTATTACTAGAACGCAAGCATGCGAGACAGCTGATTAGACAATATAACGAAACACCGGAAGATGATATAGTGCGGACAGAGCTTTTGAAGGAGCTGCTCGGTTCGGTTGGGGATCAAGTCACGATTTTGCCGACATTCCGCTGTGATTATGGCTATCATATTCATATCGGAGATCATACATTTGTTAATTTTGACTGTGTCATTTTAGATGTGTGTGAGGTGCGTATCGGCCGTCATTGTTTGATTGCGCCAGGTGTACATATCTACACGGCCGGTCATCCTCTTGATCCGATCGAAAGGAAATCCGGGAAGGAGTTCGGTAAGCCTGTGACAATTGGAGATCAAGTTTGGATTGGAGGCCGGGCGGTGATTAACCCGGGAGTGACAATCGGTGATAACGCAGTGATTGCTTCTGGATCTGTTGTCACTAAGGATGTACCCGCTAATACTGTTGTAGGCGGAAACCCCGCAAGGATTTTGAAGCAATTGTAATGAGATCAGTGCGGCAGATCCGCACTGACTTTTTTAAATCTGTTTTGCATTCGTATTAGGACCGAAGAAGATTAACAGCAAGGAGCATGCGAGCCAACAGCCCCCAATAAATAAGAAGACGCTGATATAGCCGAGCTGAACGGCAATAAATCCGACAAGCAATGAGCCAAAAATGTTTGAAAAACGGCCAAGACCATAGGCTAAACCGCTGCCAGACGAGCGGTATTCAGTCGGATAAGGTTCAGATGTATAGGCGTATAAGTTCGAGGTAAAGACCCGTTCTGTGATATTCACGATAAAACCAAATACAATGATCATGATGGGAATAAAAGTCATACCATATAAGAGCCCGGCGATGGCCGTCAGAAACGCACTCGCAGCTAAAATCCATTTTCTTTGAAATCTTTCGGAAATCATGGAGCCGAGCAGTGCGCCAAGCGGAGCGCCGACGGAATGCAATACGTTATACCATAATGTATTTTCCATGGTTACGCCATTACTTTTTAGCAGGCTTGGAACCCATGAAGCAAATCCGTAAAACCCAAACGTTTCAAAAATCCATACAGCAGATAATACGATGGTGATTTTGAGGTTTCTGCCTTTCAATAAGCCTGCGTAACCTGCATTCTGCTTAACAGTTTCGCTTACTTTAGGCTGGGATGCTGCCGGAAGCGGGCCTTTCTCCTTTTCAACCTGTTCTTCAATTCGGGTGAGGATCGCATCGGCTTTCGTATATTCCCCGCGATTTTCGTGCCAGCGAGGTGACTCTTCCAGACGGCGGATGAAGAAAAAATAAATAAGGCCGACGGCACCCCATACAAATACTAGCCTCCATCCCCATGAACCAAGAGGAATGACAAAGGCAGACACAATGTTGGTGATCGGAACCCCAATCAATCCAATCATGGCACAAAAAGAAATATATTTTCCACGTACACTTGAAGGGAAAAATTCCGCCAAATAGCTATTCGTAATGACCATGGCGGCTGCAACGCCAAATCCGGTGAGGAAACGGAATGTCATTAAAGATGGAATGTCCCATGCCGCAGCATTGCATAGCGATGCGATTGAGAAAACAAAGACAAATAGATTTAAGGCTTTTTTGCGGCCGATTCGATCGGACAGCCGTCCGCCCAGTGAAGCGCCTAAAAACATGCCTAAAAACGAAGCAGCCGTTACGTTAGCAATAGTTGAAAGCGGGATGCCCCAATGCTCGATCAGCGCCGGCGCTACATTGCTGAGGGTAAATAAATCTGCGAGATCAAAGAAATAAACAATGCCGAGAGCGGTTAACACTTGGAAATGAACGCGTGAAATCGGAAGGCGGTCTAAACGATTCGCTGCGTTTGAGAAAGGATGTGTATTCTTTTGTTTGAAGATCGTATTCATAAAAAACCCCCTTTTGAGTAGTAAGAAAAGACTGAAAATTCCCCTCTTGGGACTATTATAAGTATCTTGGTTCATTGGCAACAGAGTTCAAATCACTAGATGGAAGAACTAAATTCACACTTTATATTTTAATTTTGCTTAAAAGATTTCCAAAACAGTAGATTCATAGACCAATTTATGCAAATATATAGTAATATTCTCATTGAAAGGAAGAGACATAGAAGGAATGAATTCATTTATCCGTCCTATAGAAGGAAACAATACGTTGTGGAGATATTTTTTCGCTTTTTTGGTGATGGTAGGGTTATATGTATTCGGGAATATAGCTTACCTTTTCGCTATACTGTTCACGGTTATTGTGAATCCCAATATCACGTTTGATTTGGATGAAGCTGTGCTGAGTGATCCTCTCGTAGATCTTTATTTGTCCCATGTGATTTATTTATTCGCCATTCCGGGAGTTTGGCTGGCTGTGCGCTTTATTTTGAATCGGCCTTTCCGAACGGTGATAACACCAAATTCAAAGATGAATTGGCGGAGAATTTCCTTTGGTTTTATTGCTTATTTCTTGCTGATGATCGCCGTACAATTGATTGATTTTGTGATTCATCCTGATAGCTATTCAATGCAAGCCTTTGATGCATCACGATTTATCTGGCTGCTAGCGGCTGCCCTCATTTTGGTTCCGATTCAGACATCAGCTGAGGAACTGTTTTTCAGGGGATTTTTGCTTCAAGCTTTCGGGAGATTGACGAAAAATCCTCTATTTTTGACACTGATTGTCGGAGGATTGTTTGGCGTATTGCATTTTGCGAATCCAGAAATGAACAACGGCGCTGTCTGGGCAGGAATTGAGTATTTAACATTTGGTTTTGTGTGGACCTATTACACGATTAAAACTGGAAGCATCGAAATATCACTTGGCGCCCATGCCGCGAATAATATGTTTTTGTGTATGTTTATTACAGAAAAAAACAGTGTGTATGGAGGAATTCCTTCTCTGTTTACCGTTACGCGGGGGAACCCGATGTGGGAGGCTTTCTTTACGATAGCGGTCAACCTTGTGTTTGCGGGGATCGCTTTATGGTACCATAAGAAATCAAAAAGTAAGCAGCAAGGGTCTTAATCCCTGCTGCTTATTAATGTGTGGATCGCTTCTTCGATATTTGTTGTCGGCTGCTGGCAGGCGAAGTTTTCACAAATATACACGGTTGTTTTGCCGTCTATGATGCGGTAGTCTGCAGCGAATGGCGCAATGTCTTTGCATTGATCAGGATGCTCTGCTACCAGAATGGAGTCGTTAGGCTTAAAGGCTTTTTGGAGCTCTGTTATGATTTGTTTTCTGGCTGGATCGTCTGCGCTGCCAAAAATCACGATTTCTTTCTTAGGCATCAGATGTCTTAACACACTTTGCATAAAGAAAGCATGGCCGCTTGGATACGCGTCGATGTCTGGCTTGAATACGGAAAACATTGTTTCCGCTTTTTCGATCAGTGATAAGTCGCCTGTGACTTGCCCGAGACGCAGCAACTGAACAGCTGCCACACTGTTTCCGGAAGGCACGGCGCCGTCGTACACTTCTTTTTCCCGTACGATTAAGGCTTCTGCATCGTGTCCGGTGAAGTAGAATCCGCCATGCTCCTCATCCCAAAATAAGCTGATCATATCGTCTGTCAGTTTCTTCGCTTTTTGTAAATAAGAAAGATCAAACGAAGCTTCATAGAGATCCAGATAAGCCCATAGGAGAAAAGCGTAATCGTCGATAAAGCCTTTGTTTTTCACTTCGCCATCACGATATCGGACCATCACACGGCCGTCGATGATTAATTTGTTTTCAATAAATGTGATGGCGTGTTTCGCTAGGCTGAGATATTTCGGCTCCTGGTATACCTTTGCCGCTTTCGCAAGACCCGCGATCATCAGCGCGTTCCATGAGGTAAGCACTTTATCATCGACATGCGGATAGGTTCTTTCCTCGCGTGTCTTCAAGAGCTGCTGTCTTGCGTCTTCGAGTTTGAGGCTGAGCTCTTTTTCGGTTAACACGGCATCCTCTTTGATTTGTTCCCGCTTTGTGTGAATGAGATTCGGAATATTTTTGCCTTCAAAGTTTCCTTCTTCAGTAATGTCATACACTTGGCAATACAGCGTTCCGAGATCGTCTCCGAGCGTTTTTAGAATCTCTTCCTTTGACCACACGTAGTACTTTCCTTCTTCTCCTTCTGTATCCGCGTCTAAACCAGAGAAAAAGCTTCCGTCTTCATGGGTCATTTCCCGCTGAATGAACGTAATGATCTGCTCACAAATCTCTTTATAGCGGCTGTTTTGCGTGACCTGGTAGGCTTCGGTATAAGCGGTCAGCAGCAGCGCATTGTCGTACAGCATTTTTTCAAAGTGGGGAACGAGCCACTCGTCATCAGTCGAATAGCGGGCGAACCCATAGCCGATATGATCGTAAATACCGCCATTCGCCATGCTGTCCAATGTTTTCGTCACGTTGTATAGAGCGTTCTCCTGCCCTGTATTGTGATCATAGCGAAGCAAATACATCAGCATATGAGGCATTGGAAACTTCGGTGCCTGCCCGAAACCGCCGTAGATCGTGTCAAATCCGCTGGCAAGCTGCTGGAATGTCCGGTGAATTGCTAATTCGCTAAGGCCCTCACCAGTTTTTGCAGCTGTTTTGGTCTGCAAATGTTTAGCGGCGTTCTCCGCAATATCCTCGACATGCTCGCGGTCGTTCGCAAACGTCTCAGACAGATGCTCAAGCACATCAACAAAACCGGGACGATTGAATTTGCTCGTCTTTGGAAAATATGTACCCGCGTAAAACGGCTTTTGATCAGGCGTGATAAACACATTCAGCGGCCAGCCGCCCTGCCCGGTCATCAGCTGGCAGATTCTCATATAAACAGAATCCACATCCGGCCGCTCTTCCCGGTCGACTTTAATCGCCACAAACCGTTCATTGAGAAGACGCGCGATTTCTTCGTCTTCAAAGCTTTCGTGGGCCATCACGTGGCACCAATGACAAGTCGAATAACCGATGCTGACCAGAACCGGCTTGTTTTCGCGTGTTGCTTTTTCAAATGCTTCTTCTCCCCAAGGGTACCAGTCAACAGGGTTGTGGGCGTGTTGGAGTAAGTATGGTGATTTCTCATTGATTAATCTATTGGGTTTACTTTTGTTTGGCATGGGATCACCTTCTTTCTATAATTAGTGTATATTTAACTTAACACATTTTCTCAAAAATAATCCCTATTTCTTTATATAGCTGACTGTTCTTTAGTATTGTACTTAGGAATACGTATTACCCCCGAAGCGGTTAAAACGCCTAATATAACTAACACAGCCCCAATAACTTGAAATACCTTTATTGGTGTTCCAACGGCAAATGAAATAATCATCGTTACAACGGGAACAAGGTTGAAAAATAAAGATGTTTTACTAGCCCCAATCTCTTTAATCCCTTGATTCCACCATAGGTAACCCAAAACACTTGTAAAGAAAGCCATAAAAGCAATTGCCCCCCAAACTCCAATCGGGATGTTCGATAAAGAAACAGGTTTGGATGTAAATAAGGAAACTACTATTAAACTAACAGCACCGATAGCCATCGTATAAGTGGTTGTAGATAGCGGAGTTCCATCCTTTACAAACCGACGTCCAAGTACACCATAAAGTGCCCAACAAACGTTACCTGTAAAGATTATTAAGTCTCCTCCTGAAATTGATAAGGTTTTAATGGTTTCGATAGAACCTTCTGTAATGACTAGCAATACACCAATGAAAGCAAAGAGTATGCCGAGTACTTGTTTTTTTGTCATTTTGTCCTTTAAGATAATTCGAGCGAGAATTGCTGTTAATAAAGGATTCAGCCCCATTATTAATGCTCCGTTAACGGGAGATGTATATTTTAAACCAACAAAAAACAAGGCATTAAATCCAAAGATTCCTATAATTCCAAGAACAATGTATGAAACGGCGTTTTTCCGTAATTGACTCTTCTTTATACCTTCAGTAAAAATCAAAATGATGAGCATCACTGCAGCCGCTAAACCGAAACGCCATGCCGCAGAAGACGATGGAGAAAAATATCCAACTGTATATTTTGCAAGATTAAAAGTAGCTCCCGTGAAAATAGAGAAGCCAAGTAACATTATGTATATATTTAAATGTTTCATTTGTTTTCCACTTCCTCTTTCAAAATTGAATAATATGTATCCAGTTTTCCTTTTGTAGTAGAAATCACTTCTTCCAGCTCCCTTTTTTTAATTTCCATTTTCTCTAAGTGCTTGGTTAAAATCTCAATACGTTTATTTATAGATGGGGAGAGTTGTGCCGATTTAACAACCGAATTGATTTTTTCCAAAATGCATCCGTCTTTGACAAACTCATTAATATCCTCCAAAGACATACCTGTTTCCTTTAAACTTTTCAGGAATAACATGAACTGAATATCAGTCTCTGTATAAAAACGCCTTCCACTGTTTTTTCGTTTTGGTGGTGGAAGTAACCCAATCTTTTCGTAATATCTTAATGTATACGAACTAATACTAGTCTTCTCAGCAGCTTTACTAATGGAATACAACAACATCATCCCTCTCATTTAATTAAAGTTAGTTTACAATTTAGAGTTAACTCTAAGTCAAGCAAATAAAAAAACCTGCTACCGCATGGTTACGGATTGCAGTTTTTAGAAAATGAATGACATAAAAGGTAAACTGTATTGTTTGAACAAATAGTATTATCGTTTAAAATGGCTTTTGTTATCTTTTAATGGAGTTCCACACGATTTGATTATCCGGGCCACCAAACGCAAGTCATGATTTACTTCCTTTTTTGAGGATTGCTTATTTCGAAACCTTTTGTCGGTCGATAATGTAGACTTTTAATAACATAAGGTTTTGTTATTGATTCTGGAAGGAGAGTTAAAATGGATTACATCTATAAGGAAAAGAAAAATGGCAATCGTATAATATCAATCAGAGATAAATGGGAGAATGCATTTATTGAGTTTGAGCAAAAAGGTAATCAAATTGATATAGTGATCAATTATCGTAACGAGAAAACAACTAAGTTTTCGCTACCAATCGAGACTTTTGAGAAAGTGTATCAGGATATTAAAAATAAGTAGGAGAGATAGATAATAAAAATTCGGTTTGAAAATAATACTTAGGAAAGATCAAATTGTTTATAAAACTATAGATAATATAGAGTCATAAAAGATCTATTATGGTTATTCTAATAGACATGGCACCAATGACATGTCGAACTACCGATGCTGACCAGAACAGGCTTGTTTTCGCGTTTCACTTTTTCATATGCTTCTTCTCCCCAAGGGAACCAGTCAACAGGATTGTGGCATGTTGAAGTAAAATAAGTAGACTTCTCAGCGATTAATCTATTGGGTTTATTGTTAGTAGGCATTGGATCACCTTCTTTCGTTTTTTTATAAATACAAAACTTAGCCGATTACTTAAAAGAGGGAGAAGAAAATATACTATAATGCTTAATGATGTTAATGGAGGAGACATCGTCCTTTTCAATCCTCTTTTATTACAGAAAATTTGATATTGATAATTCCATAGTATATTAAGGGGAACCCATTATTTATGGATTCCCCTTTAGTTCAATAAGAAGGATTACTGTCGAGTGTTACTTTACAATGTTAGCCATTCCAATGATAAACGATTTGCACAACGCCAGAGGAAAATGTTCTTGTATTCACCATTTTTAAATTTATCCTCTGTTTTACATCAATAAACAACGGTTTTCCTTCTCCCAAAACAACAGGGTGAATAGATAATCTAAATTCATCAACAAGCCCCAAATTTATAAAAGTTGTAATGAGACTCGCTCCACCATATAGCCAGATGTCTTTACCAGGATTTTTCTTCAATTTATTTACTTCTTCAAGAATATTATCATTTATAAATATGGCTTGATTATCAATCTCATTTTGTGTTCTGGAAAAAACATATTTCTTTTTACTATGAACCAATTTCCAAAGTTCCTTTTCTGTATCAGGGTCTTCATTTTTTGGAATGTATTGTCCCCATAAATCGTAGCTTTTTCTACCATATAAAATAGTATCAATTTGATTTAAAAAATCAGTAAACCCCATATCAGGGTCCATAATACACCAATCAACTTCTCCATTTTTCCCTTCAATATAACCATCTAAAGTAACTGCTAAATCTAAAATGATTCTTCTCTGTTTTAAGTTATTTGTCATAACTATTCATCCTTTTACATAAGAAGTTGGTTGAAATTCTTCTCCCACTCTCGCACCAGATGAACTAAGTTGCGTTTGTGGACAGAGTGAAGAACAGTATCCTAAAATGAAAGTGCCTACTACTCTTCGCAGTTCGATTAGCCGGAACACTCTTTATCTTCACTTGGTTAAATGAAAGCTCTGCTCGATTAAGTTATCGATTTCGCCTTCTGGATCTGTCCGTTCTAAAACAATTGAAATCCAATGTTCCTTATCCATATGATATCCGGGTAAGATATTTTCCCCGTTTCTTAAGCTATCACTTATGTCAGGGGGACATTTTAGATTTAGAATATCTATTTCGCCATGACCATCCAAGCCTAATTTTTCTGGGAGAACATTCATGACAAGACCGTACCATTTTTTGTTTGATGTATGTCTCAAAGAAGCATAGTTTGGGTATTTCTCCCACGGGTAATCAGGCGATGTACCGTATTTTTCTTTGACGTGTTTAAAGATATCTTCTCTTGTTAACATACTCAATCACTCCTTTATTCACTCTACTTTCTTCTTGGAAAAGTCAAAGAGCGATCCTTGGTTGTCCTTTGGATGCTTCAATAGAGATGTCCCCAATGGCAGAAGCTGTGTCAAAGCTTCCTCTCTCCATGGGTACTAGTCAACAGGGTTGTGGGCGAGTTGAAGGAAGTATGATATTTCTCATTGAGTTTATTGTTAGTGGGCATAGGGTCATCTTCTTTTCTCTTGTTTCTATTCCTATTTACTGTACCACACGCCTTTGTTGAAATACCTCATTAAGATAGAGAAATATATAAGGTAATGGATGCTAATGCTGTTCTCTTATAGAGTACACTTTTGGAAACTGTTGTTGAATCGTATCGAAACGAGTTTACTAAATATTATCTCGATTGGCGGGGATTGATATGATCATTAAAATGACTAAATTGAATATGAAAGATTTCAATAAACCAAATGAACCTCTCGTTGTTTTTGGGAGAATGATACCTGCTTTTGAAAACGGTGTTTGGACATATACTGAGGAACGATTTTCTAAACCTTATTTTAAACAATATGAAGATGATGAAATGGCTGTTAGTTATGTTGAAGAAGAGGGAAAAGCGGTTTTTTTATATTATGTTGAAAACAACTGCATCGGCCGGATTAAGATTCGTTCTAACTGGAATGGGTATGCACTAATAGAGGACATTGCCGTTGCAAAAGACTATAGACAAAAAGGCGTTGGAACAGCATTATTACATAAAGCGATTGAGTGGGCAAAGGAGAATCGCTTTTGTGGTCTTATGCTTGAAACACAAGATATTAATGTTTCAGCTTGTCATTTTTATGCCAAACATCAATTTATAATAGGTGCAGTTGATACGATGCTTTATTCCAATCTTCCAACAGCAAATGAAATTGCGATTTTTTGGTACTATAAATTTTAATTTATCATAAAATTATTGAACGAAACGTAGCTTGTTTTGCGTTTCGTTTTTTCAAAGAAGAGGTTTTTTAACCCCTTCTATTCTTTGATAAGAATTGTTTTTCCACAATAGGCATAAAAACGTGAAGGAGCATTCCTCCCAAACAGACGGTTAATAGGGTTCCGATGCCGATAGGGCCTTTAAAGATAATGGCTAATACTAAGAAAAGAGCGTATACCAATGTTCTTGAAAACAAGATTGTTCTTTTGGAGAGATCTCGGATAATAAGTGTTAAATGATCGATGGGCGTTGATGCGAATTTCGTCTGAAGATAGATGGCTGTTCCAAGACCGATGAGCACCAAACCAATTCCGAAACAAATCAGTTTGCTTAACAACGCGTTTAGATAGAGGGTGTTTTTTACAACAAACAACCATAGGTCAATGCCTATTCCAGTAATGAATGCTGTAATCAAGCCCAGCAAAATAGGTTTTTTTCTCGTTAATATAGTGTTGCAGATTAAGAGGATCACAGAAATAAGGACCTCCCAGCTTCCTACGGTAAGTCCGACTTCTTTTGACAGACCAACCAAAAGGGCATCGAAGGGGGATGTGCCCAGCCCTGATTGTATGGTTAAGGAAATGCCCAAACTTAATATGAGTATGCCTAATCCGTAAAAAATATATTTCATGTTATATTCCGCGATATTTCTTTTGTCATCAGGACGTGAGGGATGCCGTCTTCCATAAATTCCTGTGAAGAAATCTGGTAGCCCAGTTTTTGATAAAAGTCTGCTGCTTGTGTTTGACCATGCAACTTACATGCAGTCAGTCCTTTTTCTTTTATGATTTCTTCTAACCCGCTTACGATGACTTTCCCCAATCCATACTTACGGTAAGGTTTTAGGATGCAGATTCTTTCCAGCTTTGCTGTATGGTCAACGATACGCACACGGCCCGTGCCGACAGGCTGATTCTCATGATATACCAAGACATGCTGGCATTGTTCCTGGAGCGTATCAAATTCATCAAACTCTTCGGATTCAGATACATGTTGCTCCTCAATGAAAACCGTCTTTCTAATATTCAAAGCTGCATGTAAATCAGCTTCAGTTGTTATTCTTTTTATATTCATTATGAATCAATCCTTTTCTGATATTAGTCTGGACTGTACAGCATGCATGTGGTCTTATAATAGTAAGGTTAAAACATTTTTGTTGTAAATACAACAAAAATACGTGAGGAGTTTTAGGAATGAATGATATTTTGCGTGAGATCGGCATGATAGCAAGAGCGTTGGATTCCATAAGCAACATCGAATTTAAAGATTTAGACTTAACAAGAGGGCAGTATCTCTATCTCGTACGTATATACGAAAATCCGGGAATTATTCAAGAAAAATTGGCGGAAATGATAAAAGTGGATCGGACAACGGCCGCGCGGGCCATTAAGAAGCTGGAAATGCAGGGATTTATTCAAAAACTGCCGGATGAGCAAAATAAAAAAATAAAAAAACTGTTCCCGACTGAGAAAGGGAAAAAGGTATATCCATTGTTAAGAAGAGAAGGAGAACATTCCACGGAAGTGGCCTTGTCCGGTTTTACTTCAGAGGAAAAGGAAACCATTTCTGCACTCCTTCATAGAGTGAGGAAGAATATAGAACGTGATTGGGAATATGTGAAGAAGGGGAACAAAAGGGATTATTAATGGACAATGTTAACAAGTCGAGCTGATGCTGGCGAAAATCGGCGTCTCCTCCTCAAGAATTCCAGTCCGCTGGCCGTTCACTTCTGTTTTCTTTTGAACTATCAAAAATCTCCAAAGGGAGTGGTTTGCGTGAACTTGAGAAAACTATCAGAACATGTCTATCAATGTGAATTTGAGCTTGATGTGCCTCTTCGTATTCCGGTTCATACCTGGTTTATCAAAGATGGTGATGATGTTTATATTGTTGATACGGGAATAGAACGTTTTGCTGATGCTCAAATTAGGGCAGCGTTAGCGATCGGCAATCCAAAAGCCATTTTGCTTACCCATGGCCACAGTGATCATATCGGAGGTGCATCAAAATGGTTAGAGAGATTTGATATTCCGATTTTTGCGCACCAGAAAGAACTAAAGTACATCAATGGGGAAGAGCCATATCCGAACAAAAATGAAGTGGAGAACACAGGGGTAGCCCATATTGTCCAGCCGCTGACGGAGCAAACTCTTGCTCACCTGCCTCTGAAATACTATTTAACACCTGGCCATTCGCCGGGGCATGTCGTGTATTATCATAAAATCGATCGTACGCTATTAACGGGCGACCTTTTTATCACAAGTAAGGAGGATTTACACCCACCTATAAGAAGATTCAGTGTTGATATAAATGAGAACATCGATAGCGGCTCAATCATAGATCAAATCAAACCAACGCTCATTTGCTCTTCACATGGCGAAGAAATTCTTTATAACGAAGAATTGTATAAAAACTATGTGGTAAGGTATAGGGATTAATGGAAGTGAAAAACATAAGCTGAAAAATCTCCAGCATGTTGAAGCCCTCGATCCGATTTACTCACACCCAAAAAGAAAAAATGGCAGCTGCCTGCCGCAGAGGCTTTTGCGGAGCTTGTTATACATCCGATTCGTTAGGAAAAAAGGATACTTTTCATTTTGTTTTCACGGTTTCAGTGGTCTAGCAATGTATAATATATCCAATCATGATGATTGGGGGAATTCATTTGGAACAGCAATTGAAAGACATCATCTCTGCGTGTGATTTGGCAATCCAAAATGAAGATTTTGATACACTGATGAATTATTATTCGGAAGATGCCGTTTTAGTTGTGAAGCCGGGCATGATCGCGCGAGGCAAAGAAGAAATCAAAAAAGCGTTTATCACGATTGCGAACTATTTCAATCATCATATTGTCCCGACACAAGGGGAAATGATCATGCTGGAAGCAGGTGACACGGTACTCGTCCTTTCTCAGACACTGCTTGATTCGGATAAAAAGGACTCCGAGTATGCGATGGAAAGAAGGGCGACCTATGTATTTAAGAAGAATGCGCAAGGCGAGTGGCTTTGTGTAATCGATAACTCATATGGTACGGATTTAATTGGTGTGTAAGATATGTCTTTGATGTGCCATTCCTGCATATAATGATTCATTCAGCTGATTAGGGAAGGTGACACAATTGAATGTGTATGACATCAGAATGGCTCCTTATTGGTTTTATGAAAGCAGAGGACTTGTTCAACATCCATACGTATTTCGGCAGCCTGTCTCCTCACGTGCAATCATTGCATCTACCCGCGGCGATGTAACGGGAGACGGCGTTATTGACGAGGTCTTTCTAACTGGAAATCAAATGACCGGCAGCCCGTTATGGAGAAATATCACATTGGTGATCCGTGATGGCAGAACCCATCAGGAGCAGCAGATTCAGCTTCAAAACAATATGGGATACAATCCGTCACTTTTTCTGGGGGATATGACAGGCGACAAGATTGAGGATGTGGCAGTGGTAATAGATACAGGGGGAAGCGGCGGTGCTATTTATGCATACGTGTTTGCCTATCTAAACAGGCAGTTTCGGCGAATTTTCAATTCAGATGTATTGAATGATGAATTAAAGTACAGTGTGAGGTATCAAAATCAATATAAAGCGAGCGTCATCAGTCATCAGCAAAACGAAATGTATATCCTCGACCTTACTTACAAAGGCAGGGAATATTTGAATGAGATTTATAACAGCCAAGGTGTGTTAAAAATGCCGATAGAAGGATGGGTGAATCCTTTATCGGGCTTGTATCCGGTTGATTTTGACAGAGACGGCGTATACGAATTATTGGCGTACCAGCGGATAGCGGGAAGGTATAACGCCGACTCATTGGGATATGTTCAAACCGTATTGAAATGGAACGGACAGCGTTTTGCCGTTGACCGGCAGAATGTTTCGATTGTTGGCGGTGCTGTCTCGTAATCCTGATGGCTGTCACCCTATAAAGGGTGACAAAACACTACAGGTGTTCTGCAACGACAACCAAATAATAAGATAAACCGGTTTGCTGCTCTTCTAACATTCCTCTATGGAAATCATCTTGCATAAAAAAACGTGTTTGTTTTACGTAATCTTCTTTACTTGTCGGATGCCCGTTCTGATTTAGGAACTTAAGATGATTCATGACATGCTCTTGCACGGAAGGGTCATGATACGTTACACCATTTCTTAAAAAATCAGCCATCCTATCAAGAAAATGTTTAGCCTCTATTGCCATTTTGTTCATTTCATCGACATTGATTGTATGTGTATCCAATTCAAAATCGTAACGCTCTTTTAAATACCCATTTTGTTCTGCTAAAGATTGTTTCCATTCTTCAGCGCTTTCAAATCCTTTAAACATTACCTTATGATCCATGTTTTCACCTTTTCTCGTGTATTCTAAAGATGTGTTGACTGTTTGAATGAGACGCTGATACTTTTCAATTTTCTTTTCAAACAGCTTTTTTTGTTTTTCTAATGTACTTGTTCTTTCAGCATCCTCATTTAATAATCTTTTGATTTCTGACAAAGGAATATCTAATTCTTTGTAAAAAAGGATTTCCTGCAGTCTTTTTAGTTCGTCAGCACCATAGTACCGATATCCGGCTTCGCTTATTTCCTTTGGGGCTAGCAAGCCGATTTTGTGGTAATGATAAAGCGTTTTGATTGTGACATTCGCAATATTGGATAGTTCTTTTACTGTTAATTTCACCATCTGACTCCTCCTTTCTTCTTTCACTATGAGGCCTTACCTTTGGTTGGAGTCAAGGATAAAATGGTAGTGTTTTCGTCCGAGAACAGCCTAGTGAATGTTGGGAGAAAGAAAATAACACCTGGCGGATTCAAAGAAAAGAGTGCTTTTCAGTAAGCACTCTTCATTCCAGTTTAATTCGTTTTACATCCCCTAATACAAACACATAAAAAACCAATCCCAGCAACAGCACAAAACCAGCTACCAGAAAGCTGAGGGTAAAGGAGCCTGTCACATCAAACAAATACCCTGTCAGTGACGCAGCAATAATGCCTCCGAACAGGTTGTTTGCGAGATTCACCATGGAGCTCAGCATGGATACGGAACCGATCGGCGCGAGTTCTGCGGAGATGGACCAGCCGACCGGAGCGGTTGCTGAAATTCCGGCGAGTCCGATGGAAATGCAAATAATGGCTACGGTAATATTGTTCGTCAGAATGGAGCCTAAAAAGAAAAAGCCAAAGCTCATTCCGACTATGATTACGGTTCGGTACACCTTGGTGTTAGGATAGCCTTTCTTAATAAAATAATCGACGAGCCAGCCGCCGACGGCAATTCCGGAAATGGTTGAGATCAGCCACGGCACTGCCGTAAATAAACCGGACGACATGAGATCCATACCGTATGTATGTTTAAAGAAAGTCGGAAGCCAGGTGAGCAGCAGATTGAATGTATACCCGTACCCTGTAAATCCGATCATTAAGCCCCATACTTTCCGATTGGTGAAAAGCTTTTTTAAAAGCGGGCCCGTTTTGTAAGGGATTTGCTCTGTTGTAATGGCATTGTGTTTTTGAATATAGTTTAGTTCACTTTTAGAAATGCGTTTGTGCCGTTCAGGCTGTTCATAATACTGCCAGAAAAAGATCGTAAACAGCACATTGATGCATCCAATCGTCAAAAAAGCGACACGCCAGTCAAATGTTGTGACAAGAAACGCGACCAATGGCGCGCCGATCACGTTTGAAAATTTGGCGGCCGAATCGAACAATGAGTTTGCCAATCCCCGCTCACTTGGAGGAAACCAGAGAGCGGTTGCCTTAGAGGCAGCAGGGAACGCAGAGGCGCTCGTCAGCCCAATGAGAAACCGGAACAGATACAACAGCAATTTTCCTTGCAAAAAAGCAAGAAGGATCGTTAAAAAGCTCCATATCGTCATTCCAACCCTCGTGACCCATGCGACCCCAAAACGGTCCAGCAAACTTCCGACAGGCAGCTGCATCAGTGTATAGGAATAGGTGTAAATGGAAAACACGATGCCGAGTTCAGTTGCAGTAAGGTGAAACGAATCTTGTATCGCAGGGGCCGCTACCGAGATGGCCACTCGGTCAAAATAATTAAGAATAATAATGCCGCTAAGTAACGAAGATATGTACCATCTGGTATGCCCAGGCCGTTTCACGCGCTCTTGACTCATGATGAAAACCTCCTCTGTCATAGCATGATCTCCTGATGGAAAAACCATTCAAATTTTAAATACCACAGCGCGCTTTTATATAAACGGCTGGAATTTGACTGGAACAGATCGGTGCTTTAGAATGAAAGTAATAAAAATGAACACTCCAAAGGGGAGTAGCTTTCACAGTAAAGTCGTCATTACGGGACAAGGTGTCCTCGGCTTTGCTGGCAATCTCATTGTTAGCGAGACCTTTGCCAAATCTGATTTGGTGAAGGTCTTTTTGTTTCAGGAACTTCACCAAATTGGTGGAGTTTTTTCATTTTTATCAAAAAGGGAGAGGAGCATCAGAATGTCTAAGCTGAAAAAGTGGCTGAAGCGTGAATTGGTGAGGAAAGGGCTGCCGTTAGCGAAAGAGAAATTGATTCCGATCTTAAAAGAAAAAATGAAAAAGAAACGATGAGGGGGCTGAAGATGAAGATCATTTTGACAGTACTTGCCGGAGTGGGACTTTTGAGTGCAGGCGGATGCGGCATGCTTGATCAGGTGAACGACGGATTGAACTATACGAGTGAAGCAGCTGGTTATGTGGAGAAGGTGAAGACATTTGCAGAGGAAGCGCCTGAATTGGCTGAGAAAGCTGTAAATGACACCGAGGCGAAAGAAAAACTTGAAGCGCAGCTTGAGTCGATTCAGAAGGCTGCCGCTGATTTTAATGAATTAACGCCGCCTGATGCCGCAGCGGAGATTCATCAAACCATTCAGGAACATAACGAAACCTTGCAGAAAAGCGCTGAAGATGTGTTGAAACAAGCCGAGGAAGGCAAGGTATCGCTTAAAGAATTGGAGCAGTCAGACCTGGTCCAAAACGCAAAGCAAATTACTGATGTGATGGGACAAATTGAGAAGCTGGGTGAATAAGAAAAAGCATCCCGACGCGGGATGCTTTTTGCTTATTCAGCCATTGCGTCTGTTAAGACAGGAACGACTTGTTTTTTACGGGAAACAACGCCTTTTAAGAGGGCTGTGTTGTTTTCTAATGTAACGTTGAACGCTTTTTCCACTTTCGCTGCTTCGTTACCGATTGCAAGAGCAAGTGAATCATTTTCTAAGATATCTGTGATAACGAGAAGGAACAGATCAAGATTCTTCTCAGCCACAACTTTTGAGATCACAGCTTCTAATTCAGCTTGGCGTTTTTTTACATCTTCAATGTCCACTGTGTTTACTTGTGCGATTTCAACTTTCTTGCTGCCGAGTGTAAATTCTTTCGCATCAAGAGAAATGAGCTCTTCCACTGTTTTTTTGCTTAGATCAGCGCCTGCTTTCAACATGTTCAAGCCGTATTCTTCAGCATTTACTCCAGCGATCTCCGCAAGCTCTTTTGCTGCTGCTACGTCTTGGTCCGTGCAAGTTGGAGATTTAAATAACAGAGAATCAGAAATGATCGCAGACAGCATAAGGCCGGCAATTTCTTTCTCGATTTTCACGTTATTCTCTTTGTACATTTTGTTTAAGATGGTAGCCGTACAGCCTACAGGCTCAGCACGATAGTAAAGCGGCTCAGCTGTTTCAAAGTTAGCGATGCGGTGATGGTCGATAACCTCTAAAACCTGAACCTCTTCAATGTCTTTGATGCTTTGCTGGCGTTCGTTATGGTCAACCAGGATAACGCCGTTTACTTCGTTTGCAGCTGTTTCAACAAGACGCGGGCTTTCTTGTTTGAAATAGTCAAGCGCGTATTGTGTTTCGCCGTTGACTTGTCCGAGGCGGACAGGCTCAGCATTGAAGCCGAGTTTGTTTTTCAAATCAGCATAAGCAATCGCAGAACAAATCGTATCTGTATCTGGGTTTTGGTGTCCGAAAATAAGTATCTTTTCCATGATAGCTCCTATCCTTTTTTAAGTAGTGTAATCTTTATATAGTTTAACACGTCTTGCTGCAGGTGTAATCATGCAAACCCTTAAAAATTGATGTGAATAAGAAGCATTTTCTTTGAGCTAAGGAGAAAAGGTGTGTAAAATACTGGGTAGCTTAGTTGCAAAATGTAATGTAGTATCAAAAAAGGTACTATTGGAGGGTCAAGAATGAGTGAAAAAAAGAATATATACCCGAACAAAGAAGGCTGTCCAGTTGAATTCACTCTAGATGTCATTGGCGGAAAGTGGAAAGGAATTCTTTTTTATCACATGATAGATGGCAAGAAACGATTTAATGAGTTTCGGCGAATCTGCCCGAGTATTACTCAAAGAATGCTTACTCTCCAGCTGAGGGAGCTGGAAGCGGACGGCATCGTGCACCGTGAGGTTTATCACCAGGTGCCGCCCAAGGTAGAGTACTCTCTGACGGAATTTGGGCGCACGCTTGAACCGATTGTTTTGCAAATGAAAGAATGGGGAGAATCCAACAGAGACGTGCTGGAATCTTATCGTTCGAACGGCTTAGTGAAGGATCAGCAGAAATAGCAGCAAAGGGAACTCCTTTGCTGCTTGTTTTATTTCATTGAAATGGCTCTGTTGGCGTTTCTGACATCGTTTTTCAACAGTTCAGAAAGGTTGTAAGACGGATAATATCCATGCTGATACATGTATCGATAAACTTGGGCGTGCAGCTGGATGGCAGCATTCAGCTGTTTGACCAGTACGTTTCTTAATTGAGGTGTTGCTGTTTCTGTAATTGCGATGGCATAGCTGCGGACAGATGTTTTGGCAAAACCGAGCAGGTCACCGCTGTAAAATGGGTTATCTGCGCGTTCTTCTTCCTCATCTTCTCTGTGCGGAGCCTGTGGAAAGAACGGAAGAAGCTCTCTCAAATTTTGCTCAACACCCTGAATAGACACGTTATAAAGCTGTCTGAGCTGAGGGTCTTTTACTTCTCTTATCATTTTCTTCAGTTTAATGAGTCCGTTTGATTGAAAAGCAACCAGCTCGTGCATTTCTAATGTTTCATGCCAAGCCAATGTTCTGCGTTCATCCATGTGAAAATTCTCCTTTATCGATCAGATTCCATATCAGCATATGCCCAACGCTCAATGTTGTTCATGATGTTTTGAAGTTTTTAAAAAGGGAAATTCACCTTATATAGGATACGGGTTGAGAACATGCACAAAGAGGTGAAACACAATGTGGGACATGATAAAGAACTTTTTCTTGTTTAGCAGCGGCGTTCTGCAAGCAACAACCCTTTTACTGGTGATCTTAATTTTTATGTATGTCAGAAAAACGAAAAAGAAAAACAAGGAATCTTCTGGCTTTATGGATGATAAACATTAATTGTGATGGGCATTCTTTTCAAAGAATGTCTTTTCCTTTTTCATGTTTCACATGAAACATTAGCGTCATTTTACTTGCGATTTGGACTTATGTTAAAATATAAAAGTAAAATTTAGAGATGATATAAAAACATTCGGTGCAAAGCATGTTGCAGCGATGAAAAAAAGAGCAGTCGTTTATGCTGCTCTTTTCTATTCGTATGTTCAGGATGATACGAGGTGACTAAGTGAAACAAACGAGAGCTTTAATGGAAGGTGCTATTTTAATCAGTCTGTTTGCGATCATTACGCTTCTGGTCGTTTATGTTCCTGTGATTGGAACAATTCTGTTATTTGCACTGCCGCTGCCAATGATCTTGTATACGATCAGACATGGATTGAAGCTAGGGATATGGATGGGCGCTGTCAGTCTTCCGGTTGTTTTTATTGTCGGGTCCTTTAACGGGCTTATTGTAGCTTTTATGTCAGCTTGCGCCGGCATTGCCATGGGACATTTTTTCAAAAGGAAAGAGCCCGGGCACGCCATTATTTCGGGCGCTCTTATTTATATGCTTAGTATTGTCTTCTATTTTGTGATAAGCATTCAGTTTTTGGGTATCAATATCATTGATGAGGCAATGACACAATACCGGCAATCTCTTGATATTGTAGAAACTGTAGCGAAGCAGTCGGGCAATGCTGGGCAGTTTGAGAAGCAATTAAAACTGATGGAAGAACAATTGGGTATCGTTCAATATCTTTTTCCAACAGCTATTGTGATGGTAGGAGTTATTTTTTCTTTCCTCAGTTACCTTATCGCTAAGCCGCTCTTAAGGCGATTCTCCCCCGATATTCCTAATCTAAAGCCTTTTAGAGAGTTGAAGTTTCCGCAAAGTGTTGTAGTACTGTATTTGATTATTGTCATGCTTTCATTTTTGCCTTTAGAAAAAGGCCAAATGCTGTACTCTATCGCTTTAAATGGGGAGTTTATACTCGGGTTTCTGATTTTCATCCAAGGGTTATCATTTATCTTTTTCTATTGCCATAAGAAACAATATCCAAAGGCTGCGGCTGTGATTGCTGTCATACTTGGGTTTGTGCATCCGGTCTTCATGGCGGCCATTCGCATTTTAGGCGTTTTAGATATGGGCTTTCATATAAGGAATAAGGTGAAGTGAACATGAGTTTTACTCACATGGTGGGGAGTGATAGAAATGCCAAGCTTTTATGAAAAACCGCTGTTTCGGTATCCCATCTATGCATTGATTGCTCTGTCAATTATTACAATCCTCATCAGCTTTTATTTTAACTGGATATTAGGAACCGTCGAAGTGCTGCTGCTGGCAGTTATTTTGTTTTTTATTAAGCGTGCTGATTCTCTTATTCGACAAGAGATTGATGCTTATATTTCTACGTTGTCCTACAGGTTGAAAAAAGTCGGTGAAGAGGCATTGATGGAAATGCCGATTGGAATCATGCTTTTTAATGACCAATATTATATAGAATGGGCAAATCCGTTTCTTTCCTCTTGCTTTAATGAAAGCACTTTAGTGGGGAGATCACTTTACGATACTTGTGAATCGGTAGTGCCGCTTATCAAACAAGAGGTGGAATCGGAAACGGTTACATTGAATGACCGCAAGTTTAGGGTTGTCATCAAACGGGATGAGCGTCTCTTATATTTCTTTGATGTAACAGAACAAATTCAGATTGAAAAGCTATATGAAAACGAAAGAACCGTCCTGGCATATATTTTCCTTGATAACTATGATGATGTGACACAAGGATTGGATGACCAGACGAGAAGCACGATGAACAGCCAGGTGACATCTTTGCTGAACGCTTGGGCGCAGGAGTACGGGATCTTCTTGAAAAGGACGTCTTCAGAACGCTTTATCGCTGTACTTAATGAACACATCTTAACTGAACTCGAAAATTCGAAGTTTTCGATTCTTGATGAAGTGCGGGAAAAAACCTCATTTGACGGTGTAGCGCTGACGTTAAGCGTCGGTGTCGGGGCTTCAGTCTCTTCCCTGAAAGAACTTGGCGATTTGGCGCAATCCAGCTTGGACTTAGCACTGGGACGCGGCGGAGACCAGGTAGCCATTAAGCTGCCAAACGGCAAGGTGAAGTTTTACGGCGGTAAAACAAACCCAATGGAGAAACGAACAAGGGTGCGGGCCCGCGTGATTTCTCACGCCTTAAAGGAAATCGTCACCGAAAGCAGCAATGTGATTATCATGGGGCATAAATTCCCCGACATGGATTCTATCGGCGCAGCGATCGGGATTTTAAAGGTGGCTCAGGCAAATAACAAAGATGGTTTTATCGTGATTGACCCAAATCAAATCGGATCAAGTGTGCAGCGTTTGATTGGGGAAATCAAAAAATATGAAGAACTGTGGTCAAGATTTATTACGCCTGAAGAAGCAATGGAAATTTCCAATGATGACACACTGCTTGTGATCGTTGATACACATAAGCCGTCACTCGTCATGGAGGAACGGCTGGTCAATAAAATTGAACATATCGTGGTCATCGACCATCACCGCAGAGGTGAGGAGTTTATCAGAGATCCGCTGCTCGTTTATATGGAACCATACGCTTCTTCCACAGCGGAATTGGTGACAGAGCTGCTTGAATATCAGCCGAAGCGCTTAAAAATCAATATGATTGAAGCAACAGCCCTATTAGCTGGTATAATAGTGGATACAAAGAGCTTTTCTCTCCGCACGGGCTCGCGGACTTTTGATGCGGCTTCTTATTTAAGGGCAAAAGGCGCCGACACGGTGCTGGTGCAGAAGTTCCTGAAAGAAACCGTTGATTCCTATATTAAACGGGCGAAGCTGATCCAGCATACGGTCCTCTATAAAGATAACATTGCGATTGCTTCTCTTCCTGAAAATGAAGAGGAATACTTCGATCAAGTGCTGATTGCGCAGGCTGCCGATTCGCTGCTGTCGATGAGTGAGGTTGAGGCTTCATTTGCGGTGGCGAGACGGGATGAACAAACGGTTTGTATCAGTGCGCGGTCGCTTGGCGAGGTAAATGTTCAGATCATCATGGAGGCCCTGGAAGGCGGAGGGCATTTAACAAATGCGGCGACTCAGTTGTCCGGCATTTCAGTTTCTGAAGCGCTGGAACGGCTGAAGCACGCCATAGATGAGTATTTTGAGGGAGGCGTACAGAGATGAAGGTTATTTTCTTACAAGATGTAAAAGGAAAAGGAAAAAAAGGCGAAGTCAAAAACGTAGCAGACGGTTATGCGCATAACTTTCTAATTAAAAAAGGCCTCGCGGTTGAAGCGAACGCGTCAAACATCAGCGCGCTAAACGGACAAAAGCAGAAAGAGAAAAAAGAAGCCATTGCTGAGCTTGAGCAGGCTAAGAGCTTGAAAGAGACATTAGAAAAACTGACTGTTGAGCTTAGCGCAAAATCAGGTGAGGGCGGCCGTTTATTTGGTTCAGTGACAAGCAAGCAAATCACAGAACAGCTCCAAAAAGACCATAACATTAAAGTAGATAAGCGGAAGCTTGAACTGCCGGACGGCATTCGTGCATTAGGATATACAAACGTGCCTGTGAAGCTGCATCCTGAAGTGCAGGCTGTGTTAAAGGTACATGTAAAAGAAGAAGCTTAATAGAAAAGAGGCTTGGATTCATCCAAGCCTCTTTTTTTATTCCACGAGATAAAGAGTTTGCTGGCTTTCTCCGCCAGGTCCTCCTCGCATTCCCTGCACGCTGTTCGTGCTGCTGGAGGAACGGCTGTACTCGTCAGATGTTATTTCTTTTCCGTTTTTCTTAATCCAGGAAACAAGTTCGCTGTTACCTGAGTTGTTTTCTGCCAGAAGGAAGTATTTCACTTTGCCTTCTTTGATCAGTTTTTTCAGTTCCGACACAGTCAGAATGGGATCCGTGCCGTTAAATCCGCCCATTGCCATAACAGATTCATTTTCGTAAATGATGTATGGCGCAGCTGTTACGGTTGTCAAAGTAGCAAATAAATATTCTTCGCCGGTATTGTGTTTTCTCAGATAGGACAGGAGCCCGCTGTCGACCTCTGAAGAGAACATGTTCCCGCCGTTTGCTGAGCCTTTGAGCTGCGGGCCGGATTCAGGAAGGACGCTGTTGCCACCGTATAGAAGCGGCGTTGCTGACCAGTAAACAGGTGTGAGAAGCAGAACGCACAAGCTGATGATGGTCAGCAGCTTACTGAACGGATGGCTGCGTTTAAGCATCAGAAGTGCAAGGGTGATGCCCAGCCCTAAGAGCCCCAGGACATACATCCATACACTGCCGATTTGGCTTGTATAAGCGCTCAGAATATACATCTGAAACACGGCTGTGATCAAGACGGCTGCCGGCAGAAGATAGCTGGACCAGTCTTTATTATTTTTGTATAAGCGGTGCATCGTATACCATCCGATACCAGAAAGGGCGGCAATCGGCGGTGCCAGCATAATCAAATAATACTGGTGGAAGAATCCTGCGATGCTGAAGAAACCAGCCACGGGAACAAGCCAAGCCGCCCAGAATAGCGTTTCTTTCATTTTAGCAGCATGTCCGCGGCGATCACGGTACCAGCTGACGATTGCGCCCAGTAATCCGATCAATGAGAATGGAAGCATCCAGCTGATTTGGCCGGAAAGTGCTGATTGGAAAAGACGAAGCGGGCCAGGATCACCGGTGCCGAACATATTCATGCTTTTTCCGCCGCCAGGCCCTCCATTTCCAGGCCCGTTGCCACCTGTGGGAGGTGTGCCTCCGCCTCCATTGAGAGCGCCGGTTTGTCCGTTAGGCGGCTGAGGCGCCTGTGAATGGTTTCCGAATGATTGATTTCCGTTCTGAGAAAAAGATGAACCGTTGCCATTTGGCGCTTGCATGTTGTCTTGATTCTGCATGTTCCCTCCGCCAGCAGCATTCATATCACCCTTTGCAAGGCCCGTAGTTTGCCCAAGCAGACGCTCTGTGCCGTTGTAGCCAAAGGCCAGTTCTAGCACTGAGTTAGTCTGGCTGCTTCCTACATAAGGCCGGCTTGAGGAAGAGGCTGAATCCACTGCAATCGCCCATGAGAGTGAAAGGCCTGTCAGAAGGACAAGAGACAGAAGCAGGGACCCGATTTTTTTCTTCAGAGAAACCCGAGATGCAATCAGGTAGAATAACACAAATGCAGGCAATACCATAAACGCTTGCATCATCTTCATATTAAAGGCGAGCCCAATCAGGGCAAATGCTGTCAGCAGCCAAACCAGCTTACCTTGTTTTACTGCCCTAAGCAGACAAGCTGAACCGAGCAATAAGGTAAAAACAAGCATGCTGTCGATATTGTTTGTCCGGCTGACAGCTACTGCGATAGGGGTCAGTGCCATGACAAGTGCGGCAATGCGGGCCGCTCCAATTCCAAAAGTCGGCTTAATCATTCTGTAGAGAAGGAATACAGACCCAACTCCGGCAAGAGCCTGGGGAATGATGACACTCCACGTGTGAACACCGAAAATCAGTGCGAAAATCGTTTGAATCCATAACACGACAGGAGGCTTATCTACTGTCACAAATCCAGAAGGGTCAAATGACGCATAAAAGAAATTATGGAAGCTTTGCGTCATGCTTTTTACAGCCGCCAAATAGTACTGGTTCGCTGTGTCCTCCTGCCAAACGTGATACGTATTCAAAAAAGCTGCTCCCAGCAAAATAAGAATAAGGGCTGCGTCGAATCGTTTGGTTTTCATCGTTTTTCACCTCTTTATGGTGTCTAATTGTAAAAAATAAATATGAAAAACTTATGAATAAACCATAAATATTCAAAGAAAAAAGCGGAGATATTTTCCCCGCTTTTATGCTGAATTTCTTTGTTTTTCTGACTGAAAAATGTATCGATCTCGTCCGGCTCCCTGTCCGGCTGCTCCCATTACGATCAGGGCAGCAATGAGAAGCACAATCGGCATCGTCCAAGAATGCGTCTGGTCAAAGAGATAGCCGACAAAGATTGGCCCGACTGCTGCCAGCAGGTAGCCGAATGACTGAGACATGCCTGACAGCGCAGCGGCCTGTTGGGCATTTTCACTGCGGAGACCAATCAAAGTAAGGGCCAGACTAATGCTGGAGCCTTGTCCGATACCGATAATGATCATCCAGATGGCAAGCAATGTATGGCTTCCGCCCGCTAATAATCCGCAAAGGCCGATCAGATAAACTGAGGCCAGCGCCGCAACGATACCGCGCTGCTGTTTCACACGGTCAGCTAAAACTGGTGTCAGAAAAGTGGAAGGCAGACTCGCAAATTGCATGAGTGATACCATCCATCCGGCTGTTGCCGTATCAATCCCGTGTGAACGGAGAATTTCAGGAAACCAAGCGATGCTGCTGTAAAATAAAAACGATTGCAGGCCCATAAAGATGGTGACATACCATGCCATTTTGGAAGCCCAAATGGAACTGGATTGCAGCTTCATTGTCTGGTTTGCCGTATCTCGATGGCGCAGCTGAGGTATCCAGATCAGCAATGCAAGCAAAGCCAGCCCGCCCCATAAGAGAAAGGCTTGTTTCCACCCGCCATTCATCTGGATCGCTAAAGGAACGCTGACACCCGATGCTAAAGCTGCGAATATATTCATTGATGTCGTATACAGGCTGATCATGATCCCTGGCTTTTCAGGGTATTTATGTTTGATTAAGCTTGGCAAAAGTACGTTACCAATCGCAATCCCGACGCCGATAAGTGCCGTTCCGAAAAACAAAGCGGCAGTATAGCCGGTAGAACGAGTCAAAACACCGATAAGCAGTATCACGAGACCTAGCCATAAAGTTCGCTCATTTCCGAGGCGCTGTCCAAGCTTAGGTGCAAGCGGAGAAAGAACTGCAAACGAAAGCAGCGGCAGTGCGGTCAAAAAACCGGCTGCCCCATTGGACATGTGCAGCTCTGCCCGGATAGAGCTGATGACCGGACCGACTGAAGTGATCGCGGGCCGTAAATTAAAGGCGATAAAGATAATGCCGGTGATCAGCCAAAATGATTGGATTTTTTTATTATGTGGATGTGGCAAAGCAGTTACTCCTCTTTTCTAACATATACATGATATTATCCCGAAACAGGTAAGCAAGTATGTGAATGAAGGCTATGATTTGTCCTCTTTTTGCAGTTCAGCCATTTTGGCAAGCAGAATATGCTGAGGCATATGCATGATCTGTTCAAGCGGCAGATTCAAGGACTCTGCAAGCTTTTGTGCAGTTTCAGCAGAAATTTGCAAAGGTCTCACAAAAGATCCCTCCTCTCTTCTGTCCATTGTACAAGAATCAGATGTGAAATGTAAGAAGATGTCACAAAGGAATAGAGCAATCGGAAAATGACCGTTATAAAAGAGGTAAGGAGGGTTCTTATGCACGCACCGTTATCCTTATTAAAACAAATGCTGAAGGAACACCAAATAGACACTGAAAAAGCTGTCACTTTCGAAGAATATATAGCAATGAGGTTAAAGCTTCAGGAGCTGATGGGGAAATTTGCTTCGATCGGGGAGTGGGATCTGTATCAAAAAGCGGCAGATTTGATGATGCACATAGGCATCCAATGGATGAAATAAACCGATAACCGCTAAAAAACCCTCGCTGCAGCGAAGGCTTTCATTCATTAAAATGAGTGTTCTTCTTCCACATTTTTAAACTGGTCATAAATTACAAGCTTAGACGGACTGTTTTCCTTAGCCACCTGTTTGGCCTTTTCAATAGCGGCGTCTTTAGACGTATACAAAGCTGTCGGCGCTACATTCTCCACCTCAATAAACCAGCCGTCCGCATCAACATTAGGCGTAATCGCATATTTCTTTATCATCTTTCATTCCTCCCTCATGTTTTATTGCATTTTTCCCGCCTTGTTACTGTCCGAAACGATCCAATCTGCTAACTGAAAAAAACAGGAAACAGACAATTTTTCTATTTTTTTTCTGTAGAAATGGTAGAATGGAGGTTGGAGATTTTTTAATGAGAGGACGGTGCTTAGCATGACAGACCTTCTGAATGACCGGCTTCCTCCGCAAAATATAGAAGCCGAACAAGCCGTGTTAGGCGCTATTTTTTTACAGCCGTCTGCTTTAACACTGGCTTCAGAAGTATTGATTCCAGATGATTTCTATAGAATGTCCCACCAAAAAATCTATAATGCGATGCTGGTGCTCGGTGACCGAGGTGAACCGGTTGATCTGGTGACAGTCACATCAGAGCTTGCGAACACAGACCTGCTGGAAGAAGTAGGCGGCATTTCATATTTGACAGATATCGCAAACTCGGTGCCGACAGCGGCTAACATAGAATATTACGCGAAAATCGTTGAGGAAAAATCGATTCTTCGCCGATTAATCAGAACTGCGACAACGATTGCTCAAGACGGGTATACCCGTGAGGATGAGGTCGAGGATTTACTCAGTGAAGCGGAAAAAACGATTATGGAAGTGGCACAGCGCAAAAACACGAGTGCCTTCCAAAATATTAAGGACGTCCTTGTCCAGACCTATGATAATATCGAACAGCTTCACAATCGAAAAGGTGATATCACGGGAATTCCAACAGGGTTTACGGAGCTTGACCGGATGACTGCGGGTTTCCAGCGCAACGACTTGATCATTGTGGCTGCCCGTCCTTCAGTAGGGAAAACAGCCTTTGCCCTGAACATCGCACAAAACGTGGCGACGAAGACCGATGAGAGCGTAGCGATTTTCAGTCTTGAGATGGGTGCCGAGCAGCTCGTTATGCGTATGCTCTGTGCCGAGGGAAATATCAATGCCCAGAATCTCCGTACAGGTAACCTGACCGAAGAGGATTGGGGCAAGCTGACGATGGCAATGGGAAGCCTATCGAACAGCGGGATTTACATCGATGATACACCGGGTATTCGAGTGAGTGAAATCCGTGCCAAGTGCCGCCGCTTGAAGCAGGAAAGCGGGCTGGGCATGATTTTGATCGATTACCTGCAATTGATTCAGGGAAGCGGTCGTTCAAAGGACAACCGTCAGCAGGAAGTATCTGAAATTTCCCGTGAACTGAAGTCGATTGCCAGGGAGCTGCAAGTCCCTGTCATCGCGCTTTCTCAGCTTTCCAGGGGTGTTGAGCAGCGTCAGGATAAACGTCCGATGATGTCTGATATCCGGGAATCAGGAAGTATCGAGCAGGACGCGGATATTGTCGCGTTCCTTTATCGTGATGACTACTATGACAAAGAAACTGAGAATAAAAATATTATCGAAATTATTATCGCCAAACAGCGTAACGGCCCGGTAGGAACTGTGTCTCTTGCGTTCGTAAAAGAATACAACAAATTCGTCAACCTGGAACGGCGTTTTGATGACGCAGGCGTTCCGCCCGGCGCATAAGCCCCAAGAGCTGCTCTTGGGGTTTTTTTCATTCGAAAGATGGAAGAAATACCGTTCGCTCAGCGGATGAAAATTTGAAAGCGTTTTAATAAAATGGTGCAAAAAGGAGATGGTAACAATATGGGAAAACGTTTTTCGTCTTTTCACGCAGCACAAATCCGAATTGCGCGTCCTACGGGCCAGCTGGATGAGATTATTCGTTTTTACGAAGAGGGATTGTGTTTGAAACGAATAGGAGAATTTTCAAAGCATAACGGGTATGACGGTGTCATGTTCGGCCTTCCTCATGCCGATTATCATTTAGAATTCACCCAGTATGAAGGGGGAAGCACTGCCCCCGTTCCCCATCCCGACAGCCTTCTTGTTTTTTATGTGCCGAATGCAGATGAACTGGCAGCGATCACTTCAAAGCTAAAGCACATGGGCTATCAAGAGGTCGAATCAGAGAACCCGTACTGGAGCAATGGGGGCGTAACGATAGAGGACCCGGATGGCTGGCGGGTCGTTTTTATGAATTCAAAAGGGATATCAGGCAAGTGATTCTTTCTTATGCTAAAGGATGAAAGTTTCACAAGCTTTTTATGACAAAACAGTGAGAAAACGCTTATAAAACGAATGGAAGCGAACGAATATAGATTTACATTAATTTAATGTTCGGATTTACAATTGACTTTCTGTTTCTTCACTGATAAACTTGATTTGTTTGAATAGAATCGTTTTGAAAGGTTAACGGAGGTGCACGGACATGTCTTCAGTAGTTGTAGTAGGTACGCAATGGGGCGATGAAGGAAAAGGTAAAATTACAGATTTCCTATCAGAAAATGCAGAAGTGATCGCCCGTTATCAAGGCGGAAATAACGCAGGGCATACAATCAAGTTTGACGGAATCACATATAAGCTTCACTTAATCCCGTCTGGAATTTTCTATAAGGATAAAACGTGTGTAATCGGAAACGGAATGGTTGTAGATCCGAAAGCATTAGTCACAGAGCTTGCGTATCTTCATGAGCGCAACGTGAGTACAGATAACCTGAGAATCAGCAACAGAGCTCACGTCATTTTGCCGTATCATTTGAAATTGGATGAAGTGGAAGAAGAGCGTAAAGGGGCTAACAAGATCGGCACAACGAAAAAAGGAATCGGCCCTGCTTACATGGATAAAGCAGCCCGCATCGGAATTCGTATCGCGGATCTGTTAGACCGTGACGCGTTTGCGGAAAAGCTTGAGCGCAATCTTGAAGAAAAAAACCGTCTTCTCGAGAAAATGTACGAGACAGAAGGGTTTAAACTTGAGGATATCTTAGACGAATATTATGAGTACGGACAGCAGATTAAAAAGTATGTTTGCGATACATCTGTTGTCTTAAACGATGCTCTTGATGAAGGGCGCCGTGTATTATTTGAAGGCGCACAAGGGGTTATGCTCGATATCGACCAAGGAACATACCCGTTTGTTACGTCATCTAACCCGGTTGCCGGCGGTGTCACGATCGGTTCTGGTGTCGGCCCGACCAAAATCAAGCACGTTGTCGGTGTATCAAAAGCATATACGACTCGTGTCGGCGACGGTCCTTTCCCGACTGAGCTGAAAGATGAAATCGGCGATCAAATCCGTGAAGTCGGACGCGAATATGGAACAACAACAGGCCGCCCGCGCCGTGTCGGCTGGTTTGACAGCGTTGTTGTCCGCCACGCCCGCCGTGTGAGCGGAATTACAGATCTTTCTCTGAACTCAATTGACGTCCTAACAGGAATTGAAACGTTGAAAATCTGTGTGGCGTACCGCTACAAAGGCGAAATCATTGAAGAATTCCCAGCAAGTCTTAAGGCACTTGCTGAATGTGAGCCGGTATATGAAGAAATGCCGGGCTGGACTGAGGATATTACAGGTGCGAAGAGCTTGAGCGAGCTTCCGGAAAATGCGCGCCATTATCTTGAGCGTGTGTCTCAGCTGACAGGCATTCCGCTTTCTATTTTCTCTGTCGGTCCAGACCGCTCACAAACAAATGTCCTTCGCAGTGTGTACCGTGCGAACTAAATAGAATATGTCTGCAAGCCCCTATTTAAGGGGCTTGTTTTTTGTTTGAAAGCCGCATATAAGTTGGTCTGAGAAAAAAATATGAAAAAAAACCAAAAAAGTTATTGCCACTTCTATTTGTTCGTGATATTATAAATCTCGTTGTTACGGAAACTGCTTCAATAGAGTACAAGATGAGAACTAGATTTAAGTCGTTTGCTCTATAGAAATTCCGACATCTTTAAGAGCCATTAGCTCAGTTGGTAGAGCATCTGACTTTTAATCAGAGGGTCGAAGGTTCGAGTCCTTCATGGCTCACCATTTCGTGAAGGCCCGTTGGTCAAGCGGTTAAGACACCGCCCTTTCACGGCGGTAACACGGGTTCGAATCCCGTACGGGTCATTGATTTACTTTAGCGTTATTGCTAAATTCCTTATTTGTCTGTGAGAGCTGACACGACAGCTCTCCGGGCAATTACTGTAAGGTCCGGTAGTTCAGTTGGTTAGAATGCCTGCCTGTCACGCAGGAGGTCGCGGGTTCGAGTCCCGTCCGGACCGCCATTTTACTTTACTTAGTAGAGAAAAATAAAACATTTGGCTCGGTAGCTCAGTTGGTAGAGCAACGGACTGAAAATCCGTGTGTCGGCGGTTCGATTCCGTCCCGAGCCACTTACCAAACGCATCTGCAATCGTAGGTGCGTTTTTTCTTTTAGGAAAAAGGCAAACATGAGGAGTGTTATAATAGAAGAAAAAGGGAGAACCGGCCCTGCGGCCGGTTCAAAGAAGAAGACGTCATTGATAAAGACGCACTCCGGTGAGGGGAGGTTTCAATAAAGTTATCTTTTTTAAAAAAAGTTGACCAGCATGACAATAGATAAACAACTGGCGATAAAGGTGAAACATGTGTTTTTTTTCTAAACCTTTATTTTTTTTATCTTTTGACCTTAAACCGTTATAATAGACAAGGACCCATTCTTTACATGGGCCATAAGTGATGAAACGAATGTTATATAGATGAAATGAAGTCATTCGGCAGGAGGAAAATCAAAATGATGGATAAAAAGATCCTTGTAGTAGATGATGAAAAACCGATTGCAGATATATTGGAATTTAACTTAAGAAAAGAAGGCTATGAAGTGCACTGTGCCCACGACGGAAACGAAGCCGTTGAAATGGTAGAAGAGCTTCAGCCTGATTTAATTCTTTTAGATATTATGCTTCCGAATAAAGACGGCGTTGAAGTATGCCGTGAAGTCAGAAAGAAATACGATATGCCAATCATTATGCTGACGGCTAAGGATTCAGAAATTGACAAGGTTATCGGGCTTGAAATCGGTGCTGATGACTATGTCACAAAACCATTCAGCACACGCGAGCTCTTGGCACGTGTAAAAGCGAACCTGCGCCGCCAGCTGACAACAGCGCCTGCGGAGGAAGAGCCTTCCTCTAACGAGATTCATATCGGCTCTCTCGTCATCTTCCCTGACGCGTACGTTGTATCAAAACGAGACGAAACAATCGAATTGACTCATCGTGAGTTCGAATTGCTTCATTATTTAGCAAAACATATCGGACAAGTGATGACCCGTGAACATTTGCTTCAAACCGTTTGGGGCTATGATTACTTCGGCGATGTCAGAACGGTTGACGTAACAGTCCGCCGGCTTCGTGAAAAAATCGAGGACAACCCGAGCCATCCAAATTGGATCGTCACACGCCGTGGTGTAGGTTATTACTTGAGAAACCCAGAACAGGACTAATGCCCATATGAATAAGGTTGGTTTTTTTCGGTCGATCCAATTTAAGATTACCTTGATTTATGTGCTTTTGATTATCATTGCCATGCAAATCATTGGTGTGTATTTTGTCAATCAGGTAGAGAAGTCGCTGATCAGCTCTTATGAACAATCGCTGAATCAGCGAATCGACAACCTTTCTTATTATATCGAACAAGAATATAAGAGCGATAACGACAGTACCGTCATAAAGGATGACGTCAGCCGTATTTTGAATGACTTCACGAAAAGTGATGAGGTTCGGGAAATTAGCTTTGTAGATAAAAGCTATGAAGTGGTCGGTTCTTCAAAGCCGTACGGTGAGGAAGTGGCTGGGAAACAAACGACCGATCTGATTTTCAAAAGAATTTTTTCTACCAAACAGTCGTATTTAAGAAAATATTATGACCCGAAAAGCAAAATCAGAGTTCTTATTTCCGCGAAGCCTGTCATGACTGAAAACCAAGAGGTTGTCGGTGCGATCTATGTTGTCGCGAGTATGGAAGATGTCTTTAATCAAATGAAGACGATCAACACGATATTGGCGTCCGGCACAGGTTTGGCACTTGTTTTGACGGCTCTTCTCGGTATTTTTCTGGCAAGAACCATTACCCACCCGCTTTCAGATATGCGAAAGCAGGCGATGGAGCTTGCGAAAGGGAATTTCTCGAGGAAGGTTAAAAAGTACGGGCATGATGAAATTGGGCAGCTGGCCACAACGTTTAACCACTTAACGAGAGAGCTTGAAGATGCCCAGGCGATGACTGAAGGAGAACGCAGAAAGCTAGCCTCTGTCATTGCTTATATGACAGACGGCGTTATCGCCACAAACCGAAACGGAGCGATTATTCTCTTAAACAGCCCGGCGCTGGAACTGTTGAACGTTTCACGTGAAACAGCCTTAGAAATGCCGATTACGAGTTTGCTGGGGCTTCAAGAGAATTATACTTTTGAAGATTTAGTGGAACAGCAGGATTCTATGCTGCTTGAAATTGAGCGCGATGATGAATTAACGGTGCTTCGCGTGAATTTCTCTGTGATTCAAAGGGAACACGGCAAAATTGATGGTTTAATCGCTGTCATTTACGATGTAACCGAACAAGAGAAAATGGATCAGGAACGCAGAGAATTCGTTGCGAATGTATCACATGAGCTGCGGACGCCGCTTACGACAATGCGCAGCTATTTAGAAGCGTTAGCTGAAGGCGCGTGGGAAAATAAAGACATTGCTCCGCGCTTCTTAATGGTGACGCAAAATGAAACAGAGCGTATGATCCGGCTTGTCAATGATCTGCTTCAGCTGTCGAAATTTGACAGTAAAGATTATCAATTTAACCGGGAATGGATTCAGATTGTCCGGTTTATGTCACTTATTATTGACCGTTTTGAAATGACAAAAGAGCAGCATGTGGAGTTTATCCGCAATCTGCCGGACAGAGATCTGTATGTCGAGATTGACCAGGATAAAATAACGCAGGTGCTCGATAATATTATTTCTAACGCTTTAAAATATTCACCGGAAGGCGGACATGTCACGTTCTCGATTGATGTCAATGAAGAGGAAGAACTTCTCTATATCAGCGTGAAGGATGAAGGGATCGGCATTCCGAAAAAAGATGTCGAAAAAGTCTTTGACCGCTTCTACAGGGTGGATAAAGCGAGAACGAGAAAGCTTGGCGGCACCGGTCTGGGATTGGCGATTGCCAAGGAAATGGTACAGGCGCACGGTGGAGATATTTGGGCGGACAGCATAGAAGGAAAAGGCACGACGATTACATTTACTCTTCCATATAAAGAGGAACAAGAGGATGATTGGGATGAAGCGTGAAAATATAAAAACGATATTACTTACGGTACTCGTCGTCATCAGTCTTGTTTTTACATGGGGGATATGGACGTTCCAGCCAAACTTTTCTGAAGGCTCATCCTCAACAGAGTCTACTGTTCGTGTGAAACATAAAATCGAAAAAACCACCCAAAAGCTGTCTGAAACGGTAAGGCCAAGGGACATGTTTATCCATGATGACGGCGCTCATTACAAAGTGGATGACAATGCCCTCTATGAAGAAATCTGGTCTGATTTGCCACATTGGGATGTAAAAGGAATTAAAGATATTTCGGATCAGTATGACAAGTCTGGATTCAAGAGCTGGTTTTATGGAATAGGCGGTTCTGAAGCCAAGCTTGACTTGCAATTCAGCGATACGATTCCGATTGATATTTTCCAAACGCTGTTTAAATGGTCTAATCAGTCGTTTGAATACAGTTCGTTTGACCATATTCTGATCCCGTTCAATGAAACAAAAGCAAACAAGAAAATCTATTTGGTGTCTTACAGCAAACAGCTCATTCTTGAAGTGACGGTTGAATCGGCAAACTACCGGAACATTATGAACGACTTGAAAAACAGGCAATCAAATATGCCGGCGTTCAGTTTGTTCTCCATTGGCTCAAAGAAAGAGTTCTTGCTGCCGAACAAACCGCTTACGATGGACAAAAAAGAATTTGTCACAGAATCGATTAAAACAAATACCTTTAAGCAGGCTTTGTTTAGTGATCCGAGCATTGTAAGAGAAGATTCGAATTACAACAACAGAAATGTGCTGACAGATGGGATCAGCCGGTTAGATGTGAATCTAAGCCAGCGACAGGTGCAATTTCAGCAGCGCAATTTGGTGCAGAGCACATCCTATCAAACAGGTGAATTAATCAAAAAGAGCCAAAAATACCTTGAGGATACCGGAAGTTGGACGGATCACTATCAATTTTTCAATATCAATGACAGCCAGCAGTTGAGCTTCTATATCTTTATGGATCAGATCCCGGTCATTAACAGCACCGCCAAACCTTTCGGGGCGACATCGGCGATTTCGGTGCAATGGGCGAATGATGATATTCTCAGCTATAAGCGGCCGAATTACAGTCTCGGAACGAATCCGATTAAAACAAGTGAAACAGAGCTCATGAGCGGCAGCGAAGTGAGGATGCTGCTTTCGAAACAAACCGCTTATGATACGGACAAAATTGATCAGATCTTCCTTGCTTATCAATTGGTATCAACATCAACCAACGACGATCCTCTCGTTGAACTGGAACCGGTTTGGGCGATGAAAGTAAATGGAAAAATTGTGCCGATTACAAAGGATTTATTGAGGAAGGAGGGGGCTAACAGTGGAGTGGAATAAGACAAAATCAATCTTCATCGTTGCCTTCCTCATTTTAGATATTTTCTTAGGCTATCAGTTTTTTCAAAAATGGCAGGCTACCGGCAAAGAATATGAAGTCATTAAAAATGATGTCGAGCATGACATGAAGGCCGATCATATCACGTATGAAGGCTTGAATAAGGAAGCGACAGAAGGCTATCGGATCACGGCAAATCAAAAGTCTTTCTCCAAGGAGGAAATTGAGGCGCTGAAGGATCAAAAGCCTTTGATGGACATGCCTAGTGATGATCATAAAGTAACGAGCCTGAAAATGAAGTTTGCAAATCCAATCGCACTATCAAAGAAGGATATCGAGGACGATGCTCAGGCACTTGTTTCTTCGAAAATTCAAGATGGCGAAAAATATAAGCTTTGGAAGGTTGATAAATCGAAGAAAGAAATTATTTTCTTCCAAACGTACGAAGGTCATTATATTTACCAAAAGACCGACAATCCCTCTAATATGATCGGGCAAGTGGTGCTGCACTTAAACGGTAAAAACGAGGTTGTGTCATACGACCAGACTACGCTTGAGACCTTCAAGCAAATCCAGAAAGAAAGCTTAATTACTGAAATGGATGCGGTTGAGCTATTGTACTATCAAAATCAATTAAAAGAATACAGCACTGTGAAGAGCTGTAAATTCGGCTATGTAGCACAATATCCGCTGACAAGTACGCAGGTGCTGGCGCCGGTATGGAGAATTACGGTCGAGTACGAGAAAAAAGTGAACGGTGAGAAAAAGACAGTACAAGAGTATTTTACTGTGAATGCTTTGGAGAGTACGATTTTAGATACAGATCAATGAAAATAATGGAGTGAGACAAACATGAGCTTGCAATTTAGCGTACTTGCGAGCGGGAGTACGGGAAATGCGTTTTACCTCGAAACAGAGGATCACGCATTTTTAGTGGACGCCGGTTTGAGCGGAAAAGCCATGGATGGGCTGATGGCGCAGATCGGGCGTAAGCTGGATGATGTAGACGGCATTTTTGTGACGCATGAGCATAGTGACCATATTAAGGGCCTTGGTGTCGTCGCCAGAAAGTACAAGCTTCCGATCTATGCGAATGAGAAGACTTGGAAAGCGATGGAGAATCAAATCGGCAAAATTGACACCGATCAAAAGTTTGTATTTCCGATGGAGACGGTGAAGTCGTTCGGCGGACTTGATGTTGAATCGTTTGGCGTTTCCCACGATGCGGCGGAACCGATGTTTTATGTATTCCATTATAGCGGCCGAAAGCTCGCGTTAATGACAGATACGGGATATGTCAGCGACCGGATGAAAGGCATTATCCGTTCAGCGAATGTATTTGTGTTTGAAAGCAATCACGATGTCGGTATGCTGCAAATGGGGAGATACCCATGGAGCATTAAGCGGCGGATTTTAAGTGACGTCGGGCACGTGTCAAATGAAGATGCTGCTTTGGCGATGACGGATGTCATTGGCGATGAGACGTCTCGTATTTACCTGGCGCATTTGAGCCAGGACAACAACATGAAGGAGCTGGCAAGAATGTCTGTACAGCAGACATTGGCTTCTAAAGGATTTGTGACGGGTGAGACATTTGACTTATACGACACCGATCCGAAGAAGGCCACTCCGCTTTGCGCTGTATAATTTTTCTATGTAAATCATGACTATTCTAGGAGCTTCTAACCCACAATATAACCATATTAACGTTCTTGGAAAGGATGGAATATGGTGGATTACGAACGTGAGGAAGAACATACTACTCCTGAACAGCCAAAGAGAAGCAAAAAAGGATATTTTCTTTCGAGTCTGATTGGCGTGATTGTCGGTGCCGTATTAATGGCGTTTATCATGCCGTACCTTTCAAATGAAGGGCTGGATACAGGCGCCTTAGATCAGCAGCAAAACAACAATGGCCGGGAATCAATCAGGACGGTAAATGTCAGTGTCAACAATGCCGTCACCAAGATTGTCAGCAATGTGTCGCCCGCCGTTGTCGGTGTTGTGAACATCCAAAAATCAGATATTTGGGGAGAGAGCGGCGAGGCTGGGAGCGGCTCTGGCGTCATCTATAAGAAAAATGACCATTCCGCTTATGTCGTGACCAACCATCATGTCATCGAAGGCGCTTCCCAAATTGAAATCAGCTTGAAAGACGGCTCACGTGTATCAGCTGATCTTGTCGGCAGCGACCAGCTGATGGACCTTGCCGTTTTACGGGTGAAAAGCGATAAGATTAAAGCAGTCGCCGATTTCGGAAATTCAGATAAAGTGAAGTCTGGGGAGCCGGTTATTGCGATCGGGAACCCGTTAGGCCTTGAGTTTGCAGGCTCTGTCACACAAGGCGTCATCTCAGGTACGGAGAGGGCGATTCCAGTGGATTCAAACGGTGATGGACAGCCTGACTGGAACGCAGAAGTCCTGCAAACAGATGCGGCCATTAATCCTGGGAACAGCGGCGGTGCTTTGTTAAATATGGATGGGAAGGTCATCGGCATCAATTCAATGAAAATTGCCGAGTCGGCGGTTGAAGGGATTGGCCTGTCGATTCCCTCTAAGCTCGTGATCCCTGTGATAGAGGATTTAGAGAGATACGGAAAGGTCAAACGCCCGTTCCTTGGCATTGAGATGAAATCGCTAAGTGACATCGCAAGCTATCATTGGGATGAAACATTAAAGCTTCCTAAGAACGTCACCAATGGAGCGGTTGTGATGGGTGTAGACGCCTTTTCACCTGCTGGGAAAGCGGGGCTGAAGGAACTGGATGTCATCACGGAATTTGACGGATACAAAGTAAATGATATTGTTGACCTGCGAAAACGGCTTTATCAGAAAAAAGTCGGTGACCGGGTGAAGGTGAAGTTTTACCGCGGCGGAAAAGAAAAATCTGTAGACATCAAGCTGTCCTCCGCAGACCAATTAGGCAGTTAATCATAGCAGTCTGGCATCGTTGCCAGGCTGTTTTGATATGCAAAAAAAACTGAACAGGGGTCACGCCCGTTCAGTTGAAAAAGGATATATCGAATATGAAGAAAAATACAAGATGGATGTTACACGTGAAACAGCAAATGGCAGTTAGCTGCAAATACTTCCGTTATTTGCATGGACTTTAATGGTTTGTACCGTGTGGTTGCTGGCTGTGATACACATAGGTGCCATTTTCTTTCTTCAATGCATAAGAAGTGACGTTTTTTAATGTTTGACCGGTTTTACAAGGCAGACCCATCCCGCTCCCGGAAATATGGAGGGTCGGGATTAGGCCTTGCCATAACGAAATCGATTATCGACAGCCACAATGGGTCGATTGACGTGAAAAGTAAAATAGGCAAAGGAACTGTTTTTCTGATCAGGCTTCCTGCCCCGGATTATTCGTTAGACGAGTGAGAAAATTTCTTCAGCCGATATTGGAGGCTTTGTCTGCTGATGCCAAGCTCCTGAGCAGCTTTCGAGATGTTATGGCCGTGTTTTCTTAACACGTTCTCTATCACATATTTTTCGAAGCTTTCCATTTTTTCTTTTAAGTCCGCGGCTGGCTGGTGTCTTGGTGTTTCCGGCTCTGGGATGTCAGCCGGCTTGATTTTCATGCGGTATTGATAGGGCAGATGGGAAGCTGTAATCGTTTGCTCGTCCGTCATGAAATTCATTGCGCCTTCGATCATATGCTCAAGCTCGCGAATATTTCCCGGCCAGTCATAAGAAAGGAAAAATTGCTTCACGTCATCGCTGATGTGTTCAACATTCATTTGGAACAGATGGTTGTTTTTCTGGATGAACTCCGACGCGAGAAGCAAAATGTCTTCTTTTCGTTCCCGAAGCGGCGGGATGATCAGTGTGACGACACTCAGCCTGTAATACAAGTCCTTCCGCATTCGTTCGCCTGCAATTGCATCAATTGGATCTTCATTCATCGTGGCAATAATACGTACGTCAATCGGTGTATCCTTTGTTGAACCGATGCGCCTGATTTTCCGTTCTTGAAGGGCGCGCAGCAGCTTCGCCTGAAGGCTGAGATTCAGCGAGTTGATTTCATCTAACAGCAGTGTGCCGCCATGGGCTTGTTCAAACAGGCCGGGCTGGTCGACAGCGCCGGTAAACGCGCCTTTTTTTGTTCCGAACAAGATGCTTTCCACAAGGCTGTCTGGCAGCGCAGCACAGTTTTGCGAAATAAACGGGCCGCCAGAACGATCGCTTCCATTATGGATACTTTGCGCGAACAGTTCTTTTCCCGTACCGGTTTCGCCTGCGAGAAGCACAGATGATGACGTACGGGTTGCCCGCTTGGCGTTTTCGATGACGTCTTGAATGGCCGGACTGGTGCCGAGAATACTGTCAAACGTATAGGTTGTGCTGCCTTTTTTGTTCATATTCTCCCTGATCAGCCGTTCAAGCTTTGTCACATCCTTGGCAATTTCAACGGCGCCCCTGATTTTGCCGTCTTGGACGATGGGATATGTATGATTGATCGTCGTAATTTCCTGGCCTTTATTATTGAAATAGCTCTGTTTGACGTTTTTAATCGTCTTGCCTTCCTGAAGAGCCTGTACCAGTGTGCTGTCCTGCTGCTTTGAAAACATAAACACATCCATCAGGTTTTTATTCAAGACGTCATGCTTCTCCATATCTTCAATCTGCATCATTTTATTGTTATAAACGATTGTGTTTCCATGCTCGTCTACCACGTGCAGGCCAACATCGATTTCATCTAAAATACTCTGAAAAACCAATGTGAGGAATTCGCTGTCTTTGACCACTGTATGAACCTCCCTCAATTATTTTCTTAATATTGCTTCTATTTTATAAAAAAGTGGAGAGGATATGCAAAAGAATTTTGCACTTGCTGGAATTTTTGCTCGAAATATCAGAATGTTTTTGCACCTTGTCCTCGAAAATTGTAGAAAACACACGAATTCTTGATTTGGCACAGAACTTGCATTTATATAAAGGGAAAGCAGGATAACATGTTGAAACAGAAAACAAGGGGGAATTCAAATATGACAGCTTTATCTAAATCCAAAGAAATTATTGATCAGACGTCTCATTACGGAGCCAACAATTATCACCCGCTCCCGATTGTTATTTCTGAAGCGCTGGGTGCTTGGGTAAAGGACCCGGAAGGCAATGAATATATGGATATGCTGAGTGCTTACTCTGCGGTAAACCAGGGGCACAGACACCCGAAAATCATTCAGGCATTGAAGGATCAGGCTGATAAAATCACCCTCACGTCACGCGCGTTTCATAACGATCAGCTTGGGCCGTTTTACGAAAAAACAGCTAAACTGACAGGCAAAGAGATGATTCTGCCGATGAATACAGGAGCCGAAGCGGTTGAATCTGCGGTGAAAGCGGCGAGACGCTGGGCGTATGAAGTGAAGGGCGTAGCTGACAATCAAGCGGAAATTATCGCATGTGTCGGAAACTTCCACGGCCGCACGATGCTGGCGGTATCTCTTTCTTCTGAAGAGGAATATAAACGAGGATTCGGCCCGATGCTTCCGGGAATCAAACTCATTCCTTACGGCGATGTGGAAGCGCTTCGACAGGCCATTACGCCGAATACAGCGGCATTCTTGTTTGAACCAATTCAAGGCGAAGCGGGCATTGTGATTCCGCCTGAAGGATTTTTACAGGAAGCGGCGGCGATTTGTAAGGAAGAGAATGTCTTGTTTATTGCGGATGAAATTCAGACGGGTCTCGGACGTACAGGCAAGACGTTTGCCTGTGACTGGGACGGCATTGTTCCGGATATGTATATCTTGGGCAAAGCGCTTGGCGGCGGTGTGTTCCCGATCTCATGCATTGCGGCGGACCGCGAGATCCTAGGCGTGTTTAACCCTGGCTCACACGGCTCAACATTTGGCGGAAACCCGCTTGCATGTGCAGTGTCTATCGCTTCATTAGAAGTGCTGGAGGATGAAAAGCTGGCGGATCGTTCTCTTGAGCTTGGTGAATACTTTAAAAGCGAGCTTGAGAGCATTGACAGCCCTGTCATTAAAGAAGTCCGCGGCAGAGGGCTGTTTATCGGTGTGGAATTGACTGAAGCGGCACGTCCGTATTGTGAGCGTTTGAAGGAAGAAGGGCTTTTATGCAAGGAAACGCATGATACGGTTATTCGTTTTGCGCCGCCATTAATCATTTCCAAAAAGGATTTGGATTGGGCGATAGAGAAAATCAAGAATGTACTGCAAAACGCATAAACCCGCACCATGAAGGGATATTCACTTCGTTTGTATAAATTTACAACAGAAAAATCAGCACTCCCTATTTGCTCAGCTACAGTATTTTAGTATAATGTATCTTTATGAGAAGAAGTGAATTTTATATTAAATAGATAGAGACTCTTTGGACAGCAAACTGGGATAGCACCATGCAGATGTTCCAGCTTAGATCCAATACAAGTTGCTGAAGGGGTGCAGAATGTGAATACAAACCAAGATAACGGAAATCAGCTCCAGCGGACAATGAAATCACGCCATTTGTTCATGATTTCATTGGGCGGAGTGATCGGAACCGGTTTCTTCCTTGGAACCGGGTTTACCATTAACCAAGCGGGACCGCTCGGCGCGGTTCTGTCCTATTTAGTGGGCGGCTTTATCATGTTTTTGACGATGCTCTGCTTAGGAGAGCTGGCAGTCGCCTTTCCTGTGTCGGGGTCCTTCCAGACCTATGCGACAAAATTTATCAGCCCGGCCTTCGGGTTTGCGTTCGGCTGGCTGTACTGGCTCGGCTGGGCGGTTACATGCGCCATTGAATTCTTATCAGCGGGGCAGCTGATGCAACGCTGGTTTCCGCATATAGACGTGTGGATCTGGTGTCTGGTCTTTGCGGCACTGATGTTTATTTTAAATGCGATCACCACAAAAGCCTTTGCGGAATCTGAATTCTGGTTCTCAGGCATTAAAATTTTGATTATCCTTTTATTTATTATTCTCGGCGGAGCTGCCATGTTTGGCCTGATTGATCTGAAGGGCGGAGAGCAGGCGCCGTTTTTGACACATTTTTATGAAGACGGGTTATTTCCGAACGGCATAAAGGCAATGCTGATTACGATGATTACCGTGAACTTTGCGTTTCAGGGGACTGAGCTGATCGGGGTTGCAGCCGGAGAAAGTGAAGACCCTGAAAAAACGATTCCACGGTCAATCAAACAGACAGTATGGAGAACGCTTGTCTTCTTTGTGCTTTCAATCATTGTCATTGCCGGCATGATTCCGTGGAAACAGGCGGGTGTCGTGGAAAGTCCATTTGTTGCCGTATTTGAGCAAATCGGAATCCCATATGCAGCTGATATCATGAACTTTGTTATTTTAATCGCGCTGTTATCTGTTGCGAATTCAGGTTTATACGCATCGACACGTATTCTGTACGCAATGGCGAATGAAGGACAGGCCTTCAAAGCGCTCGGAAAAACAAATCAGCGCGGTGTACCGATGTACTCGTTAATCGTAACGATGGCTGTGGCCTGCCTATCACTTCTGACAAAGTTTGCGCAGGCTGAAACTGTATATATGGTACTGTTATCTTTGGCGGGTATGAGCGCGCAGGTCGGCTGGATTACGATCTCGCTTTCCCAAATCATGTTCAGACGCAAATATATCCGTGAGGGCGGGAAGATAGAAGATTTGAAATTTAAAACACCGCTGTACCCGGTGCTTCCGCTGATCGGCCTAACGTTAAATACGGTCGTGCTCATCAGTCTTGCATTTGATCCGGAGCAGCGTATCGCGCTGTATTGCGGCGTGCCGTTTATGATCATTTGCTACATCATTTATCATGTCGTCATTAAAAAACGCCAGCAGGCAAATCGTCAGCTAGAGCTTTAAAACGTTGTCCGCAAGTCATCTTTGTTAGAACCCGCATAGGACATTATCTTAAATGTTGAGGTGGAATCACAGATGGATAAAACGATTTCGGTTATTGGAATGCCAATGGATTTAGGACAAGCACGACGCGGGGTAGATATGGGCCCGAGCGCCATCCGGTACGCTCATCTGATCGAGAGGCTGTCAGACATGGGGTATACGGTTGAAGATCTCGGTGACATTCCGATCAACCGCGAAAAAATCAAAAATGACGAGGAACTGAAAAACCTGAATTCCGTTTTGGCGGGAAATGAAAAACTCGCGCAAAAGGTCAACAAAGTCATTGAAGAGAAAAAATTCCCGCTTGTCCTTGGCGGTGACCACAGTATTGCGATCGGCACGCTTGCAGGCACAGCGAAGCATTACGATAATCTCGGCGTCATCTGGTATGACGCGCACGGCGATTTGAATACACTTGAAACTTCACCATCGGGCAATATTCACGGCATGCCGCTCGCGGTCAGCCTCGGCATTGGCCACGAGTCACTGGTTAACCTTGAAGGCTACGCGCCTAAAATCAAACCGGAAAACGTCGTCATCATTGGCGCCCGGTCACTTGATGAAGGGGAGCGCAAGTACATTAAGGAAAGCGGCATGAAGGTGTACACAATGCACGAAATCGACCGTCTTGGCATGACAAAGGTCATTGAAGAAACCCTTGATTATTTATCTGCATGTGATGGCGTCCATCTGAGCCTTGACCTGGACGGGCTTGATCCGAACGACGCACCGGGTGTCGGAACCCCTGTCGTCGGCGGCATCAGCTACCGGGAGAGCCATCTGGCTATGGAAATGCTGTATGACGCAGGCATCATTACCTCAGCCGAATTCGTTGAGGTTAACCCGATCCTTGATCACAAAAACAAAACGGGTAAAACAGCAGTAGAGCTCGTAGAATCCCTGCTAGGGAAGAAGCTGCTGTAATAAGAAAACCCCCGCACCGCGGGGGTTTTTCATTTATCCAATCATTTTTTCAGCGACTTTCATTTCCTGTGAGTGGGTTTGATGGTCTGCAATAAACCAACCTGATAAAATCACCGCTGCGACGCCTGCGCCAATCAGAAATCTTTTCATTTATATAACCTCCGTTCGTTTAATCAGTTCTTCAATCTGTAATGCTTCATAAAAAAAGTGGGCAGCTTCTTTGTAAAGCTCAAGTTCCCTATACCGTTCGCCAGCCAAAATGGAAAGTTCTCTTACACTGTCATACTCTTTCTCGGACAACAAGTCATCCATATGTTGTTTGCATAAGTGAAACGTTTCCGCATGACCCCCTTCTGCATAAATGGCATATAAAATGTCTATTTTTGCCTCACATATTCTATTCGGCTCAACAGTCAATTTTTCCTTCACTTCTTGGTAATAAGATAAGGCCTGTTCTTTCTTTTTGATCTTAAACAGCTCTCGTATCAGCAGGTAGGCAGAATGATAATAATAGGCGGAGCGGGCATACTCATCGTTCCGTAGAGCCTCTTCTAATTTCGAAACCGCTTCTTCTGATTTGCCGCTTTGCGCATGAAGAAGGCCGAAGTTATGCAAAAGCTGGGCTTCAAAAAAATGATCCTCTAATTCTCTCGTGATTTGGATTGCTTCGTCCAAATACGTTACGGCTTCTTCAAATTGGCTCATTTCGGTAAAATTGCCTGACATGGTGATCAGCGCTGAGGCCAGTTTCTTTTTATAATCGGCCTCTTCCCTGAAGGTTTTGACCGCTTGCCGTGTATGATTGAGAGACACAATATTTTGTCCCAGTTTATAATAGAGCTTTCCGACCTTCAGGTGAAATTCGGCTTTCTCAATCGGATCAGGAATGTTGTCGAGATACTGCTCTGCATCTTTATACAGCCCAATGGCAATGTCATAATTATTTTTATAGGCCTCATACATGCCTTCAAACAGAAAAAAGTAATATTTCAGCATGTCAGACGTAGCATTCATATGAGAAGGCTCCTCATGCTGAAAGCCCTGTCCTCTCGCCTCGTGAAGCAAAACCTTGTGGCGCAGTTCCAATAAGGAGAAGTAGGCAAGCACCTCCTGATCCTCTTCCATGTCATCCAATAAAGGCTTCACTTCTTCAAATAAACGGGAGGACTCTTCCACTTCATGTTTCTTGATAGCAAGGTACCAATCGTTGAGCATGCTAGCGATTTCTGCGGGTGCGATCTTATTCATGTGAAACTCCTTTCTCTAGTGACTTATCAATCTCAGTTGCTTATTCTGATAGTAACACCTCTTTCTATTTTATGTAAAATCCTCTAGTCAATATATGAAGGAGAGATGATATGACAATCATGCTGACCCCAATGCAGACAGAAGAATTTCGGTCTTATCTCACGTACACAACAAAGCATTACGCGAAAGAAAAGGTAAAAGCGGGAACATGGCTGCCTGAAGATGCACAGCTTTTGTCTAAGCAGGCGTTTTCTAATCTGCTTCCGAGAGGGCTGGAAACACCCCATCACCATTTGTGGAGCCTCAAGCTGAATGAAAAGGATATCGTTGGCTGGCTCTGGATACATGCTGAACCGGAACATCCGCAGCAGGAAGCGTTTATTTATGATTTCGGGTTATATGATCCGTATCGGGGAAAGGGCTACGCAAAGCAAGCATTGGCGGCATTAGATCAAACGGCACGCAGTATGGGAATCCGCAAGCTGTCCCTTCATGTCTTTGCTCATAATCAGACGGCGCGAAAGCTATATGAGCAAACCGGATTTCAAGAAACAGACGTAGTGATGAGCAAGAAGCTTTAACGAAAAGGGCCGATAAAGGCCTTTTTCTGTAAATGATATCTAAAAATTCTGTAAATAACCTAGTTACTTTCCTTATTTTCCTAATATAATGTGGGTGAGGAAATTACCTTTCCTACACTCACAAGAAAAGAGGAGATGTAATGAAGTTGAAGAAACGAGTGTCGATGTTTTTGGTAGCGCTTACAATGTGCGGCGGCCTGTTTGTTTCTCCCGCCAAAGCCGTAAAGACCACAAATTATGCTGAAGAAATCGCCGCACTGCAGCCAGGCACGACACCGGAAGAAATCATGAAATCTGCCAGCCAGATTGCGAAACAGCAGCACGTAAAGCAGGACGTTATCCTAAAACAGTTCTATAAGGAAATCACGGCTGATAAAGCAGAGGGAGACCGGCTCGCCAAGGAAAGCGGCATGTCTATCATGGGCGGGTCGTCCGGCACGAAAAAACTCCCGACAAGCGCGAAAGGCAATATCTATTACACGAACTCCTACACAGCCTACTACAATCACGGCCACGTCGGCATGTACTCCGCTGCTGACAAAATTGTTGAATCTGTCCCGAGCGACGGCGTCAGGCAGATCGCTTATAATGCCAGAGACGTGGAAGACAACTCCATTGTGCAAACCGTCAGCGTATCCTCATCTCAAAAAACAGCTGCTGCCGACTGGGCGGTATCAAAAGTCGGCGACCCATACTCATTTAACTTCGTCAATAACAGAAATACCGGCCATGACGGCGCCAAAAACTGTTCAAAGCTCCTATGGTCTGCCTTTTTGCTGAAAGCAGGCATTGATATAGACAGCAACGGAGGCTTAGGCGTGTATCCGCGCGACATCACTAGTTCTTCTTATACGACAACCATTATGACCATTTACTAAGGAGAAGGATATGAAAAAGTGGATGATTACCATCGCCATGCTGATTCTCGCAGGAATCGCACTATTTGTCTTCATTTCTCCTCTCAAAAACCATAAAACCGTGAGTCAGCAGGATCTCAGAAACCCCGATTTCCTGGATGACAAAGAAGTCCTGCTGTATTTCTCATCCTCTGCAGATCAAGATGCATTTGGCGGCGGGAAAAGCTACGCCTTGTTTATCAGTCAGGATGGGTCGCTGTCTTCCTTTCAGATGAAGGGCCTTGAGCTGGGATCAGCCAAGGTTCACGGCGACAGTGTGATGCTTGAGGACAAAAACACGATTTATATGATTAAAGACGGCCTGAGATCTCATAAAAGAGCCTATCAGCACACAGGAGACAGCGCGGGCTTTCTGCAAAACACGGACGGCTTTTATACCTTATACAACTCCGGCTACGACAAAAAGGGAGACGGGTACCGCTCAGAGCTGTACCGCCAGATGAACGGAGAGTGGAAAAAAGACGTCATCCCCTACTACATCCGGGCCTCCGGTTTTCATGAGGGTGCGATTTTCGCACTTGTCCCGACAGCTGACGAAAAAGGCTATCAGCTCCTTCAGATTCAAGCGGATCAGAAGAAACTCACCTACCACAACATAACGGAATGGCAGTACAGGGAAGGAGCCTCAGTCGAATCCCAGCTTGCCGTGGACGACCAAGCGGTTTATGTTATGGTTCGCGGTCAAAAAGCCCGCAATCTCTATCAAATGGTCAAGATCAACAAAAAAAGCGGCGAAGTCGAGCTGCACGACATCGCCGAATACAAAAACGACGAACAAACGATATACAGCTCGATGCCCTTCAGCTTCAAAAAAAGCTTTTTCTATTATGATGAGTACCTGTATTTCATTGACGGCTTCGGAAAGGTATATAAAATCGATGCAAAGACAGGAAAAACAAGCACCGCCTTCACCCTTTCCCGAGACAAAATGAAAGCCGATTTCAGAGAAATCACCCAAAAAGGCAGCAGACTTTATTTCTTCACATACAGTTATAACAAGCCTGCATACATTGAACAGTACAGCCTGAAAACAGGAAAGAAAGTGAAGGAAAAAGAGATCGGGAAGGTAAAGGAGATTGTGACGCCGAAGAGTCATTTGAAGCTGTATGATGTTGAGGTGATGAAGAGGTTTTAAGGCAAGGAGGTTAGTATGGGAGCCATCGCCGTTTTATTTATCGTTTTTGGTTTTCCGATCATCGCAGGTGTATTTGGTATAGCGGGTCATTTTTTATTTAAGAGGTTTTGGGTGGCACCGCTCATCGTCCTTATCGCGAGCTTGATATTGTTATTTACGTTAGCTTCGGGCAATAGCTCATTCATGTTTTGGGTTGTTATGTATACGGGGATTGCGTTAGTAACCAGTATTGTCACATTATTTCTCAGGAAATTTTTTGAGTGATCTCAAATTATGAAGAGACTGGTATGAAGTCTCTTTTTTTGTTGAACCGAAGTTTGCAGAGATTTTGGGTATGTTTTAGAAACGAATCCAAAGGAGGAATTACATGCGCACCAAACGGGTTATTCTTCTGGCAGTAATGATCAGCCTGGTTTCGGCCATTACTGTGTTCCTGTTAAATGGATGTAAAGTCGACTTCTTAGACATCGGCGGAACCATTATTGGCTGCTTTCTTGGCATATTTGTTGTTGTAAGAATACAGAAAAAACAGTCGTGAAAAAGGGAAAGAGTCATGCCGAACCGAAGTCATGTTCTAGGACCAAGAGTCCAAACACATGCATGGGAGGAATGGCGTTGACTGGAAACAAAGCGGTTGTGTACAAAGGCAAAGGGACTGTAGCGGTGGAGGATATCGGTTATCCGGAGTTAATCCTAAGGGACGGGCCCGGCGTTCCAAAGGCGAATGTGAATCGAAAATGTGAGCATGGGGTTATTCTCAAAGTTATTACAACCAACATTTGCGGAAGCGACCAGCATATGGTCAGAGGCCGCACAACGGCGCCTGAAGGCTTGGTGCTCGGGCATGAAATTACGGGAGAAGTCATTGAAACGGGGCGTGATGTTGAATTTATCAAAAAAGGCGACATCGTATCCGTTCCTTTCAATATTGCCTGCGGACGCTGTGTGATGTGCAAAACGCAGAAAACGCATGTGTGCCTGAATGTCAATCCGGACCGGCCGGGATCGGCTTACGGCTACGTCGATATGGGCGGCTGGGTCGGCGGCCAGTCTGAATACGTCATGGTGCCATACGCTGATTTTCAGCTTTTGGTATTCCCTGATAAAGAACAGGCGCTAGAAAAGATTCTCGATTTGACCATGTTGTCCGACATTTTCCCGACCGGCTTCCACGGAGCTTACACAGCGGGCGTGCAAACAGGTTCAACCGTTTATATCGCGGGAGCGGGGCCTGTCGGCTTGGCAGCTGCACACTCCGCTCAGCTCCTAGGCGCCTCCACCGTGATTGTCGGCGATCTGAATGAAGACAGACTGGCACAGGCGAGAAGCTTCGGCTGTGAAACGGTCAACGTACAAAAACACGACCGCCTCGGCGAGCAAATTGAACAAATACTAGGTGAACCGACAGTTGATGCCGCAGTGGACTGTGTCGGCTTTGAAGCGTCTGGGCACGGCAATCAAGGAGAAGCGCCTGCCGCCGTGCTGAACTCGATCATGGACGTCACCCAGGTCGGGGGCAGCCTTGGCATTCCAGGCTTATACGTGACCGAAGATCCCGGCGCAAAGGATGCGGACGCCAAAACAGGCTCATTAAAAATCCGCTTCGGACTCGGCTGGGCCAAAGCCCACACCTTCGTCACCGGACAAACGCCCGCCATGACATACAACCGCAATTTGATGAAAGCGATCCTGAGCGGCAGAGCGCAGATCGCAAAAGCAGTCAACGCCACCGTCATTTCTCTGGACGACGCGCCAAAAGGCTACCGCGACTTCGACAAAGGCGCAGCCAAAAAATTCGTCATCGACCCGCATGGAACACTGAAGTAAAAGAAAAAGCCGGACGTTCTCAGAACGCCGGCTTTATTGCTGATAATCCGTTTCTTCAAAGCGGTTTCCCGTTTCATCCTGTACGATGAATTCCCCTTCGATTTTGTCCAGTCCAATCAAAATATAAGGGTTTTTCTCATTTGCCGTAGGAGCAGGTTTTCGTTTCACAGTTACAATCGTTTCTTTAGGTGAGAATTTGACGTCTGACACTTCAAGCTTCTTATCTTTCTCGCTGCTTCCGAGAGACACAATAACCATTTTTCTCCCTTCTAAAATGGTGAAGACTTGATATCCTTTTACATCATCATGTATTTGAAGGTAATTAGCGTATATTTCTAAGTCTGGACTGCCTTCACCGATTCGATCCTTCTCCAACACCCAATAAGACGGCTTACACCCAACAAGCAGCAATATGATCACAAAAAGCCAAACCCATCTAAAGCGCAAATGCAAACCTCCCCACACATCGGTTACATCCAAACTAACACACGAGCGAAATAGAGTCATCAACAGCTTGTTTGTCGAATTGTGGATAAAACTCAGCCCGAAGCACTACTAACATGTGAATAAATAGGTTATATTGAGAAGAGAACATTTGTAAAAATGGAAGAAAACATCGGAGGATTTGAACATGAAACAAGCGTATTATTCTTGTGAAGAACACATCGAAACGGTGCTGGATATGTACATAGACGACCACGAGCTGCCGCCCGAAATCAGAAAAATCGAACATACTAACAGTTTATCCACAGCCTGTGAATTATGTGGAGACCCCGCAGTATATATAGTGGGGAACGAATGATCTTACACAAAATACAGAAAAGATATCCACAATTGTGGACAACATATATGAATAACTTGTTTTTAAAGTGGGGATGACTTGTGAATATCAATATTGTGACAATCGGAAAACTAAAAGAAAAATACCTCAAGCAAGGCATTGAAGAATACACCAAACGTCTTTCGGCCTACGCAAAAATCGACATCATCGAACTCCCGGACGAAAAAGCGCCGGAAAACCTAAGCGACCAGGACATGAAAATCATAAAAGACAAAGAAGGCGACCGCATCCTATCCAAAATCAGCCCCGACGCCCACGTCATCGCCCTCGCCATCGAAGGAAAAATGAAAACATCCGAAGAACTAGCCGATACAATAGATAAGCTGGCTACATATGGAAAAAGCAAAGTCACCTTCGTCATCGGCGGATCACTCGGACTGAGTGACGCAGTGATGAAGCGAGCGGATGAAAAGCTGTCGTTCTCGAAAATGACGTTTCCTCATCAGTTGATGCGGTTGATTTTGGTGGAGCAGATTTATCGGGCTTTTCGGATTAATCGTGGGGAACCTTATCATAAGTGATGGTAAACACAAAAAAAGAATTTATTCTTAATGTAACTAAACTAAGTAATTTTAAAAAGAACTAATTAAATCAAGGAGAGGTAAATGGCAAAGATAGAAAAAGCATATAGTCTAGAGCAAGAAAGTGGAAATATGGATTGTTTAATTATTTTGTTTAAACACTTGAAGAAATAGTTATGATGTAAATATAGTATTACTATTATTAGTTGAGTTTTTATTTTATAATGAGAACAGGTATGAACTTTGTATAAAATCATACAAAGTCTAAAGAAGGTGGTAAAAAAATGGATTCATTATTAAACATTCTTGAAAAGGTTGCGTCTAACAAGGATTACTTTTTAGACTCTAAAGATTTACCTGAAAAGTTAATACATAAAATGTTAAAATGGTATGATGGAAACGTTTATAATAAGTCAAGTGAAAGAGTTAATAATGCAATCAGTATTCTCGCATGGTGCAATAACAACGCATCAAATTTAGATTATTTGCCTCGAAATATTAGAGATAAGCACTTTGAAATAGCTGCTGAAGGCTTTAAAATATCTCATGAGAAACTAGTAGCACTTTTTAGTTCTTACTCAAAAGTGTTATTTCCAAATGAAAAGGCCACAAAGATAATTGCCTTTGAAGGTATTGATGGTAGTGGGAAAACAGTTCAGATGTCTTTATTTGAAGAAAATCTTAAAAGTAAAGGTAAGAAAGTAACAATTAAATCATTTCCCGTTTATGATAGTTTTTTTGGAAAGAATATTGGGCAATTTCTTTCTGGAAATGAAGAAGTTGATGCAAATAACGTAGATCCAAAATCAATGTCTTTATGGTATGCTTTAGATAGATGGAAAAACTTTGAAAGTTTCAATTACTCTAATTATGATTATTTATTATTAAATCGATTTACGCTTTCTAGTGCTGTATATCAAAGTGCCAGAGTGAAACCAGAGCTACGATCAGAATTTGTACAATGGATATTTGAATTAGAGCATTCCCAATTAGGACTACCTGCCCCAGATTTATATATAGTTTTTGACCTAAATGCTGAAACTTCGAAAAAAAATATTTCTAATAAAGGGTTTCGGGATTATGTGGGAGAAAAAGCGGATGTATATGAAGACTCTACTGATATAATGATTAATGCTAGAAAAATTTATCAAGAGTTAGCGCAAACATATAAAAATATCGTTATTATTAATTGCTTGGATGAAAACAATCAGATGAAGACACCTCAAGAAATTAACCAAATGGTAATGAAGGTGATAGAAGATGGGCAGTATTAAGTATGATTCCGGGTCAAACGAATTTTACATTTCGAACAGTGATGAAGTATCAACTTTACCACAAATAATATGGCATATTACGGACAGGTGTTTTTTATCCTGTCCTTATTGTTTTGCAACAAAAACAGGTAGAGAAACTCCTTTAGATAAGTTGAATGATTTTATGGAAGCGTTTAAAGAATTGGGAGTTCAAAAAGTAGATATTGCAGGTGGTGACCCACTAACCTATTCGAATTTATCTGTAATATGTGAAGAACTTTCTAAATTAGGCATTCAGATGACATTAACAACAAGTGGAGTTGGGAAAAATGAGGTTAAAGAATGGTTAATTAATCATGCAGAGATGTTTAGTTGGATTTTAGTATCTATAGATGCCCCGACACCCGACCAACATGATTTATTGAGAGGTAAGGTAGGAACATTTGATCAATTAAATGATTTAATAGAAAATTTAAAGAAAAAACAATATAAGAATATAAGAATAAATACTGTGATAACTAAAATATTTCTTGAGCAGGAATCGATTAATCAGTTTGTAAATTTAATACAAGAAATTCAACCTCAAGAATGGTGTCTTATACAGCCACACCCCGCAAATAAAAAGAAAACATATGATGAATTTGCAACGAATGATATAGAATTTGGTGATATAGTTGATAATATCAAACAAAAAATTACAGAAAAATATTCCAAAACTTTAAACATTACGCTAAGATATAATCATAATTATTCGAAATACTGGGTGTTATACCCGAATGGAAAATTAAAACAGCACACTGAACATAGTGAAGATAGATTTGATTTTGACTTTAATCTTGGAAATATCAATAATATAAAAAACTATGTTAATGAATATGGTGTTTGGCTGCCAATGAAGAAAGAGGGAAAATAACATGACAAACTCTGAAAAAGTATTAATTGAAAATGTACAAGACAATGAATTTGTATCTGATTTATTAAAAGGATTAGAACAAGCACTACGTAGTGAGACAAATTCAATAGAGTTGCAAAAGAAAGTACAACCAAACGCAAAAGGTGAGATAATAACAGCTATAGCAATAGGTTTGGTAACTAATTTAATTTATGATGCATTGAAGTCAATAATAAAGATGTATAAAAACCGTGAAGATTATGAAGCTAGTAATAAAATTAAAATTAATGGCAAGGAATATTCGCTTGAAGAAATAACAAAAAATTAGTATAGCAGGTTAATAAAATGAACTATTTAATCTCAGTGGGAATAAAAAAGTGTAAAGATGAGTCATTTGGGGAAATTCCCTGTGCTTTTAATGATGCTAATCTAGTTTATGAAACTCTAAATAAGGTTTTGAATCCAGATTTCTCAGAAAGTAATAGTGTTAGTTTAACAGGACCAACTGCTGATGAGTTTAAAGCTGTTGTAAAAATGTTTAAAAGAAACCTAAGTGAGGCAGACAATTTAATAATCTATTTTAGTGGACATGGTGAATTAATAAATAATGATAGTTTAGCTTTATTATTTAGTGATGCTGATAGCGAAGGAGAAGGGCGATATAAATTATTACAGTTAAAGGATATATTAGGACAAGTAAATTTCCAAACTATTGTAATCCTTGATTGTTGCCATTCTGGAGCAGGTCTAAACATTGCTAATAATACAAATGTGTTTAGTAACGAAAAAATTTCTGTATTAGCTTCAAGTAGTCCTTTTGCAAGGGCAGCATTTGATGACAGTGGGAGCACTTTTACAAGGATATTTTGCAATGTATTTAATCAGATAAACGAAGAAGGTAAACCTGTTTCTTTGCGTATATTAGCAGAAGAAATTGAAAGCCTTGGACATCGTTGCTATGTAAATACTCCAAATGGATATCCTAATATAGTGCTTAAGAGATCAACTATTCTTATTGAAGATAATAGGGATTTCCAAAAAAGGTTTCTAATGAGAATTAATGAGTCAGATATTACCACTAGAGAAATGCATTGGTATTATTTAATGGATTTACCTGAGTTAACCAAAATAGAGGTATTGAGAAATTACTTTGAGAAAAATGTAAGTGAACCCCATTGGTTAGTAAGAAGAGCAATAGGTACTTTAATTAGTGAATTAAAAGACTTTAAACATAAAGAAAAATTTGTTTTGGATTTGCTGCGCTCAAGTGACTGGATGGCTCAATGTATCGGTCTTATAGGAGCAAGGAAGGAACTCGATCATGAGTCAATTAGGTCTGAAGTGAAAAAAATTCTTTCAAGTGATACACAAATTGACGCAATATGGCTTGCTAATTTATATTTGTCAGACAGTAAGTATCCGGATATTGAAAATGCCTTATCTTCTTCACTTTCGAAAACACCTTGGGGTGTACTAGATATATGGATAAGATATTCAGAAAAGATAGAGAATTCTATTCTTTTAGAGAAGATTAAAAGTAAAGTAGATGCTTCATTACTAAAACCACTATTCCTTCATATGTACTTTGAGGATGGTAGTATAGAAGATGAAGAATTACTAGAGCAAGCAAAGAAAAGTAAACTAATACCCTTTCTTTATGAACTTAAGAAAAGAGGAGAAACAAAATCAGCAAAACAAAAATGGTTATTCTCATCCTTGTATGGTAGCTGGAGAGACCAATTAGATTTAAAATTACGTGATTTTTTCTATCATAATCATGAGGAAGACATTCGTATTGATTTAGAACTAGCTGCAGAATTACCCTTGGTTGAGATGAGAATGGCAATATTTCAATACATGACAATCTACACTGATTTACTTAAAGAATATTATCCTCTATTAAAATGGGGGTTAAATGATCCACACCCTTGGGTTAGAAGAACAGCTATACGTACTTTGAGAGAAAATCCAACTTTTTTAAAGGAAGCTTTCCAAGAAGAAATTAAGGGTCAATTATATCCAGGTAAATTAGATTTTATTTTAGAGGCTATTTCACTTGGTATTGATTGCGATGATTATATATCTAAGCATAGGCTAAATAGAAGTGAGATAGACAGCATAAGATGGGCTACTCATAATATTTTGAAGGAGAAAAAGATAGTAGTTTAATATTGTAAATAAATTTTTAGAGAAATAATTAATTCATACTCCTTGAATGTTAAACCCTCAAGGAGTGAATAACAGAAGGTTAAGAATCAAAAGCTCATGATGGTATATCCGTCATGAGTTTTTTAATAGTTAAAATTTTTTACTGACTCCTTAAAAAGTTGAAGATTTTTAATATATATCAATTTGTAAGGATAAAAATAAATTGGAGGAAAGTAAAGTGATATCTGTGCATATTGATAAACTATCAAAAAAAGCAAGGAAACGAAAAGAAAGTTGAATGTCCCTGGTGAAGAAGAATTATTAATATCTCGAGAGACAATTATTAATTTAGGTACACTTTCAATAAGTGAGTTTCAAAGCTTACTTGGTGAGTTAAATGAACTTTATTTCCTAATGCATACACCTGGTGGTAAAAAAGTAATTAGAAGTATAAAAAAATAAACTAATTTTTAAGACAGGGACAATTTAAGTTCTTGTTTTTTTGTTTACGTCTTAAATATGCTACAAGTTCATAGTAAGAAAGATTATAAATATGGACTGTATCTAAGTTTATAAGTTGTTTAAATAAAATCTTATACATAAGAGTTTACAAAAGTAACGAGAGGTCCTAAAAAAATCGTCTACTTCGAATAGGAATTTCAATGGAAACTTCTTCTTAACAGGGTTATTAAAGTGTCCAAAGTGTGGTGCTGGCACAGTAATGAGCAAATCAAAGAAGAAAAATAGTGAGGACTACCAACCCCTTTATTATATGTGCCAGGCATACCATAGCAAAGGGAAAGCGGTTTGCAAAGTAAATTTAATAAAAAAAGAAGTTGTAGAACCAAAAGTGCTGAGTTAAATATCATTCCTAATGGACAACAATGATATCTTAAGCGAACTGTTAAAAGAGCTTAACAGTGATAACGAGAAGGTTAATGAAACATATATAGCTGATAAGAAGATTTTCCGCAGACAGTTGAACAAAAGCTTTAGATAAACGTGCAAAGCTAGACAAAGATTATTTTGCAGGTGGATTAGAAAGTAGCACTTACAACAGGTTGATGAACGATCTACAGAAAGAGATAGAAAGGAAAGAAATATAAGGAAATCAGATAGAAAATTACTAGTATGGAACGTTCTATAAATAAGGATGAAATTATTTGAAATGGTTAGCGATGAGGAAAGAAAATTACTTGTTAGGTCTTTAATAGGAGAACCGGAAGGAAAATAAAAAGATTACCTTCTGGTTTTCTTCTGATAATGTTTTACCATCTAATAAAGCTCGCAGAACCGTACCATAAGTGGAAGCCAAAAAAGCAAAAAAGTTATAAGTAAGATAGTATTTTATTGTCTGACGAAAACGGCTGTGAAAATCATCTCTTTATCTGTTTGACGATATAGTCTATGTATAAGTAAAAAAAGTCGAGCACTTGTTGACTGCTGTAAAATCAAAATTGAATTCAATTAGTATATTTAACGTACTAGTAAATAAGCATATGACCAGACCTGTTAGCAATTTGCGGTGCAAAAAGAGATGTTGCCACAAAAAAGAGCCCAGAGATTTCACCTCTGAACCCCACATCCCTCACTTCATATACCGATACTCCCGCAAACTCTCCAAAATAGCCACTTCCTGCAGCAGTTCCTCACCCACATTCGTTTCCTTCACTTTCTTCCGCTCAAGCTCTTTGTCCACTAATCGCTTCACCGTTAAGACGTCGGTTCCGGTGCTTAGGACTTCTGCCTTGGAGTTGAAGTGTTTATGGGCGACGAGCTGCATGCCGTAGGAGTTGTATAGCAGCGTGTAGCCGGCGATGCCTGTTGTGGATTGGTAGGCTTTGGAGAAGCCGCCGTCGATGACGATCATTTTTCCGTTTGCTTTGATTGGGTCTTCTCCTTCGATTTCTTTTACAGGTGTATGGCCGTTGATGATATGGCCGTGATCTGGATTGAGTCCGAATTCTGCCAGGATGTTTCGGCAGGTTGCCTCGTCCTCGCGTAAATAATAATACGGGTTTTTCTTTTCTTTATGCGTTTCCTTCTCTTTAATGAAATAGCGCTCAAATGTTGTCATGGCGCGTTTTCCGAAGAGGGAGGAGTATTCTCCTGTCCATAAATACCAGGCCATATCTGTCGCCAGGTCATCGGTTTCTTCCGGGTGGGCAAACGCTTCCCGCAAGAATCGTTCAAATACATCAAGCAGCTCACGGCCCGCATACGGTTTATCCTCAATCATCATCGTTTCCATATTGCCGTTTTCATCAACTGGAATACAGCCGTGAATCAACAGGTTGCCGTTATATTTTAAATAAAGGCTGCCTTTTTTCATCATAAAATTCATATGGCGGCCCAGCTTTTCGGAATGCTGGACAGAGAATAGAAGCTTGTCTATGACTTCTGCTTCTTCTTCTAATAGCTGATCTGACTGTTCCGGATTAATCGTCGCAAAGCAGGTGTTTTCCAGTTGATATGTTTTTCCGTTTAGCGTGATTTCGTTTTTGTCATAATCTATTTTCTCTAATAACAGCCGCTCTTCCATATTAAAGTTCGGCCGTCTCTTGATAATCGGGCTCTCAAGCTTGAATTGGATCATCGCAATGGCTTGATGGATTTTTGTGATTTGCTTAATTTCATCCTCTGGCCTGTTGTCGTCTGCTTTTGGACGGAACGCTGGATTATCATCGTAATATTTTTCGGCCAGGTTCAGCAGCGGTCTCAGGTTGATGCCGTACACGTCTTCAATAATATCCAAGTTGTCGTAGCGGGCACAGATGCGGATAATATTGGCCAGGCACACTTTGGAACCGGCATAGGCGCCGATCCAAAGGACATCGTGATTTCCCCACTGAATATCGACAGAATGATAGTTGATCAGTTCTTCCATAATCCTATCCGGCTGGGGTCCGCGGTCATAAATATCGCCGACCACATGCAGATGGTCGACCACCAGCCGCTGAACGCTGTAAGCAAGGCCGGTGATCAGCTTATCGGCTTGGCCAAGTTCAATGATCTGATCAATGATTTCGGAGTAATATTGCTCCTTGTTGCCAGCTTGTTCTGTTTTGTATAACAGCTCCTCCGTAATATAAGCAAATTGGGCAGGCAGTGCTTTGCGCAGTTTGGAGCGGGTATACTTGGAGGAGCAATAAGAAACGAGCTTAATCATTCGGTTAATGGTTTCTTTATACCACTCGTTTAATGCTGCTTTCGCATCAAAGTCATGTTTGATCAACTTCAGTTTGTCTTCTGGATAATAGACCAATGCTGCTAATTCATCGATTTCTCTATCGTAAATGACACCGCTGAAGATGTCGCGTATCTTCTCTTTGACTCGTCCTGAACCATTGCGCAGCACGTGCTGGAATGCCTGATACTCCCCGTGCAAATCACTGACAAAATGCTCAGTGCCCTTCGGCAGGTTCAATATCGCTTTCAAATTAATGATTTCTGTTACCACTTTTTCTTCACAATCGTATTTTTGCGCGAGTAGATCTAGGTACTTGCTTTCCAAAATCGTCCATCCCCTTTTTAGAATAAACCCCTATTTATGAGCATGTGCATGATAAGGTGAATTTAAAAGTATGTCATTGTTTTTCATCATTGGACCTTTATACGATAGTACCGCATAACTGCTTTTATAGACAATTGAAACGAGTGAAAGATTAAGGCAGCTAGAGCTGAAAAACCTTTCAGCAGAATCTACGGAGGAGGTTATATAGTCAAGGGCTTAGGCTAAAAGGTTCAGTATCTTCCTTATTGTTGTTATCAATATGCATTGATATGGTATTGACGATCCGTTTATTTAGCTTGTTTTTCAGTTACCTTGTAAGGAATTTCCTTGAGAAAACTGCCGTTGTTTTACATTGAGTGTTATATATTGTAAACTAGAGTAAAAGATATCCAGATTAATCATCAAAAAACATTTCTTACAGTTCCAAACCGGAAAAGAGGCACCAATACAAATATTTCCTAGGAGTATGTATATGAATATAGCGAATTACACTTTAAAAGTGAAAGGCAAAACGTTACTTCAGGACACCGACTTGCATTTTTCGAGCGGGAAAATTAATCACGTTGTCGGAAAAAATGGAGTCGGTAAATCACAGCTTGCTAAAGACTTTTTGTTGAATAATAGCAAAAGAATCGGCAGAGATATTCGTCAAAATGTTTCTTTAATATCCAGCTCTTCGAATATACCTAATGATGTTTCTAAGGACTTTTTATTACACTTTTTGAGTAAAAAATTTGATGCAGAAATGATAGATAAAATCGCACATTTACTTAATCTGGATAATATTGATGGAAAAGTTCTGATCAAAAATTTGAGTGATGGACAAAAGCAAAAATTAAAATTGCTCAGTTTCTTATTAGAGGATAAAAATATTATTGTTTTAGATGAAATAACGAATTCATTAGACAAAAAAACGGTTATAGAGATTCATGGCTTCTTAAACAAGTATATTCAGGAGAATCCCGAGAAGATTATCATCAACATTACACATGATTTGTCTGATTTAAAGGCGATAGAAGGGGATTATTATATATTTAATCACCAAGAAATTCAACAATATCATTCAGTGGATAAATTAATTGAAGTGTATATAAATGAGTAATAAAACAGTGGGGGCTTGAGATGAAATTAGAGTTTAAAAAGAGTATTAGCAACAAAGTTATCATTATTTTAGGAGCAATGTTTGTATTTTTATTCTTGCTGGGTTATTTTTTACTTGTTGGAATTGATAAAGTCAGCAATGTTACACCTGAAATGTTTTTCTTTAGCTCCTATACTGTTGCGACCCAGTTTGGTTTGATGTTATTTTCATTTGTTATAGCTTTCTTTATTAATAGAGAGTATTCAAACAAAAATATTCTCTTTTACAAGTTAATTGGAGAGAACATCTATACTTTCTTTTATAAAAAGATAGCTGTTTTATTTTTAGAATGTTTTGCATTTATAGCGCTAGGCCTGCTAATCATATCGTTGATGTACCATGATTTTTCGCATTTTGCATTATTACTTTTTTTATTTTCTGCAGTTATACTGCAGTATATTCTAATTATCGGAACTATAAGCATGTTATGTCCTAATATATTAATTAGTATAGGTGTCAGTATCGTTTATTGGATGACTTCTGTTATCTTAGTAGCTATAAGCAATAAAACGTTTGGTTTCATTGCTCCTTTTGAGGCAGGTAACACTATGTATCCCCGAATAGAAAGAGTGCTGCAATCTGATAACATGACACTTGGGAGTAATGATGTTTTATTTATTATTTTGTATTTAGTTTCAATTATTATCATAAATGCGATTATCCTTCGCTTTTCTAAAACTAGATGGATCAAAATGGGCATTTAATAAAGGAAGCTACTTCACAATGAAGTAGCTTTTTATGTGCACCTATATATCATTAACATCAAGATTAATGCATGTGACTGGCTGAGTTTGTTAAGGGAAGGATGTTTTTCTGTTTGCATCGCCCAAACTATTGTTGTTTTTCTTTCACCATCTTTACAAAGAGGAAAAAGATAATGAATACGATAAAGTAGTTCATTGGATTCTTAACGATGCTCATCTCTAGTGAAATCTGTAAGAGTATCCAGAGCGAAAAGATGGCTAGTATGGCAGGAATGATGATTTTGTACATGTCGACCACCTTCCGTAGTGAAGAGCCCTATAATAAAAAACTATTAGCCTGCACCACAAACTGCGACTGCTTATAATTATACGAAATCTTCGAGTAATCAAACGGCTGCCCATTCGTCAGGTGAAAAATACTTTCTATATACAGCTTCGGCAGTCCAGCCTCTAATCCCAAATATTCCGCTTCCTCCTCATTAAGCTGGTCCACGTGCAGAAACAAATCAGAAAAACCAATTTTCAGCCCCAGTCCTTCCCGGATGTAATGGAAGATGGAGTGGGAGACGATTTCGTTGTTTAAATACGTCACGATCAATTTGTTGTAATAGGATTCTTCGTAGCAAAGGGTCTGGCCGTTGATGTAGCGGACCCTTTTGACATAGTAGATGTCCTCGTTTATTCCGATGTTCAGGTTTTCCGCCGCTTCCGGAGTTGGCTTTCTCACGTCTAGTTCGATAACTTTTGAGGTGACGTTGAAATCCTCGAGATCTTTTTTAAATCCCTGATTCGACAGAAGGCTGATATAACCTTTTCGTTTATGTTTTCTGACGAAAATGCCGCTTCCTCTGACCTGAAAGATCGCGCCTTTTTGCTCTAATAGCTCGAGGGACTTTGTGATGGTGCTTTTGCTGACTTCAAACTGGGCCATGAGGGTTTCTAGGACTGGCAGTTTGTCTCCCTGCTGAAGCTGGTGTTCTTCTATATATGTTTCAATTTCCGCTGCGATTTGCTGGTATTTTAACATACGCATTCCTCATTTATTCGTTTAGTTCACTTGTCAAAATTATAGCATAAACCGCTTGCAATTATAGTAAGTGCGTAAATATTTTGTTTCGGCATTGATAAATTATACCGGTACAATTATAATGAAAGCGTAACCAAAACGAAGGGGTGGGTGAAAATGTCGGGGAAAGTGAGAGATTATACGAGACTAGCAAAAGACATTTTAGAGGCCGTAGGCGGGGGAGAGAATGTGATTGGGGCTTCTCGCTGCGCTACCAGACTTCGATTGGTGCTGAAGCTGTCTACCCCTAAAGCGAAGGATATCGTGAAATTGATGCCACCATCCCGGCGTCATTACGGTTGTCAAAGCATGCGATTGACCTGCGTTCAGCGTCGAATTGCTTGCGCACATCGGGCTGGATACGGTGACATTAGACGGCAGGCCTTTTTCCTTGAAGGTAAAAGAAGGCGATACCGTCAAAAAAGGCGAAGTGCTTGTTGAGTTTGATAAAGCTTTCATTGAAGAGATTGAGGAAAGTGCATTGCATCAAAAAATATTTACAGTCGTAAGCTGAGGAGGAATTAAACATGGGAAACATGCCGAAAGATTTTTTATGGGGCGGTGCTTTAGCTGCCCACCAATTTGAAGGCGGATGGAATCAAGGCGGTAAAGGGCCGAGTGTCGTCGATGTGATGACAGCGGGTGCGCACGGCGTGCCGAGAAAAATCACGGATACGATTGAAGAAAACGAATTTTATCCAAACCATGAAGCCATTGATTTCTATCACAGATACAAGGAAGATATCGCTTTGTTTGCGGAAATGGGATTAAAATGTCTGCGGACGTCCATCGGCTGGAGCCGGATTTTTCCGAAAGGCGATGAGGCTGAACCGAACGAAGCGGGTTTGCAGTTTTATGATGATGTGTTTGATGAATTGCTGAAGCATGGGATCGAGCCGGTCATTACGCTGTCTCACTTTGAAATGCCGCTGCACCTGGCAAGAGAATATGGAGGCTTCAGAAACCGGAAAGTCGTGGACTTCTTCGTCAACTTTGCAGAGGCTTGCTTTACCCGTTACAAAGAGAAAGTGAAGTACTGGATGACATTTAACGAGATCAACAACCAAATGGATGTGAACAATCCGTTGTTCCTATGGACGAATTCAGGTGTTGTGGTTGGTGAAAACGAAAACGCCAAGGAGGTCATGTATCAAACGGCACACCACGAATTAGTGGCGAGCGCATTAGCAGTGGCAAAAGGAAAAGACATCAATCCAGACTTCCAGATTGGCGCCATGGTGTCACACGTGCCGATTTATCCTTTCTCCTCCAATCCTGAAGATGTGATGCTGGCTGAAGAAGAAATGAGGCAGCGCTATTTCTTCCCTGATGTGCAGGTTCGCGGTTATTATCCAAGCTACGCGTTGAAGGAATTTGAACGCGAAGGCTACAACATCACATTCGAAGACGGCGATGATGAGATTTTAAGAAACGGAACCGTCGATTACTTAGGCTTCAGCTATTACATGTCAACAACTGTGAAAAGCGATGTGAAAAATGATAACACTGGCGATATTGTAAATGGCGGCTTGCCGAATGGTGTCGAAAATCCGTACATCACTTCGAGTGACTGGGGATGGGCGATTGATCCAACCGGGTTGAGATATACGTTAAATCGTTTTTATGACCGATACCAAATCCCGTTATTCATCGTTGAAAATGGCTTTGGCGCAGTGGATACGCTGGAGGAGGACGGCAAGGTTCATGATCCGGAACGCATTCAATATTTAAAATCGCATATTGAAGCATTGAAAAAAGCGGTCACGTACGATGGTGTTGATTTAATTGGCTACACGCCGTGGGGCATTATTGATATTGTCTCCTTCACAACTGGCGAAATGAAAAAACGCTACGGCATGATCTATGTTGATCGTGACAATGAAGGAAACGGATCCATGAAGCGGTATAAGAAAGATTCCTTTGAGTGGTACAAAAATGTCATTCAAACGAACGGCGAGGAACTATAAGAAGCTGGCCCGAATCGAGCACGTTTACCGTAGTGCCTGGTTCGGGTTTTTGGCATGATCCGATCCGATATCCAATAATGGGAATAGATTACTAGCGCTGATTGCTATGTTATGATTTCACCTGTAAGATCCTTTTTTGTATAATTTAATATTAGAATGGTAGAAAGGGAGAGAGTTTGTGAGTAAAAAGGGATGAAAGCGGGTGTCCGGCTGAAGTTTTAAGATCATGATAGAGTTCCCTAAGCAAATCTCCTGAAAAAAATTTGGCGAGGAAGGGGCAACATCACATTGAAAAACATTTTAATAAGAGCTGGCATATCACCATTTGATACATTTAATGCAGCTGAAATGATTGTTCGCAACTCCATTGGCGGCAACGTAGGAAACCTAGTATATGCCTACAGTGTGTTTCGCACGCTGATGACAGAAGGAACGACGATTACTCCTGATTATTATCGGATTAATCCAGCGGATGCTGAACAAATTAATACAAATTATGATATGTATATTATTCCGCTGGCAGATGCATTCCGCGAGGATTTCGTGCCTTCTTTACGGAAATATACCCAATTAATTAAGAAACTAACCATTCCGGTTGTTGTGATTGGTGTTGGTTTGCGGGCTCCGTTTGAACCAAAATTAAATGAAGGTTTTCCTTTTGATGAGGATGTAAAAGCGTTTGTAAGTGCTGTGCTGGAGAGATCAAATATGATCGGTGTCCGCGGTGAAATTACAGCGAAATACCTTTCCAGATTAGGCTTCCGTGAAGGCATTGACCATACGGTGATTGGGTGTCCTTCTATGTATGCGTTTGGCAGAGAACTGAAGATAAGAGAAACTAATATCACAACAGAATCAATGGTGACGGTTAACTCATCAAGACTGTCTCCAAAGCATGTACTGGACTTCATTACGAGAAGCATGAAAGAGTTCCCGAATCATTACTTTATCCCGCAATGGCGAAAAGAAATGATTCTGACGTATGCGGGTGCGCCTGCGCTAGCGAAGCCTGCTGATAATTATCCGGTCAGCATGGAAGACCCGGCTTATCAGAATGATAGAGTCCGATTCTTTTTAAATGTGCCGACTTGGCTGGATTTCCTGAGAAAAGCCGATTTGAGCTTTGGCGCAAGGCTGCATGGAAATATCGCAGCGACGATTGCCGGTACACCGAGCCTGTTGCTTCCGAAAGATGCCAGAATGCGTGAATTAGCTGAGTACCATCAATTAACGCATGTCATGGCAAATGAGATAACCGATCAGACAAAACTGTCAGAATTAATTGAAACACTTGATTTTCATCAGCCTGAGAAACGGCAAGCGCAAAACTTTGACCATTTCATCAGCTTCTTGAATCAAAATGAATTAGACCATATTTATAAAGAGAAAGCGATTCCTGATACCGTTCCTTTTGACGAAAAACTATCTAACACGAAGCTTCTTCCGCCTGTGACTACAGTTAGCGGCTGCAGTTCCACAGAAACAGCGAAACGCTGGGAAACGCTGATGGCATTAGAAAATGCCAAAAAGGAAAAAACCATTAAAGATCTGAAAAAAAAGGTCAAAAAGTATCAGGGCACGTTAAATAGAAAATCAGTGCGTATCGCTTTAAAAACAGCAAATATGCTGAGTGTGAAGTGACCATTCACTAACATTACAACTATATTACAGTTGTATAAAACTTGCAATATTTTTGGAATAAAAAAGAAAGCCGCAATGCTGCCAATCTGGCAATATTGCGGCTTTCTTATATTAGTTACGGATTAGGTAATCAAACGCGCCGAGGGCGGCAGTTGCACCTGATCCCATAGAAATAATAATTTGATTGTACGCACTGTCTGTGCAGTCGCCGGCAGCAAATAAGCCTGGTACGCTTGTTGCGCCGTGTTTGTCGACAATGATTTCGCCGATGCGGTTGCGTTCAACTGTTCCTTCTAACCATTCTGTGTTTGGCACGAGACCGATTTGGACGAATACACCTTGAAGTTCAACGTGTTTTTCTTCGCCTGTTTCGCGGTCTACATATGTGATGCCGTTAACGCTCTGATCACCTGTGATTTCTTTTGTTTGTGCGTTTTTCACGACAGTAACGTTAGGCAGGCTGTAGAGACGTTTTTGCAGGACTTCGTCTGCTTTCAGTTCCGGCGCGAACTCTAGCACAGTAACATGATTCACAATACCTGCTAGATCAATCGCTGCTTCGATACCAGAGTTTCCGCCGCCGATTACCGCAACGTCTTTGCCTTCAAACAATGGCCCATCACAGTGCGGGCAGTATGCGACACCTTTGTTTTTGAACTCTTGTTCACCAGGTACGTTGACATTTCGCCAGCGTGCACCTGTTGAAAGGATCACTGTTTTACTTTTCAGGACAGCGCCGTTTTCGAGTTCAAGTTCGAACAGATCTTTCTTCTCAAGGCGTTTCGCACGCTGAAGGTTCATGACATCAATATCATATTCCTTCACATGCTCTTCAAGACTTGCCGCAAGCTTCGGTCCTTCCGTCGCTTTGACGCTGATGAAGTTTTCGATGCTCATGGTGTCGAGAACCTGTCCGCCGAAGCGCTCAGCGACAACACCAGTGCGGATGCCTTTACGTGCAGTGTAGATCGCTGCACTTGCACCAGCAGGTCCGCCTCCGACCACAAGAACGTCAAACGGCTCTTTGTCAGCAAACTCAGATGCATCTGTGCCGCTGCCCATTTTCGCAAGAATTTCTTCAAGCGTCATACGGCCGCTTCCGAAGGATTCGCCATTCAGGTAAACGGTCGGCACTGCCATGATGTTTTTGCTTTCAACTTCTGCTTTGTATGCTGCACCGTCAATCATCGTGTGCGTAATGTTCGGGTTCAGCACGCTCATCATGTTTAAAGCTTGTACAACATCAGGACAGTTGTGGCATGTCAGGCTGATATAAGATTCGAAGTGGTATTCACCGCTGATCTTCTTCACCTGATCAATGACTTTTTGGTCCACCTTAGGCGGTCTGCCGCTCACTTGGAGCAACGCCAACACTAATGATGTGAATTCGTGGCCCAGAGGGATACCGGCGAAAGTCACGCCAGTGTCTTCTCCGACACGATTGACACTGAAGCTTGGCGTTCTGTTTAATTCAGCTTTTTCAACTGAAATTTTCGATGACATGGAAGCCAGCTCATCAACGAGAGCCAGCATGTCCTTTGAAATGTCATCTTCGCCTGCGCTAACTTTGAGAACAATGTCATTCTCAATTAGCTGCATATATTGATTTAATTGTGCTTTGATGTTTGCATCAAGTACCAATTGAATGCACTCCTTAGATTTTACCTACTAGATCAAGGCTAGGTGTAAGAGTTTCGCCGCCTTCTTCCCATTTAGCCGGGCAAACTTCACCTGGGTTTTGACGAACGTATTGAGCTGCTTTTACTTTGTTTACAAGGTTGCTTGCGTCACGGCCGATACCGCCTGCATTGATTTCAACAGTTTGGATAACGCCGTCTGGATCGATGATGAATGTTCCGCGGTCAGCAAGGCCAGTTTCTTCGTCAAGAACATCGAAGTTGCGAGAGATCGTTTGAGATGGGTCACCGATCATTGCGTAAGTGATTTTGCTGATTTTTTCAGAGCTGTCATGCCAGCCTTTGTGTACGAAGTGAGTATCTGTAGAAACAGAGTATACTTCAACACCTAATTCTTTAAGTGCAGCATATTGTTCTTGAAGATCTTCAAGCTCAGTTGGGCATACGAAAGAGAAATCTGCTGGGTAGAAGCAGAATACGCTCCATTGGCCTTTCAAATCTTCGTTTGTTACATCGATGAATTCACCGTTTTTGAATGCTTTTGCTTCGAATGGAAGTACTTCTTTACCGATTAAAGACATAATGTATATTCCTCCTAAAAATGTATTAGAAAGCATATTCGCTTTCAATAATAATTCTAATTATATATGAATTATTAATTAATATATATTTTTTGTCAAGCCATAACCTACTTTTTTTCATCTTACTAAAGCTGTGACAGGTAGGATTTAGGCATTTCTTTTATAACAAATGAGAGGCTGATTCTCAATTAGATAAGGTTTTCAGGGACTTTTGTAAATCAGAATGCCAGGCCGTTTTGGCATTTGAACATTTTATGACACCATGGTCAAGGGCAAAGGACAATGGCCAAAAGCAGAATAGAACGGAACAGCAATCTGCTGTCACATGATGATCTTGGGGATTGTTTCTAGCTATTATTGTATCACTGTTTATGATATTTAAAACATAACTTATGTCTTCTGTTGTTTGGGATAGAAGAAAAAAACACGGTTCAGTTGAAACTGACCGTGTTTTTAATACAGGTTATTCAGACCAATTCGTATGGAAAACGCCGTCCATATCAGTCCGTTCGTACGTATGAGCGCCAAAGTAATCGCGCTGCGCCTGCAAGAGGTTCGCATTGGAACGCCCTGTGCGGTAGCCGTCGTAATAAGAGAGCGCGGTAGTTAAGCATGGGAAGGAGATTCCAGTGCTGATGCCCTCGCAAACGACTTTTCGCAGGCCTGTTTGATAGGCATGGAGCTTATCTGTGAAATAAGGCGCGATCAGCAGGTTTGCCAGATTTGGCTGCTCACTGAATGCTTCGCTGATCACGTTAAGGAAATCAGCGCGGATGATGCAGCCGCCTCGGAAAATCAAGGCAATGTCTTTGAGCGGCAGATTCCAGCCGTAAAGCTCAGATGACATCTTATATTGGGCAAAGCCTTGTGCATAGGCGCATACTTTCCCCATGTAAAGAGCCTGTCTGACGTATTCAATCCAGGTGTCTTTATCCAAGTGTTTTTCTTCGGATTCCGGGCCTGCTAATACGTCTTGAGCTGCCATCCGTTCTTCTTTTAAGGATGACAAGTAGCGGGCGAACAAGGACTCTGTGATGATCGTGGACGGGATGCCGTTATCAATCGCCTGCATGCTCGTCCATTTCCCAGTGCCTTTTTGTCCGGTTTTATCAAGGATGACATCGATCAGAGGCTGTCCTGTTTTTTCGTCTTTTTTGCGTAAAATCTCAGCTGTAATCTCTATTAAATAGCTTTTCAGCTCACCTTGATTCCATGTTTCAAAAATAGATGCAATTTCATCTAGCGGCAGACGAAGCGTTTCTCTTAGAAACGTATACGCTTCTGCAATCAGCTGCATGTCTGCATATTCAATGCCGTTGTGCACCATTTTTGTAAAGTGCCCTGCCCCTTTTGGTCCGATATAGACACAGCAAGGGTCATCTCCGACTTGGGCTGCGATTTTTGTCAGGATAGGAGCGGCTTTCTCATAGACGTCGCGATCTCCGCCCGGCATGATGGAAGGTCCTGTTAATGCGCCGACTTCACCGCCGGAAATGCCGACTCCCAGGTAGCCGATCCCTTTTTCCTTCAGCTCGTCATATCTTCTTTCTGTGTCTTCATAGTGGGAGTTTCCTCCGTCCATGATGACGTCGCCTTCTTCAAGCAAAGGCTTTAATGATTGGATGACGGAATCTACGGGTTTTCCCGCTGTGACCATCAAAAAGATTTTTCTTGGTTTTTCTAACGATTGAACAAAGTCCTCAAGCTCGTAATACGGGCTGAGAGATTGTCCATCCAGCTTTTGGATAAGCTGGTCCGTTAAATCTCTGGTGTAATTATAGACAGCGACGTTTTCGCCTTTATTTGCCATGTTTAAGGCGATATTGCTTCCCATTACGCCTAAGCCTATGACACCAATCGTATTGAACATGTGTTACAGCTCCTTCTTAATTTCATACAACTAAACTTAACAATAAAATGAATCCCAGTCCAGCAACGGAAATAATGGTTTCCAGCAATGTCCATGTGGCGAATGTTTCTTTCATGCTTAATCCGAAGTATTCCTTGAACATCCAGAAGCCGGCGTCATTGACGTGTGAAGCGATGACACTTCCGGCGCCTGTTGCGAGCACGACTAACGCCAGGTTAACATCAGAATGGCCCAATAACGGAATGACCAGACCTGTTGTGCTTAGTGCGGCAACAGTCGCTGATCCTAGAGAAATGCGCAGGATCGCTGCGATGAGCCATGCCAGAATGATTGGCGATAATGCCGTTCCTTTGAATAGGTCTGCTACGTAATCGCCGACACCGCCGTTGATCAGCACTTGTTTGAAGGCGCCGCCTCCTCCGATGATCAAAAGCATCATGCCGATTTGTGAAATGGCAGTTGAACAAGAATCCATCACGGTTTTGACTGGAATGTCGCGCTTGATGCCCATTGTATAGACTGCGACCAATAACGAAATAATCATAGCAGTCGATGCGTTTCCAATCAATCTGATAAAAGCTAAAACTCCGTTATCTGCAAACCCGATTGTTTCTTGAAGCAGGTCGATAATAGTCGCGACCGACATGATGATAATCGGGAGCATTGCAGTAAAGACACTGATTCCAAAGCCGGGTGTTTCTTCAAGGTTAAACGTTTTTTGTGTGCCGAGTGATGCAATATTGCCGTTTTTCGCAAATGATGCAGGAACGATTTTTTTCGCGAACTTTGTAAATAACGGCCCTGCGATGAGCACTGTCGGAACAGCAACAATAAAGCCGTACAGCAGCACTTCTCCAATGTTTGCGCCATACTCACCGGCGATCGCCGTAGGTCCCGGGTGCGGCGGCAGGAAACCGTGTGTGACGGATAGTGCCGCGACCATCGGGATTCCGAGAAATAAAATAGAAATCTTCAATTCTCTTGAAATCGCAAAGACAATCGGAATTAATAGAACCAGTCCTACTTCAAAAAATAACGCAATCCCAATAATAAATGAGGCAATGACAACGGCCCATTGAATATTTTTCTCGCCGAATTTGTTGACGAGCGTCATCGCAATGCGCTGTGCGCCTCCTGAATCCGCGATCAGCTTGCCCAGCATCGCACCGAGTCCGAAGATGAGCGCGATGTGGCCAAGAGTCCCCCCTATCCCTGCTTCGATGGAGCTGACAACCTTATCGAACGGCATCCCGAGTGCCAGTGCCACGCCGAACGATACGACCAGCAGGGAAATAAATGTGTTTAATTTTAAGCCCATAATCAGAAATAGTAATGCTAAGATCCCAAGTGCAACGATGATTAACGGCATGGTAATGCCCTCCCCTTCATGTCATGTACTATTTGTGTGTGATTAAGCCCCTCTGATAATCTGCAATTTGTGTATATTGATTTTCTAATAATCTTGATAGATTGATGAAAATCGGCATTAATGTTCTGTATTCCTTGGCTGAGTCTTCGATCGGCGTATGTCTGTATGTGCTGCCGATCATGTCGGACACGGCGTCGAAAGAGTCAATTTTTCCTGTTGCATACAGGCCTAAAATGCAGGCGCCGAGACATGAGCTTTCGTAGCTTTCCGGAACGACAACCTCTGATTCGAAGATATCCGACATCATTTGGCGCCAAACCTCCGACCTTGCAAAACCCCCTGTCGCTTGGATGCGGGTTACCGGGCCATCCATGCATTCAGTTAACGCCAAGAACACCGTGTACAGGTTGTAAATGACGCCTTCCAATGCCGCGCGTATCATATGCTCTTTCTTATGCGACATGGTCAGGCCAAAAAATGAGCCGCGTACATCCGGATTCCACAACGGAGCGCGTTCTCCGGCGAGATATGGGTGGAACAGCAGACCGTCAGAACCGGGTCTGACGCGTTGGGCAATTTTCGTCAGCACGTCATATGGATCAATGCCCAGCCGTGTCGCTGTTTCGATTTCGGAGGAGGCAAACTCGTCTCTGATCCAGCGAAGGACGATGCCCCCATTGTTCACAGGTCCCCCAATAACCCAATGCTTGTCCGTCAAGGCATAGCAGAAAATTCTCCCTTTTTCATCGGTTTGCGGCTTGTCAATAATCGTCCGGATGGCACCACTTGTTCCGATGGTGACGGCGATTTCGCCCTTTTTAATGGCGTTGACGCCGAGGTTGGACAGCACGCCGTCGCTGGCCCCGATGACAAAAGGCGTTTCCGGATCGATTCCCATCTGGATCGCTATTTCCGGGCTGCAGTGCTGAAAGATCGCGGTTGTCGGCACGAGTTTGGATAAGTGATCCGGCGTGATGCCTGCGATGCGCAGTGCCTCTTCGTCCCAATCCAAGCCTTTCAGGTTCATCATGCCTGTCGCTGATGCCAAGGAGTAATCGATGACATACTCATTAAACAGCTGTTTAAAAATGTACTCTTTAATTCCGATATATTTTTTTGCCCTGGAAGCGATTTCTTTTCTTTCATTCGTGATCCAGGCAATTTTACTTAACGGTGCCATCGGATGAATCGGTGTTCCCGTCCGTTTGTACACCTCATGTCCGTTCAATTCCTCTTTGATCTTATGCGCCCAGCCTTCACTTCTGTTGTCGGCCCATGTAATGCATGGCGTCAGCGGCTTGTCATTTTCGTCGATTGCAATGACGCTGTGCATGGCGCTGCTGAATGAAATGAAAGAGATCTGTTTTTCGGGATGCTGTTTTGTAATTCTCGCTGTTGTATGGATGACTGCCTGAAAAATCTCTTCCGGATTTTGTTCAGCTGTTGAGATGTCCGGTGTATAGAGCGGGTAGCCGATGCTTTCTTTCTGTACCACATCTCCGTTTTCACTGAACAGCACAGCTTTTGTGCTTGTCGTGCCGATATCGATTCCTAACATATAACTAGTCATTGCTGTATTCAGCTCCTTTTGCCAGCATTTGTTGTGAGAGCCATAGGTCTTCTACCTTATCCTGCACATCATCAAAGTTTTGGTGAAGAGACTGAATCATCAGCGCCCTATCCTTTGTTTTGATGGCTTGAATATAAAGCTCGTGGTTATCTAAAATCCTTGTGAAGTCTTCATACTTTTCCTTTAACCGTACCCGCATCGATAAAAGAATAAAGCTTTCCATGACGGGTTTTAGATTGTTCCAGATCATCTGAATGTATGAATGATCAATCGCTCGGATAATCGTTTCATGGAACAGCACATCTTGAAATGAAAATTCGTCAGCGTCCTCATATTTGATTGAGACTTTCATCATCTCAAGAATTTTGCTGAGATCCTTAACTAAAGGCTCAATGTCTATTTTGACAAGCCGTTCAAAGACAAATGTTTCTAATAGTAACCGCACATCATAAATTTCCGCGATTTTCTTCTCAGTTAAACCAATTACGACCGCTCCCATTCGTTCTAAGCGGATGATTTTTTCGGATGCGAGTATTTTTAGCGCTTCGCGAACCGGCGAACGGCTTACTGAAAACTCGGCGGCGATTGTATTTTCTGATAAAATGGTACCGCTTTCAATCAGGCCTGAAACGATCCGCATTCTCAGCTCGTATGCGACACGAACCCCGGTTGACGCTTTTGAGAGCCATTTTGCGGGATACAACAGGTCTTTGGAGTCTAGCATACACTCACCTTCCTCACTCAAGGAGTATACTTGTATACAAGTATGATAACGTGAATATTTCTTTTATGCAAACACTTTCATTTCTAATTTTTAATAAAATTTTTCCCAATCATTATGGTATTTATTTCTAAATGGAATATGGTACATTGGAGATAACTAGCATAAGTGAATCATGTTTTGAAAGAGGCGATTTGGATGAAAATCATCATTGCACCTGATTCTTTTAAGGAAAGCTTATCAGCTCTGGAGGCAGCCGAAGCGATAGAAAGAGGTTTCAAATCGGTCTTTCCGGGTGCTGATTACAGAAAATTGCCGGTGGCGGACGGCGGCGAGGGAACCGTTCAATCTCTAGTCGATGCGACCAACGGAAGGATCATAGAGCAAGTTGTCACAGGGCCGCTGGGGGAACCGGTGAAAGCTTTCTTTGGCATGATGGGAGATGGGAGAACAGCTGTGATTGAAATGGCTGCTGCTTCAGGGCTGCATCTGGTGCCTATTCATAAGCGAAATCCGCTCATCACTACAACAAGGGGAACGGGAGAATTAATCGGAGCGGCTCTTGATGCAGGAGCGGAGCGTTTGATTATCGGAATCGGCGGAAGCGCCACGAACGACGGGGGAGCCGGGATGATTCAGGCATTGGGCGTAAGGCTTCTTGATAACTCAGGCCGCGAGATTGGCCCAGGGGGCGGCGCGTTATCTCAGCTTGCATCAATAGATGTTAGCGGGCTTGATTCCAGATTGCGGAATGTCAAACTGGAAGTTGCCTGTGACGTGGACAATCCGTTAACAGGACCAAAGGGTGCTACGGCTGTTTTCGGGCCGCAAAAAGGCGCGACGGCCGACATGCTGGATGTACTAGACCAGAACGTAAGCCATTTCGCTGATATGGCAGAAAAAGAGCTCGGATCAACCTTCCGAGATACAGAGGGCGCCGGTGCAGCGGGCGGTCTTGGATGGAGCCTGCTGACTTATCTTCAGGCTGACCTGAAAAGAGGCATTGATATTGTCCTTAATGCGATTGATTTTGAAAGTATCGTTCAGGATGCAGATCTTGTGATTACAGGCGAGGGACGGATCGACAGCCAAACGGTTCATGGAAAAACGCCGATCGGCGTAGCCAAGGCGGCTAAATCATACGATGTGCCCGTCATCGGTATTGCGGGATCAGTATCACGAGACAGTGATGCCGTCTATCAACACGGGATCGATGCGCTTTTCAGCATCGTCCCCGGAGCCGTGCCGCTAGAAGACGCGTTTGAACATGCCGCGGAATATATGGAAAGAACGGCGCGGGACATTGCAGCGTCTATCAAATTGGCGAAAACGATGTTTCTGATATAGCCGATGCACATGCCAATGCATAGCCATCCTTCTTTTTGGGTAGAGACAGTTAACACACAATGAGGAATTCATCCCAGAAGGAGGACGCAGATATGACTGTACAAGAAATCAAAGGCAAAAAACTAGTAAAAGGCATTGCGCCAAATGTGGAGCCGGAAGCTCTGTTAAATGATAAACGAAAAGTATTTTTGTTTGGTTCCCCTAGTTACACAAACATTGGCGACCAAGCGATTGCGTATGCGGAAGAGAAATTTGTCAAAAATCATTTTCCGTATTATGAATACATTGAGATTATGGATTATGCGACGGATGAGGGCATTGAACTGGTGAAGGAGATCATTCGTGAAGACGATATTGTCTGCTTTACAGGCGGAGGGAATTTAGGAAACCTTTATCTTGATATTGAGGAAGACAGAAGAAAGGTCTTTTCGGCGTTTAAAGACTACAAATCAATTTCTCTGCCACAATCCGTTTATTTTGAGGATACAGAGGAAGGACAGAAGGAAAAGAAAAAAACACAGGATGCGTACCATCAAAATACAAACTTAACGATTGCTGCGCGTGAGACGCAAACACTGGATGTTGTGAAAGAGACCTTCAACTCCAATGTGATCTTTACACCGGACATGGTGCTTTCCTTGGATATTGTGCCGCGAGAGCTCGAGCGGGACGGCGTTCTCTTTATTTTAAGAGCGGATAAGGAGAAAGTGACTGACGAAGATTTTATTTCACAGATGAAGCAATGGGCAGAAAAAACAACTTACACAGAGCGTACCGATACGGTGCTGGATACGGTAGACACCATCGATTACGCTGATCGTGAAAAGCATTTTATGGAGATGCTGGACCGCATCGGCTCCAGTAAATTGGTGATTACCGACCGCCTTCACGCGATGATTTTCTCGATTATCACCAAAACACCTTGCCTTGTCTTTGGAAACAGCTATGGCAAAGCCAAACATTCATACCGGGATTGGCTTGAAAGCTTAAACTTCATTGAATATACAGATAAGAATGATGTTGAGGAGCTGGAGCGCATGATTGACCGCCTGCTTCAAGCAGAGCCGAATGACGTTGATTTATCTAAGGACTTTCAGCCGCTGATTGATTTTTTTGCTTCTTAAACGAAAAAGACTGCCCTCCCCCGGGGCAGTCTTTCTTTGTTAAATATGAAACAGCCAGACGACGAGCGGGCCGAAGAATGAGCCGAGCACCGCACAAAGCGTCATGGAGACGGAACTCATGGATACGGCCAATTCCCCATATTCCAACGCTTTGGAGGTACCCAGTGCATGGGAGGCGCTGCCTAATGCAATGCCTTGTCCAAGGGAACTGCGTATGCGAAGCCATTTTAGGAAAAGAGGCCCGAGGATGACGCCTGAAAAGCCCGCAATCATGACAAATACGACTGTCATGGAAGGGACGCCGCCAAGCCCGGCGGCGATCTGAATAGCGACAGGGGTTGTGATCGACTTTGGCAGAATGGATAATAAGAGATCATGATCAATCCCGAATGCTTCTGCGAAGATCAGCCCGCTGATCATTCCCATGCATAATCCGACCAGGACGCCGCCTAAAATGGGAACACAATGTTTGACAATGATATGCCATTGTTTATAAAGCGGATAGGCCAGTGCCACGACAGCCGGCCCAAGCAAAGAATTGATCCATTTCCCCCCGATCATATAGCCTTCATAGGAAACATGGAACATCATCAAAACCGCTACAATCAAAATGGTCGTTGTCAGAACAGGGATCAGAAATGGAAGCGGGAATCGCTTATAGAGTTTGACCATCGCTAAATAAGCGGCAACTGTTAAAAGAATTATAATGATCGCGATACATGCTTGCTGCATTTCTCTTTCTCCTCCCGTTTTTTAGCTTTTTTCTCTAATAGCTGGCTGGCGAATCCAGCCGCAATGATCGTGACGATGGTGCTCAGAACGACTGTAATCAGCAGCATCAGGCCATTGAATGAAATGAGAGACGGATAGTTTATCACTCCTGTCATTGCCGGGATGAACAACAATGGAAGGAAGGATAATAAAAACCCTGCTCCGTCTTCAATGATGGAGACGGGAACAATACGGAGGCCCAAGCAGATCAGAAGCAATACCAATCCAACGATGCTTCCTGACACGGGTAAATGAAACAGATGCTGAATGGCTTCCCCGATCATAAAAAATACATATAATATCAACACTTGCAAGATAATTCGTATGACTTTCACATCAAGTGCTGCTCTCCAATCAGAACAGCTTCCTCCTTTCTGGTGCTTGCTTCTAGGATGGTTCTGAGGAATCGCTTTACTTTCTTTTTATATGATTGTACTATACAAGTATAATGATTGATTTATTCATATAACGACTTGTATTTATTCAGTTAATGTACATTTGTATTATACAAGTATATATGATGTTGTCAATGCCGGAGATTGGAATAGGGAGCGAGAGCGATTGCAAAATCAAAATCCAGTTGAATTAATTGAATATGAGCTGACGACTTTTATCAGGAGAGCTGTTTATCTGGATCAATCGGAGAAAAGAACAGGGAATTTGGAGAGATCTTCGTACTTATTACTGAGACAATTGGATGAGTTTGGGCCTGCTCGTGTTAAGAAATTGGCTGAATCGTTTAAGCTTGATATTTCTACTCTTTCAAGACAAGCAGCTGCATTAGAGGCAAAGGAGCTCATCTATCGTTTCTCAGACCCGTCTGATGGGAGAGTCAGCCTGTTTACCATTACAAAACTCGGCAAACAACTATTAAAAGCCGATCAGCAAAAGCGCCTTGAACGTTATGAACAGATGCTGAAAGAATGGTCAACACAGGAAAAAGAGATGTTTGGCGAGCTGCTGCAGCGTATGAACAAGGCTTTTATCGATTAACTGCTGAAAAACCCATGGTTCGCTGGAACAGCATGGGTTTTTCTTATGGTCAGAGATTATCTGCATCGTTTGGCGGCAGCCCAAGCCACTAGTCCGGCAACAACAGCCGCCGATACAATGGGGCGCTTCGTCGCTTTTGTGTAGTAGCTTCTTGACCTCATCCATCCTTTATTTGTGCCTCTGTCATGCATACCGCAGCCCGCATCATAAAGAGCGCTTTCTTCTCGCGGTTTGGACGGTCTTTCGGCATGCTGGCTGTGATACATGATTTTTTCCATCAGTCTGTCGGTCAGACGAGGGAAAAGCGCGCCCAGCATGGCGATGGCTTTGGCCTGTGAGCCGATGTACATGTCGCGCTTAGGGTGTTCGGCGGCAAACAGGATAGCTTCGGCGACTGCTTCCGGTGGATAGATCATGGAGCGGTAATGAGCCGGCTGTTTGTCGAGGTAGCTGTGCGCATGCTCGTTATAAGGTGTGTCAATTCTGCCCGGGTGGATGAGCGTTACCGAGACGGGCGCCTGTTCCTTTTCGAGCTCCATTCGGATGCTTTCCGTCCAGCCGTGAAGCGCAAATTTGGCAGACGCATATGTGGATTGAATGACCGTTCCCCTGTCTCCGAACAGGCTTCCTACATTAATGAGTGCGCCCGGCACACCTCTGCCGGTGTAGTGTTTGACAGCCGCTCTTGTTCCGTAAACAGGTCCCCAGAAATTTGTGTCGAACATGCGCTTCATGTCTTCGACGGTGACGTCCATGGCATGTCCGAAAGTCGAGACGGCCGCATTGTTGACCCATGTGTCAAAGTGGCCGAATGTGCTGATCGCGGTTTCTGCGATGCGGTTGACGTCCTCTTCTTTTCCGACATCCGCCTTTACCCATATGGCGTCGTGCCCTTTTTCCTTAAGTTCATCAGTGAGCTCCTTCAGCGCCTCTTCATTTCGCGCTGCTGCCACGACCTTTGCGCCTTTTTCAGCTGCCATTCTCGCCGTGACAAGTCCGATACCGCTTGAAGCGCCGGTAATGACGATCACCTGATCCTTAAGCTTTTTCAGTTTGAGCTTTGTTTTTATGGCGGGGTTTTGTCGTTCAAGCTGTTCTGTATTCGTGACTGAATGATCGATTGTCATTGAGAGATCCCTCCTAGACGCTGTTTTTGTACATTACCCCATCCGGAAGGGTCTTACCCCTTTTGACAATCACAGGGTTCTTTTTTATATTATATAAGTCGCTCTACCATACCTAGGAGGGAATGTTTTAATGACTAGCAGAGGAGATTCACGTGAAAAAATCCTTCACACGGCGTCACGTCTGTTCCAGCTGCAAGGATATCACGCGACAGGTTTGAACCAGATTGTAAAAGAAAGCGGTGCTCCTAAGGGATCGCTTTATCACTTTTTTCCGAAGGGCAAAGAAGAACTAGCAATTGAAGCGGTTACATATACAGGTAAGATCGTTGAACATCTGATACAGAAAAGCATGGATGAATCCTCTGATCCTGTTGAAGCGATTCAGCTTTTTATCAAAAAAACAGCCAGCCAATTTGATAACACAGAAAGCATTAAAGGTATTCCAGTCGGTTTGCTGGCGAGTGAGACAGCGTTAATCAGTGAACCGCTGCGGACGGTTTGCATGAAGGTGTTTAAAAGCTGGGAAGCGGTTTTTGCCAGAAAATTAATGGAAAACGGATTTGCAGAAGAAGAAGCAAATCAGCTTGGAACGCTGATTAATTCGATGATTGAGGGCGGCATCATGCTTTCGTTAACGAATAAAGACAAAACGCCTCTTCTTCTCATTGCCGAACAAATACCAGTGCTGGTGAGAAAAAAAGGGTAGCATTTTGTTATCCTTTCTCCTACAATTATATAGAACGGTCTAGACAAATAAATGATAATATATAGACTGGTCTAAATTGGAGGAAGCGATAATATGAAAACATTATGTAAACATTCATTGCCTAAAGAAAAAATGCCTTATTTGCTCCGGAGCGGAGAAGGCGAGCGCTATCTGTTCGGCAGACAGGTTGCCACGGTGATGGCGAATGGGAGGAGCACAGGTGATTTGTTTGAGATCGTGCTTCTTTCCGGGGGAAAAGGAGATGCCTTTCCGCTTCACGTCCACAAGGACACACATGAAGGAATTCTCGTTTTGGACGGGAAACTGGAACTGACACTTGATGGTGAACGCTATTTATTAATATCAGGTGATTATGCCAACATTCCGGCGGGAACACCGCACAGCTACCGGATGCAGAGCCACAGAACAAGACTGGTATCTTACACGATGAAAGGAAACGTAGCGCACTTGTATTCCGTTATTGGGAATCCGTATGATCACGCTGAACATCCGCCGTACGCAAGCGAAGAAGTCTCAAACGAGCGATTTGCAGAAGCAGCCGCTGTAGCGGACATTGTATTTCTAGATGAAGGAAAGCCTGCATGTTCGGCCAAATTAGCGGAACTTACAGAGCTGCCAGATGGAGCGGTTCCATACGTTCTTGAATCTGGAGAAGGAGATCGCCTGTTGACTGGAGATCAGCTTCACCGCATTGTGGCTGCACAAAAAAATACAGATGGCCAGTTTATCGTCGTATCCTCTGAAGGCCCTAAAGGTGACCGAATCGTTGATCACTACCATGAACATCATACAGAAACATTTTATTGCCTTGAAGGTCAGATGACGATGTGGGCAGATGGCCAGGAAATTCAGCTGAATCCGGGAGATTTCCTGCATGTCCCTGCAAATACCGTTCACTCCTATCGCCTTGATCCTTACTATACAAAGATGGTGGGCGTATTGGTTCCTGGTTTATTTGAACCGTTTTTCCGGACGTTAGGCGACCCGTATGAAGGCCACATCTTCCCATGTGAGCCTCAGGCTTTGCGCTTTGATCGCGTTTTGCAGAATATCGAAGCATTAGATTTAAAGGTGATGAAACCATAAAGATGACAAGATTGTAAGGTTTTCATGCCGGCCTGACACCTAAATCGATGTTTCCGCGCTTCATTTTTTCATACCCTTAAGGTACAGAAAAAAGGAGCGTGATGGCTATGTCTTCATTACAGCCGACTTTAACAAATGAGCGGATCGGTGTGCTTGATGTGCTGAGAGGAATGGCGATTTTCGGCATCTTATTTGTCAATCTGGCACATTTTAGTTATCCGGATATGTATTTGTCTATGCTTGGAAAAGAGAATTTTTTCATGGATAAGTGGTCTGAAGCTGATTTTGCCGCCGCAGACATACTGAAATTCTTCATTCAAACAAAATGTATTTTATTGTTTTCCTTTTTATTTGGATTTGGCATGGTTGTCATGATGGAGAGAGCAGAAAACAAAGGGAAACGGTTTGTTCCGTTATATGTGAGAAGGTTAATGGCGCTTCTCTTGTTTGGAACGATTCATGCCTTTTTGATATGGGACGGGGATATTTTAACAGAATATGCCCTGCTCGGTTTTGTCCTGCTCTTGTTTCGAAAAGCAAAGCCGAAAACACTGCTGATATGGGCGGTCTCTTTGTATCTTCTGTTTTCCATTCCGTTCATGTTGACAAGTTTTGATCAATCAAACGGACAGGAATGGGTACAAGCGGTAACACAGCAGGCAAAACAAGCGATTCATGTTTATGGAAGCGGCAGCCTGAGGGACATTGCAGAACAACGGATCCATGATCGTCTTGTTTACATGTCTTCGAATGGCATGCTTACGTATAATCCGCTCAACTTTTTCTTTGCATCCATTCCATATTTCAGCATGTTTTTGCTGGGAGCTGCGGCAGCAAAATCACGGTATTTGCATGAACCGGAAAAGCATCGCAAAGGATTAAAACGATTATGGATGGCTGGGCTTGTCATCGGCATCGGCGCCCATGTGCTGTACAGTGTAACGGAAAAGGAACTATTTCTGCTGATTGGCGCGCCTTTCCTCATGTTTTTCTATGTTACAACGGTTGTCTATCTTTATCATAAAACAAAAGTGAGAACAGTGTTGCAATCATTCTCCGCTGTTGGGAGGATGGCATTTACCAATTATTTGATGCAGTCTATTGTGTGTACTTGGATTTTTTATCATTACGGCTTGGGCCTGTATGGAAAAGTGTACCCTGCTGCGGGCGTGCTCATTACAATTGCTGTTTGTGCCGTTCAAATGGTCTTCAGCCACCTTTGGCTTCGTGTCTTTCGGATGGGGCCGTTTGAGTGGCTGTGGAGAAGCGCTACGTATCTGTCGTGGCAGCCTATTGTAAAGAAAACAAAAGTCTAGATGCCTATTGGCGTCTAGACTTTTTTCTATTATTTATACACGACACGTGTTTTGCAAATGATGTCATGCAGGCCTTTTTTCTCTCCAAAGGCGATCATGATAAACCCGATATAAAAGATGATTCCAGATAAGATATAGGCAAAGTAACGGCCAATTCCCTGTCCGACAGAAACCCGTTCGCCTTGTTCATTGACCACTTTCAGGCCAAGAATTTTTTTGCCAAGTGTGCCTTGCATTTTAGAAGCTGTGAGCAGCCCGTAATATAATACGCTGATGACGATCATGATCAGCATAGTAGGCAAAAATGCAAGCGTCATGTATTTCACTAAATACTCTTCTTCCGTCATGTAAGGGTTTGTTGCCACAGCCCCAGCTACAAAAACAGAATTGATCACAAATAGAATAATATAACTAGGAACAGATACAATAATGCCATCAATAAAATAAGCTAAAAAACGAATCCAAAATCCTGCTGGTTTTTCCATGTATTTTTCTCTCTCCTCTGAATTAATCTGGAATAGTATACTTTGAAAAACAAGTACATGCAATATGGTATGGTGATAAAATCCTGATATTACAGAAAAATGAGTCTTTTATCCTTTGTTTTTTACTATATAAATATACTAGAAAGAAGCATAGCATTTGTGTATGCATTCTGGAATTTTTTAATAAATAATGAATTTTCTACACAGCTCTCTTATAATGAAAAGGTTAATATTTCTATCTAAGGAGGAGTTTGATGTCTAGAAAAAACAGCGTGGCGATCATGACAGCCATTTCTGCGTTTCTTTTTTGCGCTGTGATCGTGGCGGCTTCACTTTCGCCGCTGGCCGGAACGGGAGCGGCGGCCAATCAGTTTAATTCAGTTGGCATGTGGTCAGCTGTCGGTATGATCCTTGTATTGTATTTCATTCCATTTCTCGTTTATATGCTCGGAGTCGATGCAATGAGGTATGTCATGGCGGTGCTTTGCGGCTTCGGGCTTTTGATTCATTTGTCTTCGGCCGGTTTTATCTTGATGTTTAGTTTCTTTAGTGACCATCTGCTTTCTGAGGTGATCTTTGTTTTCGGAATTAGTCTCGCTGCGGCTGCTGTCAACGTCATTTGGTTTGTGTCTGCATTTCGGCCGGGTGCTGAAAAAACGTCTGCGCATACACTTACATAGTTTTCTAGTTTGTGATGGTTTTGTGAAATAGATTTATAAAATGGATGAATATGTTATGATGGTCACAAATTAGAAGTTACATATAATGGGGGTCTCAATGATGGTCAAGTCATTTCGTATGAAAGCTTTGATTGCGGGAGCTGCGGTGGCGGCGGCTGTTTCGGCCGGCGCTGTTTCTGATGTGCCCACTGCCAAAGTGCTTCAGCCGACAGCTGCTTATGCGGCGGAAACGGTGTTTTCTCAAAATAATGGAGCATCTGGCTTTTTGCCAGGAAGATATGATGTACAAGCGATGGCGCCTGCCATGTTTAACTGGTCACGCGAAAGCCGGTTCGCCGGAAATACAGACGGGACGCTGAAATGGCAAAACGACATCAGAACGACTCCGCAAAATGGAGCGGGGGCTGTGATTGACGGAGACGGCACAGTATATCTTCATTCCAGAGACGGGGAAATGAAAGCCTTTAATCCAGACGGCTCAGTCAAATGGGTGACTGGCAATCTTGGAAAAACATATACGCAATCTCCTGTACTTGGGACCAACGGCGTTATCTATTTGGCATCCTATGACAAAAAGATTTATTTTATTGACAAAGAAACGGGAGAAATTTTAACAACGGTTCCGTTAAGCGGCGGGCCAAGCTCTGAAACTGTGATCGGTTCAGACGGGACGTTGTATTTCTCAACACTTGATAATTATGTTCACGCGATCAAACCGACGTCAAAATCAACCTGGACAGAGCGCTGGAAGTTGAAAACAAATGGTGTCGTCAGCTCTGTGCCGGTGCTTGCCAAAAACGGCACCGTGTATGTCGGCACATATAATTACGTGTTTTATGCGATCAACTCCGGAACCGGACAGGTGAAATGGTCCAGAACGACGTCAAATGCGTTTAAAGGATATCCGGTGATTGATAAGGACGGAAACATTTATGCCGGCAACCAAGATGGACAGCTGTATGCCTATACATCAACAGGCAGTTTGAAATGGACATTCCCGTTAAACGGGTTCTCCAGCTCATCTCCTGCGATTGATCATAATGGCAATATCTACATCGGCTCAGGAAGCGGCGAGCTGTTTTCCATCAACAAAAACGGGGATATGAACTGGTCATTCTATACAGACGGTCCTGTCAGAACGGCGCCGCTGATTGACGCGAAGGGAACGGTGTATTTCGGGTCAGATGATATGAAGGTTTATGCGGCAGACGCAAACGGCAATGAATTATGGAGCTATCAAACCGACAGCAACGTCGTGTCTTCTCCTCAGCTCGCTGAGGACGGAACGCTTTATATTGGAAGTTATACGAAGCTGATGGCTTTTGGGAAATAGTAAAACAGGCTGGCGAGGTTAACTCGGCAGCCTGTTTTTTGATCAATCAAGATATTTATTTTTATAGACAACCTTTGTCCCGCAAATATAATCATGTAATGCCAGTTTAGAGGGAAAGGCCGCCATGATAAAACCGATATATAAGATCTTAGATAATGTGTAAGCGAAGAAACGGCCGAAGCTGTGCCAAAAAGAAATACGCTCACCATGCTGATTGACAACGATGATGCCCATGAGTTTTTTTCCAAATGCTGCTTGCATGTTTGAAGAAGTCAGCAAGCTATAGTAAAGAATAGCGAAAATAAATATGATGGCCAAAACAGGGATTGTGCCAATGATCAACATGAAAAACTCATATTGGGCTTCTGACATGTGTGTACCTGCCGCATCAATGAGTGGCAACACAATGAAGGTGTTAATGAAAATCATAATGAAAGAGAATATAGCTATAATAAATACATCAATAATAGAGGCGGCTGCCCGAATCCAAAATCCTGCTGGTTTTTCCATGTATCATTTTACTCCTTTGAAGTTTTCTGGGATATTATACGTTAGAGGCTGCAGGGTTTGGTCTCGTAGTAAAAATGGTATTTTATCACTTTTAATCTCTTTATTTAGGTGATATAAAGATAAAAAAAGAACCTGCAAGATGATGCAGATTCTCTTCGTTACGATTATTTGGAGGCTTGAATAAATACACCCTTCTCATGAGAAAACTCTTTGAATCCGTATACCCCATGATAGGAGCCGATTCCGCTTGTGTTTACGCCGCCGAATGGCAGGTTGACGTCACTGAAATGGACGACGACATCATTGATGGCGGCATTTCCTGATGTCGTGTGCTGAAGGACGTTGTCAATCAGGTCTTGGTTTTTGCTGAACACATAAAGTGCAAGCGGTTTATCGCGGTCATTTACGTAATCGATGACCTCGTCGATGTCTTCATAGTTCATCATTGGCAGGATCGGTGCGAAGATTTCCTCCTGCATGATTTTCATGTCAGGCGTGACGTTTTTCAAAACGGTTGGCGAGATCGTGCGGTCGCTGGCATCGAATACGCCGCCGAACACCACTTCCGCCCCTTTTTCGATGGCATCGTCGAACAGATCTTTGACGCGGTTGAAGTTGCGGTCATTGACGATCTGCGTAAATTTGCTGCGGTCTGGGTTATGATCATCCTCCATAAATCCAGCGTTGACGACTGTTTGTAAAATCCCCGCGAACCGGTCCTGAACGTCTTTTTTAATGAACAGGTAATCAGGTGCGATGCAGGTTTGGCCGGCGTTTACGAATTTCCCGACGGCGATCTTTTTCGCTGCGTCCATCAGATCGTATTCACTGTCGATAATCGTCGGGCTCTTGCCGCCAAGCTCAAGTGTGACAGATGCCAAGTGTTTGGCAGCCGCTGTCATGACGATTTTCCCGACATTTGTGCTTCCAGTGAAGAAAATGTGGTCGAACGGCTGATCAAGTAGTTCGGTTGCCACCTCAACCTCTCCTTCAAAAATCGCGACTTCTTTTTCATCAAAAGCGTCTCTTATCACTTTAGCGGCAATGTTGCTCGTGTTCATCGTGAAATCGGACAGCTTCACAATCGCGCTGTTTCCGGCTGCGAGAGAAGCGGCAAGCGGCGCCATCGTCAGCATAAACGGATAGTTCCACGGGCCGAGGATGAGTGTGACGCCTTTAGGCTCGTACATAAGAATTCCGTTTGCGTCAGGGCTTAACGATGAACCGACTTCTTTAGGCGCCATCCATTGTTCCAGGTTATTCATATTATCTCTAATCGCTTTTTTTGTTCCTTCGATTTCCGCTTTTTTGACTTCGTGATATGGTTTGCGGACGTCTTTGCGGATCGCTTCGATGATTTCTTCTTCATGGGCGATGACGGAATCTAAAAAGCGTTGAAGCTTTTCTCTCCGCTGTTCCGCTGTTGAAGCGCGCAAGGCTTTTTGCTGTTTTTTCTGAAGCTGAAAGACACGCTGGATGTCGTCCTTTACTTGCTGTTCCATTGTAAAATCCCCCTCATTTGCTTTCTTCTTTTCTCGGACCTATTATAAGGTGGTACCTTTTCTGTAAGAAAGACAACGGTGAACCATCTATACGTTACCGTACATATATCGAAGATCTGTCTAATGATTGGGGGTGTCTTTTGTGCCGGAATCTGCCGAAGCTCAAGTGAAAGAGGCGTTGCTGGCCTTATTGAAAGATAGAGATATTCAACACATCACAATGAAAGAAATCGCTGAGAAGGCCAAAGTGAGCCGCGGATCGCTCTACCTTTATTATGAGGATAAGTTTTCAATCATTGAGGATTTAATCGAAGACATGAAGGAAGGGCTGGGCAAAGCGCTTTTTGACGCCTTCAGTCATATGGATACCCTTCATTTGAACAAAAAACGGCAAACGGTGCATCCGACGCTGTCCTTTGTTCATGAGCATCGATCCTTTTTTTCTGTGATGATGAACAGAGGGCATTTCCATCGTTTTTTTAGGGATGTGTTTCAGCAGGATGTTCTGCTGACTCCGGTCCATGTGAATTTGACGCCGATCGAACGGGAAATTTACGGACATTACCGGGCCTTGTACACGTACGCGATTATCCTGTATTGGCTGAATGAGGATGCGGCCGCGACTCCGGAAGCTATCAGCCAAAAGGTATGGGAGCTTGTTTCTCAAAAGAGATTTTATTGGCTGTTTGGACAAGCTGTGCCAGGAGAGCGAGAGAAGGACAAGCAAATCGACAGGCGTGTGGTTCGAACGAGAGAGGCGCTCCAGAAGGCATTTCTGGACGTGCTGGCGGAGAAAAAAGACTACGCAGCCATCACAATTTCGGATATTACCCGGAAAAGCAATATCCGCCGTGCAACCTTTTATGATCACTATGCCAATAAGGAGGAATTGCTCCAAACCATGATACAGCGATCATGTGCGGAGATCATTGATCACCTGACGATTGCCTCCAGCCCGAATGAATTTTCCTTAAAGGAAGCGGAGAAGGCGCTCGCCAGTCTGCTTTCTGCTTTGTCAAAGATGCCCATTGTCCATTTTCTCAATCGGGAATGGGGTGTTCCTCATGTGATACCTGATATGTTCAAAGCGCTGGAATCGTTTTATCTGCATCAGCAAACTGATATTCACGCAGAGAAAAAGCTTTATGCCCATTATGTATCCGCAATGATTATTGGGTTGCTTTTGTATCGGCTGGATGAAGGAAAGGCGCATCCGCCTGAAGTGCTGGCGAGGGAATTTTTGCAGTTTTTGGATGTGAAAAAGTATAAGGTTGTATTGCTTTGAAAGACAAAAAGAGAGGGACATCCCCTCTCTTATTTCGTTTCTTTCTTCCATTTCTCATCAATCAGCATTTTCCCTGGCCATGTGTATGCCATGATGCCGCCGTCTGCGGTGATGTCCTCTCCTGTGACGTATGAGCTGTCGTCTGACGCGAGGAACAGGGCCACTGTCGCCATTTCCTTCGGCTGGCCGAGGCGGCCGAGCGGCGTGACCCATTTGTTGGCTTCGCGGAATTTTTCACCCATTTCCTGTTCTTTGGTGCCTGCTAATTTGTCAATCAGCGGGGTTTCGATCGTACCCGGTGAAATGGAATTGACGCGGATGCCGTTCCGTGCGTAGTCGATCGCCATCGCTTTTGTCAGGTTGGTGATGCCGCCTTTTGCTGCGTTGTAGCCCGAGCGGTCAAGGTCCGCGGCACGGCCTGACATGGAGGAGGTGTTGATGATGGAGCCTCCATTTTCGAGCATGAGCGGAATCAGATATTTGCTGCAAAGGAATGTGCCGCGCAGGTCGACAGCGATAATGCGGTCAAACAGGTCAACCGGATATTCGTGCACCTTTCCGCCTTCCTGATCAACGCCGGCATTATTAAACAGAATATCAATCGTTCCGCATGCATCCTTGATTTGATCAGCAAATGCTTTCACACTGTTTTCATCTGACACATCGAGGTGAAAGGATTCGGCCTGTCCTCCGTTTTTTCTGATTGCGTCAACTGTTTCTTCCATTTGATCTTTATTGATATCTCCGATGATCACACGCGCGCCTTCATTGGCAAAAACCTCTGCCGTCGCTTGCCCAATGCCTGTCGCGGCGCCTGTGATCACTGCTGTTTTGTTTTCAAGTCTTCCCATGATACGAGACCTCCTTTTTCTATTTGTCTTCCCGCTATGTGCAGTGATAAACATGCGAGAAAAGAAAGGCCGGCATATGTTAAGATGAATTAGAAATTGTTGGGAGGTTTGTATGTGTGAAGGTACAGCATAAGAAGGAGCTCAAGTTTTATTGCTTCATTACCATTCCATCTGCATTTGTTGTGCTGACTGTCATCTCTTTTTTATTGCAAGAGATTACGTTTCCGGTGACTGCAAGCGCATTTCTGAATGCTTCATGGCATAATCTTTTGTTTTTGATACCGTTCGGTTTGTTTTTCTACCCGGTGCATATATGGATGAAGCGGGAGTTTGGCCGCTGGAATGACACAGAAAAAAAGAGAGGATGATGAAGCCTCTCTTTTTTATGAGAATGAGTGAGAAAAAGAGTGAAAACAAATCCAACTAATGTTAAATTTACATATATATGCATCTATCAATCTAATTGACAATTGTCATCTTATGTGATAAATAGATGCTGAAAAGGGTTTACATAATGGTAAAGGAGCGATCAAGAGTGGCGAAAAAAGAGTTTAAAGCAGAGTCTAAACGCTTGCTGGATATGATGATTAACTCCATTTATACCCAAAAAGAAATTTTCCTGCGCGAGTTAATCTCCAATTCGAGTGATGCGATTGACAAAATCTATTACAAAGCGCTTACGGACGATGCGCTTACGTTTGATAAAGACAGTTACTACATAAAGGTCGCAGCTGACAAAGATGCGAGAACATTAACCATCTCTGATACGGGGATCGGAATGACAAAGGATGAGCTTGAACAGCATCTTGGAACAATTGCAAAAAGCGGTTCCCTCGCGTTTAAAAAGGAAAACGAGCTGAAAGACGGACATGACATTATCGGGCAGTTCGGTGTCGGTTTTTACGCGGCATTTATGGTTGCCGATGTCGTGACAGTCATCAGTAAAGCGCTTGGCAGCGAAGAGGCTTATAAATGGGAGTCTGCGGGTGCAGACGGCTATACGATTGAGCCGTGTGAAAAGGATTCTGTCGGTACAGACATTATCCTGAAAATCAAAGAGAACACAGAGGATGATAGCTATGACGAGTTTTTAGAGGAATATCGTTTAAAAGCGATCATCAAGAAGTACTCCGACTTCATTCGCTACCCGATCAAAATGGATACAACCATTAATAAGCCGAAGGAAGGCAGCGAAAATGAATTTGAAGAGGTGCAGGAAGAGCAGACGGTCAACAGCATGGTGCCGATCTGGAGAAAAAACAAAAGCGAGCTGACAGATGAGGATTATGAAAAATTCTATGCTGAAAAGCATTACGGGTTTGATAAACCGCTGACACACGTTCATATTAGTGTGGATGGAGCCGTTCGCTACAACGCGATTCTATTCGTCCCTGAAAACATGCCGTTTGACTACTATTCCAAGGAATATGAGAAAGGCTTGGAGCTGTATTCCAATGGCGTGCTGATCATGAATAAGTGCGCAGACCTGCTACCGGACCACTTCAGCTTTGTGAAGGGCATGGTCGATTCTGAGGATCTGTCGCTGAATATTTCCAGAGAAATGCTGCAGCATGACCGCCAGCTGAAGCTGATCGCGAAAAACATCAGCAAGAAAATCAAAAGCGAGCTGCAAAGCCTGTTGAAAAAAGACCGCGAGAAATACGAGACGTTCTACAAGTCGTTCGGCAGACAGCTGAAATTCGGCGTGTACAATGATTTTGGCGCGAATAAGGATCAATTGAAGGATCTCCTATTATTCTACTCTTCAAAAGAGAAAAAACTGGTCAGCTTAGACGAGTATGTTTCCAGAATGCCAGAGGAGCAGAAATACATTTATTACGCGACCGGTGATTCTTACGACCGCATTGAGAAACTGCCGCAAACGGAAATGGTGGCGGACAAAGGCTATGAAATCCTCTACTTTACTGAGGACATCGATGAGTTTGCAATTAAAATGCTGGCTTCTTATCAGGAAAAAGAATTCAAGTCCGTATCAAGCGGAGACCTTGGCATAGACACGGATGAGGATCAAAAGCAGTCCGAGGAAGAGGAAAGCAAGTATAAGGATCTGTTTGAGGAAATGAAAAACATTCTGTCAGACAAAGTGAAAAACGTCAGAATCTCAAAACGGCTTAAATCACATCCAGTCTGCCTTGCTGCTGACGGCGAAGTGACAATTGAGATGGAAAAAATCTTAAACGCGATGCCTGACAGCCAAAATGTGAAGGCGGAAAAAGTGCTGGAAATCAACCCAAATCATGAGGTATTCCAAACGCTGCAGGACGCGTTTGAACAAGATAAAGAGAAGCTGAGCCTGTACACAAACCTTCTGTACAATCAGGCGCTTCTCATCGAAGGCCTGCCGATTCAGGACCCCGTGGAATTTACGAACAATATTTGCAAGGTCATGGTGTAAACAGAAAAAGGAATCGTCCCATAAGGAGACGATTCCTTTTTTTTATAAAGTACGCTCATTCAGCACTTGGTTTTGGGTGCTTTTCTTCTTTTTAAACCGTTTTTTCAGGCTTGCTTCAATTTCCTCCAAGCTTTTCCCTTTGGTTTCCGGTACCATGTAGAACGCGAAGAAAAATGAGAGAAGACAAATGACTGAGAAAACCATAAAGACCCATGCGATGCCCATCGCGCTTAGCATCAGCGGGAAGACAAGCGACACGATCAGGTTAGCCGCCGATAACACCAAAGTCGTGAACCCTGTCGCGGCTCCGCGTGCTTTGGATGGGAAGAGCTCAGGCATGAGCACCCACACTACCGGACCCCATGTCGCCTGGTAAAAGACGATATAGACGCCTAGAAAGACTACTGTCATCCACGCTGTTGATGCGGAAAGTCCGAGCGTTAGGAGCACGCCTGATAAAGCAGCAAGGCTCAGTGTGATGCCGACACTTCCCCAGATCAGAAGTTTTTTGCGTCCGACACGGTCAATTAAGATCATGGCAGTGATACACATGATGACGTTAAGGACGCCGATTCCCATTGTGCCGAGTGCGGAAGCTGACGTGCCAAGACCGGCCTTCGTAAAAATGGTCGGCGCGTAGTAGATGACCGTGTTAATGCCGACCGCCTGCTGGAAAATGGCAAGGCCGACGCCAATCAGAAGCATGGGGCGAATCCATTTGGCTTTCAGCACGCCAAGTGTCGTTTCTTTTTTCTCCGCTTCCCCTTGCTTCATCTCTGCCAATTCCATTTCGATGTCTTTGGGGTCATGAGTGATGTTCATGATGCGTCTCGCTTCTTCTTCACGGCCGCGCTTCACGAGCCATCTTGGCGATTCCGGCATGAACGCGATGCCGATTAATAGAAGCACGGCAGGCACTGCGGCCAGACCGACCATCCAGCGCCACGCTTCAAACGGTGTGAACAGGTAGTTCACAATATAGGCGAGCAAAATTCCTGTGACAATCATTAAGTTGTTCATTGTGCCGAGTGTACCGCGAATTTTTGTCGGTGCCATTTCGGAAAGATACACGGGCACAAGCGCCGTTGAACCGCCGACGGCCAATCCGAGAATCACCCTAGATGCAATCAGCATGCCGATTGTTTGAGAAAACGCGCAAGCGAGCGCACCGATAATAAAAATGATGGAAAGGACAAATACAACCTTTCTCCTGCCCCAGCGGTCTGAGCATGTGCCGCTCAAGGCAGAACCGAAAATCGCGCCAAGGAGCAGCATGCTGACAACCAATCCTTCTGTCAATGTCGTTAAAGGAATATCGTTATTGATAAACAGGAGTGCTCCTGAGATAACGCCTGTATCGTAACCATATAGCAGTCCCCCTAAAGCGCCGAAAAAGTAGATCATATATTTCCTTGTGTCTTTCTTCACAAATGTCTCCTCCTCAGTTGTTGAGCCAATGAGTATCTAAAAATATGTAACAAAGTTAATAGATTAGTACCCATTTCCTATCTCATTTGAAACATTTGTTTTGAAAAAACGGAAACTTTATAGCCAAAAGGCGGGGTATTGGCGATTTTTTCGTAAGTTATTAATAATGAGAGCAATGATCACGATGATGACAGACCCAATGAGCACGGGAAATACTAAATAACTCCAAGCATATGCCCCTTGAATGACAACAATCGGGTCGGCGCCGGCAGGAGGATGAGTGGTTTTGGTCAGCATCATCAAGCAAATGGCAAGCCCTGTCCCCAATGCAAAGGTCCATGGATGGGCGCCGAATATGTGAAGGACAACAATCCCGGTAAGCGCGGAAATAAAATGGCCGCCAATCACATTTCTCGGTTGTGATAATGGAGCATTCCAAGCGCTGAAGACGAGCACACAGCTTGCCCCAAAAGGCGCCATTAACCATAAGCTTGATGTATAAGCGGTCAACGAAGCCAGTGTTAATATGGTCATAAATCCTCCGATAAGCCCTGTAACAGCGTCTTTGCCGTTTACCCGTAAAGGCGTTTTTCCTGTCCCTTTCATTTTTAAAAAGAAGTTGTTTTCCAAATTTATCCCTCCAGTATGTATAGAATAATAGGTAAATACTAACCTGTCAATTTAATTTTTAGGGGTTAATTTATCAAAACAATAAAAAAACCGTTCGCTGGGGAACGGATTCTTACTCATGATTTATTTTTTTCTGATGGCGTGAGACCTTATGTCTGTTGCCGCATATCTTCATCGAGCACCATTTTCGTCTTCCTGTTTTATCAAGAAAAAGCAAAATGCACTTTTCGTTTGCGCACCGTTTCAGCTGTTGGATTTCTTTTGTGTGAATCAGCCCTAACGCATCGTAAGCGATAAGCGATAAAATGGAATCATCTGGTTTTCCATTCGGAATGCGGGCAAGTTTGTCATCTATGATTTGATAAGAAAAAGGAGCGGCGGTGATTTGGTCTTGCAGGAAAGAGATAAAAGCTGGGGAAGGTTCGCTGCCCTCGGCTATACACTCAAAGTGTTTTCTCAGCTCAGCCCGGAATTGATGAATCCGCTGCAATTGTCCCCGGACTTCCTGTAGCGTCAAAGAACTGAGAAAAGGAGCAGTTTCTCCCATTATTTCAAACCATGTCATCAGGTCTTTTTCTGACTGGATGAGATCGTGCCGTTTATCATAGCTTACGATTTCAGTATTCACAAGATCGACAGATAGGTTATGTGTGATAAGAGGGAATTGAGCATTTGCCATTGTGATCATTCCTTTCAAAATTATTGTAAGCGCCAAAACCTTTTTGACGCAAGGATATGAATAAAAGGAGGTTTTGCATGTTATCTCTCAGGCGGTCTGCTGATTAAGGGGAGATGCTCTACCTGTCTACTGGAAAACCATTATAAAAAACCTTACTCGCCCGGAGTAAGGTTTTGGTTTTTATTCGCCCTCGTTGACAAAAACCAAGGCGGAGAAGCCTTTTTTCTTATCAAATTGCAATTCAACGACGGTAACGTCCGGATTGAAGTTGTGGTATTCCTCTAAGAACTGAATAATGCCTTCTGAAATGTCATCTGACATAAGCTGCTTGTGGTGCAGGCCAAATGTAGCTTCAGCGAAGAACCCTGTACGCTTGTTATAAGATAGCTCCTTTACTTCAACGTCTTCAGGGTAGATATCTTCTTCATTGGAAATATACACGCAAATTCCGTCTACAATTTCTTGCTCATTTAATATTAATCTCATTGCCTAAAATCTCCTTCTGTACGTCTTTGGTGCTTTAAATGCGCGAATCAGTGCGATGACAATGATTAAAATAATGATTAAAGCGATGATATCCACGATCCAGGCAATGGGTGAAGCGCCATAAGAAACATAGCCGGGGCCTCCGACTGGATGATAGGTGTAACCCCACGGGTGCATCATGCTGATCATGAACATACCCATTGTAAATCCGCTATAATATCCAAACCATCCTGATGGCGCGAAACCTGCGTGATAGTAATGATTGACTGAAACATAACGTCCGCCAACATAAGCTTTAGACGTTTTTCCGCTGTATGTCTTTCCGGTTACTTTTGATGTAGCGCCGGAAAAGGTGCCTGACGATTTTTTAGAGCTTGAGGAGCTTGCCTTTTCCGAAGGCTTCTTTTTAAGCGAAATCGATGATGATGAATCGTCAGGCGTCTTGGATTTTTTGCTAGAAGAGCTTGATCCTGAGCTGTAGCTTGATTTCGGGCTTGATTTATAGCTTCCGCTGTATGACGAGCTTGAACTTCGGCTGCTGTAACTAGATGATGAGCGGCCGCTAAAGCTCTTTGCATGAGAAATCGTTGATGGCAGCAGTACACCTAAAGCAACGGTTACTGCAACTAAGGCTTTTACATATTTAAGTTTCATTCTGTTTCCTCCATAGACCATCGAAACGGTCCGCTATTCTGACCAGCAAATAAAAGAAGCTGGGTCAGCTTTATTTCATATGAGCTAGATGATATGAACGTTTCATACTTTTGCTTTCTCAATCACTTTCTTTCTGAGATAAACTACCTTTATTTTATCGGATTTATGGCTCATTTTGTAAGGTTTTGCTTCAAAATCAGTTATTTAGGAATTTATCGCACAAAAAAACAGCCTTCTCCATTGGAGAAGGCTGTTTTCTTCTTATGCGAACAGCTTATCAATAAATGTAATATCCTCTTGAGAAAGCGTCACGTCGGCTGTTTTGATGTTATCAATCAGCTGATCGGCACGTTTTGCTCCCGGGATTAAAATATCAATTTCCGGTCTTGCTAAATACCAGGCCAATACGATGTGAGGGATATCCACGTTGTGTTTTTCGGCAATCGGCGCAAGCTTGTTGACCTTTCTGATATTTTCTTTGAAACGCTCGCCCTTGAAGTGTTCCTGTTCGTTTCGCAGGTCGCCTTCTGGGAACGTTGTATCTTCTGTATACTTTCCTGCCAATAAACCTGATACGAGAGGGAAGTAAGGGATAAATGAAATATTATGCTCCTTTGTATACGGGAAGAATGTTTTTTCCGCTTCACGGTTTAACAGGTTGTATTCGCCTTGCAATACATCTACCAAACCGTCTTTGTTTGCTTCTTTCAATTGCTCTAAAGAGAAGTTGGATACACCGATGGAGCGGATTTTTCCGGCTTTCTTCATCTCATTCAGCGCGTTAACGGCTTCATCCTTAGGCGTATGTTCGTCAGGGAAGTGAATGTAGAACAAATCGATATAATCGGTATTCAAGCGCTTCAGGCTTTCATCAACTGATTTTTTAAGAAATTCTGGTGAATTATCAAAGACAAAATCATTGCCTTGTTTTCTGTGAGCGGCTTTTGTCGCGATGACAACATCTTCACGGTTGAATTCACGCAGCACTTCACCAATTAATTCTTCGGAACGGCCGATCCCGTAAATGTAAGCGGTGTCTAGCATTGTCACGCCATTACGGATCGCCTCGCGCACCAATTCTTTTCCGGTTTCTTCATTTAGGTTCGGGTAGAGGTTATGTCCTCCGACAGCATTTGTTCCTAATCCGATAGGGAATACCTGCAAGTCTGATTTTCCGAGCTTCGCTTTTTTCATGATCTGCCTCCTAGAATAAAATGGATGATAGACTCTCAACACTATTGTAAACGTTAGGCCAGATGAATGCCGATTTGATGCTCATTGCAGTACTGCGTGTACTCGTCGTCTAATGGCTGAGAGGTCACAATGCAATGCAGCCTGTCAAACGGCGCATATGTCAGAAGCGTTGATTTTCCGAATTTAGAATGGTCAGCCAATAGATACACTTCTTTTGCTTTTTCCGAAATCCTCTTTTTAATTTCATACTCCAGCAGATCCGAGTTGGTCAATCCGTGTGTCAGCGTCGTTCCGGTAGCGGACATAAAGGCTTTGTTGATATTGTACTTATCAAGCATAGCCGGGTCGTCCATGCCGACAAAGGAGCGGGTTTTTCTCTTATAGTTGTTTCCGATAATGATTAAGTCGATATTCTTCAAAGCTGACGCCGCATTGATAATGTCTAAACTGTTGGTTAAGATGGTGACATTTTTGGCTGGATCAAGCGTATCAAGAATAGATTTTGTCGTCGTTCCTGAATCAATGAAGACCAAATCGTGATCTTCAATAAATCGAGAAGCATAATGGGCGATTTTTGTTTTTTCATCCTGGTGCTGAATGGTGCGATTTTCAAAAGGAACTAATGCGGTTTTTTCAATAGATGTTACGCCGCCGTATACTTTTTCAATCGCACCCTTTTCTGTAAGCTTGTTGATATCACGTCTGACTGTGTTTTTGGAGACATTGAACACCTGGCACAGCTCATCTAAGGAAACAGTGCCATGCGATAAAATGTACTCCTCCATTTCCTGAATCCGCATCAGTTTCATATTAAAAACTCCTTCTTGAATCTTTACGTAACATAAATATATAATAAAAACCAAAAGTTAATCAATAGTTGCTTAAAAAATGATAACATCGGTGTATATCTTTTGCAAGGTTCGACGGGCTTCTCTTACCTCTCTTACTTGATTAAAAGATTAATATAATAAAAATAATGAAAAAATTTAGTGTTTATGATTGACTTATGGGTATTATGCGATTAGAATATAACCAAGAAATGACCAAAAAGTAACCTGTTGTGCATGAAATGGTTGCTTGTATGTAAATATGCATCCGTCATTTATTTTTTTGGTTTTTTTGAAAGCGTTTAATTCTTGGCTTGCTGAAAAGTGGATATTGATATGAATCTATCCGGAACCATCCATACAAGTGTATGTGTTTACTAATGAAGGAGGCAATAAGAATGGCAGAAATCAGAAAATTAAAAAACTACATCAACGGTGAATGGGTTGAAAGCAAAACAGATCAATATGAAGATGTCGTCAATCCGGCGACGAAAGAAGTACTATGCCAAGTGCCGATTTCTACAAAAGAGGATATTGATTACGCAGCGCAAACAGCTGCTGAAGCATTTAAAACATGGTCAAAGGTGGCGGTTCCGCGCCGTGCCAGAATTCTATTTAACTTCCAGCAGCTGCTGTCCCAGCATAGAGAAGAACTTGCTCATCTAATTACCATTGAAAACGGAAAAAACACGAAAGAAGCTTTAGGTGAAGTGGGACGCGGGATTGAAAACGTAGAGTTCGCCGCTGGAGCACCTTCCCTGATGATGGGTGACTCACTTGCTTCCATCGCAACGGACGTTGAAGCGGCGAACTACCGTTACCCAATCGGAGTTGTCGGCGGAATCGCGCCATTCAACTTCCCGATGATGGTTCCTTGCTGGATGTTCCCGATGGCGATCGCGCTCGGCAACACATTTATTTTAAAGCCATCTGAGCGGACTCCGCTGTTAACAGAGAAATTGGTTGAGCTTTTTGAAAAAGCGGGCCTTCCGAAAGGGGTGTTCAACGTCGTATACGGTGCGCATGACGTTGTGAACGGCATCCTTGAGCATCCCGAAATTAAAGCAATTTCATTTGTAGGCTCCAAGCCAGTAGGCGAATACGTCTACAAAAAAGGAAGCGAAAACTTAAAACGCGTTCAATCTCTGACTGGCGCGAAAAACCATACGATTGTCTTGAACGATGCGAATCTTGAAGACACGGTCACAAACATCGTTGGAGCTGCCTTCGGTTCTGCCGGTGAACGCTGCATGGCTTGTGCGGTTGTGACAGTTGAAGAAGGAATCGCCGATGAATTTATGGCGAAGCTGCAGGAAAAAGTGGCGGACATTAAAATCGGTAACGGCCTTGATGACGGCGTGTTCTTAGGACCGGTGATTCGCGAAGACAACAAGAAGCGCACGCTCAGCTATATCGAAAAAGGTCTTGAAGAAGGTGCCAGACTCGTATGTGACGGACGTGAAAATGTGTCAGACGACGGCTACTTTGTCGGCCCGACGATCTTTGACAATGTCACAACAGAGATGACGATCTGGAAAGATGAAATTTTCGCTCCGGTCTTATCTGTCATTCGTGTGAAAAACCTGAAAGAAGCGATTGAAATCGCCAATAAGTCTGAGTTTGCGAACGGCGCCTGCTTGTTCACATCCAACTCAAACGCAATCCGCTACTTCCGTGAAAACATTGATGCGGGAATGCTAGGAATCAACCTTGGTGTGCCGGCTCCAATGGCGTTCTTCCCATTCTCAGGCTGGAAATCTTCATTCTTTGGAACGCTGCATGCGAACGGAAAAGACAGCGTCGACTTCTATACACGTAAAAAAGTGGTAACGGCAAGATATCCGGCACCTGATTTCAACTAAACGACGAACAGCCGAACGGCGTCCATGTGCGCTGTTCGGACTCATTCTGCCAATAGAAAGAGGAGGGCTTCACTATGAGTTATTTGTTGCGTAAGCCGCAGTCGCATGAAGTATCTAATGGGGTCAAACTCGTGCACGAAGTAACGACATCCAACTCTGATCTCACTTATGTAGAGTTTAAAGTGTTAGATCTTGCATCAGGTTCAAGCTATACAGAAGAATTGAAAAAACAAGAAATCTGTATTGTGGCGGTAACGGGAAAAATTACAGTGACAGATCATGAGTCGACTTTTGAGAATATCGGCACGCGTGAAAGCGTATTTGAACGAAAACCGACAGACAGCGTCTATATGTCAAATGACCGTGCATTTGAGATCACAGCGGTCAGCGACGCAAGAGTGGCGCTTTGCTATTCTCCATCGGAAAAGCAGCTTCCGACAAAGCTGATCAAAGCGGAAGACAACGGAATTGAGCATCGCGGGCAATTTTCAAACAAACGTACTGTTCATAACATTCTTCCGGATTCAGACCCTTCAGCTAACAGTCTATTAGTAGTTGAAGTCTATACAGACAGCGGCAACTGGTCCAGCTACCCGCCTCACAAACATGATCAAGACAACTTGCCGGAAGAATCTTTCTTAGAAGAAACGTACTACCATGAGTTAGACCCGGGGCAGGGCTTTGTATTTCAGCGCGTATACACAGATGACCGTTCTATTGACGAGACAATGACTGTGGAAAATGAAAACGTTGTCATCGTTCCTGCGGGATACCACCCGGTAGGCGTTCCGGACGGATACACATCCTACTATTTAAATGTCATGGCAGGGCCGACGCGAAAATGGAAGTTTCATAACGACCCGGCGCATGAGTGGATTTTAGAACGCTAACAAGTGAGGAGTGGCTGTTTACGATGAAGTATACATTCAATGAAGAGAAGGCTTTTGACATTATTGCCATCGGCCGGGCATGTATTGACCTGAACGCAGTGGAATACAACCGCCCAATGGAAGAGACGATGACATTTTCCAAATACGTCGGCGGTTCACCTGCGAATATCGCGATCGGCAGCGCGAAGCTTGGCTTAAAAGCGGGCTTCATCGGCAAAATTCCGGATGACCAGCATGGAAGATTCATAGAGTCCTATATGAGAAAGACCGGCGTTGATACAACACAGATGGTTGTTGATCAAGATGGACACAAAGCAGGCCTTGCATTTACAGAAATCCTCAGCCCTGAAGAATGCAGCATTTTAATGTATCGCGATGATGTGGCGGATCTTTATCTTGAGCCTTCAGAGGTAAGCGAGGACTATATCGCAAATGCGAAAATGCTGCTTGTTTCCGGGACAGCGCTCGCCAAAAGCCCGTCACGGGAAGCGGTATTAAAAGCTGTTCAATACGCGAAGAAGCATCAGGTTAAAGTGGTGTTCGAACTGGATTACCGCCCGTATACGTGGCAGTCATCAGATGAAACAGCCGTTTATTATTCTTTGGTTGCCGAGCAGTCTGATATCGTCATCGGCACACGCGATGAATTTGATGTGATGGAAAACCGCACAGGCGGAAGCAATGAAGAATCCGTCAATCATTTATTTGGCCATTCAGCCGACCTCGTTGTCATCAAACACGGCGTCGAAGGCTCTTACGCATACAGCAAATCCGGCGAGGTATTCCGCGCCCAAGCGTACAAGACAAAAGTGCTGAAAACCTTTGGAGCTGGTGACTCCTATGCGTCAGCCTTTATCTATGGCCTTGTCAGCGGAAAAGACATTGAAACGGCATTGAAATACGGCAGTGCTTCAGCTTCCATTGTGGTGAGCAAGCACAGTTCGTCAGAAGCGATGCCGACTGCGGAAGAAATCGTACAGCTTATTGAAGCACAGTCATAATTGAAAAAGATCGAGTAAAGGTGGGATCGTTTGTGGGTAAGAAAATTCGCTTAACAACAGCACAGGCGCTGATTAAATTCTTAAACCAGCAGTACATCCATGTTGATGGAAAGGAAGAGCCTTTTGTCGAAGGGATTTTCACAATTTTCGGTCATGGAAACGTATTAGGGATCGGGCAAGCGCTTGAGCAGGATGCAGGCCATTTGAAAGTCTATCAAGGGAAAAATGAACAAGGAATGGCGCATGCGGCCATGGCGTACAGCAAGCAAATGCTGAGAAGAAAAATATATGCAGTGTCTACATCCGTCGGACCGGGAGCGGCTAACTTGGTGGCGGCAGCCGGCACTGCATTGGCAAACAATATCCCAGTTCTCTTGATTCCGGCAGACACATTTGCGACAAGACAGCCAGACCCTGTACTGCAGCAAATGGAGCAAGAATACAGCGCGGCGATTACGACAAACGATGCATTGAAACCTGTATCGAGATACTGGGACCGCATTACGCGCCCTGAGCAGCTGATGAGCAGTTTGCTGCGCGCGTTTGAAGTCATGACTGATCCGGCAAAAGCAGGTCCGGCAACGATTTGTATTTCTCAGGATGTTGAAGGGGAAGCATACGATTTTGATGAAAGTTTCTTCGTCAAACGGGTTCACTATATTGATCGCATGCAGCCGAGCGAGCGCGAGCTTCAAGGTGCGGCGGAGCTGATTAAATCCAGCAAAAAACCTGTGATTCTCGTCGGCGGAGGCGCAAAATATTCCGGTGCGCGCGATGAATTGGTTGCCATTTCTGAAGCCTATAACATTCCGTTAGTTGAAACGCAGGCAGGAAAGTCTACCGTTGAGGCAGATTTTGCGAACAACCTTGGCGGAATGGGCATCACAGGTACACTTGCGGCAAACAAAGCGGCCCGCCAAGCTGATTTGATTATCGGCATCGGCACAAGGTATACAGATTTTGCGACATCCTCTAAGACCGCTTTTGATTTTGATAAAGCGAAGTTTTTGAACATTAACGTCAGCCGAATGCAGGCGTATAAACTTGATGCATTCCAAGTGGTGGCGGATGCGAAAGTGACGCTTGGCAAACTGCACGGCTTGCTTGAAGGCTATGAGAGCGAGTTCGGCACAACGATCCGGGAGCTGAAGGACGAATGGCTAGCTGAACGCGAGCGTCTCAGCAAAGTGACGTTTAAGCGGGAAGCATTTGATCCGGAAATCAAAAATCACTTTTCTCAAGAGGTCCTGAATGAATATGCTGACGCGTTGAATACGGAGCTTCCGCAAACAACGGCATTGCTGACAATCAACGAGACGATTCCTGAAGACAGCGTCATCATCTGTTCAGCAGGCTCACTCCCAGGAGATTTGCAGCGTCTGTGGCATTCTAATGTTCCGAATACGTATCACCTGGAGTATGGATATTCTTGCATGGGCTATGAAGTGTCCGGGACACTCGGTCTTAAACTGGCCCACCCTGACAGAGAAGTGTATTCAATCGTCGGAGACGGCAGCTTCCTGATGCTTCATTCTGAATTGATCACGGCGATTCAGTACAACAAGAAAATCAATGTGCTGCTCTTTGACAACTCAGGATTCGGATGCATCAACAACCTGCAAATGGATCACGGCAGCGGCAGCTACTATTGCGAGTTCCGCACAGATGACAACCAAATCCTGAATGTCGATTACGCGAAAGTCGCTGAGGGATACGGCGCGAAAACCTACCGCGCAAACACAGTAGAAGAATTAAAAGCGGCGTTAGAGGATGCGAAGAAACAGGATGTATCAACATTAATTGAAATGAAGGTGCTGCCTAAAACAATGACGGACGGCTATGACAGCTGGTGGCATGTCGGGGTGGCAGAGGTATCTAAACAAGAAAGCGTTCAGAAGGCATACGAAGCAAAAGAGAAAAAGCTGGAATCTGCGAAGCAGTATTAGAGGGGAGGCACCAAGATGGGCAAAAATGAAATCCTGTGGGGAATCGCTCCCATTGGGTGGCGGAATGATGACATGCCTGAAATTGGAGCGGGAAATACACTTCAGCATTTGTTAAGTGATATCGTTGTCGCACGTTTTCAAGGCACGGAGGTCGGGGGCTTTTTCCCCGAACCTGCCATCCTGAACAAAGAGCTGAAGCTTCGGAACTTACGCATTGCAGGAAAATGGTTCAGCAGTTTTATTTTGCGTGACGGACTTGGTGAAGCGGCAAAGGCATTTACCCTGCATTGTGAGTATTTGCAGCAAGTAAACGCGGATGTCGCAGTTGTCTCTGAACAAACGTACAGCGTGCAAGGCTTGGAGAAAAACGTGTTCACAGAGAAGCCGCACTTTACGGATGATGAATGGGAGCGGCTTTGCGAAGGGCTGAATCACCTTGGCGAAATTGCCGCTCAGCATGGCTTGAAGCTTGTCTATCATCATCATCTCGGCACTGGTGTCCAAACAGCGGAAGAAGTGGACCGCCTGATGGCAGGAACTGACCCTGCGCATGTACACCTCCTCTATGATACAGGCCATGCGTATATTTCTGACGGCGATTACATGGGGATGCTTGAGAAGCATATCGGCCGCATTAAGCATGTGCACTTTAAGGATGCCCGCCTGAATGTCATGGAACAATGCAGGCTCGAAGGACAATCGTTCCGGCAATCATTTTTAAAAGGCATGTTTACGGTTCCCGGTGACGGCTGCATTGACTTTAGAGAAGTATATCAGCTGCTGTTGAAGCACAGTTATTCCGGATGGATTGTCATTGAAGCTGAACAAGACCCCGATGTTGCAAACCCGCTGGAGTATGCATTGATTGCGAGAAACTATATTGATCAGCAGTTGTTGGATCTGGCTTAATGGGGAATAAACATATGGGCAATACCAATGGAGATTCAGCCTTCAATAAACGGACAATCGCGGCAGCATTGGCCAACTATATTGATGCCGGTTCAATTGTGGCAGGCTCCGCCGGTTTATCATTATGGGTCAGTTACCTTAAGCTATCCGATACGCAAATCGGGCTGCTCGGCGCGCTGAGCGCAAATGCGATTTCTGCCGCTGTCGGTGCGCTGCTTGGCGGGTTTCTGGCTGATAAAGTCGGACGGAAGGCTGTTTATACCAATAGTATGCTGGTTTATGCACTAGGGATTTGTTTGGTCTTGTTCGGGGTTAATTTCCCCATGTTGTTAAGCGGTTACATCATTATCGGTTTATCAGTAGGAGCTGACATAACCGCGTCATGGACCATTATTGCGGAAAATGCGCCAAAGAAGAATCGGGCCAGGCATTGCGGCGTAGCACAAGTCGCTTGGGCCGCGGGCGCTGTCGTTGTACTGCTACTCTCCGTACTGGCCGGTGACTTGGGACTCCTGGGAAATAAAATTGTATTTGCCCACCTGCTTGTGATTGCGCTGATTACGTACATCCTGAGAATCGGGCTTCCGGAATCAGACGCCTGGCAGACAAAAAATCAGCCGGAGGATGCTCAGGCAGAGAAGCCGGCTGTACTGAATAAGACATCGTATTTTGATTTGCTCAAGCCTATGTATCTAAAAAGCATACTGTTTTTGATGGGTGTGTACTTGGTTTGGAACTTAGCCGCCGGGGTCATGGGCTTCTTTATGCCATACATTTATCAGCAGGTCGGCGGTGTATCTGCCAACATGGCCAATCTTTTGCAAATGGGGCTGTTTATCTTCACAGGATTGGGGGTCGCTTTGATCTTCATGCCCTTTGCCGACAAATATAGAAAAACCGTATTTGGAATCGCCGCTTTCATGGCGGTGATCGGGTGGACACTGTTTCTGCTGCCAGTTGAAGGCCTGCCGATTCTGCTCCTGTTTATTGTCGTGATCGGCATCAATAACGGAGCAGGGCAGCAAGCGAACTATCAGTTATGGGCCAGTGAAATCTTTCCTACGCAATATCGTGCTTCCGCACAAGGACTGATGTTTTTCCTTGTCCGTATTTCAATAGGGATTTGGAGTCTGTTTGTCCCAATGATTATCACCAATTTCGGCATTGGAACGATGGCTGCAATTCTTCTCGGATGTGTGACGGCCAGTATGATCATCGGGCTGCTCTTTGCGCCGAATACGTCTGGCAAGTCGCTTGAACAAATTCAAGAGGAACTCTACGGGTCTCCTCAGAGCCAAGTAAAGCAAGGAACAGAAAGCAAAATCATGTAACCAACAGAAGGAGTGGCTGTCAATGAGTTTACGTATTGGCGTAATTGGAACTGGAGCAATCGGAAAAGAACATATTAACCGCATCACGAACAAGCTGTCCGGCGCAGAAATTGTAGCTGTAACGGATGTTAATCAAGAAGCTGCACAAAAGGTCGTTGAGCAATACCAATTAAACGCGACGGTTTATCCGAATGATGACAGCTTGCTTGCAGACGAAAATGTAGACGCTGTCTTAGTGACAAGCTGGGGGCCTGCGCATGAGTCAAGCGTGCTGAAAGCGATTAAAGCCCAGAAATATGTGTTCTGTGAAAAACCGCTCGCGACAACGGCTGAAGGATGCATGCGCATCGTCGAAGAAGAAATCAAAGTGGGCAAACGCCTTGTTCAAGTCGGCTTTATGCGCCGTTATGACAGCGGTTACGTACAGCTGAAAGAAGCGCTCGAAAATCATGTCATCGGCGAGCCTCTTATGATTCACTGCGCGCACCGCAACCCGACTGTAGGAGATAACTATACAACGGATATGGCTGTAGTCGACACGCTTGTTCATGAAATTGACGTGCTCCACTGGCTCGTCAATGATGACTACGAGTCCGTTCAAGTCATCTACCCGAAAAAATCGAAAAACGCGCTGCCGCATTTAAAAGATCCGCAAATCGTCGTAATTGAAACAAAAGGCGGTATCGTCATCAATGCTGAAATCTATGTGAACTGTAAATACGGCTATGACATTCAATGCGAAATCGTCGGAGAAGACGGCATCATCAAGCTTCCCGAGCCATCAAGCATCAGCTTGAGAAAAGAAGGCAGATTCAGCACTGATATTTTGATGGATTGGCAGAGACGCTTTGTCGCTGCGTATGATGTGGAAATCCAAGACTTTATTGATTCGATTCAAAAGAAAGGCGAGGTCAGCGGACCGACGGCATGGGACGGCTATATTGCTGCTGTCACGACTGACGCGTGTGTAAAAGCCCAGGAATCTGGACAAAAAGAAAAGGTTGAATTGAAGGAAAAACCGGAATTCTATCAATCTTTTACAACAGTTCAAAACTAAAAAACAGAGGAGTGAAAATATGAAGTTAGCATTGGATCCATCCATGTATCGTGATGATTTAACTTTAGAGGAAACGGTCTATAAAACGGCGGAGCTTGGCTATGAATATATCGAATTGTCTCCGCGTGAGGATTTTTGCCCGTTTTATAAATATCCGAAAGTCGATTCAGCAAAGATCAAACAATTAAAGCGCCTTTTAAGAGATACAGGTGTTAAGCTTTCATCGCTTCTTCCTCTTTACCACTGGGCGGGTCCTGATGAAGACCGCCGGCAGGCAGCGGTGCGCAATTGGAAACGGGCAATCGAAATTGCGGTTGAACTTGAAGTGGATTTGATGAACAGCGAATTCAGCGGTTCAAAATATGATCCTTTAACAAGTGAAGAAAAATTTATCAAATCCATGGATGAGCTTCTGCCAGTCTTTGAAAAAGAAGGTATTAAACTTAATCTTCAAGCCCACCCATACGATTTTATCGAAACGCACAAAGGTGCGATGGATATGATCCGCGCGCTTGACAAGGATTGGATCAATCTTGTCTACTCGACTGCGCATACGTTCTTCTATGATGACGGCAAAGGCGACATCGAGACCATGTTTGACGAAGCCGGCGACCGCCTCACACATGTTTTATTTGCAGATACCTATAATCATAAAGCGGCTCATGGTCTTCGCTATATCGTCAATCCGCCTGACGCGAAAGTAACGGTTCACCAGCATTTGGACATTGGTCAAGGCGAGGTTGATTTTGATACGATTTTCAGAAAACTGAGAGAGATGAAGTTCGACGGAATTGCGACGAATGCCGTATTTGCTTGGGTCGATGAAAGAGCGGATGAATCAAGCCGATTTATGCTTAAGAAAATGAAAGAAGAATTAGGTCTGGCATAAGCTGAGCATGGAGTTCGGCGGGATATGGCGACAGCCTGCCTGCCGAACTCCCTTCATATCTAAAACGCAGATGGGGGAGTCTGGTATGAAACTTTGTTTTAATGAAGCGACAACATTGGAAAACTCAAACCTTAAACAGGATTTAGAACTATGCGAAAAGCACGGCTATGATTATATTGAAATCCGCACAATGGATAAGCTGCCGGAGTACTTAAAAGATCATTCATTGGCAGATCTTGCGGAATATTTTCAAACCCACCACATCCAACCGCTTGCCTTAAACGCGCTTGTTTTCTTCAACAACCGTGATGAAAAGGGCCACAACGAGATCATCACTGAATTTAAAGGCATGATGGAAACATGCAAAACCCTCGGTGTGAAATATGTGGTGGCCGTTCCGCTTGTGACAGAGCAGAAGATTGTAAAAGAAGAGATCAAAAAGAGCAGTGTAGACGTGCTGACTGAGCTGTCAGATATCGCGGAGCCGTACGGCGTAAAAATCGCACTTGAATTTGTCGGCCATCCGCAATGTACGGTCAATACGTTTGAACAGGCGTATGAGATCGTAAACACAGTTAACCGTGACAATGTCGGGCTTGTCCTTGACAGTTTTCACTTCCATGCAATGGGTTCAAATATTGAGAGCTTAAAGCAGGCGGACGGAAAGAAAATCTTCATCTATCATATTGATGATACAGAAGATTTCCCAATCGGCTTTTTAACAGATGAGGATCGTGTATGGCCGGGACAAGGGGCAATTGACTTAGATGCCCACTTATCAGCACTGAAGGAAATCGGCTTCTCTGATGTTGTATCGGTTGAGCTCTTCCGGCCTGAATACTATAAGCTGACTGCTGAGGAAGCCATTCAAACAGCGAAAAAAACAACAGTGGACGTCGTATCAAAATACTTCAACATGTAATGGATAAAGGAGGGGTGGACATGGCTTTTGTATCGATGAAAGAGCTTCTTGAAGATGCAAAGCGGGAGCAATATGCAATTGGCCAGTTTAATATCAACGGCCTGCAATGGACGAAGGCGATTTTGCAGGCGGCGCAAAAGGAGCAATCACCGGTCATCGCCGCGGCTTCTGATCGCCTGGTCGACTATTTAGGCGGATTTAAAACGATTGCCGCCATGGTAGGGGCGTTAATAGAGGACATGGCAATTACCGTTCCGGTCGTGCTTCATCTCGATCACGGCAGCAGTGCGGAACGCTGCAGACAGGCCATTGATGCCGGATTCAGCTCAGTGATGATTGACGGCTCCCATCAGCCGATTGACGAGAATATCGCAATGACAAAAGAAGTCACCGATTATGCCGCAAAACACGGCGTATCAGTAGAAGCCGAAGTCGGCACGGTCGGCGGAATGGAAGACGGGCTGGTCGGCGGGGTCTGCTATGCCGATATCACGGAATGTGAGCGGATCGTCAAAGAAACCAATATCGACGCGCTGGCCGCCGCCCTCGGCTCTGTACACGGCAAATATCAGGGTGAGCCGAATCTCGGATTTAAGGAAATGGAGGCTATCTCCCGCATGACTGATATTCCCCTCGTTCTTCACGGGGCATCCGGGATTCCGCAGGATCAGATCAAAAAAGCCATCACGCTCGGCCACGCGAAGATCAATATCAATACGGAATGTATGGTAGCGTGGACAGACGAAACACGCCGCATGTTCCAGGAAAACAGCGATCTGTACGAACCGCGCGGCTATTTGACACCCGGCATTGAAGCCGTGGAAGAGACAGTGCGAAGGAAAATGAGAGAGTTCGGATCAGCCGGTAAAGCAGCTAAGCAGCAGGTCGGCTAAAGAGACCAGAAACCGCCGAGATGGCGGTTTTTTTGTGCGGTGTTGCGTCCATACGCCCAAAACGATTATGATGATGGCAGCAGTGTAAGAAACGGGAGTGGTTCAGTTTGAATAAAATCATGATTGTGGAAGACAGTGAAGACATTCGCGGACTATTGCAGAATTACCTTGAAAAATACGGATATCAAACAGTGGTCGCCGCGGATTTTACAGCTGTTCTTGATGTCTTTTTGCGGGAAAAGCCCGATGTGGTGCTGCTTGATATCAATTTGCCGGCATATGACGGATATTATTGGTGCCGGCAGATCCGCCAGCACTCCACAAGCCCGATCATCTTTATTTCTGCCAGAAGCGGGGAAATGGATCAGGTGATGGCGATTGAAAATGGGGGAGACGATTATATCGAAAAACCGTTTTCTTATGATATTGTGCTGGCGAAAATCAAAAGCCAGATCCGGAGGGCGTACGGGGAGTACGCCGCAAAGCAGGGAGAGAAAGTGGTTGAATATGCTGGCGTTCAGCTCTTTGTGGAACGGTTTGAACTGCGTTTTCAGGATGAAAAAAGCGAGCTTTCTAAAAAAGAAAGCAAGCTTTTGGAAGTGCTGCTTGAGCGGGGAGAAAAGGTGACGAGTCGGGACCGTCTCATGGAAAAGACGTGGGACACCGACATATTCATCGATGATAATACACTTAACGTGTATATCACGCGGCTCAGAAAAAAACTGCGGGAGCTGAATGCGCCTGTTTCTATTGAAGCGGTGCGGGGCGAAGGCTACCAGCTGAGGGCGCAGTCATGAAGCTGTTTCTCCGGTCTCATGCAGTGCTGATTCTGCTTTTTCTCCTTCAAGGGCTGTTTGTCTTCTTTTATTACTGGTTTGCGGGTCTTCATTCTTTTTCTCACTTGTTTTACATATTGGGCGTGCAGCTTCTTATTTTGGCGGGCTATCTTGCCTATCGCTGGTACAAAGACCGCGGCGTGTATTATTGGCTCAGCTCGGGGCAGGAAGGGACGGATATCCCGTATCTCGGTTCTTCAGTGTTCTGTTCAGAGCTGTATGAAAAGCAGATGGAGCTGATCCGGCTGCAGCACCAGAAGCTCCATGAGACCGAAGCCAAGCTGGACGCGCGGGTGACGTATATGAATCAATGGGTGCACCAAGTAAAGACGCCGCTGTCGGTCATTAATTTAATCATTCAAGAAGAGGATGAGCCCGTTTTTGAACAAATCAAAAAAGAAGTCCGGCAGATTGAATTCGGGCTGGAGACGCTTCTTTATTCTTCAAGGCTCGACCTGTTTGAAAGGGATTTTAAAATTGAAGCGGTTTCCCTGTCCGAGCTTCTCCAATCAGTTATTCAAAGCTATAAACGATTTTTTATTCAATATCGCGTTTATCCGAAAATGAACGTTTGCGATGATCATCAGATTTACACCGATGCCAAATGGCTCAAATTTGCGATCGGCCAAGTGGTCACAAATGCGGTCAAGTATTCAGCGGGCAAGAGTGACAGACTTGAGCTGAATGTCTTCCGCGATGAAGACAGGACGGTGCTTGAAGTCAAAGATTACGGTGTCGGGATTCCCTCGCAAGACATCAAGCGGGTGTTTGACCCTTATTACACCGGGGAAAACGGGCGGCGTTTCCAAGAATCTACGGGAATCGGCCTCCATCTCGTCAAAGAAATTACAGGTAAGCTCAATCATACGGTGGACATCAGCTCGTCTCCCGGTGAAGGGACGTCAGTTCGATTTTCATTTCTTACAAAAATGTAAGGCTGCGTTAAGAAAACAACATAGCCCGCTTTGTTTCCCCTTGATAACATGGATTTATGTCAAGGGGATTTTTATGTTGAACGTCCCGGCACTACATGAAAGCAGCCCAGATCAACAAGAATAAAACCATAAGGAGGATTTTCATGGCGAATATGCTTGAAGTCAAACATATAAATAAAACCTATAAAGGACAAGTATCCTATCAAGCCTTAAAGCAAATTTCATTTTCAATAGAAGAAGGCGAGTTCACGGCGGTGATGGGGCCGTCCGGGTCCGGAAAAACAACGCTTTTGAATATCATTTCAACGATTGACCGTCCAGATTCAGGCGATATCCTGATTCACGGAGAAAACCCGCATCGCCTGAAGCGGACAAAGCTCGCTCATTTCCGCCGCAAGAAGCTCGGATTTGTGTTTCAGGATTTCAACCTTCTGGACACGCTGACGATCGGTGAAAATATCATGCTGCCGTTAACGCTTGAAAAAGAAGCGCCGTCTGCCATGGAAGAAAAACTGCAAGGCATCGCGGCAAAGCTCGGAATCGAAAACCTGCTCAACAAACGGACGTTTGAAGTATCCGGAGGACAGCGCCAGCGTGCCGCCATCGCAAGAGCGGTCATTCATAAGCCGTCACTCATCCTGGCTGATGAACCGACGGGCAACCTTGACTCCAAAGCGTCAAAAGACGTCATGGAAACGATGCAGAGCCTGAATCAGGATGATCATGTCACGGCTTTGATGGTGACCCACGATCCTGTTGCGGCAAGCTATTGCCGTCGCGTCATCTTTATAAAAGACGGCGAACTGTTTAATGAGATTTACCGCGGGGAAAACCGCCAAGTATTTTATGAACAAATTCTCGATGTGCTGTCTATGCTGGGGGGAAACGCAAATGACCTTTCTTCAGTTCGCTTATAATAACGTCACGAGAAACAAAAGGGCCTATCTTGCATTCTTTTTAAGCAGCGCCTTTTCCGTTTTAATTTTCTTTACCTTTGCGATGTTCCTGTTTCATCCGGCATTAAAGGAAGGCTACCTGAATAACATCGCCAAAAAAGGCTTAACCGCTGCGGAATGGATGATCTTTGTTTTTTCTTTCTTATTTGTTCTGTATTCGGTTAACGCATTTTTGAAATCGAGAAATAAAGAATTCGGCATCCTGCTCATGCAGGGCATCACGCCGGGGCAGCTGAGAAAGCTCATTACTGCGGAAAATATGATCATCGGCGTCATGTCAATTGCAGCCGGCATTATCGGAGGATTCATTTTTTCAAAGACGTTCTTTACGGTTGGCGCTTATATTTTAGAAATGGACGCGCTGCCTTTGTATATGCCTTGGAAAGCGCTCGGTATTACGGCCGGTGGATTTCTGCTCTTATTTTTCCTTTTATCGCAGTTTACGATCCTTTTTGTCAGATCAAATACGGTTATCAAATTAATAAAGGGCACTGACAAGATTAAGCCGGAGCCTAAGCCGTCCGTGCTTCTGTCCTTATTCGGCATCGCCTGTCTGTGCGGCGGGTACGGCATGGTCCTTAAAGGCAATGTCCACGGGGCCGAACCGTTTATCATTTTACTGCTCACCGTCATCGGAACATATTTCTTTTTCAGCCAAAGCAGCATTTGGATTCTGCGCGCGCTGAAGAAGTGGAAAACCTTTTATCTGCGCGGGAAAAACGTCATTTGGGTTTCTGACCTTGTCTATCGTTTAAAAGACAACGCCCGCCTGTTCTTTATTGTCAGCATTATTTCCGCGGTTGCGTTTACTGCGACAGGCGTGCTCGCGATGTACAAATCGACCGTCGGGGCGGAAGAGTCCGCTTATGAAATGGAGTATTTATCTTACAGCAACAATCCAAAAGAACAGACTCATTTGAAAGATATTGACCATGAACTGAAAACACACGGCTTTACGTATAAGAAAGACAAAATAGATGTTTCCTATGTTCGCTATCAGGAAGGAGAAACTGTTCCCCCTGTTTACATGATCAGTGAATCGGATGCGGCAAAATACTTCCATGTCAAAGTGAACGGCCTGAAAGAAGACGAGGCTGTCTATTTCCCGGGAACGTATGACCGCAATTTCAAAAACGAAGCGCCGGATCAGCTGAAGCTGCTGAACCAAAAAGGGGAGCTGTCTGATCAAAAACTGTCGGTAAAAGAAGTCAAAAAACCGCTGATCTCATTGAATGCCATCATCGCAGTGAATGATCAAACCTTTGATCAGCTGAAATCACTCGGTGATCAAGCGTCATTATACGGCTACAGCTATGATCATTGGAAAGACAGTCTTGAGATCAGCCAATCCTTGCAAAATGAGATTTACGGCAATTATATCGACGTGCATTCTGATTTTGCTTCAAAAGCCGGGACTTACTATGATACGGTGCAGCTGCCGAGCCTGAGTTTATTTATCGGCCTGTTTATCGCAATTGTATTCTTTGTCGCGGCAGCAAGTTTCTTATATTTCAGGCTGTTCACTGATTTAGATGAAGACCGGGAGCGCTACCGTTCACTGGCCAAAATCGGCCTGAGTGAGCGTGAAATGGCACAAAGCGTGACAATACAATTGGCGATTCTTTTCTTCTTTCCATTTGTCATTGCCGTCATGCATACACTGTTTGCTTTGAGAACATTGGCTGTGGAAGGCTATTCTGATGTCGCGGGGCCGCTCAGTCTCACCATCGGAGGGTTTTTCATTTTTCAGCTTCTATTCTTCCTCGCGGTGCGGTCAAGCTATTTGAAAAAAATGAACAAGTAAGGGGAGTGCAAAGATGAAAAAAGCAATGGCAATCCTGGCCGTCTTGGCGGCTGCTGCCGTAATATGCGGGCTTCTCTTTTTTCATAACGATGTTACAGACAGATTTAATCCGTTTATTCACCAGCAAGATGTCTATGTTCAGATTGATCGAGATGGCAGACATCTTAGTCCGGGCGGTACTGAATATACATTAGACGGATATAATGCATCCGGGAAAAAAGAAGAAGTGACCTTTTTCGCCGGCAAAGAGCTTCGGAAGAACGCGTATTTGAAGGTGAAGGCGAAAGGAAAGTATGTCGAGACTTGGGAAGAAGTCAAGTTTGAAAATATGCCGGACTCCGTACAATCAAAATTAAAGTGAATCATAAAAAACGGCACAGCGTCATGACTGTGCCGTTTTTTTATTTTTTATTTTCTTCGGCCCGTTTGATCAGCATGTCGGTGATGATATCCACCTGTTTGCTGACAGAAATCGGGTCGTACGGGTAGAACGTGTCAAAGTCATTGATAAACACGCGATTATGTTTAACAGCGTCAAGATTTTTCCAAATAGAGGAATGCTCCAGCTTGTCGAGTGTTTTGCTTTCGCCTTTCGGGTTGTAATCCGTAATGAACATATAGTCTGCGGCATACTCAGGAATAACCTCTTGAGAGAGCTGTTTCATCTCTCCTTTTTTGATGACATCTTGCTCAATTTTTTCAGGCGCTTTTAACCCAAGTGCATTGTATACAGCTTGGCCGCCGCGTCCGCCATTGTCATTGAACACCCAGAATTCGCCCTTGTCTGTGTTTTCATAAATGCCGAAGGTCGCATCTTTGTCGATGACGCCGGCAATTTTCTTCTTAGCTGCTTCCGCTTTTTTGTTAAAGTCAGCCATAAAGGATTTTGCTTTGTCTTTCGCTCCGGCGATTTCTCCGAACATGCTGACTGTGTCTTCTACGTTTTTCGCTGTGTTATAAGGTATGACAACAGTCGGAGCGATTTTCTTTAATTTATCAACATTCTCTTCATTCATGACAACAATTAAGTCAGGCTGAAGCTCCATCACTTTTTCAACGCTGATTGGATCACCAACATCCTTCACATTTTTCAGCTTTGATTTTAAAAACGGATTATCAAATGACCATGAGCCTGAGCCGACCACATTGGCCCCGACAGACAGCAATTCACCGGCATAAAAATCAGTGACGATGCGTTTCGGATGTGCAGGAATGTTGACGTTCCCTTTTGGTGATTTGTATGTTCTCATTTCTGTTTTTTCGGAAGCAGAATCGCTTGAGCTCCCTTTAGAAGCCGTGCCGCTGCAAGCGCTGACAAACATGAGAAGCAGCACAAGCATGCCCACGAGCAATATGTTCTTTTTCATCAAGAACCCTCCCACTATGTATCTCAATAGATTAGTAATGATTATCATTATCAATTAATAATATAGCAAGAAACCTGTTCCCCGTCTATCACTATTTTTAAGGGAGAAAGTTTTTCCCGTTTATGGGTGACGCGGTATGCCTAATCGATTATTATAGGTAAATAGGAGGAGAAAAATATGGGAATTACAAAAAGAGGTTCCGCTTGGGAATGGCTGCATAGCTGGTGGATGCTGTTTATTTTCATGCCTTTTGCCATTACCAGTTTTTTTGCCTTTTTATTTATTGGCATCAAGGTTAGAAATAGAAAGTGGATCATGTACGGCATCATTTATTTTTTCATTTTTGCGTTTGGTTTTGTATTGCCCGATCTGCCCGGTGTTTTTATTGTGGTCCCGTTATGGGCGGTGACCATTATTCATGGATTTAAAGTGCGCCCGCTGTATTTGATTCAGCTGGATGTCTACAAAGATCATGTGGAGGCGCGGGCTTTTGCCGAGGCAAGAAGTGAAGCCGAGAGCAGATTTCATGCACCGAAACAGTCTATTCAGGATATACATATTCGCAAAGAACAGTAAGAAAAAAAGCTCAACACTCGCATTGTGTTGAGCTTTTTATATGTTACTGCTGATAGGATTGCTGCTGAAATGGCGTGTTTTGGCCGAATGGAAGTGTAGACACATTCGTATTCATGACGCTGGATTGTCCAGTAAGTTCCTGTTGCATTTGGTTGCACATGTTGACAACCTGCTGGCACTTTTGAATCGCCATGTCATGCCCGTGCAGTGCTTGCTGAATGGTATGTGCAGCTTGTTGTTCGTGGTTTAGAATCTGCTGCAGCATTTGGATGTTTTGCTGTTCCTGATGAAGCATGTGGCGATATTGCTGGCTGCTTTGCTGTGTTTGCTGAATGAGCTGCTGAGCAGTCTGGCGGCATTGATTCAGCTGCTGCAAGCCGTGTTGTGTATTATGCATGAATGATCCCTCCATGTATCGATTGACGTGAGTCGGTATTATCATGCAACCTGATTGAAAAGAAATTCTGCAAATGAGGAACTACAATTATTTTCCTCAGCCCCTCTGTCTTTGAATGAAAACGGTAAAGATTGTATACTGGGTACAAACCCTTTTTATGTAAATGTTCCGTTTTAACATATAAGAATGGCGGAAAACGAAACCCTGAGATGGGAGAATCGTATTCCGCTTTTTTTCTTTGTTTCGCTCAGAAACCGCCTTCCCCTGCAGTAAATGGGATATTCAGCCGGTTTTCTACTGTACGGAGGCGCTGATTGAGCCGGTTTAAGCGGCGTGTATGGCGTTCAACAGCCTGGCTTAGCTGATTGACCTGTTCGGCAATCCGTGCAATTTCCCGATTTTGACGGCGGTCTTCGTTTGTCAGACGGGTTAATTCTCTTGACTGCTGTTCATTTTGCCGTTCAAGTGCTGCGATTCTTCTTTCCAATGCCGGCTGTCTGTCCATTTGGTATGGATCGTATACATCCTGCTGCGGATAAGGATTGTACTCATAGTGGCTATAGTAAGGTTCCTGCTGAGGCAGCTGAGGGCTGTAATATTGATAAGGGTTCATTATGATCAATCTCCTTGTGGGTGAATTCCTTATAACTTATGTAGTCATTGGCACAGTGGCACGGCATTCGCCCAAAAAGAGGAGGAAAGGATGGTGATCCCCTTGAGAAACAAATATGGCATTTTGTTTTTAATTGCTGTATGCATCATGGTATCGGGCTGCCAGCAGCAAAAAGAAGAGACGCCGTTTTATTACGGAACGTGGGATGAGGGGCTTGCCCCCGGGCCAACGGACGGCGTGAAATCAGCAACAGTCACATTTACCGAAGACGAGGTTGTGGAAACGGAAGTGATGGAAGGAAGAGGAGAGGTACAGCTGCCTTTTATGGCATACAAGGTGATTTCCCAAAGCACTGACGGGTCTATCGAGATTCAGTACCTCGGCCCCTATTATCCGCTCAAAAGCACGCTGAAAAGAGGAGAAAACGGGACATTGATATGGGAGCAAAATGGCCAGAAAAAAACGATGACAAGAATCGAATCAAAGAACGGCAGGGAGGAGAAAGATGAGAAATCAAAAAGCTGAAAGACTGGTGGCAGCGGGGCTTGTTTTACATATCATTCAATGGATATTTATATTATGGGCTTTTCTCAAAGTCAAACATTTATTTAGTGACTATACGATCTATAACCCTAATGTCATCAGCGGCTCCATGCAGTCCTTATCGTTTATACAAATGATGCGCGCTATGATGTACTCAGGGGCAATCGTGAATTATGTGTTGTTTTTTGCCCTTGTATTGCTGATTTATGGCATAGTGCTTCATGCCATCCTGATCGTTCTGGAAATGGCGGCTTACGTCATGATCAGACGGAATCCATCATCTTCATGGGGGTTCTTTTTCATCGCGGCGGGTGTGAAGCTTGCCATCTTGAATATAACCGGCATTCCTTTTCTAGCTGCCGGCTTTCTGCTGATGAAACAGAAAAAAGCAGAAAACGGCGTCAAGGCAGAAAGAAAGCGGAAACCGCGCTTGCGTATCCGAAGACAAGGGCGGCGTCTAAACAGAATCCGGAGAAAACCATCTCTTCCGGTTGAATATCAAAAAGAAAAAACGATATGATGGGACTATAGCCTGAAAACGACATGAAGGAGATGCAGGATGTACAAACTAATTGCAATTGATATGGATGGAACACTTTTAAATGATCATCATGAAGTAACAGAGGAGGTCCGCGACGCCCTTCACGCGGCAAAAGCGGAAGGTGTCAAAATTGTGCTTTGCACCGGCCGGCCTATCGGGGGCGTGCAGAGATATTTAGATGAACTGAATTTAATTGAAGAAGGCGACTATGTCATTGCGTATAATGGAGCGCTTGTTCAAAATACGCATACAAATGAAGTGGTCTCGGAGCTGTCTCTCGGCTATGATGATTTGACTTCATTATATGACCTGAGCTTAGAGCTGAAGACGCCGATGCATTTCTTTGACTCATCTAATTTGTATACGCCTAACCGGGATATTAGCGAATTTACCGTATACGAATCCTATGTGACACAGGTGCCGCTTCATTTCCGCAAGATTGACGAGGTGCCAAAAGATATCCTCATCCCGAAAGTGATGTTTATTGATAAACCGGAGAACTTAAACCGCGTCATTACATCGATTCCAAAAGACGTGAGAGAAAAATATTCAATGGTCAAAAGCGCGCCTTTCTTTTATGAGATTCTGCACCCGGAAGCCAGCAAAGGAAATGCTGTACGCCAGCTGGCTCAGCTGCTTGGAATTGAACAGGCGGAAGTCATGTGCATAGGCGACAATGGGAACGACCTGACAATGATCGAATGGGCGGGCTGCGGGGTTGCCATGGCAAACGCCATCCCAGAAGTATTGGAAGCCGCAAACTTTCAAACACGCTCCAATAATGAACATGGTGTTGCGCATGCGATTCACGAGCTTGTTTTGGCTAAATAATAAAAAATCCAGCCTTCTAAAGGCTGGATTTTTTCGTTTTATTTGATGTAATGTCAATTCTTTGACGAACCGATTTGACTTTCGTTATGCTGATAAAACCAATTCGTTCACAATATGTATGATATTAATCTGAATTGAAAAGGGGACTGATCAAATGTGCACAAGTCTTACATTGGAAACTGCTGACCGGAATCATTTATTAGCGAGAACAATGGATTTTGCATTTCAGCTGGGGACAGAGGTGATTCTCTATCCGCGCCGTTACAGCTGGAATAGTGAAGCTGACGGAAAGGCCCATCAGACACAGTACGCGTTTATCGGTATGGGGAGAAAACTTGGAAATATATTATTTGCCGACGGTGTTAATGAAAGCGGTTTATCGTGTGCTGCACTTTATTTTCCTGGCTATGCGGAGTACGAAAAAACGATACGGGAAGATACCGTTCACATTGCCCCGCATGAGTTTGTGACATGGGTGCTGTCAGTCTGTAAGTCTTTGGAAGACGTAAAAGAAAAGATTCGATCTTTAACGATTGTAGAGAAAAAATTAGATCTATTGGATACAGTTTTACCGCTTCACTGGATATTGTCAGACCGGACGGGCCGAAGCCTGACGATAGAACCGAGAGCAGACGGCCTCAAAGTCTATGATAATCAACCTGGTGTCATGACGAACAGCCCCGACTTTATATGGCATGTAACCAATCTGCAGCAATATACAGGAATCAGACCGAAGCAATTAGAGAGCATAGAATTGGGCGGATTAGCCCTTTCTGCTTTTGGCCAAGGCTTAGGAACTGTTGGTCTGCCGGGGGATTATACACCGCCTTCCCGGTTTGTCAGAGCTGTTTATTTGAAAGAACATCTAGAGCCGGCGGCCGATGAAACGAAAGGTGTAACAGCCGCTTTTCACATTTTGGCAAATATAACGATACCAAAGGGCGCAGTGATAACGGAAGAAGACGAAATTCATTATACGCAATATACTTCCGTGATGTGCAACGAAACTGGAAACTACTATTTCCACCACTATGACAATCGGCAAATCCAAAAAGTGAGTTTATTTCATGAAGACCTAGACCGCCTTGAGCCTAAAGTGTTTTCTGCTAAAGCAGAAGAAAGTATTCTAGAACTTAATTAAGATTCAATTAGCTGATTTCGGTATGAATCCGGGATCAGCTTATTTTTTTATGTGATGTCTCAGCTTCTGAATGAGTTGGAAAATGGACCGTTCTACGACGGCGACACGCGCGTTTATTAGCAAAGAGCAAAAGCGACGGCAAAATGCGTATGGTCGGAAGTAGAGATAAGGTACAAGCTACATTTATATAAAACTTTGGATCAAAACGAGGTTCAGCATCAGACTGGTTTTGCCAGTATACAGGTTGCACAAATGCCGTCCCATGATACTGCGAAATTCTTTTCAGCTTAAAAAGAAAAATTTAATCTTAACTCATTGACAAACGTCCAAGACAAAGGTACATTTTGATTTATTCATATTAAACGACTAGGAATATAGGAGTTTATTTTTCGGATTATTCAGCCTAAAAACATGATAAAAGGAGTATCGCCATGACAAGCAAAAAGAAACAAATCAAATTAGGGGTATTTTTAGCAGGTACAGGCCATCATGTTGCGTCTTGGCGGCACCCGGACGCGCCGTCAGATGCGAGCATGAATTTGGATTATTTTAAAGAGCTTGCGAAAACAGCGGAGCGAGGCAAGCTGGATATGCTGTTTTTAGCGGACAGCCTTTCAATTGACAGCAAATCACATCCAAATGTATTAACAAGGTTTGAGCCATTCACCCTGCTCTCTGCTTTGGCGCAGGTCACATCAAAAATCGGACTGACAGCAACAGCCTCCACTACATACAGCGAGCCATTCCATATTGCCAGACAGTTTGCTTCATTGGATCATCTGTCCAATGGCCGTGCCGGATGGAACGTCGTCACTTCATCTATTGAATCCACAGCGCTGAATTTCAGCGGTGAAAAGCACCTTGAACACCATTTGCGCTATCAGCGGGCAGAGGAATTTGTCGAGATTGTAAAGGGGCTTTGGGATTCATGGGAAGAGGACGCCTTTATCCGTAATAAAGAAACGGGTGAATTCTTTGACAAAGAAAAAATGCATGAGCTGAACCACAAAGGAGAATATTTCTCGGTTCGCGGACCTCTGAACGTTTCAAGAACCCCGCAGGGCCAGCCGGTCATTATCCAGGCAGGATCATCAGGAGACGGAAAAGCGCTGGCTGCCAGAACAGCAGAAGTGATCTTCACAGCACAAAACCACCTGGAATCAGCTCAGGAATTTTATCAATCCATTAAAGAACAGGCTGCGGAATTCGGACGTGATCCAGAAAAAATTGCCATTATGCCGGGTATTTTCCCAATCATTGCCGATACAGAAGAAGCAGCGCAAGCCAAATACAAGGAGCTCCAAGATCTGATTATCCCATCTGTCGGTCTGCAAATTCTCCAAAATTACTTAGGCGGAATTGATTTGTCGGCATATCCGCTTGATGGGCCGCTGCCGAAGCTTGACGCCGAAGCTTCCAATGCGGTGAAGAGCCGCTTCAAGCTTGTTCAGGAGATGGCTGAACGTGACAATATGACGATACGAGAGCTTTACAAATACGTTGCAGGCTCCAGAGGCCACCATATCTTCGTCGGCACGCCGGAGCAGCTCGCCGACAAGATGCAGGAATGGGTGGATACGAAAGCGTGTGACGGGTTTAACATCATGCCTCCGCTTCTTCCAGAAGGAATTGAAGTGTTTGTTGATCAAGTGGTTCCGATTTTACAGGAGCGCGGCGTGTTCAGAAAAGAATATGAAGGCACAACATTACGAGAGCACTTCGGTTTGGAAAAGCCGGTAAACCGCTATGCAAAGTAAGGAGGAACGCTAGATGAAGCCACGATACCGCCTTGCAGTTGAACGTGATGCCGAACAGCTTCTCGAGCTGACATTGCGGGCTTATGAACCGATTCGAAAGCTCGGCATTCGTTTTGCTGCCGCTCATGCGGATTTGGATTTGGTGCTGAAAAATATTCGGGAAAATGCTTGCTACGTCATGGAAGAAGACGGGCGGATCATCGCGACCATCACCTTGAGAATGCCTTGGGGAAAACAGCCGGGACCGTATGGCGTTCCGCATATCTGGTGGTTTGCTGTGGACCCCGACACCGGAAAAAAAGGAATCGGAACAAAGCTGCTTCAATGGCTGGAGGAAACAATCCTTCGCGATACGTTAAAGGTTCCGTTTGTCTCACTCGGAACAGCGGATAAGCATCCGTGGCTGATTGAGATGTACGAACGAAAAGGATATGTCCGCTCAGGTGAACAAGACCTTGGAAAAGGGCATATCACAGTCTATATGAAAAAACAATTGCGACATGATCTATAAAAATAGAAAAGGCGGGAAAATCAAATGAAGATGAAAAAATGGACAGTGCTGGTCGTTGCTGCATTATTAGCGGTGCTCTCAGCTTGCGGCAATGGAAACAGCAGCAGTAAAGAGGATGACAATGTGCTTCATGTCGGTGCGACAGGACAAAGTTACCCATTTGCTTATAAAGAAAACGGAAAGCTGACAGGTTTTGACGTGGAAGTGATGGAAGCAGTCGCTAAGAAAATTGACATGAAACTGGACTGGAAGCTGCTTGAATTCAGCGGGCTGATGGGAGAACTTCAAACAGGCAAGCTTGACACCATTTCCAACCAGGTAGCTGTGACAGACGAACGTAAGGAAACGTATAACTTTACGAAACCATACGCTTATGCGGGAACACAGATTGTCGTCAAAAAAGACAATACAGACATCAAATCAGTAGACGATTTAAAAGGCAAGACAGTCGCAGCCGTTCTCGGTTCAAACCACGCGAAAAACCTTGAAAGCAAAGATCCTGATAAAAAAATCAATATCAAAACGTACGAAACACAAGAGGGTACGCTGAAGGATGTTGCGTACGGCCGTGTAGACGCTTATGTCAACAGCCGAACTGTATTGATCGCACAAATCAAGAAGACCGGTTTGCCATTAAAGCTTGCAGGAGATCCGATTGTTTACGAACAGGTTGCATTCCCATTTGCCAAGGACGATGCGCACGACAAGCTCCGCAAAAAAGTCAATAAGGCCCTAGATGAATTGCGTAAAGACGGAACACTGAAAAAACTCTCTGAAAAATACTTTAATGAAGATATCACAGTAGAACAGAAGCATTAAGAAACGGCGGTGACTCACCAGAATGAACACGATTGATTGGGAATTCATGATATCAGCGTTCCCGACTTTAATTCAGGCCCTTCCGATCACCTTGTTTATGGCAATAGCAGCTATGATTTTTGCCATTATCGGAGGACTTATTCTCGCACTCATTACAAAAAACAAAATTCCAGTGCTTCATCAGCTGTCAAAGCTGTATATATCCTTTTTCCGAGGCGTGCCGACACTTGTACAGCTGTTCTTAATCTATTACGGGCTGCCGCAGCTATTTCCAGAGATGAGCAAAATGACAGCTCTCACAGCTGCCATCATCGGGTTAAGCTTAAAAAACGCAGCTTATTTGGCAGAAATCTTCCGGGCCGCCCTCAATTCTGTTGATGACGGGCAGCTGGAGGCGTGCCTGTCTGTCGGTATGACAAAATTTCAGGCATACAGACGGATTATTTTGCCGCAAGCGATCCGAAATGCGATTCCGGCAACGGGCAATACATTTATCGGGCTCCTGAAAGAAACGTCACTGGCCTTTACATTAGGGGTCATGGAGATGTTCGCCCAAGGGAAGATGTACGCTTCAGGAAACCTCAAATATTTTGAGACGTACTTGGCGGTTGCGATCGTCTATTGGATTCTTACCATGATCTACAGCATGTTGCAGGACTTGTTTGAACGTGCCATGAGCAAGCCATACCGGACTTAGAGGTGAAATCAGTTGATAACAGTAAAAAATATTCGCAAAGCGTTTAAAGATCTCGTCGTGCTCGACGGAATCGATCTAGAAGTGAAACGCGGAGAAGTGGTGGCAATCATCGGTCCGTCCGGTTCCGGAAAGTCAACGCTTCTCCGGTGCTTAAATTTATTAGAGCGTCCGGATCAAGGACTTATTGAAATCGGAGAAGCCAAACTGAACGCGGAAAAGTTTACACGCAAGGAAGCATATCGGCTTCGCCAGCAAACGGCCATGGTCTTTCAAAACTACAATCTGTTTAAAAATAAAACGGCTCTGCAAAACATTACAGAAGCTTTAATCGTGGCTCAACATAAACCACGCGACAAAGCGAAACGTATTGGAATGGAGATTCTGAAACAAGTCGGTCTGGAGCATAAGGCTGACAGCTATCCGATCACAATGTCTGGCGGCCAGCAGCAGCGAATCGGCATTGCGCGGGCGCTTGCGGTCAATCCGCATGCGATTTTACTGGATGAACCAACGTCAGCGCTTGACCCTGAGCTCGTCACAGAGGTGCTTCAGGTCATCAAGTCCATTGCGGAAAAACAAACAACGATGATCATTGTTACACACGAAATGGCGTTTGCAAAAGAGGTTGCTGATCAAGTGATTTTTATGGCAGACGGCCATATTATCGAGCAGGGAACGCCAGAGGAATTGTTTGACCATCCGAAAAACGAACGGACGAAACGATTTATCAAGCAGGTGGGAGAGCCTGCAGAGCTTATATAAGAAGGAGAGAAGAACAATGGCCGACAAAACGTTTCATACCCGTTTAATCAATATGCGGCGTGATCTTCATGAACATCCTGAACTGTCATTTCAAGAGATTGAAACGACGAAAAAAATCCGCCGCTGGCTTGAGGAGGAGCAAATCGAAATACTTGATGTTCCTCAATTGGAGACTGGCGTGATTGCAGAAATCAAAGGACGGGAAGACGGCCCCGTGATAGCAATACGAGCGGATATTGACGCGCTCCCGATCCAAGAACAGACGAATCTCCCGTTTGCATCTAAGGTTGATGGCACAATGCATGCATGTGGACACGATTTTCATACTGCTTCTATTATTGGCACAGCGATTTTGCTGAATCAAAGAAAGGCCGAGCTGAAAGGTACAGTCCGCTTTATCTTTCAGCCGGCCGAAGAAATTGCCGCAGGAGCAAGAAAGGTCATAGAAGCTGGTGTACTTGATGGCATTTCCGCGATTTTCGGCATGCACAATAAGCCGGATCTGCCTGTCGGAACCATTGGTGTAAAGGAAGGTCCGCTTATGGCAAGTGTTGACCGGTTTGAGATCGTCATCAAAGGGAAAGGCGGACACGCCGGCATCCCAAATAACAGTATTGATCCAATCGCTGCAGCCGGACAAATCATCAGCGGGCTGCAATCTGTGGTCAGCCGCAATATCAGCTCACTGCAAAACGCAGTCGTCAGTATCACAAGAGTACAGGCGGGCACGTCGTGGAACGTGATTCCAGACCAAGCTGAAATGGAGGGGACGGTACGAACCTTTCAAAAAGAAGCGCGGCAGGCTGTTCCGGAGCATATGAGACGAGTGGCTGAAGGAATTGCAGCGGGCTATGGGGCACAAGCAGAATTCAAGTGGTTTCCTTATTTGCCTTCCGTTCAGAATGACGGCACATTTTTGAATGCGGCATCCGAAGCTGCGGCACGGCTTGGCTATCAAACCGTTCACGCTGAGCAGTCTCCGGGCGGAGAAGACTTCGCTCTGTATCAAGAGAAGATTCCGGGATTTTTTGTCTGGATGGGAACGAACGGGACGGAGGAGTGGCATCATCCGGCCTTTACACTGGATGAAGAAGCCCTTACGGTTGCCTCTCAATACTTTGCGGAGCTGGCGGTTATTGTATTGGAGACCATCAAATGAGCAAACAAGGGCTGACAGCAGGTCTTGCAGCGGCTGTGAGAACGTCACAACCTGAGCATTCAGTTGACGCGATTCGCGAAGCAAAAAAAGGATTACTTGATTTTACTGCCGCTTCATTCGCAGGAAGAGAAGATAAAGGAATTCAAAAGCTCCTCCGTCTGATAGAGGATGAAGGAGGCCGGCCCCTTGTTCCTATTATCGGACAGGGCAAAAAGGCCGCGCCATTACAATCCGCGATGCTGAATGGATTTATCGCCCATGCATTGGATTTTGATGATGTCCACTCCGATGTAAGAGGACACCCCAGTGCAGTCATCGTACCGGCCCTTATTGCATCTGCCGCTCGCGGACATGACGAGCGGATTCTTAGCGCTTATATTGTTGGTGTTGAAGTGATGGCACGGCTGGGAGAATCAATTGGCAGCCGCCACTATGAAAAGGGCTGGCATAATACAGGAACGCTTGGTGCCATCGCTGCTGCCTGCGCCGTAGGTTATGCTGAGGAGCTGACTCAGGAAGAGCTGGAAAAAGCAATTGGTTTTGCGGCTACGCAATCTGCTGGGATGAGGGTGCAATTTGGGACAGAAATGAAACCGCTGCACGCCGGTTTGGCGGCTCAGGCTGGCTTGCTGGCCGTTAAGCTGGCCCAATCAGAATTTGGCGGGTCCCGCACGGCACTTGATGGAGAAACTGGTTTCTTCAGTCTGTACGGTGACGTTGAAAAAGCACAACATACTTTGCTAAACGATTGGGGGGCACCGTGGAGAATTGTGCAGCCGGGTCTATGGTTTAAAATCTATCCATTTTGTTCCGCGGCACACCATGCAGCAGATGCGGTACGACAGCTTATCTCCGAAGAAACCATTTCTGCGGCCAATACCGAACGTATTGAAGTGATATTTCCGCCAGGCGGAGATGCTGCATTGACGGAAAGATCTCCAAAAACTGGAGAGGAAGGCCGTTTCAGCGTTGAATATGTGATTGCTCTTGCTTTGCATGGACACGGCCTGACCGTTGAACATTTCAACAGCCAGCCGATCCGAAACGGCATTCAAACGACAATAAGGCATATTCAGCGCGTATATGACAATGCTACTCAGCCGGCTCCCTATGCCGTTCCAAAAGGCCGTTTCACGATTGTCCGGGCCTATTTATCAGACGGCCGGATTTGCGAAGTGCGTGTGGACTGCCCAAAAGGGGCGCCAGGAAATGAGCTGTCTGAAGAAGACATAAAAGAAAAATTGACATTAACGGTCCCGCAAGAAAAAGCGCGGAGAATCATAACAGCCGTTGAAAAAGCCGATATAAAAGAATTTTTAGCTCATATTGAATAAGATCAACTCTATTCGGTGATTTCAGATGATATGATAAAACCAATCATACGTTTGAAAAAGGAGAAAACCATGACGGTGAATGACGCGGTTGTATTCATTTTGGCTGCCTTTTTACTATGGGGAGCGGCGGATTATTGTTTGGGAAACAGATGGGGGCTAGGCGAGCGGTTTGCGGACGGCTTTAAGGCTATGGGGCCGCTGGCGCTGTCCATGATCGGAATTGTGTCGCTGGCGCCCGTGCTGGCAGCAATCCTGATTCCCATTGTTGCTCCGTTTTACACGGCGATTGGCGCGGACCCTTCTTCCTTTGCGAACACCATTTTGGCGATTGATATGGGAGGATATGCGCTGGCTGGAGAAATGGCGAAAGATCCGCAGGCCGGGCTGTTTTCATGGGTGTTTTTAGGAACAATGATGGGGCCGGCAATCGTCTTCACGATTCCCGTCGCTCTTGGCATCATCGAAAAAGAGGATCATCCGTATTTTGCGAAAGGCATATTAATCGGGCTGTGCACAGTGCCGATCGGTTGCTTAATCGGCGGATTATGCGCAGGCTTTGACATCGGCATGATAGGTAAAAATCTTCTGATCCCGAGTCTGTTATCTGCTGTGATCGCTTTTGGGTTATGGCGATACACCGACAGAATGATTCAGTTGTTTCATCTCTTCGGGAAAGCGGTCAGTGTGGTTGCGATTATCGGGCTTGCAGCTGTTTCAGTTGAAACGATGACCGGCATTGTGCTGATTCCGGGAATGGAGAATGTCGAGACAGGGATACAAACGACAGGGACCATCGCCATTGCCTTGGCAGGGGCGTTTCCAATGACGGCTTTTATTACAAAAACCTTTAAAAAACCGCTTCAGGCCCTGGGGAAACACCTTCATTTAGATGAGACAGCAACAGCAGGATTAGTGACCTCTTTGGCGCATCATATCCCGATGCTGGCTTCATTAAAGAATATGACGCCGAGAGGAAAGGTCATCAATGTCGCGTTTGCGGTCAGCGGCGCCTTTGTACTCGGCAGCCATCTCGGTTTTGTAGCTGGAATGAAAAAAGAAATGGCGGCGGCCATGATCATTGGGAAATTAGCAGGCGGAGTCACAGCTGCCGCAGCGGCTGCTTGGATGACACCTGCACAATCAGCTAAACAGCAAAAACGTATCTCAGCCAGCCATAGCTGAGGCAGAAGCTGTTTCAACTTTGTCCAATCGGGAATGTTACAGTAAAGATTTCTGTGAAAGAGGGTTGGACACATGGCGGTGAAAGACCGGTACATGTCAAAAATAAAACAGGAAACCAAGCCTTGGATCAAACGATTCGGGAGGCTTGGTTATTTTGCATTCGGCGGCGTTTTTATTCTGCTTGGGGTTTTGGCTTTTATGACGGCTGCCGGGGCAGGCCGCGCCAAAGATTCGAGCGGAGCGCTCCAAACGCTATCACGCATGCCGTATGGGTCACTATTGCTTTTTTTAATAGGCATCGGCCTTATCGGCTATGTGATCTGGATGGTGTTAAGCGCGATCAAGGACACAGAGGGGCACGGAAACAGCAGGCGAGGCCTGTCACGGAGAATAGGAAACTTTTTCAGTGCCGCCGTTTACACATCCATCGCTTGGAATGCCTTGCGATTTGTGTTTGGCCAAGGGGACGGCGGCACTTCAGAACAGACGTGGTCCGCTTATGTATTGGCGCAGCCATTCGGCCAATGGCTCACAGGGCTTACGGGTGCGGGTTTTATCGTATTTGCGATTGTTCAATTTATGAAAGGCGTTCGGGCTGCTTTTATGAAAGAATTCGATACATCAAAAATGAACAAACAGATGATATGCATCACGAAAAACACCGGGCGCGCAGGCAATATCGCCCGCTCCATTATTTTCTCAGCCATCGGCTATTTTCTCATCAAGACAGCCATGACCGCTGATCCCGACGACACAAGAGGCTTTGACGGTGCGCTCGCCGAACTCGCGCAGCAGCCGCATGGCAAATTGATTCTGTCTATATTGGCATTAGGCCTGATCCTATATGGAATGTACGCCATTATGAAAGGCATTTATCAGCATATGACCTGGGAGAAATAAGCTCTGGGCAGGTTGCGCCCAGAGCGTTTTTCAGTTTCTTAGAAATCAGGTGGATGAAAGCCGGCGCCAGCCTGTATAATAAAAGCAAATCAAAAGCAGTTTTATCAGGACTGATCCACAGGGAGGTGCAGAATGGATCGGGAAAAACAACAATTAAGCATAGAAGCGGCAAGGCTTTACTATCAGTCTGACTACAGTCAGCAGCAAATTGCTGAGCAGCTCAACATTTCAAGGCCAACCGTTTCCCGGCTGCTGCAATATGCGAAAGAAAAAGGGTATGTCCAGATTCGCGTCATGGACCCATTTGAGGATTTGGATGCGCTCGGTTCCATACTTGAAGAGAAATACGGGCTCCTTGAGGCGCATGTTGTGTTTTCCCCGACACCCGATTATGCAGGAATTACACATGACCTAAGCCGCTATGGTGCAGAATATATGCATGAAACGGTAAAAGACGGCGACATTGTCGGCGTCAGCTGGGGAACCACCATGTATCAAATCGCGCAAAACATGCAGCCGAAGCAGGTAAAAGGCGTCGAGGTCGTCCAGCTAAAAGGCGGCATCAGCCATTCCCGGGTAAACACGTATTCGGCTGAAACGATTCAGCTGTTTGCAGAGGCTTTTCAAACGATGCCGCGCTATCTCCCGCTTCCCGTCGTGTTTGATAATGCGGATGTGAAGCGAATGGTGGAGAAAGACCGTCATATTGAGCGGATCATCGAGATGGGAAAGCAGGCGAATATCGCTCTCTTCACGGTGGGGACTGTCCGTGATGAAGCGCTGTTGTTCCGACTCGGATATTTTAACGAAGAAGAGAAAGCCCTGCTGAAAAAACAGGCCGTGGGGGATATTTGTTCACGCTTTTTTGATGCGAAAGGGAATATTTGCAGCAGCGCCATCAATGACCGGACCATCGGTGTTGAGCTTCAAGACCTTAGACTGAAGGAACGCTCCATTTTAGTTGCCGGCGGAAGCAGAAAAGTATCTTCCATTCACGGAGCATTAACCGGAAAATATGCCAACGTTTTAATCATTGACCAGCATACCGCGAGGGCGCTTGTTAATGATTTGTGACACGTTCAAACCTTTCATTGAACAAAATTTCAATTACCAATTTACATATGTTCAAAAGTCGGTTATGCTAAAAAATATCTTAACAAAAAAGGAAGTGTGCGAAGGATGTCATTAGCCAACATAATTGATCATACAGCTTTGAAACCGCATACACAAAAAGCGGACATTCTAAAACTAATTGAAGAAGCGAAAACATACAAATTTGCTTCAGTATGTGTCAATCCGACATGGGTGGAGCTTGCTGCAAAAGAGCTTAAGGGAACTGGAGTCGACGTTTGTACGGTCATCGGCTTCCCGCTCGGTGCCAATACAACTGAAACAAAAGCGTTCGAGACAAAAGACGCCATTTCAAAAGGCGCCACTGAAGTGGATATGGTCATTAATATTGCCGCTTTAAAAGACAAGGAAGACGATGTGGTGGAAGCTGATATCCGCGGTGTAGTGGAAGCTGCAGCCGGAAAAGCGCTTGTCAAAGTCATTATCGAAACGTGCCTTCTGACTGATGAAGAAAAAGAACGTGCATGCCGTTTAGCGGTGTCTGCGGGAGCGGATTTCGTAAAAACATCAACAGGCTTTTCTACAGGCGGCGCAACGAAGGAAGATATCGCCTTAATGCGCAAAACAGTAGGACCTGATATCGGCGTGAAAGCATCTGGCGGCGTCAGAACGAAAGAAGATGTAGACACAATGGTAGAGGCCGGAGCAAGCCGAATTGGCGCCAGCGCAGGCGTTTCTATCGTAAAAGGAGAAAATGCATCAGGCGGAGACAACTATTAAGAGCTGACGGAAGGCAGACTGCTTTCCGTTTTCTGAGGAAACAGTAATTGTAAGCGAATACAAATAAAGGAGAAACACATATGAAGTATTTGATTGGGATTATCGGTTTACTCGTGTTTTTAGGCCTCGCGTGGATCGCGAGCAGCGGCAAAAAAAGAATTAAGATCCGCCCAATTGTTGTTATGCTCATTTTGCAATTTATTCTTGGCTACATTCTCCTCAATACCGGAATAGGGAATTTCCTCGTGGGAGGATTTGCAAAAGGATTCGGTTACCTGCTTGAATACGCGGCAGAGGGAATTAACTTTGTGTTTGGCGGCTTGGTGAATGCGGACCAAACGACATTCTTTATGAATGTTCTCTTGCCAATCGTGTTTATATCCGCTCTGATCGGGATTCTGCAAAAGTGGAAAGTCCTCCCGTTTATTATTAGATATATTGGCCTTGCCCTCAGCAAGGTAAACGGTATGGGAAGATTGGAATCGTATAACGCAGTGGCTTCTGCGATTTTAGGGCAGTCAGAAGTATTTATCTCCTTGAAGAAAGAACTCGGTCTTTTAAATCAGCAGCGCTTGTACACGCTTTGCGCATCTGCGATGTCAACTGTGTCAATGTCGATTGTCGGCGCGTATATGACAATGCTGAAACCGGAATATGTTGTAACAGCACTGGTCTTGAACTTATTTGGCGGTTTCATAATTGCTTCTATTATTAATCCGTACGAGGTTGCAAAAGAAGAGGATATGCTTCGTGTTGAGGAAGAGGAAAAACAATCCTTCTTCGAAGTGCTCGGAGAATACATCCTTGACGGTTTCAAAGTGGCGGTTGTCGTCGCTGCGATGCTGATTGGATTTGTCGCGATTATCGCCTTGATCAATGGCATTTTTAATGCAGTATTCGGTATTTCGTTCCAAGGCATTCTTGGATATGTGTTTGCTCCATTCGCTTTTCTTGTGGGTATCCCATGGAATGAAGCTGTTAATGCGGGAAGCATTATGGCAACAAAAATGGTATCGAATGAATTTGTCGCCATGACGTCGCTTACGCAAAACGGTTTCCATTTCAGCGGCCGTACAACAGCGATCGTATCGGTATTCCTTGTGTCATTTGCGAACTTCTCCTCAATCGGAATCATTGCCGGTGCCGTAAAAGGACTGAATGAAAAGCAAGGAAATGTCGTCGCTCGTTTCGGCTTGAAATTATTATACGGTGCTACGCTTGTCAGCTTTTTATCAGCAGCAATTGTGGGCTTGATTTACTGAACTTAATCGAAAAGGATCGGTGACCAAACATGAGAATGGTAGATATCATCATCAAAAAACAAAACGGAAAAGAACTCACCACTGAAGAAATTCAATTTTTCGTGAACGGCTATACAGACGGAAGCATTCCTGATTATCAGGCAAGCGCGCTTGCTATGGCGATTTTCTTCCAGGATATGAGTGACCGTGAACGCGCGGACTTGACGATGGCTATGGTGAACTCCGGTGAAACGATTGATCTTTCTGCCATTGAAGGAATTAAAGTGGATAAACACTCCACCGGCGGCGTCGGCGACACGACAACGCTCGTTCTCGCTCCGCTTGTTGCGGCTCTTGATGTGCCGGTTGCTAAGATGTCCGGCCGCGGCCTCGGCCATACGGGCGGCACGATTGATAAGTTAGAGGCAATCGATGGCTTCCACGTGGAACTGACGAAGGATGCATTTATTAAACTTGTGAACCGCGACAAGGTTGCGGTCATCGGCCAAAGCGGCAATTTAACGCCGGCTGATAAAAAACTGTACGCGCTTCGTGATGTAACGGGAACGGTCAATTCCATTCCGCTCATTGCAAGCTCGATTATGAGCAAAAAAATCGCTGCCGGGGCGGACGCCATCGTGCTTGACGTAAAAACGGGTGCGGGCGCCTTCATGAAAACAGAAGAAGACGCAGCTGAACTTGCCAAAGCGATGGTACGGATCGGAAATAACGTCGGCCGTCAAACAATGGCTGTCATTTCAGACATGTCCCAGCCGCTCGGCTTTGCGATCGGAAATGCGCTTGAGGTCAAAGAAGCGATCGACACACTCAAAGGCGAGGGACCTGAGGATCTTCATGAGCTTGTCTTAACGCTCGGCAGCCAGATGGTTGTGCTTGCGAAAAAAGCCGATACATTGGACGAAGCAAGAGCGAAGCTGGAAGAAGTCATGAAAAACGGCAAAGCGCTTGAGAAATTCAAGGATTTCCTGAAAAACCAAGGCGGCGACAGCTCAATTGTTGACGATCCGTCTAAGCTTCCGCAAGCCGCATATCAAATTGATGTGCCTGCCAAAGAAGCGGGTGTCGTCTCCGAAATCGTTGCGGACGAAATCGGCGTCGCGGCGATGCTGTTAGGTGCCGGCCGCGCCACAAAAGAAGACGAAATCGATTTAGCCGTCGGCATCATGCTCCGCAAAAAGGTCGGCGACAAAGTAGAAAAAGGGGAACCGCTCGTAACGCTTTACGCTAACCGAGAAAACGTCGATGAAGTCATCGCAAAAGTCTATGACAACATCCGCATCGCCGCGGAAGCGAAGGCGCCGAAGCTGATTCATACGTTAATTACAGAATAAAAAATAAAGCACATCCCATGCTGAGCGGGGTGTGCTTTTTTAATTATAGGATGTGATCGGCTGGATATTCCTCTTGGCTGATTTTTTTCGCTTTTGTAACATTTCTTTTGAAATGGTAGATGAGATAGCAAAGGATGATACAAGGAACTCCGCAGAAAAGTGCGATTCTTTGATTGGGATCAAAAGCCAGACCGATACAAGAAGCAGAACATAATAAGAGAGCGGCTATAGGCATAAGAGGATAAAGCGGCGTGCGAAATGTCAGATCTTTTACATTCCCCCCTTTTTTCAAAAATCTCTTTCGAAACAAGAGTTGGGACAAGGCAATGCTCATCCAGACCACGACTCCTGCAAATCCAGCAATTGCTACCATCACCACATAGACAGTTCCAGGGGCCACGATACTGGAAACGAGAGATAAACAAGATACAGCCATACTGATCATTAAGGCATTTAAAGGAATGCCTTTAGATGTCACTTTCTTAAAACGGGAGCTGATCATGTTTTCATTTGCTAACGACCACATCATACGGGTCGAAGCATATAAGCCTGAGTTGGCGACAGACAGCAAGGCTGTTAATATCACGAAATTCATAATATCAGCAGCGTAAGGGATTCCGATCTCCGCAAATACGGCTACAAACGGGCTTTCAATCACGCCTGCGTCCTTCCAAGAAATCAACCCGGATAATATGAAGACAGCGCCAATGAAAAAAATCACGGTTCTCCATGCGACATTACGGATGGATCGCGGAATATCCTTTTGAGGATTTGCTGATTCTCCTGCTGTAACGCCGATTAACTCTGTACCAGAAAAGGCAAAACTCACAGATATCATCGCGATAAAAACGGCGAGAAAGCCATTCGGAAACAGCCCGCCATGGTCCGTGAAGTTTGACAACATAGGAGCATCCGCCGTTCCGTTTAAAGAGATCAGGCCAAACATGGCGGCTCCTCCTAAAATGATAAATAAAATAATGGTGACAATCTTTACGCTGGAAAACCAAAATTCAGTTTCCGCAAATAACTTAACTGAAAATGCGTTGCATATAAAAAGAAGGGCTGCAAAAATCGCACTCCACATCCATACACTGCTGTCAGGGAACCAGCGCTGCATGAGAATACCTGATGCGGTAAACTCAGAGCCTACCGTCACCACCCAATTGATCCAGTACATGATGCCGACCATAAAACCGGTAGATGGACCGATAAATGTTGTAGCATATTTTTGAAAAGAGCCGGTCACCGGCATGGCAACCGACAATTCGCCGAGACATTGCATGACGAGGTACATCATCAACCCGCCGATTACATAAGCGAGTATCGTACCGCCGGGTCCGGCTTGATGTAGCGTATAGCCCGTACTGAGGAAAAGTCCTGTGCCTATGACGCCTCCCAATGAGATCATAAATAGGTGCCTGCTTTTCATTGTGCGTTTTAGCTGTTGGCTGCTGTTCTCCTGAAGATTCACTGTCTCGCCCTCCTTTTAGCTGCCATTCATTAGGCAGATGAGTTTCTTATACCCAAAATACAACCTGCCAGAAGATCACTTGAATGGGGAGAGTTTCATTCCTTTTAATGCGTGTAACAGAACATGAGCTGCAGCTCTGCTTGTCATATCTCGAAAATCGAGGGTAGGATCGACTTCAACAATTTCAATCCCGGCGACATTGGGCTGTTGTGCGATGTACTTGACTGCTTCAAGCAATTCGTCTGTATAGAGGCCGCCCGGGCCAATCGCTGGACAGCCGGGTGCATGGGACTGGTCTAAGACATCCATGTCAACAGATATAAAAATGAAATCTGTTCTATTTTGAACGGCTGGCAAAACCTCTTTTATCGTGGAGATGAGTCCTTTTTCGCGGATCATGTCCATCGTGTGAATGTTCACGCTATGTTTTTTTGCATATGCTTCATAGGCCTGGCTGTTGCTGAATTCTCTGATACCCAGCTGGATCAAATGTTGACCTTTAATAATCTCTTCATCCAAAAGGCGGCGGAAGGGGGTGCCGTTTGTCGGCCCCCCGTCCTCCGTATTGCGAACATCGTGATGGGCATCAAATTGAATCACCGCTGTCGTTCCTTTTGTTTGTGCTATCGCTTTTATTGTGGAGTAGCTGATAGAGTTATCTCCCCCAAGTATGAGCGGCACCCAATCCGGATGGTCCGAAAGCAGAGCGTGCATGGTTTGGAAAATGTGATGATGTGACTTTACGATATCAGTGACATGAATATCGATATCCCCCAGATCATATAGAAGCTCTGATACGACGTGCTCTCCAAGCTCAGCAGAATAGGCTGATGAATGTTTCAGAGCCTGGCGTATTGTTCCGGGTGCAAAGGAAGCGCCTGAATGACTGATGGAGGATTTTGATAGGGGGACACCTATCAACGCCGGTCCCTTAATGTCCTGGCCGTCCCATGTTGCGATCAGGTCGCTCATTTTTGTGACATCCCGGTCTTTAAACGAAGATCCGGCCTCTCTGAGAAAAGGGTACTTATCCAAGAATGGCTCCCTCCCTGTTGACAACAATTGTTCCGTTTTTCATGACTTGATGTACATGATTAACCCCGTAGTGATACGGAATATACATATAGTTCGTGGCTTGCCAAATGACTAGATCAGCTGAGCGGCCGACTTTGAGCTGACCGGCTTCTTCTCCTTTCCCTATGGCGTATGCGGCATTGACTGTGACCGCGTGCCATATTTCTTCTGCAGTCATCTTCAGATGAAGCGCGGCAATCGACATGATCAGCTGGATATTTTCAGTCGGCGAGCTGCCAGGGTTAAAATCCGTTGCCAAGCTGATACATACACCTTCATCAATCATAGCTCTTGCCCTGGCGTATGTGCTTTTGCCAAGATAAAATGTCGTGCCCGGCAAGAGGACGGCGATCGTTCCTGCCTCAGCCAATTTCTTTATGCCTTCGTCCGATGCACCTACCAAATGGTCGGCTGAGACGGCCTTTAGCTCACCTGCTAATTCAGCACCTCCAAGCGGATCGATTTCATCTGCGTGTATTTTTAATCCGAAGCCTGCCTCAGCTGCTTTTTGTAAATAACGGCGGGATTGGCTGACTGTAAAAACGCCTGTTTCTGTAAAAATATCAGCAAAGCTGGCGAGCTCCAGCTCTTTGATTTCCGGCAAAAGGGAAAGCATTTGATCCAGAAATTGATCTGGATCGTTTTGATATTCGGGAGGAATCGCATGGGCTCCCATAAATGTGGAAACAAGGTCAACAGGCTGGCTTTCATGCAGTTTTTTTGCGACACGCAATTGTTTGAGCTCTGTCTCTTTTTCCAAGCCGTAGCCGCTTTTCACTTCTGCTGTGGTTGTGCCGTAGGACAGCATTCTTTGCAGATGAAAATGGGCTTTTTGCAGCAGCTCTTCTTCTGAAGCCGCCCTGGTATCCTTGACTGTAGACAGAATCCCGCCGCCCTGCGCCAGAATATCCAAATATGAAATGCCCTGAAGCTTAAGGTTCATCTCCTTTTCACGAGATCCGCCAAATACAAGATGGGTGTGCGGATCAACGAGGCCAGGCGTTACAAGGCGTCCCGAACAGTCAATGATTTCGTCTGCCTCGTAACCGGCTTCAGCCCCTTTTTGTCCGGCGAACACAATTTTCTGTTCATGGACGCCGACAACAGCGTCTTCGATCACATGAAGATCCTGCATGCTTTTGCCTGCCCGCGGACCGCTGCTTTCCATCGTCAAAAGCTGACCGATGTTGATGAGAATCGTATCAATTTGCTTTGGCATGTCATCACTCCTTTATTTTTGCATCGGCACGATAATGTCCTGTTCCTTCGCTACTTCAACGGCACGTTCATAACCCGCATCCGCATGACGGATAATGCCCATTCCTGGGTCGCTCGTTAAGACCCGCGCGAGCCGCTCGTCAGCCAGCTCACTTCCATCGGCCACTGCAACCATGCCGGCATGCAGGGAATAGCCCATTCCGACGCCGCCGCCATGGTGGAAGGAAACCCAGCTTGCACCCGCCGCCGTGTTGACAAGCGCATTTAGCACAGCCCAATCACCGACAGCGTCACTTCCGTCCTTCATCGCTTCTGTTTCCCGGTTTGGAGAGGCGACAGACCCGCAGTCCAAATGATCTCTCCCAATAACGACAGGCGCTTTTAGCTCCCCGGTTCTAACCAGCTCGTTAATGGCGAGGCCCATCTTTTTTCGTTCTCCATATCCAAGCCAGCAGATACGGGACGGCAAGCCTTGGAAGGTGACTTTTTCCTGTGCCATATCAATCCAGCGGTGAAGGGCTTTATTTGTCGGGAACAGCTCTTTTAATAACGCATCCGTACGGTAAATATCTGCCGGATCTCCGGAAAGCGCCGCCCAACGGAACGGCCCTTTTCCTTCACAGAATAAGGGGCGGATGTAGGCAGGGACAAACCCCGGAAAATCGAAGGCATTCTCCAGCCCTTCATCCTTTGCGACTTGCCGGATATTGTTGCCGTAGTCAAATACAATAGAGCCCTTTTGCTGAAAGGCCAGCATGGCTTCGACATGTTTTTTCATGCTTTGCTTCGCAAGGCGCACGTAAAGCTCTGGAGTGTCTTGACGCAAACGGTCAGCTTCATCAAGGGAATAGCCCTCGGGAACATAACCGATTAAAGGGTCATGGGCAGATGTCTGATCTGTCACAATATCAATTTTGACGCCTCGGTTCAAAAGTGTGTGATGCACCTCAGCTGCGTTTCCGAGAAGTGCAATGGACAAAGGTTTTCCTGCCCGCTTTGCCTCTTCAGCCCAAGCTAAGGCTTCCTCAATCGATGCTGTTTTTCGATCGCAGTATTTTGTTTCGATCCGCTTGTCGATGCGTTTCTCGTCAACCTCGACGGCAATCACGACGCCTTCATTCATCGTGACTGACAGCGGCTGGGCGCCTCCCATTCCGCCGAGACCCGCTGTCAGCGTCAACGTTCCTTTTAAGCTGCCTCCAAAGTGCTGTCGCGCCAGCTCAGCGAAGGTTTCATAGGTTCCTTGCAATATGCCTTGTGAGCCAATGTAAATCCAGCTGCCAGCCGTCATCTGTCCGTACATCATCAACCCTTTTTTCTCAAGTTCGTGGAAATGCTCCCAGTCTGCCCACTTCGGAACAAGAACAGAATTTGCTAGGAGCACGCGAGGGGCCTGCGGGTGTGTACGGAACATGCCAACGGGCTTTCCGGATTGCACGAGCAATGTTTCATCATTTTTTAATGTTTTCAAGGAATGCTCAATGGCGTGAAAAGCGTCCCAATCTCGTGCGGCTTTGCCAATCCCGCCATATACGATGAGGTCCTCCGGCTTCTCGGCGACTTCTGGATCAAGGTTGTTTCGAAGCATCCGAAGCACTGCCTCTTGCTCCCATCCTAAGCATTCAAGCTCTGTTCCTCTGTTGGCACGGATTGATTTTTTTACATCAGTCATATGTTCATCCCCCTTAGTTCTTTATTCTGATGATCAGGTATTAAAGATTCCTTCTTCAGCCAGTCAGTCAAGCGTTCAATGTCATAGGAAAAAACACGGTCCTGCTGAATGGACGGCACGACTTTTCTCATTTCTTGAAAAAGCTGTTTCGTATAGGACGCAGCATGTTCTATGCCTCTGTATTCAACAGCCTGCAATGCGCAAATGGCTTCGATCGCAATGACTCTCCTTGTATTTGCGATCACCTGATAAGCATGCCGAGCGGCGATGGTTCCCATGCTGACATGGTCCTCTTGGTTGGCGGATGACGGAATGGAATCCACACTTGCCGGATGGGCCAGTGTTTTATTTTCAGAAACGAGTGAGGCCGCGGCGTACTGCATGATCATTGCACCGGATTGCAGACCGGGATGAGGGCTCAGGAACGGCGGCAGGTCATTCAGCTGCGGATTCACAAGTCGTTCGATCCGGCGCTCTGCGACATTCGCAAGCTCTGATATTGCGATTTTCAGAAAATCCATGGCAAAGGCGATCGGCTGTCCGTGAAAGTTTCCGCCGGAAATCACTTTGTCACCGTCATTGAAAATGAGTGGATTGTCTGTAGCTGCGTTCATTTCAATCTCTAATTTTTCTTTGACATAGCCTAGTGTCTGCCAAGTCGCACCGTGTACTTGCGGAATACAGCGCAATGAATAGGCATCCTGAACCCGCAGTTCTCCCTGGGAGGTTGTCAGGCCGCTGTCAGATAGATAAAAGCGAATTCGTTCTGCGACATCGATCTGCTCCTGATAGCCGCGGGCTAAGTGAATATCCTCGTCAAATGCATCGATAATTCCCCGCAAGCCTTCAATCGTTAAGCTGGCAATTCGCTCTGTTTGATAGGCTAGTTTCTCAGCTTCAATGTAGGCGACCACTCCCATTGCAGTCATGGCCTGAGTCCCGTTAATCAAGGCAAGCCCTTCCTTGGATGTCAGCGTTACCGGCTGAATACCGGCTTTTTTCAAGCCTGTCATTGCCGGCATTCTTTCCCCCTCAAAAAAGACCTCTCCTTGCCCGATCAGCGCAAGCGCCAGGTGGGAAAGCGGCGCCAGATCTCCGCTTGCGCCAAGTGATCCCTGCTGGGGGATGACAGGATGGACGCGTTTATTTAAAAAAGCAAGCAACTGTTCGATCAGCTCAGCGCGTACACCGGAAAAGCCTTTTAACAGCGCATTGGCACGCAAAAGCAGCATTGCCCTAGAAACACACTCAGGAAAAGGGTCGCCGACTCCGCAGGCATGAGAAAGGATTAAATTTAGCTGCAGCGCCGCCGAGTCTTCTTTCTGAATCAGGACATCGCTGAATTTGCCAAATCCGGTGTTGATGCCGTAGATTGTCTTTTCGTCGCGTACAATCCGTTCCACTGCCGCTCTGCTTTTTTTCACGCGCTCCATACTTTCCTCAGAAGCCGCTGCCTCCTCAAAATCAAACAGCACACGAGCGACGTCGGCTGTTGTCAATGAAGAACCGTCTAAAGTCACCATAAGCCCAACTCCTTTTTCTTTACTTTGGTAAAGCGCCCATACAAAAAGGAGCTATGCTGTGAACTTCTGTTTTCACGCATAGCCCCCTATCGTCTAAGATCTATGGGCTGTTTCATATGTGATTAATTCCAACACCGAATGTCTCGTGCTCAAGACCTTTAATCGGCGCCCCGATTGTTCCGTAAAGCGAGACAGCAATCCAATCGCCTTCCGCTTCACTTTCATAAGGATTTCCCCTCAAAACGGCAAACCTCAAGCCCACCGTCCGAAGCAGCGATCCTAGCAGCATTTCACCTCTGGTCACGCCATGCAAAGCCTCCATCGTCGCATGATAAAGCGCATGTGACTCCCGATAACCCTCAGATTGAATGACACCGCTCTTTTTGGAAGCGGTTTCAATTGCGGCTACTACTTTATGCGCGTCCATTGATCCTACCTTGCCAAGACAGACCTTCCATCCGTCTCGCTCCAGCTCCTCAACCTGCGTACTTTCTTCCGCCTCATTCAGCAGCAGGAGAACAGACAGCCGGCCGATCCGACGCTCTTTATGCAGTGTCATATGAATCACTCAATTCCTAAAAATTCTGATAACTATTAACTGAGTATTATATTAATTGGTTCAGCAGCAGAAGTCAAAAGATTTTTTACAGTCTTTAACAAGTTAGATTGCTATTGTAATAGCGCGACGCAGAAAGCAGGACATTGCACACGAATACCCAGACAGAAGTGCAAGCGGCCGCTGTTATATTGTTGACAATGAGAGGTAAAATGCCAAAAAGAGGCGAAGTTGCCGGAGAAAAGTCGACGACTTTACAAGACCGGACAAAGCGTTCATTATGTACGCAAATGAAGAAACAGAAGTAATTGAAGAAGGAGAAACGGCAAAAGGGTTGAACTATGAATAGAGAGTATGCAAGCAGCAGTTCTGCGCAAAACAGACAGACATCAGTCTGACTATGTAAGAGAACAGTGAGAAATCACCTATCTGTTTGAATATGAAAACATTCGGCTGTTTTAATAGGCCGGGGTATCTTCATAGGGAAATGTAAGCGTTTAAAATTTAATAAAAAAGAGAGGCGAATTGTTTAGATGTTCAACCGATTGTTCCGTGTATGTTTTCTTGCAGCTCTTATCATGGCCTTCACCCTGCCAAACTCCGCCAATGCACGAAAACCCGTATTTAAAGAAGTCAGCGTTCATGATCCTTCCATCATTGAAACAAATGGCACCTTTTATGTTTTTGGATCTCATCTCGCTTCAGCAAAAACAAATGACCTCATGCAATGGCAGCAGCTGACCACCAGCGTAAGCAATGACAACCCACTTATCCCGAATGTCTATAAAGAATTAAAAGAAACCTTCGAATGGGCGCAATCCGATACTCTTTGGGCGGCTGACGTCACGCAGCTGGCGGACGGCAAATACTACATGTACTACAACGCCTGCCGCGGCGACTCGCCAAGATCCGCCATGGGTGTTGCCGTCGCTGACAACATCGAAGGGCCATACAAAAACAAAGGCATCTTTTTGAAATCAGGAATGGAAGGCACAAGCAGTGATGGAACACCGTATGACGCAACCAAACATCCGAATGTCGTCGACCCGCATACCTTCTTTGATAAAGACGGCAAGCTGTGGATGGTGTACGGATCATACTCAGGCGGCATTTTCATACTTGAAATGAATCCGAAAACGGGCTTCCCGCTTCCTGGACAGGGATACGGGAAAAAACTGCTCGGCGGCAACCACAGCAGAATCGAAGGCCCGTATGTTCTCTATAATCCAGACACCCAATACTACTACTTATACCTATCATATGGCGGTCTCGATGCAACAGGCGGCTATAACATCCGTGTGGCCCGCTCCAAGAAACCAGACGGCCCTTACTATGATGCAGAAGGCAATCCAATGCTCGACGTCCGCGGCAAAGAAGGCACATTCTTCGACGACCGTTCCATCGAACCATACGGCGTCAAACTCATGGGCAGCTACACTTTTGAAACAGAAAATGAAAAAGGCACCGGGTACGTCTCACCAGGCCACAACTCCGCATACTATGACGAAAAAACCGGGCGTTCCTATTTAATCTTCCACACCCGCTTCCCGGGCAGGGGTGAAGAACACGAAGTCAGAGTCCACCAACTGTTCATGAACAAAGACGGCTGGCCGGTAGCAGCGCCATATCGTTATGCGGGCGAAACACTGAAAGAAGTAAAACAAAAAGATATCACAGGAACATACAAACTCATCCAGCACGGAAAAGACATCTCAGCCGACATCAAAAAAACCATCAACATCCAGCTCAACAAAAACCACACCATTTCCGGGGAAATGACCGGAACATGGAAGAAAACCGGAAAAAATACAGCCGACATCACGTTAGCGGGCAAGAAGTATAACGGGGTATTTTTACGCCAGTGGGATTCGGTGAGAGAGAAGAACGTCATGACGTTTAGTGTGTTGAATGGCAGCGGTGAGGCTGTTTGGGGATCTAAATAAGATGGAGAAGCGCCTTCGAGGGAAGGCGTTTTTTCATTGCTTCTTTACTTTAGAATCCATAGTATTAATATGAGGCGAGAAAAATATTTATCAGAAAGGGAGAAATCTATTGAAAAAAACAATCAAAGTTGCTGCAGCAGTAATTCAAAACGATAAGAATATGATATTATGTGCACTTCGTTCGCCAACCATGTCTTTGGCTAATCTATGGGAGTTCCCAGGAGGGAAACTTGAAGAGGGAGAGAATGCACAAGAAGCTCTTGTGAGGGAAATTCATGAGGAGCTTGGTTGTAAAATTGAAGTCGGTGAAATTATCGCTGACATTCATCACGAATATGAGAAAATCATTATAAATTTGATTTCTATTCAAGCGAAAATTATTGAGGGTGAACCTTTTGCCAAAGAACATTCGGAACTCAGATGGGTGCCCGTGAGTGAACTTGAGTCACTTGAATGGGCACCTGCTGATATTCCAACTGTTAATTTATTGAAAAATGAAACAAAGGGGACCTGTTAATTGTCAATGATTATAACTTTCTTCATAGTAATTTTGGTCATTGCTCTAATAATTTTACTTTCTAAGTATATTATAAATAAAACATTCTTTTTCATTGAGCTTATTAGTAACTATTTGTTTAGGAAATATAAATTAATTGTTTCTACAGGTTATAATCCAAATAAGAAATATATTAGATTTTTGAAGGTTAGTGAGATTATTTTTATAATACTTACATTCATTTTCTTAATAACAACTCTTATGTGGATTATAAAATTCAACACTTCTAAATATTTATATATTTTTTTAATATCAGCTGCTATTGTTATCTTTTATACAATTTTTATTGGTAACTTCAATTTAAATATAAAGAAACAGTTAGATAAAAGCAGCTATAAATATGTTAGCCCAATAGAAACTTTAATAAAGAAAATAGATAAAGAAAGTTATATCTACACGCGAATGAAAGTATTAGTTGAAAGTTTGTTAAGTTTTTATATACATCTACTTATTGTATTTATTTTATATAGTTTCTCATCTTTATTTACGGATATACCTAATACCATTCGCTATGTTTTTTGGATGTCCTTACCATTTGGTTTAGCTAGTTGGGTATATTTTTCTACTTTCAACAGTGCTAAACAAGATGTGCGAAGAATTATGATTTATATTATATTATTAATTATAACTATTAATAAAAGTTACGAAGATTTTAAAATTCTACTGAATTTAGAAGGCCAAAACAAATCTATTGATTACTTTAGTTTCTTAATATTAACTGTTTTTACGGCATTAGATAGACTTCTTAAAAGCGTGAAAGATGATTATAAAAACTTTAAAGATCCAAAAAAGAGTTGTAAATGTAACAAAGCTATTTAAATAAGCATCTTGCCAACAATTGCTTCTTTAATTTATTAAATCAACATACAAGTTTTCTGGGACAGACTGATGGAGCTTCCATATTACATTCATAGGTTTGTCCCCATTGCTTGATACGTAATCTACTTTACCTAGATAAATAAAAGGTAAGGTGATATCATGCATTTCGCTAAATTTACGCACGAAAAGATGTATTTTATATTCTTTTTGTCTATGGTTAATAAAATTCTGACCTACAGGAGAATCATGTGATGTTTGATTTTGACTTTGCCAGTGAAAATGATGGGGATCTATAAAGTAATCTTTATATAACAAATGGTCCTCAACTTTTTTAGATTTATTTAATGTAATAAAAATTAAGTAGTTATTGTTAACTCTCCTTACACCTTCTCGCCACGTTCCCTCTTGATCAGTTGATTGAAATAAATGTATGAGTTCATTTCTAGTATATGTTTGATACAAGGTGAGTTGTAGTTCACTAGATAAAAGTGCTTCTAAATTATTCATGCGTCTAAATTCGGTTAAACCATACTGGATACGCTCCTTAATATAAGGACCAAACCGAGGATGGCATAAACGTTCAAAAATATTTAATTGTAGTATGAACGTATTTTCCTCCACTGTACCAAAACTCCATTGTTGTTTCTTATGTGGTGTGGATAAACGCTCCATAGATCGTTTAATCAAGTTGTCGTGTATATTAGTATTTTTGATTTTTAAATGAAATGTATCTTCTAAAGACTTTTTAACATCCTCTACAGTGATTCTCTGTATATTAAATCCACATTGTAACAATAATAAATCATAGGGCCACTTAATCGGAAACTGTTGCTCTAACCAGGATACCATTCTTAAAACTAACGAATCATTTAATACTTCTTTATCTAAAGAATGAAGGTCATCCATTTTTCTTTTCGTTTCGACCCAAGACTTATATTTTTTTATAAAAAAGGTAAGACCTGGAGCTTGATCTGAATAAAGAAAATCAAGTAGCTCTGGAGAACGCCCAATATCTCGTTTAAATTGATAATATAATGTTTTTAGCATGGCAGCTGAATTTAATTTAATACTATCAATTTTGTGTAAAATCTCTTTCTTCGTTACAGATGCAAGATCTACATAAGATCCACCTGGTAAGTCTGCAAACTCATGGGTAACCGCAACTCGTAATGAATCTTTATCAAAGGATTTTTGGCTAGTTTGTCCGGAAAGGGCTAGCGGTATAACAAACGATTTTTGATAGTTTCCTATAAAATCAAGTACCGTTACAAACTCTTTATCATCAGTCTTTCTTAATCCTCTTCCTAACTGTTGAATAAATATGGTTGGTGATTCAGTCGGTCTCAAAAAAAGCAGTAAGTTTAATTTTGGTATATCAATGCCTTCATTAAAAATATCTACTGTAAAAATCAGTTCTAAACTATGATGCGGATCTTCAAGTTCTCTAATCACTTTCTGACGTTGTGCTGAGGAATCTTGCCCTGTTAAATAAGTTGTATGGAATCCTAATTGATTAAATTCTTGGCTCATATATTGGGCATGTTCAACGTTAGTACAGAAGCCCAATCCACACATTCTTTCTCCGTCGAAACCGTACATATTTATCATCTTTATTACATAATCGACCCGCTCATGATTTTTCAAATGATTAACCAATGAACGTTCATCGTAGACCCCGTTTGTTATTTTCACTTTATCGTAATCAACAGTATGGTCCGGAATACCAAAATAATGAAATGGGGCAAGCAATTCAGCTTCTAACGCATCTCGAAGGCGGATTTCATAGACAACATTATGATTGCAGATTTCAAGTACATCTTTACCGTCTAAACGTTCTGGAGTTGCAGTTAAACCTAATAAGAATCCAGGTTTAAAGTAATTCAACACTGATTGATAGGTAGAGGCTTCTGCATGATGAAATTCATCAATGGCAATGTAATCAAATTCATCTGGTGCAAACCGTTTTAATGTTTCTTCTTTATACAAGGTTTGAACTGTGCTAAATAAAAACCTTTTATTCCATTCTTTTTTCGATCCAGTTAACAATCCAAAGTTATCATGGTCATTTGTGACTTTTTCAAATGTTTCAATGGCTTTAGTTAGTAACTCCTCACGATGAGCAATAAAAAGATATTTTTTTGGTTGATATTCGGAAAAATCAAATGCTGCAAGATATGTTTTCCCTGTACCAGTTGCAGCGATAATAACAGCCCTTTCCTCACCTTGTTCTCTCGTTTTCTTGAGGTTTTTAAGCGCTATTTCTTGCATGGCATTAGGTTGTATTTTTGTTTGGTAAAGAGAGTTTTGAGAGACGAGAGACGCGCTCATTTTGTGATTAGCTGCTTGAAATTCTTCATAAGCTTTTAAGAACTGGTCATCGACCGGTTGTGTTTTTTCGACCCATACTTTATTAAAGACATCTTTTGTTTGTTGAAAAATTGGAAGATATTTTGTATCTGGTATTCTTGCATTTAGCTCATACCCAGTGGTCAGAGCGGATTGCGAGAGATTTGATGATCCAATAATGACACTATGTTGCCCTGAAAGACGTTCAAATAAGTAAGCTTTTGTATGAAACGATTGACTGTAATCATTTACAATTCTCAAGTCGACATTTTGAAATTTCATGAGCTGTTTAAGGGCTTTAGGTTCAGTAATTCCCATATATGTTGATGTGATAATACGTACTGGCACATTACGCTTATTAAGCTCTTGTAATGGTGGAATAAGAAGTTGGACGCCAGACCATCTTGTAAAACTGACCATAAAATCCACACGATCAGCAGTTAACATTTCATTCTTTAATGCTTTAAAAAAATTATCATCCGCTCTATAGTTTCCGAGTAGATTCAACCGTGATAGCGAAAAGTGCTCTGACACAGGAAGATCCAGGTCACCTACATGATAAAGAACTGAAGAAAGTGGTATTGCAAAGGCAGTATCATTACCAAGATCAGAAGATATTTTTTGGGTTAATTCAACCGCCTGATTATATTGTCCGTGATGAACAAGCGTTTTGATTTTTTCGCCAAATTGTTTTGCTATATGTAAAGTTAAAATTTCTGTATATTCTTTCGGTAAAACAGGCTGAAAACGATGTTCTACTGGATAAAGCTTGTGCTTTTCTTGCAATTCTTCATGAAAACCACTGTTTTTTTTCATTTTTCTCTCTCCATATTTAGATAGATATCCTAATTTTATCATTATTATTGACTATAGGTAACAGATATTTGTAAATGGCATCGCGAATCAAATGAGGACGATTGTACCCGATCTTAAAGTCCTGTGTAAGCAGGATTTTATTCGCAAGAAAGTCGAATGAAAAGGATAATAGATAAATATACTTATTTATATTCTGTGTAAGACAAATCCTTTTACCTATTTATCCAATATGACCCATCATGTAATATGAAAATAGTCTGTATTGTAAAGAATTGACACAGTTTGATAGAAACACGAGGTGTTGCGGCATGCATAGTGAAATGTTGTTACATTCGGTAAAAGCCGACTTACATGAAAAGCAGGAACAGATCCATCAATTAAAACGAGTGCTGCACGAAATCAGGCAAATCAAACACGAATTCTCCGAGGCCCAGCATCTCATTCACCGGCCTCATCTTAACCGGGAGGCATGGAGAGGAACACATGCTCAGCGGTTTGAAGATATTCGTGAAGGAATGAACAAAGCATATCAGCAAATCAAAAGCGATCAAGTCAGCGGAATCATCGAAAGCATAGAAGGAAAAATCCACTCATTAGAGGGCGATGTCTATTCCATAAGACGCCAAATTACGAGGATAGAGCATGAAATAGAGAAGGAAAAACATAAAAAGTGAGGTGAGCACAAATGGCACAGGAAATTAAAATGGTGTATGGCACAGTGAAGAAAGGGCTTTCTCAGCTCAAGAATTCAGCTGAACTCAAGTCCTCCTTACCCGGCCATCTCTCAGGCAGAAACCATTTGAATGTTGTGAAGTCCATCGAGCAATTAAATAAGGACATCAAAGAGCTCACTGAAGCATATGCGTCTGTTCTGGCCAAGCATATCGCACAAACGGAAAGCGCGGTAAACGCCATGAAGGAAACGGACGAAAACATATCATCTTCCATGAAATAAAGCGCGGGAGGACAAGGGATTGAAAACATTAGATGTCCACGCTCTTCACGAGGGCATTCAGCATACGATTGAGAAACTGGACAAGCAAAAACAACAGCTGGAGAAGCTGGAAAAAAGCGTTGAGCATCTGGCAGGCATGAAGGATGCGCTGAAAGGAAAAGGCGGAGATGCCATCCGGACCTTTTACGAGGAGTGCCACAAGCCTTTTCTCCTTTTCTTTGGCATGTTTATCGACGAATACAAAAAAGTGCTGAAACAAACACAGCATGCGATTTCCTCTGTAGAATCTGACTCCCATGGCATGATTGCAGAGGCTTTTCTCTCACACGATGCAAGACACGGGGTCAAGCATGCACGAGAAGTGACAGAGCAGCTCACAGACGCAGTGAATCGCCAGACATCAGCCATTGATCACATCGTCAGCCTGCCGACAGTCAATGATTCCTTTTTTCGGATGGAAACAGAACAGGCTGAGCGACTGATTTCGGACACCCTGAATAAGCTCTTTCAATTTGACGGCCAGCAAACCCAAGCACTAGAAACCGCAAAATCAGATTTTCAAACGATGAAAAAATATATAGACCAGCTTGAAACCATGTACACCGGTCCGAAAATTGAAATCACAGGCTACAAAAGCGGCTCTATCCTGAAATCGCAGGAGGAAGAAAACATCAACCAAACCTTCGGCGCCATTAACCCGCAAATGAAGCAGGCGGATGATTCTCCGATGGAGATGATGTTGAAGAAATTAGCCGAGAATGAAAAGTCTAAAGTGGATTCAGTTGTCAAAACGGGTGATTCTAAAAAGGTAAGTAAAAATATCATCGTTATCAATGGTAAAGTGTATAATACGAGTGAACATAGAGAACATATAAAAACTGATTTCTCAAATGCAGAGGTTAAGCAAGTCGTTTATAATGATACACTTTACAATGTATACATATCTGGTAATGACATGAAGCTTGAACCTGTCGTCTCGCTTTCGGACATTAAAGTGGATGAGAATGGATATGTGAAAATTTTAGAGACGGCTGTAGAGTTTTCAGGTATAAATGATCTGTTTAGAGCTGCTACAGGCAGAGATCCTATAACAGGCGAAAAAGTCTCGAGTAAAGATCGGATTGTTGCAACTGTTCACGCGGTACCAATTTCGAAAATAGCTAAGTTGCAAAAATTTAATATATATAAGTTAATTAATGGTGAGAAAAAGACGAAGAAGGCTTCTAAGATTGAAAAAGGTACAAAGAAAAATAAAAATGACAAGGTACTAACTAAAAATGGAGCCTTTAGAGATGCCAAAAGGAGAGCAGGAATACCTAACTCTTCTCAACATAAGAAGCCAGTAGACGTTTTTGATGGAACAAGTGAGAATAGAAGGGTATATGAATTTGAAGTAGATGGTAAGAAAAAATATATTATAGAGCATAGAGAAGACAAACTTGGTCGGGGGCCCCACTTTCACGGTGCTGATGATTTAAAAGGTAATCCGCTAGAAAAAGGAAGATATAATCAGTATCCTGGTCACTCACCAGAGGATTTTGAAGGTTATAAAAATAAAGGAAAGTTTAAGAAAAAAGGTGATTAAAACTTGAATAACGAGAGAGTTAAAAAGATGGAACTTCTAAAAAGGAAAAGTAGAAGAAAAAATTTAATTAGAGAATTAGATTTCTTACATATAACTGAGGATTCCTTTTTAGATATTGAAGAAAACGAGCTGTTCTGCAAAAAAGCATTTTCAATTCTTGACACAAAGCTGAATAAAGAACAAATACAAGGTACTAATTATATAGAGAATATTCAAAAATCAATTCAATTATTAAAGGATACTTTTGAGAATTTGGAATTGGGTTCAAATGAAGCAAGGCTACTTTTTTTTAGGGAAAATGAAATAGAGGCTGTTTTATTATCTTTAGACGAAATATTTATAAATTTGGACAAAGTGCTTGAAATCACAAAATTTTCAATTGGATATGGAGATTTTATTCTTACATCAGAAGATTTCAAATTCGGATTATGTATAGAACGGACAGAATATCACTATGAATTTTGTGTCTGGGGATTATCTGAAAAAAACAAAAAATGAAGGTTTTTATATATTGAACAACAGTTGAAGAAATGTCTTTTTATTTATGTTAATGATAGAGAGTGTAGAATATGGGTAATGAATTTTTATTAAGATAAATAAATGAATCATTATTGAAATCAACATATTAGAAGAGGAATTAAAATAAAGAAAAACCTTGAAGGGAGCACCTTTCAAGGTTTTTGACAATTATCATCTTTTTCTAGCGACAATAAAAAGTAAGGGGTGGTTTGTAATTTTTACCTTTTATAATGAATATGATTTATTAGAACTGTTTGATAGTGAGCCAATAAGCGTGGTGAGTGATCCCCTTGCAGAAATATTCATATACTCTATCCAAGATATGAAAGGCTTTAAACTGATTCTGACAATGGATGTATACGCTTTGGAGTGCAATCTAAGTCTCACCTTCAATGAGTTGCTTGTTTTTGAATCTAAGTTTATAAATGTTACTCAATTAAAGAGATGTAATTCTGATCTATTTATATATATTCATAACGAACCAAAGGTAAAGGTTATATTTAAAAAGCAACTTGGAATTATTTTTGTTTAATGACATATATGAAAGCAAGGATGTTAGAAATTGAAAATCGCTTTAAATACTTTCAAAGTACATCATGTAAATGACGATTGGAAAACTCTTTACGTTGGGTTGAAGCAAGGGTGGATAAACAAAATTGAAGTAATGAATTATGCTGTTGAATATTTAATGAACCATCCCGGTGTACACCAAGAAGAAGTTTTAGAACTGGCTTGGGGAGACAAGGATAATATTGAAGAAGCCATTTTAAAATATATTACGAGTTGAATAAAATAGTTTCTATGCTATTGAAAAAAGAAAATGGAGATACGTTATTCTTCTTGAAGTAATATCAAACTATAGTGATCATGCAATGGAACTTTTGAGTAAGCTTGCGGAAGTTTATGCAGATATGAATTACCCTGAAGATATGACGGGTTTTATTCATTATCATCCTTTTAATAACGGATGTAACTCGCATTTACATTCCTATGAAAAAAATATAAATAGATTATGCAATTTGTTTCAAGATTTTTTAGTAAGGAAAAAACAAAATATACAAAATGGCTTACCGTTATAAAAAATAGTCCTTATTGAGCAATCACCTTAGTCAACACCAAAAATGAAAGCGTTGACATCCCGCGAATCTAGTGCTAAAGTATACCTACAAACAAATAAAACGACCCGTCAGGATTGTTACTGTGAAAGCAGGCAAAACCTAAATGGTGCAGGTGCAGGAGGAGACTCTCGCAATCTGTGTCATTTAGGTTTTTTTTATTCTCTTTTAGGAGGTGATGCGGCATTTGATACAAAAAAAGCTGGTGAAAGGCGGCCACCTTTCATCCAGCAGTCCCCCCATAAAAAGGAGGTATACACATGGATTATGATAAATTATCGAAGGACATATTACAACTCGTAGGCGGTGAAGACAACGTTCAGCGCGTGATCCACTGCATGACGAGGCTGCGTTTTAATCTTCATGACAACGCGAAGGCGGATCGCAGTCAGCTGGAGCAGCTGCCGGGGGTGATGGGCACCAATATCAGCGGCGAGCAGTTTCAAATCATTATCGGAAACGATGTGCCGAAGGTGTATCAGGCGATTGTGCGGCACAGCAATCTCAGTGATGAAAAGAGCGCTGGTTCATCCTCTCAGAAAAAGAATGTGCTGAGTGCGGTCTTTGATGTGATTTCTGGTGTGTTTACCCCGATTCTGCCTGCGATTGCGGGAGCGGGGATGATCAAAGGGCTTGTTGCGCTGGCAGTTACGTTTGGCTGGATGGCGGAGAAGAGCCAGGGTCATGTCATTTTGACGGCTGTCGGTGACGGCGCGTTCTACTTCCTGCCGCTCCTGCTAGCGATGAGTGCGGCGAGAAAATTCGGAAGCAATCCGTACGTAGCGGCAGCCATTGCGGCGGCGATTCTGCATCCGGATTTGACAGCCCTGCTCGGTGCGGGGAAACCGATTTCCTTTATCGGGCTTCCTGTAACCGCTGCCACTTATTCGTCAACGGTCATCCCAATTTTGCTGGCGATTTGGATTGCTTCATTCGTAGAAAAATGGATTGACCGTTTTACACACGCATCTCTCAAATTGATTGTGGTTCCGACGTTGACATTATTGATTGTCGTGCCGCTGACATTGATTACAGTCGGTCCGCTTGGCGCTATTTTAGGAGAATACTTGTCTTCTGGGGTCAATTATTTGTTTGATCATGCAGGGCTTGTGGCGATGATTTTGCTGGCGGGTACATTCTCTTTAATCATTATGACGGGCATGCACTATGCCTTTGTGCCGATCATGATCAACAACATCGCTCAAAACGGCCACGATTATTTACTGCCGGCTATGTTTTTGGCGAATATGGGGCAGGCGGGAGCATCATTTGCCGTCTTCCTTCGCTCCAGAAACAAAAAATTTAAATCACTCGCGCTTACCACAAGCATCACGGCGCTGATGGGGATTACAGAACCTGCGATGTACGGCGTGAATATGCGATTGAAAAAGCCGTTTGCGGCCGCTTTGATTGGCGGTGCAGCCGGTGGCGCGTTTTACGGCATGACGGGTGTTGCTTCCTATATCGTCGGAGGTAATGCAGGTCTCCCGAGCATCCCTGTCTTTATCGGCCCAACGTTTATTTACGCGATGATCGGCCTTGTGATTGCGTTTGCGGCGGGAACAGCAGCTGCGTATTTGCTTGGATTCGAGGATGTGCCTTCTGACGGCAGCCAGCAGCCGGCAGTGCATGAAGGCAGCAGAGAGATCATTCACAGCCCGATTAAGGGAGAAGTGAAAGCCTTAAGTGAAGTCAAAGATGGAGTGTTTTCTGCCGGGATCATGGGAAAAGGATTTGCCATTGAGCCTGAAGAAGGAGAAGTTGTGTCGCCTGTTCGTGGAAGCGTTACCACCGTTTTTAAAACAAAACACGCAATTGGCATTACGAGTGATCAGGGAGCTGAAATACTCATACACATTGGATTGGACACGGTAAAGCTGGAGGGACAATGGTTCACGGCTCACGTCAAAGAAGGCGACAAGGTCGCACCGGGAGATCCGCTCGTGTCCTTTGATCTGGAGCAAATCAAAGCCGCGGGATATGACGTCATTACCCCGGTGATTGTGACCAACACAGACCAATATTCGTTTTCGCCGGTGAAAGAGATCGGTAAAGTGCAGCCAAAAGAAGCGCTGCTTGCTTTATCTTAAAAAACTGATGGGGTGATCAATATGAGTTCAAATGCAAAACGATTTCCAGAAGGATTTTTATGGGGCGGCGCAGTTGCTGCCAACCAAGTGGAGGGTGCTTATAACGAGGGTGGTAAGGGGCTTTCGACAGCTGACGTATCGCCGAACGGGATCATGTCTCCATTTGATGAATCAATGACTTCCTTGAATCTGTATCACAACGGGATTGACTTTTATTATCGTTATAAAGAGGATATCGCCTTATTTGCAGAAATGGGATTTAAGGCGTTCCGCACATCGATTGCGTGGACGAGAATTTTTCCGAATGGCGATGAAGAGGAGCCCAATGAAGACGGTCTCAGATTTTATGATGATCTGTTTGATGAGCTGTTAAAGCATCATATTGAGCCTGTCGTAACCATCTCTCATTATGAAATGCCGCTCGGTTTAGTGAAAAATTATGGCGGCTGGAAGAATCGCAAAGTCATAGAGTTTTATGAACGCTATGCCAAAACGGTTTTTAAACGCTATCAACACAAAGTGAAGTATTGGATGACGTTCAATGAAATTAACGTGGTGCTCCATGCGCCGTTTACCGGAGGCGGTCTTGTCTTTGAAGAAGGAGAAAACAAATTAAACGCGATGTACCAGGCGGCACACCACCAATTTGTGGCCAGTGCTCTTGCTGTCAAAGCGGGTCACGACATCATTCCTGATTCGAAAATCGGCTGTATGATAGCGGCAACGACAACCTATCCGATGACTTCTAAGCCGGAGGATGTCTTCGCGGCAATGGAGAATGAGCGCAAAACACTTTTCTTCTCAGATGTTCAGGCAAGAGGCGCATACCCGGGATATATGAAACGCTATCTGGCAGAAAACAATATTGAAATTGAAATGGCTGAAGGCGATGAAGAGCTCTTGAAAGAACATACGGTGGATTATATTGGATTCAGCTACTACATGTCGATGGCGGCGAGCACAGATCCGGAAGAGCTTGCAAAATCAGGAGGCAACCTGCTGGGCGGAGTCAAAAACCCTTACCTCAAATCATCAGAATGGGGCTGGCAAATTGATCCGAAAGGCTTGCGCATCACGCTCAACACCTTATACGACCGTTATCAGAAGCCGCTGTTCATTGTTGAAAATGGCCTTGGCGCTGTAGACAAGGTTGAAGAGGACGGCACGATTCAGGACGATTACAGAATCAACTATCTGCGTGATCATTTATTTGAAGCGCGCGAAGCCATTGCGGACGGCGTTGAATTAATCGGATACACATCATGGGGGCCAATTGACCTTGTGAGCGCATCTACTGCGGAAATGAAAAAACGCTACGGTTTCATTTATGTGGACAGGGACAATGAAGGAAATGGAACATTTAACCGCATCAAGAAAAAAAGTTTCAACTGGTATCAGCAGGTTATCGCCACAAACGGAGAGAGTCTCTGACAAATTTTTGAAAACTCATGCGCTTCAATTGACAATAACGAAATGCAGACGGACAATAAAAGAGAAAGATGAACCACCCACAGTCCGAAAGGCGGGAAGAGCATGTTTAACAAAATGTTAGTTGCGATTGACGGATCAGACATGAGTGCAAAAGCGCTTGATGCCGCAGTGCATTTGGCAAAAGAGCAGCAAGCGGAACTAAGCATTCTTCATGTGGGGAGAGAAGCCGTCGTCACGACTTCTTCTCTGACGGGAATTGTCTATGTGCCTGAACACTTTATTGATGAAATCAGGAACGAGGTTAAAAAAGAGGGCCTGAAAATCCTTGAAAATGCAAAAGAAAAAGCAGCCGAAAAAGGCGTTCAAGCTGAAACCATTTACGCGAATGGCGAGCCGGCGCATGAGATACTAAATCACGCAAAAGAGAAAGGCGTCAGCCTGATCGTAGTCGGCAGCCGTGGCATCAGCGGCCTGAAAGAAATGATGCTTGGAAGCGTCAGCCATAAAGTGTCTCAATTATCAACATGCCCGGTTTTGATTGTTCGATAGATTTGTAAAAAAAGCGCCCTTGGGCGCTTTTTTTTATTTAGAATAGAAGTGTTATAATATCTACATGTAAAAAAGAGGAATTCTATGTGTAGATTTCTGAATTCACAAAAAACAGTTTATGCTATGCAGTATTGGAGGTAGAATACGTTTGATGCAACAGGATCTTTCCATATCGTCAAAACAAAAATCAACAGCCGTAATCAAAATGGTCATCTCTATGGTGATTTTCGGCTCCATCGGCTTTTTCTCAGAGCATACCAATCTGCCGTCATTTGAATTGGTCTTTGTCCGCTGCCTTTGCGCGACGCTGTTTTTAGGCCTTTGCTGGCTGGCGTCCGGCCAGTATAAAACTGAAAAATGGAGCAAGAGAGACGTGCTTCAAACATTGGCGTGCGGTTTCTTTCTTGTATTCAACTGGGTGTTTTTATTTAAGTCTTTTGAAGAAACGTCCGTTACAATTGCCATCTCCGTTTATCATCTAGCGCCGGTGCTTGTTCTTCTTCTGGGGAGCTTCTTCTACAGAGAGAAATTAAATGTGATCTCCGTCAGCTCCATTATCATCTGCTTTCTGGGAACTGCGCTGATTTCCGGGATTAACGGCAGCACTTCATTGACACAGCTGATGGGATCAGGGATCATATGGGCAGTTCTCGCCGCACTGTTTTATGCGTTCACCACTTTATTGGGAAAAGGCATTCACAATCTCAGTCCTTACACGACCACCTTCTTGCAGACGGGTTTAGGGGTTATCATCCTGATTCCGTTTATTCGCTTTGGCGCTTTTGCTGACCTATCTCAGGGAAACTGGATTATGGTGGTATCTACCGGCATCATCCATACGGGTATTGTATATTTGTTGTTTTTTGACAGTTTGCGATTTTTATCAACGAAATTTATTTCAATCATTGTATTTCTCGACCCCGCTGTCGCGATCGTGCTCGATACCGTCTTCACAGGCTTCCGCCCTGACCTCTATCAAACGCTTGGCATCGTAATGATCTTTGCGGGCATGGCCTTGACGCTTGTCAGGAGGCAGGGGAAGGCGAATGTGGCAGCTGAGGGTACGGATATTGAACAAATGCAATAATGGAAAAAGTAAAAAGGCCTATGCGGCTTTTTTTATTTTAGGTCAATAGACTCTCGTTAATCCTTAAAATAAGATAAATTTTCTAGAAAAATATTGTAATAATATTTCAGTCTAGTTAAGATTATTGAGTGAATATTACTTTTATTACAAAAGGAGAGAGAAAATGAAAAAAAGAAAGAGGCGAAACTTTAAAAGGTTCATAGCAGCATTTTTAGTGTTGGCTTTAATCATTTCATTAGTGCCAGCAGATGTACTGGCAAAAACCACAGAAGAAGAGAATGGAAATCGTATTGCTGCCGATGATCCAGAAGAAACTCTTCAGAAAGAACAAACTGAGGAAGCTGTACCTTTTGATCCAAAAGATATAAACAAAGAGGGTGAGATCACCTCTGAAAGAACAGAAAATACAAAACTCTATTATGAAGGTGACGGTGTCTATAAACAGGAAGTATATCTTGATCCTATTCATACAAAGGAAACACCTGATGCCGACTGGGAAGACATTTCTCCTGAGTTAAAAGAGTCGACAAGCAAACAAGTCGAGACAGAGAACGCCATTTTGAATTCAGATTTTCAAAAGCAAATGAAGAACGGGCTTTACGCGACTTTTGAGCATAATGACCATAAGGTTACATATTCACTTGTAGAAGCGAAAGGCCCGAATAAAACTTCACTTACTCCGAAAGATACCTCAGCAGATTATAAGACTGACAGTAATGAGATTGTGTATCCGGATGTGTTTCCGAATATTGATCTCCAGACTTTCACATTCAATGAAAACATAAAAGAAGATTTAGTCCTTCATCAGTATAATGGATACAACACATTTACATTTCAGTTAAAAACCGATTTGCAGGCTAAAGAACAAGAGGATGGATCCATTGATTTTTCTGATGAAAAAGGAAAAGTTGTTTTTTCTGTGCCTAAGCCTTTTATGACGGATTCAAAACTAGATGAGCTTTCCGGCGAGGTTGAACGGTCAGACAAAGTCAGCTATAAGCTGGAAAAGAATGAAGAAGGGTATTTGCTTCATCTTACGGCAGACGAGAACTGGCTGAAAGACCCAGAACGCGTATATCCAGTATCTATCGACCCGTCAACTTCTTTATCTGTTTCATCGGATACGTTTGTCATGAGTGCCTACCCGACGACGAACTATTCGGCCTCCTCACAAAAATGGGATGCTAATTTAAAGGCCTATGTACTGAAAACGGGCTATTATGACAAAACAACAGGCACAAACTATGCGTTCATGAAATTTAACAACCTAAAGCCAATTCAAAATATGACTGTCACTAAAGCTACATTAAAAACATACGTAGCCCATTCCTATTATGGAACAAAGGCAACCGGTCTTTGGCTGGATACGGTCAACAGCAATTATGATAATGCAAAAGTGACATGGAACACCAAACCGGCATCTAAAAATATCGGAAAAGCCGACGTCCATAAAGGACAGTGGGCGAGTTATGATGTGACCGCTGCTGTAAAGTCATGGAACTCCGGCGGGGCCAACTATGGATTTAAGCTTCATACAAACGGAAACGGCAAGGAATATTGGAAAAAACTAATTTCTTCAGCGAACTCCGCCAATAAACCATATATTGAAGTGACGTATACCATTCCAAAGGGAAACACACCTACAATCAAAGCCTATCACAACGGCGATTCCACTGGTTATTTCGATATCAGCTGGAAAAAGGTTGAAGGCGCAAAAGGATATAAGGTATGGATTTACAATGGTAAGGAATATCAAGCGATTTCTGCAGGCAACGTCACGTCGTGGAGCACAAAAGGTAAAAAAATCTGGCCTACGAGCGCAGAAATTGCCTCCAAGAGATATAAACTGCATCTGGACGGCAAGGATGGAGCTGAATTGGCATTAGATCCATCCCCGGTCTATAAGAATTCCGGCGGAAGCTATGCTACAAGCAAAAACTATTGGATTGGCGTCAGTGCGATATTTGACCAAGGTGAAGGAGCGATGTCCGCACCGGCAAAGCCCGTTATCCCTAATGTAGGAAAAGCACAAGCACCGTCTGCAAAGGGCTACAATAATGGGAATGCCACAGGATACTTCGACCTTTCTTGGAAAGCTGTATCTGGTGCAACCGGCTATAAGGTTCAGGTGTTCAATGGGAAAGGCTTTGAGACACTTGATCTCGGAAATCAGACGTCTTGGACCACAAAAGGGAAAAAGATCTGGCCGACAAGTGCAGAAATCAAGGCGGGAAAATATGCTCTTCACCTAAAGGACGGAAGCGGAGCAGAGCTGCCGATCAATCCCGGACCAACCTATAAAAACGCCGGGGGAGATGGAGCCAAAAAAAATTACTCGTTTAAAATTATCGCATACAACAAAGATGGCGAAGCCATTGCATCCCCGGCTGCTAACCCGGCACTTCCTGATATCGCTAGGCCAAAGAATTTAACTGGCTATTTGTATACAAATACAAAATCGAGTCAAACGGGTTATGTGAATTTGATATGGGAAAAGGTTCAAAATGCGAAAGGCTATAAAGTTAACATTTACAACGGTAAGGAATATCAGTCCTTTGATGTGGGTGACGCGGATCATTGGACAACCCAAAATAAAAACATTTGGCCGACTTCTGAGGAAATCAAAGCCGGAAGCTATAAGCTTCATACAGATGGAAAAGGCGGGGAATTAGCCCTCGATCCATCACCTGTCTATAACAATGCAAATGGGAATTACAAAGGGAAGAAGAATTATTCTTTCACGCTTGTCGCCTATGATGCGAATGGTGAAACGATTCCAACGGCGCCCTTTAACCCAACGTTCCATGAAGGCGCAGAATTCCTTGGGACAGAAGAATACTGGTCTATCATTGATATCCCAAGCGGCCAGTTAAATGGTGCGACAGGCAATGTCATTGTGAATGAAGAAGATTTGTCAATTGACGGACGCGGTCCGGGACTTGGCTTATCGAGAACCTACAACAGTCTTGACAGCTCTGATCACTTATTTGGACAAGGCTGGTATGCTGATGCAGAAACATCTGTCATCTCAACGGATGGCGGGGCAATGTATATCGATGAAGACGCTACGACACATCGATTCACGAAAAAAGCCGATGGCACGTATCAGCCGCCGACCGGTGTATATCTTGAATTAACAGAAACAGCTGATCAGTTCATATTAAAAACAAAGGATCAAACCAATGCTTATTTCAATAAAAAAGGCGGCAAACTCCAAAAAGTAGTGGATGGCCACAACAATGCAACTGTCTATACTTACAATGACAAAAATCAACTGACCGCCATTACAGATGCATCAGGCCGCAAGCTTACATTTACCTATGATGAAAACGGCCATGTGACTTCCATCACAGGACCTAAGAATAAGAAAGTCACCTACTCATATGAGAATGATTTGCTGAAGAAGGTTACAGATACAGACGGGACTGTTACAAGCTATGACTATGATGGCGAAGGACGCCTTGTCAAACAGTATTCAGCCAACAGTACCGAAGCAAAGCCTGTCTTTACCGAATATCAGTATAGCGGACACCGTCTCGAAAAAGCGATCAACGCTAAAAAAGAAACATATGTCTACAGCTATGATGCTGATAAAAAGACACTTCTCATGACACAGCCAAATGGCCGGAAGGTACAGTATGGCTATAATGAAGCGGGAAATCCGATTCAGGTCATTGATGATGCTGAAGGGCTAAAAATTACAACGAATACAAAATATGAAGGCAACAATGTCGTAGAAGATGTCGATCCAAACGACGTGGGCACCGGAAAAGCAACGGAAAGCTATCAATATGACAAAGATGGCAACGTTACGTCGGTTAAAGACGCATATGGAACTGAGACATACGAATATAACAAAAACAACGATGTCACAAAAATGAAGGATACCGAGGGCAATGTCACGGATATTGCTTATGACGGACTGGATGCTGTATCCGAAACCGATCAGAGCGGAAAATCATCGTCAGCAGCCGTTTATGATAAATACGGAAATCAGATTCAATCCAGCAAAGATTTATCAGCTTCAACTAATATTTTGAAAGATGGAAGCTTTGAAGCGCAAAAATCCGGCTGGAATCTGACTGCCTCTAAAGACAGCGGCAAAATTTCAGTCATCGCCGATAAAAGCGGAGTTCTTTCTGGATCAAAGGCATTGGAAGTCTTGAGCCAATCAACGTCTGCAGGAACCGATCACGGGTATTCCTCAGCGACTCAAACAGTTGAACTGGAGCCGAATACAACCTATACATTAAGCGGGAAAATCAAAACGGATCTAGCGAAATCAAGAGCCTACTTTAACATTGATCTGCGAGACAAAGATCAAAAACGAATTCAATGGATTCACAATGAATACAGTGCATTAGCCGGAAAAAATGACTGGACAAAACGGCAAATCACTTTTACGACTCCAGCGAATGCAGGAAAAGCCGTTGTGTATATGGAAGTCGATCATAAAGATAAAGATGGCAAAGGAAAAGCATGGTTTGATGAAGTCCAGCTGGAAAAAGGCGAAGTATCATCAAGCTATAACCCAGTTCAAAACAGCAGCTTCACATCAGCAACGGAAAACTGGAATGTAAGCGGGGCATCCGTTGATTCTGAAGAAGGCTTTAATGATGATGTATCATTAAAAGCTGCCCGGACCAGTGCGTCCCAAGCCGGATCAGTAACAAAACAAACCGTTGTCTTAGGGCAAAGCGCAAATGACAAACCGGTTTATCTCACACTGACAGGAATGTCGAAAGCAAGCAGCGTCAAATTTACAGATGAAAAAGACTATTCTCTGCAGGCGAATGTCACTTACGCTGACGGCAGCACAGGCGTCTACAATGCGAAATTCCCTTCTGGAACACAGGAATGGAACCGAGCAGCTGTCGTCATCCCTAAAACAAAGCCGATCAATAAAGTCGATATCAGTATTCTGTTCCAAAAGAGTGCGACAGGCACAGTCTGGTTTGATGATATCCGTTTGATTGAAGGAAGCCTTCTAACAAAAAGCACGTATGACAGTAATGGTAACTATGTGACTAAGGAAGAAGATGAACTAGGATACTCTACTTCAACTGGTTACGATGAAACTGGTAAGAAAACGTCTGAAACAGATGCAAAAGGTGAAAAAACAACCTATACGTATGATCAGGCAGACCAATTGACAAACATGACGCTCTCCAACGGCACGTCTATCCTTCACAGCTATGATAAGGAAGGCAATGAGGTAAGCAAAACCATCCGGGCGGGAGCAGATCAAACCTATAAATATGAATATGATGTGATGGGCAAGCTTGTCAAAACAACTGACCCTCTCGGCAATGTGCTAGCAAGCGAATATGATGCCAACAGCAACCTGACCAAAACCATTTCACCGAATGGCAACGAAGTGTCTCTTTCTTATGATGGAACAGACCGGGTGAAATCAAAATCGTATAACGGTACAGAAAAATACAATTTCACTTATGACAAAAATGGAAATGAAACGTCGGTTGTCAATAAAGAGCAGAACACCACAAAGAAACGGACATTTGACAACAAAAACCGCTTAACCGAACTGACAGACCGCGGCGGCAGCCAAACTTGGACATATCCTAGTGACTCCGATAAGCTGAAAACCTTCTTGTGGACTCATGGGGACCAAAAAGGAACGAATCAATTTACGTATAACAAGCTGGATCAAATGATTGAGATGAAAGACAGTACATCTTCATATTCATTTGATTATGATGAAAATGGCAACGTCCAAACCTTTATTACGGGCAACGGCGGCGGAACAAGTTTTTCATATGACGAAAGAAACCTTGTAAGCTCGCTGCATATCGGTGACAAAAACGGCGGAAACATTCTGACGGAAAGCTATGAATATGATGCCAACGGCAATCGCACAACGATAAACAGCTCAGCAAGCGGCAAGGTGCAATATGAGTATGGGAAGCTGAATCAGCTTGTCAAAGAAACCCATGAAGACGGTACTGTCATTGAATACACATATGATGGATTCGGGAACCGGAAAACCGTTACAACTGTAAAAGACGGCTCAAGCAAAACGGTGAACGCTTCCTTCAACATCATGAACCAGCTGACAAAAGTCAATGATGAAAGCATCTCTTACGATAAAAACGGCAACCGCACATCTGACGGCAAATTCACATATACGTGGGATGCAGAAGATAACCTGACCGCCGTTACCAAAAAAGGCGAAGACAAGCCATTCGCAACATATAAGTATGACGAAAAAGGAAACAGAATCCAAAAAACCGTCAACGGAAAAGTCACGAACTACTTCTACGACGGAGACAGCTTGAACGTCTTGTATGAAACAGACGCGGACAACAACGTCACAAAATCATACACGTACGGAGACAGCGGCCAGCTGTTATCCTACACAGAAAATGGTAAGAAATATTTCTATCACTACAACGCTCACGGCGACATCATCGCGATCTCAGACAGCACCGGAAAAACGGTTGCAAAATATCAATACGATGCGTGGGGAAATCCAACAAAAACCGAAGCAAGCGATGAAGTGAAAGATAACCGTTACCGCTACGCAGGCTACCAATACGACGAAGAAACCGGCCTGTACTACCTCATGGCCCGCTACTACGAGCCAAGAAACGGCGTGTTCCTATCGCTCGACCCAGACCCGGGCAGCGACGGCGACTCATTGGATCAGAATGGGTATGCTTATGGAAATAATAACCCGGTGATGAATGTTGATCCGGATGGGCATTGGGTTTGGATGGTAGCAGGTGCTTTAATTGGAGGAGTCTCTTCTTACAAAGCTGCCAAGGCAAAGGGAGCAAGAGGTTGGAGATTAGTTGGATCTGTAGCCTTAGGTGCTGCTGGCGGAGCAATCGGAGGAAACTATCTAAGAGTAGGGCGTACTCTATTTAAAGCTGGAAAATTATCTAAAACGTATTGGAATGCTAGAAAAGTCGCAAAGGCAAACAAAGGTGTGATTAAAAGGGCTAAAACTAATAAAGGTTGGGTAGTTACTACTAAAAAACATACAGTAAGGTTAATGGGGAAAAATTCTGGTCAACGAAAGAAACCATACTATAGAATGTCAGTTAGAAATAAAGGTCCTTTAAATGCAAAAGGGCATTTCTCAAATAATCCTGCTGAGACTCATATAAAGTTAAGATGGTCATCATATAGAAATATAAATAAACGCTTGCGCAATAAGTCACACAGAAGATAATAGTATTAATATAATTAAATCTATAAATCAAATGTAAAGATCATTTAGGGATTAATAATAGCAATTAACATAGTTAGAGATGCAGATGGTTATTCAGGTGGATTCTATTTAAGAATCTTGTCTAAGTTTCCATCTGCATTTACAAACATTTTACTTAATTAAAGTGAGGAGAATGTTATAACATGAACAGTATTGAGCAATGGATAGATTATATAAATCACGATGTTAATTGCTTTATGTACGATATTAATTTTGAATACCTAGAGAATAGATTAACTCTTTATCTTAAGTTATATGAAGAAGAAGAAAAAGCCACTTTAAAAGAAATTTCATTTAAGGATATAAGTGGAATTTATTGCGATTTTAGTGTTCATAACAAGTTTGATAAAACTATACCCATTGATACTAATTGGTACCTTGAAGAAATCAGTTATTTCAAAGAAGGAATTGGAAAACTACAAAATGGTATATTAGGTAATCAAGTCTTAAATGCTAATTTTCTTATAGAAATTAACGGGACTTTACTTGCTATAGAATCTAAATGTGTATCCTTTGATTCTAAAGAATATCAAGCGTTTAATGATTATGAAAAAACTGAAAAAAAACAAAAAAATAATATAGTGGCTGGGATCAAGAAATTTTTTCAAGGAGGCAGGATTTAAGTGAATAATCCAATACAAAAGCATCTGATTGATTCGGAATTCACCATATTAAAAACAGATTTTCAGTTCTTTAAAAAAGAATTTATTCTTTATTTAGAAATGGATACGAAGGGAAAGAAGCAGCAGCATCGTATTTTATTCAAGAATGTATCATCATTATTTTTTTATGCCGGCAAGGAATCGTCTTTAAAAGATGTTGCTTATGGGGAAAAATGGATTTTGAATTCATTCTCTTACTATCCGAAGGGTATTGGAACATTATATCACCCTTTAATTGAAGATTATGAATCGAATGCAAACGTTTTGATTGGAATTAATCAAGCTGTCTATGCAGTTGAAACTGAAAGGGTTTTCTTTGATTCAACTGAAATATATGCCTCAACATAGAGGTGATCGTAATAATGAAGTAAATAAACGAGTAAGAGGACTTATCTCACCATTTCAAACCTAGGAGCATAACAAATGAAAAAATTAAAAATGAATAAAATTATCAACATGGACACCCAAGATTGTTTTTTCCATGCTGATCCACTGGGGCGTGTCTACATTGGAAAAGGTGTGAAAGGTGATGTGACCATCTCAATCTATGATCCTTCCGGTGATATTCGGGTTTTTAAAGTGAAAGAGCAGATTTCATACAGTGATATCCTGCTCTTTCAACAATGTGCAGATGGCTATGTCTTCGTTTATTACGAATCGTATGAGCCGAAGGTAAAGGTTTTTTCAGAAGAGGGAAGGGTGAAAAGTGCTTTTCACTTACCTTCAGGGGTTTCCTGCTGTCTTTTGGATGAAAAACAACAGCTTTGGGTCGGTTTATGTGATGAAGGTATTTATCATGATGAGAATCCCAACGGCCATAGTGTGTGGTGTTTTACGTTAGATGGTCAGCAGAAGGAAATACACATTGATAGAAAGCTCGAAGAAATGGATGCGCCGGCTGTAGATGATTGTTATGGACTTGCAGAAAAAAACGGCTTGATTTATATGCTGTATTACGGAGACGCAGTCATTGCCGCATTTGATGAAACGGTCGTGAGACGAGTGTGGATTCTGTCGGATAAAGAGCCGGACTCAGAAGCATTTGATCAGCTCGCGATATCCGAAGAAGGTTTTTTGGTTGGGACGTTCAATTGTTACAGTGAAGAGCTTGAGTCGTTTCTTTATTTAATTTCTGCCGATGTGAGTCAAGAGATGAAAGAGATAACATGCTGTGATTCGAACGGTGAAGGCCTAGATGTTCAACAGCTGAAACTGACAAGTAACGCTGTTTACGCAGTGACCTCATCTGGTGTTTATAAGCAGGATATCCAATAAGGTGTAGGGATGAGATTATGATGAATTGGCGCGCTTTAAGTCAGACAAAACAAGACCGCATCTGGTCAGAAGTGAACAAGATCATCAAATGGAAACCCGGAAGCAGATGTCATCACATCATCCCGCCTGATCCATATCAAGTGTTTGATATTTCTAGCGGGATGAGCGGTAAAGCCAGTAATGATGATGTGGTCAGAGTGCTGAATGATTTAGAGACTTCGATTTTAAAAGCATTTCAATCATGTACTGGAAAACACGATGTGATGTACGCATTAGACTGGCAGCATGTCGGATATATCTTTAGCCCTCATCAGACAATGCCTCAGGATGAATTTGGCGAATGGCCTGTTCCCGTATTTCCAAATGGAGACTATTATTTCTTTTTTCATCAGGACTTCTCCTGGGGACTTTTGGGAGACCCGTGGAAATTGACAATCACTGTGTTTGGTGAAGAGCTGTTGGAGGCGATAGATCATGATCCGCCTATCCTGTTTCAAAATAGATGAGTGTTCTGAAAAACGGAGGTGAAACATGGGCTTTTGGGAAGAAAAATATAAAAATAAAAAGATATTCGTAAGTGATGATGGTTTGGATATTTGTCACGACGCCATCGAAGATTTTCATGCTGTGTTCCTGGAACAATTGGATCGCAAGCCTACTCTAAATGAATTTGTTTATACTCTCTTTCAGGTATTAAAATCAGACGGCGATTCATTTTTTAAAGAATTAGAAGGAAAACAAGTCACTGACATCAACCTAAAGATGAAAAAAAGAACTACTTTAAGTGAAGTTAGGCCTGGTGTGGTCATTGAAATTCCTTTACGGCAAATCAATCAGTTTACATATGCATTAGTGGTAAAAGGAGATTTAGCAACAGATAAAAATGATGATCTTCTCATTCAGTATTTTGATATTTTTACAGATCAACGCTTGAGTAAAAAAGACATTTCTCTCATGATGGCAGAAAAGCAAAGAACCCTTTTTATTGCGAATACAGGATATACAGGCTTTCTTCAGGGGAATTGGAAGGTTGTTTCCAAGGTGCCGATAGATTTGATGAAAAAATTTGATCATTCTGCTATAACATTTGTCATGTATGAAGATGGAAAATACCTCATTAGCCAAGACGATTCATTAGCGGCAGAGAGTGATTTAATAGAGGTTGATGAAAAACGGGGGAAGACCTTTAGCAACCCGATTGGGCTATTTGGTCACCTTAGTATTGAGGATATTCTTTATCAATATTTCAAGGGAACCTCGATGGAGGAATTGATTAAGTATGAGTTGTAAGAAGTTATGGTGGAGATCATATGAGCAGATTTTGTCTGGAATATGCTGATTCTACTCTTTTTCATTTAAGTGATTTTTTTACCCAATTCCCCCTACGTATCACTGAGTATCATTGGGTCATTGGCGATATTTTAAATATGATGGATGTATCCTCGGATAAGGATCATTGGAACGATATCATTGGCGAGCGTGAAGACTATCTTTTTATCACAGGTGAGGAATTTCATCGTATATTAAATGAATATGAGATTTATGTGATATTTTCTATTTTAACTGCTGTGCCTAAAGAGACGATACTGTATGATATAACACAAGTTCCGTTTGTTGATGGGAATGCTGACTTTTATGAAGATGATTATATCTCCCCTGTGAAAGAATGTATTTTCGAAGTCGGTTTCTTTGATTCAACAGATATTATATTTACAGTGACCGATGAAAACATAGAAAGAATGTTGAAGGATTCTTTTCCTGACTTGAAGCCTTACTGTGAGTATGGAGTATAGGGAAGCCATCAACGGAGGAATCGAAATTGGCAGATGAGTCGAGTATTTCAGGAGCTACTCCTATTTTGTTTCAACATATCAAGAAATGGCGTTTTTATCGGGAAACAGATCACGTTCTTGGTATCATTTATACGATTGAGTTAGCAGCTGTTTATCATTCACGTACGATTGTTGTCATATTCAAAGACGTTTCAGTCGTTACGATACGAGAAATCGAAACCCTATCGAATCTATCAGATGGACTTCTCCATATTGAAATGCAACCACAAGGCACGTACCTTGTGGAAGAATGGGAAGAGCAGACATTCCGCTTTTATTGCCGGCAATATGTGGTGATGGAAGTTGAATAGGGTGAGGAGAGGATCAACGTGCTTCAAAAACTGAGAAAAAGACAGCAAGAGCTTGAAGAAACGCCGTATCCTGATGAATTGTACGGCTTTGAAGCGGAAATCTATGAGTTTTTTATGCTAGTTGATGGCAGTTTGGATTATGTGCTGGCGAATAAAAGGATGCCCCGGCATCAGCGGCGTACGTTGGAGAAAAGCTTTTTTGAGCTTTATCCTGACATACTTCCGGGTATGATCAAAAACGATAAAGATCTGTATCAGCACATTCTCTTGTATGAACAAGTCAGACAAGAGATTTGCGTTGCGCTATCCAACTGATAAGGGGGAAGGTTTTATGGAAAAAACCTCTATAAGCAGTATCGGCAATTTGGACATGGTTGATCTTAAACCTGACCAAATCGTTACGTCATGCGAACTTAAAGATGCAGAGTCGTTTTATCGTTTTTGGCAAGGGCTTACCTGTGAGCGAATCATGATACAGGTGATAACGACTGGTTCATTTATAGAAGACCCGTCAGAGTTTGTCAAAGGCTATGCTTACAAGGTGACGAAGCTGGCGAAAAGGCAATTTCATTTCCAATGCGTAGTACATGAAGCAGACCGGGACATTGCAGATTTTCTCTTTCTGTTAGCTTCCATCAATGATGATGTTTTTCTGATCACTGATCCTCAACCGGATAAAAGCTATTTTTCAGAAGGGAAGCTCCAATGCCTAACGGACTCAGGCGAACGGATCATATGGTTTGAATTCGATGCTGTGGACATTTATATGGTTAGCGATCACTCATAAAAATAGAGGGAATTCATTTGAATATCACACAATACGAGAAATTGAAAAAGCATCTTTCTGATGCGGATACAGGTCCATTTACATTAAACGAGTTTTCTTTCTCTATGAAAGAAGATGATCGTTATATTCAAATTCCTGTGTTTGAATTAAAACTATCAGCTCAAACCTGTGACATTCATTTGCGGTTTGAAGACATTAGTGCATCAAAGCTGGATGACCTTGAATCCATCGATGCGGTTGAGTTGGAGATTGAACCGACTGACTATCAATGGGAAAGACTCCGTTATTATGTGTATGATCAAGAAGATCAGATGAGTTTCTACTGCGGAGGATGGGATGTGATCAAGTGTGACAAGAAGTCACACTGATTTTCCCCTTTTTTGCTTGAGACCCCCTTTTTAAATATGGCACATCAATTTTATTTTTCAACGCCATTTTTTTCTGCATTCAGTCATCATAAAGAAACAATCACCGAGTATGCATTAATGTATGCGTTTTCATAGAGGGGGAGTCTTGATGAAAAAATGGATGGCAGCGGCTTTTGTAATGATGTTGATGTTGTGTTTTGGCGGGATTGAGAGTGTGAAGGCAGTGGAGCCGAAGGTGTATCAATTTGACTTTGGAAGCGGTTCGGTGGAGCCTGGTTATATTGGTGTCAGGGCGTCTGATCGGTATGACCGGTCAAAGGGCTACGGTTTTCAAACACCGGAGAATATGAGGGATGTGGCGGCATCCGGGACTGGTGTGAAGAGGGATGCGGTTCAGTTTTTAGCGTATGGGACGAAAAGCAATAACACGTTTAATGTGGATCTCCCGAACGGCCTTTATGAGGTGAAGGCGACGCTTGGTAATACGGCAAGGGCCAGTGTGGCGGCGGAGGGCGTGTTTCAGGTTATTAATATGACAGGGGATGGCGCGGAGGATACGTTCCAAATTCCCGTCACCGACGGGCAGCTGAATCTGCTGGTGACAGAGGGGAAAGCTGGCACCGCTTTTACGCTTAGCGCCTTGAAAATAAAGAAATTGTCTGATCAGCCGGTGACGAACCGAACCATTTATGTCGGCGGCGACTCGACGGTGTGCAATTATTATCCGCTCAACAGCAGCAAGCAGGCGGGCTGGGGGCAGATGCTGCCTCACTATATCGATAAACACACCTTTCAAGTGAGAAACATGGCGTCTGGCGGGCAGATCGCGAGAGGGTTCAGAAATGATGGACAGCTTGAGGCGATCTTGAAGTACATCAAGCCGGGGGATTATTTTATATTGCAGCTCGGCATTAATGACACAAATCCGAAGCATAATGAATCTGAAGCGGAATTTAAAGAGATGATGCGTGATATGATTCGTCAGGTGAAAGCGAAAGGAGCGGACGTCATCCTATCAACGCCCCAGGGCCGGGCGACCGATTTTACTTCTGAAGGCATCCATTCGTCTGTAAACAGATGGTACAGGGCCTCTATTTTAGCTTTGGCCGAAGAGGAAAAAACACACCTCATTGACTTAAATGTCCTCAGCTCGGCATACTTTACATCGATCGGTCCGGAAAGAACACTGGGGCTTTATATGGATGGAGATACGCTGCATCCGAATCGCGCGGGGGCCGACGTATTGGCGCGATTGGCTGTTCAGGAGCTAAAACGCCAGGGAATCGATGGCTTTTAACACGTCATATTTTCGACAAAACACATATGCCTTCGTCAATTAGAGTATAATGAGAACATCTGCAAGAGACAGGAGTTTATACATGAATCATTTTAAAAACTATCAAATCAGTCATGACATTTTACGAGCACTGGAAGGACTAGGATATACAGAACCGACCAAGGTGCAGCAGAGCGTGATCCCCGCTGCCCTTGAACGAAAGGATCTTGTCGTCAAATCACAGACGGGAAGCGGGAAAACGGCTTCGTTCGGAATTCCTCTCTGTGAACTGGCGGATTGGGATGAAAACAAGCCGCAGGCGCTTATTTTAACTCCGACCCGTGAGCTTGCGGTGCAAGTAAAAGAGGATATCACGAACATCGGACGGTTTAAACGGATTAAAGCGACAGCCGTTTTTGGAAAATCCTCCTTTGATAAACAAAAAGCTGAGCTTAAGCAAAAAAGCCACATTGTTGTCGGCACGCCGGGCCGTGTTCTGGATCATATCGAAAAAGGCACGCTGCCGTTGGATCGTCTCTCTTATTTGGTCATTGATGAAGCGGATGAGATGCTGAATATGGGCTTCATCGAGCAGGTCGAGGCGATTATCAAGCATCTGCCGACTGAGCGCACGACGATGCTGTTTTCAGCGACGCTTCCGCAGGATATCGAGAAGCTGAGCCGTCAATATATGCAAAACCCCGAGCATATCGAAATCAAAGCGGCCGGCCTAACCACAAGAAATATTGAACATGCGGTGATTCAAGTAAGAGAAGAGAATAAGTTTTCATTGCTGAAAGATGTGCTGATGACGGAGAATCCCGACAGCTGCATCATTTTCTGCCGAACGAAGGAGCACGTCAATCAGCTGACCGATGAATTGGATGACTTAGGATATCCATGCGATAAAATTCACGGCGGAATGATTCAGGAAGACCGATTCGACGTCATGAATGAATTTAAACGTGGCGAGTACCGTTACTTAGTGGCGACGGATGTCGCCGCGCGCGGGATTGATATTGAAAATATCTCCCTTGTCATCAACTATGATCTGCCGCTTGAAAAGGAAAGCTATGTCCACCGCACGGGCCGAACGGGACGCGCAGGGAACAAAGGAAAGGCCATTTCGTTTGTCACGGCCTTCGAAAAACGGTTTTTAGCCGACATTGAAGAATACATCGGATTTGAAATCCAAAAAATAGAAGCACCTTCTCAAGAGGAAGTGGCAAGGAAGAAACCAGAATTTCTAGCTAAAATGAATGACCGTCCGGAAAGCAAAAAGGACAAAAGCGAAGAGCTGAATAAAGACATTATGAAGCTGTATTTTAACGGCGGAAAGAAAAAGAAAATCAGAGCCGTTGATTTTGTAGGAACGATTGCCAAAATTGACGGTGTGTCAGCTGATGACATTGGCATCATCACGATTATGGATAACGCCTCATACGTTGAGATTTTAAATGGTAAAGGCCCTCATGTTCTCAAAGTGATGAAGAACACAACCGTCAAAGGGAAACAGCTGAAGGTGAATAAAGCGAATAAATGATGAATGACCTGCTCCCAGTTAAAGGGGCAGGTCATTTTGCTGCTGGCTGACATCTGTGCTGGTTTCCTCGGGAACAAAGGCAAGAATCACAATACCAATCACAAACAAAATGATTAGGCTGAACACGGCAGTCGAGGATTTCCCAGTCAGCTGGGCGGTAACGGCAATGAGCAGCGGCCCCATAATTGAGGCGAATTTTCCAAAAATGTTGTAAAAACCGAAGAATTCATTAGCGTGGCGCTTTGGCACAAGCTTGGCGAAATAGGAACGGCTTAGGGCTTGAATACCGCCCTGCGAGGTGGCGACAAGCATAGCCAGTATCCAGAAATCAAGCGTTGTCTTCATAAAATAGGCATACACGCAAACGATCATATAAATGACGATCCCGACGTACAGCATGGTCTTCCCCGTGAAGCGTTCTGCCAGTTTTCCGTATACAATCGAAAACGGTGCAGCGACCACCTGGGTGACAAATAGGATGATCAGGAGGCTTGAGGAACCGATCCCTAAATCTGATCCATAGGAGGTCGACATCGTAATAATCGTGCCGACTCCGTCGATATAAAAGAAATAAGCGAGCAAAAAGAGGAAAAGTGCCCGGTATTGCCTGATCCGTTTCATCGTCTGGCCGAGCCGCTTAAAGCTGTTGATGACAATATGAGGTTCTCTTTTGATGTAATAGCGTTGATGGACATGTTTAATCATTGGGATGGTGAACAGCCCCCACCAGGCAGCCGTTATGAAAAAGGACAGCTGGCTTGCAGCAGATACGGACATCGGAATCGTCTCTGCTTGTGCGAGCAGGATGACAGCAATGCTGATGATAAATGGAATCGTGCTTCCAATGTATCCTAAGCCAAAACCCCGTGCCGAGACGAGATTCATCCGCTTCTCAGTCGTGACGTCAACGAGAAAGGCATCATAAAACACATTGGCGCCGGAAAAACCGATAGCCGATATCGTATAAAACAGCAACAATAGCAGCCAATGTTCACTAGGGATAAAGGCGAGCATCGCGGTGCTGGCGACACCGGCTGACACAAAGAAACCGAAGAACTTTTTCTTGCACCCTTCATAGTCGGCGATTGTGCCTAAAATAGGGCCGAGCATCGCAAGAATAAACGTTGAAATCGCAATGGTATAGCCCAGATAGGCAGTCGATTGAGCGGCGCTGACACCGCTTTCCGCAGCTGCTGATTTATAAAATAACGGAAATACCGCGGTGGTCACGACAATTGAGTAAGCTGAATTTGCCCAGTCATATAACACCCAGCTGTTTTCTTGTTTCGTAAAACGTTTCATCATCAGAGCCCCTCTCCGGTAACGATACTTCTATTGTACGAGAAATGGGCCTGAAAAGAATGGAATGCACGTCAATTTTTACAAAATATTTATGTTTTTTCGCTTCAAATCATACTTTTGATTTATTGCTGGGGTTAGGTGCATCTGGTACCATTTAACTATATTTTATGGTATTTTCCAGAAGGGATTCAGCAGAGAGGAGACAGAGCATGAGGCGAATAGGCTTGTGTATAAGCCTGCTGGTCACAGTTCTTGTGATGAGCGCATGCGAAAGTGAAGGTGAGGCTCAGATGTTCGCAGACTGTGATCAAAAGACAGTAAAACAAACCGCAGCCAAACCGATGAGCAGTAAGAAAAAGCAGGATTTCCAAGCCCTCGCAAGCGACAGGCAGCTGGCCATTGTGTTCAGTTCCATGATACAAGTGAGCGAAGCATTTGATTATGGAATCGGCAATCCAGAATACTTCGTGCGAATCAGCATGACTGAAGAAGAAGCAGACATTGCGAAGGAGAATCTCGAATCGATTAAGCTTGAGAACAAATCGCTCAAAAAACAAAACAGCGAGGCGGTTGCCTTGCTTCAAAAAACGCGTAATCAAGATATGAGCCGCATCGAAATTCAGCAGCTGACAGAAAATAGAGCCGGTTTTTTTGAGACCGCAGACAGTATGATCAAACTCATCAACCAAGTCACACCGAAAAACGCGAAGAAGACAAGACAGCAGCTGGATCAGCTGAAAAAACAATATACACAATACAGTGCTGAAAGCATTAAAATCATGAACAGCATTGTCAAAAAGCAGAAAGCTGACAAGGCATCATTTGAACGCCATCTGGAGGCGCTGCTTCAAAAACAGCCCGGGCAGCAGGTACGGAGTGAATTGTACTGACCAGCTTCCGTCTTTCCCTGATGATATTGACCTAGTACAAAAAGAATGTACAATCAAGATATAGTCTGTTCTTAGTAGATTTGGAGGGACATGCCATGAAAATTGCGAAGGTGATCAACAATAATGTGATCAGCGTGGTCAATGAACAGGGGAAAGAATTGGTCGTCATGGGCAGGGGGCTCGCGTTTCAGAAAAAGTCCGGCGATGATGTCGATGAAGCCCGCATTGAGAAAGTGTTCACGCTCGATAACAAGGATGTATCAGAAAAGTTCAAAACCCTTTTGTATGATATACCGATCGAGTGTATGGAAGTATCCGAAGAGATTATCAGCTACGCAAAATTACAGCTCGGCAAAAAGCTCAACGACAGCATCTATGTGTCGCTGACCGACCATATTAACTTTGCCATCCAGCGCAACCAGAAAGGGCTTGATATCAAAAACGCCTTGCTGTGGGAAACAAAACGGCTCTACAAAGACGAATTTGCGATCGGCAAAGAAGCGTTGGTTATGGTAAAAAACAAGACTGGTGTGTCTCTGCCAGAGGATGAAGCAGGCTTTATTGCTCTGCATATTGTAAATGCCGAGCTGAATGAAGAGATGCCCAATATTATCAACATTACAAAAGTCATGCAAGAGATTTTGAGTATTGTAAAATACCATTTTAAGATTGAATTCAACGAAGAATCGCTTCACTATTATCGGTTCGTCACCCACTTAAAGTTTTTCGCGCAGCGTCTATTTAACGGCACTCACATGGAAAGCCAGGACGATTTTTTGCTGGATACAGTGAAAGAAAAGTATCATCGCGCGTATGAATGCACGAAGAAAATCCAAACCTACATTGAGCGGGAGTATGAGCACAAGCTCACAAGTGACGAGCTGCTGTATTTAACCATTCACATAGAAAGGGTAGTTAAACAAGCATAATGAGAGCGCTGACATTTGTGTTTCCTTGTGTTCACTTTTTCTTACATTCACATATGAAAATGGTAGGATTGTTACTGATAAAGCAGGCAAAACCTAAATTGCAATGAGTGCGGATCATCTCTGTCTGTGCTGATGGTAATTTAGGTTTTTATTTTTTTCAGAGGGAAGATGATGATAGTTACAGGATTCAAGTTAGTAAGATTCGATATTATCATTATTTTGACCGATGTTCCCTTTTAAAAGAATCATGTAAGATCAACATAGAAAACGCTTTCAATGAAAGGGGAATGCCAATATGCCTTATCTGAAACGAGTGTTGCTGCTTCTTGTCACTGGATTGTTTATGAGTTTGTTTGCAGTCACTGCTACTGCCTCAGCTCAAACAGGTGGATCGTTTTTTGACCCTTTTAACGGCTATAACTCCGGTTTTTGGCAAAAAGCAGATGGTTATTCGAATGGAAATATGTTCAACTGCACGTGGCGGGCTAATAACGTATCAGTGACGTCATTGGGTGAAATGCGTTTAGCGCTAACAAGCCCATCTTATAACAAGTTTGACTGCGGGGAAAACCGTTCTGTTCAAACATATGGCTATGGACTTTATGAAGTCAGAATGAAACCAGCTAAAAACACAGGGATCGTTTCATCGTTCTTCACTTACACAGGTCCAACAGATGGAACTCCTTGGGATGAGATTGATATCGAATTTTTAGGAAAAGATACAACAAAGGTTCAATTTAACTATTATACAAATGGTGCAGGAAACCATGAGAAGATTGTTGATCTCGGGTTTGATGCAGCCAATGCCTATCATACGTATGCATTCGATTGGCAGCCAAACTCTATTAAATGGTATGTCGATGGGCAAGTAAAACATACTGCAACAAACCAAATTCCGACAACACCTGGAAAGATCATGATGAATTTGTGGAATGGTACGGGTGTCGATGAATGGCTTGGCTCCTACAATGGTGTAAATCCGCTATACGCTCATTATGACTGGGTGCGCTATACAAAAAAATAATGCCAAATGTGAAAGAGCCTGCTGCAATATAGCAGGCTCTTATGATTGTAATGAGAAGTTGTTGGCATGAATCTTCTATTCACTCATAATATCCTATTTGATCTTCTCCCCTCTGTAAATCACGTACTCACTCAATGCTACGATCAAGCTCATACATTTAGAAAGAAATAATCCCAATCAAAAGTGCGGCAATCGTCATCACAATCGTTGTTCCCACGGCCCATTTAATAGTGAATTTTTGATGGTCGCCAAAGCTGACGCCTGCCATTCCAACCAATAGATAGGTGGAAGGCACAAGCGGGCTGAGCAGATGCACAGGCTGCCCCAGCAAGGAGGCCCTTCCGATTTCAGCGGCGTCTATTCCGTAAGCGGAAGCGGCTTCGGCGATGATGGGAAGGACACCGAAGTAAAAGGCGTCATTCGACATGAAAAAGGTGAATGGCATGCTGACGATCGCAGTGATCAACGGCAGGTGCGGGCCCATGACATCAGGGATGAGTGAAACGAGAGAATGCGCCATGGCATCGACCATTTTTGTGCCGGAGAGAATGCCTGTGAATATGCCCGCAGCAAACACCATTGAGACAACGTTTAACGCATTACCCGCATGCGCCGAGATTCGTTTCTGCTGCTCTTTGACATTTGGATAGTTGACCATCAAGGCGACGGCGAACGCAGTCATAAAAAGAACAGGGAGCGGCAGCAGGCTGGTGATCAGTGCGGCCATCAGAGCGACAGTCAGCAGCAGGTTAAACCATTGAAGAGCGGGACGCTTGAGCGGTGCGGCCTCCGGATCGGAAGACGGTGCGTGATCAATCGAAATGACGCCGAGCCGCTTCCGCTCTTTCTTTCCAAGGATATAAGCAACGGCGATCACCCAGAGAATGCCAGCGATCATAGCGGGAATCAGCGGCGTGAAGACCTCTGACGTGTCCAATTTTAAGGAGGCCAAAACCCTCGCAGTCGGCCCGCCCCACGGGATAATATTCATAACCCCCGAACCGAGCATCGCTATTCCCGCTAACACCAAACGGTTCATGCCGAGCCGTTTGTAGAGAGGCAGCATCGCTGCAATGGTAATCATATAGGTTGTTGTCCCATCTCCGTCCAGCGAAATGGTCATGGTCAGAACCGCTGTGCCTACGGCGATTTTTAACGGATCTCCTTTGACAAACGATAAGATTTTGGCAATGAGAGGATCAAACAGGCCTGAGTCAATCATAATGCCGAAATACAGGATGGCGAATAACAGCATGATACCGGTAGGGGCGAGGTCTGTAACGCCCTGAATCATCATCTCGCCGAGATCTTTGCCAAATCCGCTGATCAGGGCAAACACAATAGGAACGACAATCAAAGCAATAAGAGCGGAAAGCCGGTTAGACATAATAAGGTACATAAAGACAATCATCATCACAAAACCGAGTATGGCAAGCATGATATGACCTCCCCTATTCAACAGCTTTTTTGGTAAGCGCTTCCATCCTTTCTTTCTGTGAAGAAGGCTTATTTCAAATGTGTATGACCGCATATTTATATGTAGACCAAAAATCCTAATGAGCGGATTAGCAGTTTATATGAAGAACGCCACGGGTAAATGTGCTGTAGAATGTTTCGTTTTAAAAAGGGGGAACAGACATGAGTGATGACCAAAACAAACGTGTAAATGAACAATCAAAGGACGAGCAGCTTGAGCAGTACAGGACCGATAACAGCGGGAAGAAAATGACGACAAACCAAGGCTTGCGGGTGTCAGAGGATGAGCATTCGTTAAAAGCCGGGGTTCGCGGTCCGACGCTGATGGAGGATTTTCACTTCCGGGAGAAAATGACGCACTTTGACCATGAGAGGATTCCAGAGCGCGTTGTGCATGCGCGCGGATTTGGCGTGCATGGCTTTTTTCAGGTTTACGAGCCGATGACGGAATATACACGGGCCAAATTTCTTCAGGACCCTTCGGTGAAGACACCGGTATTTGTCCGTTTCTCTACGGTTGCGGGTTCTAAAGGCTCCGCAGACACGGTGCGGGATGCCAGAGGCTTTGCGACAAAATTTTATACTGAAGAAGGAAACTATGACCTTGTGGGAAATAACATTCCGGTGTTTTTCATTCAGGACGCAATCAAATTTCCGGATTTGGTTCACGCGTTTAAGCCTGAGCCACACAATGAAATGCCTCAGGCCGCGACTGCCCATGATACGTTTTGGGATTTTGTCGCCAATAACCCTGAGTCTGCCCACATGGTGATGTGGACGATGTCTGATAGAGGCATCCCCCGCAGCTACAGAATGATGGAGGGCTTCGGCGTGCACACGTTCCGTTTTGTCAATGAACAAGGAAAGGCACGTTTCGTGAAATTTCACTGGAAGCCGGTGCTCGGCGTGCATTCTCTCGTATGGGATGAAGCGCAGAAAATTGCAGGGAAAGATCCGGATTTCCATCGCCGTGACCTGTGGGAAACAATTGAAAACGGCGGCAAGGTTGAATACGAGCTCGGCGTGCAGATGATTGATGAGGAAGATGAATTCAAGTTTGATTTTGATATTCTTGATCCGACTAAGCTGTGGCCGGAAGAGCTTGTGCCGGTGAAGATCATTGGGAAAATGACGCTGAACCGCAACCAGGATAATGTGTTTGCGGAAACAGAACAGGTCGCATTCCACCCGGGAAATGTCGTGCCGGGCATCGATTTTACAAATGACCCGCTATTGCAGGGGCGGCTTTTCTCTTATACGGATACACAGCTGATTCGTCTTGGCGGTCCGAACTTCCATGAGCTTCCGATTAACCGGCCGGTATGTCCATTCCATAACAATCAATATGACGGTTATCATCGGATGACGATCAATAAGGGGCCTGTTGCTTATCATAAAAACTCACTGCAAAACAATGATCCGTCGCCTGCGACAGCTGAAGAAGGCGGCTACGTCCACTATCAGGAAAAAGTCGAGGGCAAAAAAATCCGCCAGCGAAGCGACAGCTTCAACGATTATTACTCACAGGCGAAGCTTTTCTGGAACAGCATGTCTCCTGTGGAGAAACAGCACATCATTTCTGCTTTCTGCTTCGAGGTCGGGAAGGTCAAAAGCAAGGACGTACAGCGGCAGGTCGTTGATGTTTTCAGCAATGTCGATGCAGATTTAGCAGAAGAAATCGCCAAAGGAGTAGGCGTGGCGGCGCCCGCGAAGCGTAAAGCATCTAAAGAAATTCTTACTTCGCCTGCGTTAAGCCAAGCCCGTACAGTGAAAACCGCGTCAACAAGAAAAGTCGCTGTACTCGCCGGAAACGGATTTCATGAAAAAGAGCTGCAAACAGTGCTGGAAGCCTTAAAGCAAGAAGGAATCACAGTGGATATCATCAGCCAAAATCTGGGGTATATGACAAGCGGCAGCGGACAGCAGCTTGAGGCCAGCGGCACGTTCCTGACGGTTGATTCTGTTCTGTATGATGCCGTCTATGCCGCAGGAGGGCTGGAGTTAAAAGACAACAAACAAGCGATGGCGTTTATCAGAGAAGCTTACAATCACTACAAGGCGATCGGTGCGGCAAATGAAGGAATTGACCTTCTTCAATCCTCTGTCGGGACAACAGAGGGACCAGGCATCGTAACGGCTGAAGAAGAACCTGACTACACCGCTTTCAGCAAGGCATTTATCGATGCTGTTGCTGCTCATCGCCATTGGGATAGACGAATTTGACCTGCTCCTGTATCTTTAAGGAAGATACTTTTCATAAGGAGCATGACAAATGAACGAAAAACAGCTCGCTGAAGCTTACGAACGCGATGAAAATATGATGATTTTGGTGTTTGCCCAATGGTGCGTGAACCATGATCTTGATCCGGTGGAGATGTACACCAAAGCGTATCCGCAGCAAAAGCTGAATGAAAGCTTGAAAAAAACCATGGACGATCTGGTCGTGCCAAAACACGAAGCAGAGCACATTCCGGACCAGACTGTCATTGCGGTATTAGAGATGTTCGGAAATACAGATTTAGCACAGGCCGTTCATGAAGCGATTTCTGGGCGCAAACAGTAAAAAAAGAGACATCCTGTGTCTCTTTTTTTATTGGAAAAAATCATGCTGTTAGACCTAGAAACTTCTTTCAATTTAATCAGTCTATAAAAGTGTGTATTGCTTAAATAAGGGAATGTTAAACAACGACATCAAAGGAGGAGATCGTATGAAATGGAATAACATGCTGAAAGCCGCGGGGATTGCAGTCTTGCTTTTTTCCGTAGTTGCATATGCGGCCCCATCTCTAAAAGCAGTTCAAACGAAAACACCGACTGTCAGCACTCATACGTACAAAAAGATCAAGGAGTTAACGTATCCACAAGTACATCACATCGGGAATGCCGCGTTTGAAAAGAAAATCAATCAAGAGCTGAAAGCCTACATTGAACAATCGTATCAGGAATACCTGAAAAACAAAAAAGCAGGCGAACAGCAGGGCTTTAAAACGGAATATCAAACATCCTTTAGCGTCAAATACAATGCGGCAGGCAAGCTCAGCATTCAAACACTCAATTATATCTATTCAGGGGGCGCCCACGGTTTAACGTCTGTCCAGTCCTTCAATTATGACTTGAAAACACAAAAGCGGGTGACGCTGGATCAGATTCTGAACACCAAAACAAAAGTCAGCAAAACGAGAGATTATCTATATAGCTATATCAAAAAACACGATGAGCTGTTTTTCCCTGATGTAAAGAAAGAGGATATAACCCTAAATAAAGACACAATGTTTTACTTTACGGCAAACGGGATCGCCATCGTCTTTGGCCAGTATGACTTGGGGCCTTATGCAGCGGGAATCCGGGATGTGCAGGTGCCAGCCTCTATTTATCAATAATCAAAGAGCCATATCCGAAAAGGGATATGGCTCCATGTTTCTACCACACAAACAGGCCGACAATCGCAGCACTTAATAAAGATACCGCAATTCCGCTGACGAGCAGCTTCCACACGTTTTTCCCGATGACCGTTGACTTTTCTCCGTCAAGGATCGAATTGTACGTGCCGTAAATCATGCCGACCGTACTGAAGTTTGCAAAGGACGTCAGGAATGTCGTCGCCACCGCAACGGTGTGAGGCGGAAGGGATTTGAGATTGTTTTTCAAGTCAAGCATCGCAACAAACTCGTTCGTTGCTAATTTCATGCCCATCAGCTGAGCGACATACATCGCATCGTGCACTGGCAATCCAAGCAGGAATGCGAACGGACTGAACAGGTAAGCAAAAATCGTCTGGATGGTCAGGCCGTGTACGAAAACGCCAAGAATGCCATTAACTGCTGACGTTAATGCGACATATCCGATCACCATTGCCAAAATAACGATAACCATGTTCATGCCGACAAGCATACTGTTAGAAATCGTAGAGAAAAAGTCTTTCTTCTCTTCTTTAGGCGGTGTATAGATGATATCTTCATCCTCCGGCACGTGAACAGGATTCAGCAGGTTTGCGATAATCAGCGCGTTTAAGCAGTTCAAAGGAATGGCTGTAAACACGTATGTCGCAGGCACCATTGACAGATAAGATCCGATAATGGAGCCGCTGATGCTGCTCATGCTCATTAAGCCGAATGTGAGCAGGCGGTTGTTGCTTAAAACCGTTAGCTGCTGGCGGATAACCGCAAGTGCTTCGGTATTTCCAAGAAACATCATTTGAATAGAGAAAAAGCTTTCTAATTTCGGCAAGCGGGAAGCCTTTGAAATCACCCATCCGATTTTATCAATCAGCCAAGGCAAAATGCCGAAATACGTTAAAATATCAAAGAATGTGACGATAAAGATAATTGGAAGAAGCGCACTAAAGAAAAAGTCTACTGTTTCATTCGCCATCACTGACGGAAAGGCAAACGCGATACCGTCACTGGCGCAAGCAATCAGCCAAGTGAAGAAATCACCGATTTTACCGATGGCCCAGCTTCCGACTTTTGTTCCCAGCATAAACCAAGTAATCAGCAATTCCAGAACAATTAACGTCATGATCGGGCGCCACTTGATTTTCTTTTTCTGCGGAGAACATAGGAATACAACTGCCATAATCACAATGAGACCGACAAGGTTTAGTAAAAAATACATGATAGCAACTCCTATGAGGGTTATTATGGAAACAAAAAAAGCTCTTATCCTTCACAAATTCTGGAAGTGCAGAAAGTGTGAAAAATAAGAGCAAACAGAAAAGAACTTGTCCTTTTCAACTCGTTCAAATTTATTCAAACTTTCTTGTAGTCTAGTTTTTTACGGTTACTAGGTAGAAACAATCAGACCATATTACTGATCATATACAAGAATGTCTTTTTCTAAGATGATAGCAGTATTTTATCCTTTCACTTTTTGAAAATCAACCTTTTTAACTATTTTCACAATAATAAAATTTATATTCTAAAATGAGAAAATAAAGGAAAAACATGTCGGATTGCTATGCTGATATGATGTTGGCGGGATACCAGCATTTCATACTGATTTTTCCTCACCATAAGATTCCAGCTCCTGGAGATTTGTTGTATGATGGAAATGGGGAAACCCATACAGCAGAAAGGGAGTTTTTTTCATGATTATCCAATTCATTCGTTATAGATAATGACAGGTGTAGACAAACTGCCAGACCTGGCCAATTTTTGAGATAGGCCTAGGTTTATTTGTCTATGCCTTTTTCATTTATCTAAAAATGAATGAATGGGGTGTTTTTTATCATGAAGCGTACAGTTGATTTCAGCATGTTTCGATGCCCGATCTGCGTTTCTTCTATGGATGCGGCATCAGGGAAAAGCTTGATTTGTACAGAACGAGGACATACATTTGATTTATCTCGGCACGGCTACGTGAACTTCCTGACAAAGCCGGTCAAAACCAGTTACGGTGCCGAGCTTTTTGAAGCGAGAAGCAGACTGATTGGAGAATGTGGTTTTTTTGAGCCGCTCCATGATGCGATTGCAGAACTCATCAGTCATCCCAAATCTGGTCATGAGGCATTTACCATCCTGGACAGCGGTTGCGGTGAGGGTTCTCATTTAAATGCGCTTTGCGGGTTTGATTATGCAGGGAAAGCAGCGATAGGAACCGGCATCGATCTTTCGAAAGATGGGATCTTAAAAGCTTCTAAGGCATTCAAAGATCAGATGTGGGCGGTTGCCGATGTGGCGCGTGCTCCTTTTCATGATCGCCAATTTGATGTTGTGCTGTCTATTTTTTCCCCGTCCAATTATGCAGAGTTTCATAGACTGCTGAAGAATGATGGCATGCTCGTAAAAGTAGTGCCGCGAAGCGACTATTTAATAGAATTAAGGCAATTTTTATATGCTGATTCACCAAGGCGCACGTATTCCAATGCGGCAGCTGTTGAGCGTTTTACAGCAAATGCAGCATACAGCCGTCCTGTCAGGCTGCGCTATGTTAAAACGCTTGACCAGCAGGCGATCCACTGGCTTCTCAAGATGACGCCGCTTGCCTGGTCGGCACCGAAAGATCGAGTCAGCGTGTTGAAAGAGATGAAATCAGCCGATATTACGGTTGATGTTGATATCCTAGTAGGAATGAAATGAATGGCAGAGGAAAGCTCCGAAAAAAGGAGCTTTCCTTTTTTAATCGGAATAGTTGGCCCACGCTTCTCGTACATATGGAAAGGGGACGGAAACAGCCGATGCGGACAGGTTTTTGTAAACGCTTTCTAGTTCGCGGAAATGGGGGATGTGTGTGTGGAACTGATCATCATTCTATTGGCGTTAGGTTTGCTGATGTTTACGGCGTATCGGGGATTTTCTGTCATATTGTTTGCGCCGATTTGCGCGTTATTCGCGGTGCTGCTGACAGATCCAAGCCATGTGCTTCCTTTTTTCTCATCAATTTTTATGGAGAAGATGGCGGGTTTTATTAAATTGTATTTCCCAGTGTTTTTGCTCGGTGCCATTTTTGGAAAGGTCGTTGAAATGGCCGGGCTTGCGGCATCAATCGCGAAAACAATTGTCCGGCTTGTCGGGGCAAAAAGAGCGATACTTGCCATTGTGCTGATGGGCGCTGTCTTGACGTACAGCGGCGTCAGCCTGTTTGTTGTCGTATTTGCCGTATATCCTTTTGCGAAAAACATGTTCCAAGAAGCAAACATACCAAAACGCCTCATCCCGGGAACGATTGCTTTAGGGGCTTTTACGTTTACGATGGACGCACTTCCGGGAACGCCGCAAATCCAAAATGTCATCCCGACGTCGTTTTTCAAAACAGACATTTATGCCGCCCCTTGGCTGGGCTTGATGGGCGCAGTGATTGTGCTGGCAGCTGGGATGCTCTATTTGGAATCAAGGCGGAAGAAAGCGCAGGCATCTGGCGAAGGCTATGGCGGTTTTGATTCGCAGAATGCTCCTGATCCTGAATCGATTGAGTCCGCGGCTGAACCGGACAAAAGTCCGATTCGGCACGCGCTTGCCTTTGTCCCGCTTATTCTCGTCGGTGCAGTGAATAAATATTTCACCATTTACCTGCCAAAGTGGTATCCGAATGGATTTGATTTTTCTTCCATAGGATTAAAGGAGTTCGGCAGGCTTGATATTTCTTCAGCGGCTGCTATTTGGTCGGTGGAGATTGCTTTAGTGATTGGCATCATCACAACGATTTTATTTGATTGGAGAAGTGTGTTTGCCCAAATGAAGGAAGGGCTGAATGAAGGGATCGGCGGCGCCTTGCTGGCATCTATGAATACGGGTGCCGAGTACGGGTTCGGCGGCATTATCGCCGCGCTGCCGGGGTTTCATAAGCTGAGCAGCGGAATTTCACATACTTTTACCGATCCTCTTGTAAATGGCGCCGTTACGACAACTGCGCTGGCGGGAATCACCGGCTCGGCTTCAGGAGGAATGGGCATTGCGTTAAGCGCGATGTCAGAACAATACTTACAGGCGATTCAGGCTTACAATATTCCGCCAGAGGTGATGCATCGGGTCATTTCAATGGCATCAGGCGGGATGGACACACTGCCGCATAATGGCGCTGTTATCACGCTTCTGGCCGTGACGGGTTTGACACACCGGCAATCCTATCGCGATATTTTTGCGATCACGCTCATTAAAACGGCTGCCGTATTTGCTGTGATCGCGATTTACAGCCTGACTGGTCTAGTGTAGAAGAAAACGAAAGGGGCATCAATATGGGAAAAGTGCTGTCATCAAGCAAGGAAGCTGCGAAATTGATTCATGATGGGGATACGCTGATCGCGGGAGGATTTGGGCTGTGCGGCATCCCTGAACAGCTTATTTTGTCTATAAGAGATCAGGGAGTAAAGGATTTAACCGTTGTCAGCAATAACTGCGGAGTCGATGACTGGGGGCTTGGTTTGCTTCTGGCTAACAAGCAAATCAAGAAAATGATCGCTTCCTATGTCGGTGAAAATAAAATTTTTGAGCGGCAGTTTTTAAGCGGAGAGCTTGAGGTCGAGCTTGTTCCCCAAGGAACGCTCGCTGAGAGAATTCGTGCAGGCGGTGCAGGCATACCGGGATTTTATACGGCGACAGGCGTCGGCACCTCCATAGCCGAGGGAAAAGAACATAAAACATTCGGCGGCAGGACTTATGTGCTGGAGCGAGGCATTACCGGCGATGTGGCGATCGTCAAAGCGTGGAAAGCGGACACCATGGGCAATTTGGTTTTTAGGAAAACGGCGAGAAATTTCAATCCCATTGCCGCCATGGCAGGCAAGATCACGATTGCCGAGGCGGAAGAAATCGTGGAAGCAGGAGAGCTCGATCCAGATCACATCCATACGCCGGGAATTTACGTACAGCATGTCGTGCTTGGCGCGAGCCAAGAAAAACGGATTGAAAAACGAACAGTTCAGCAAGCATCGGGAAAGGGTGAGGCCAAGTGAAGGAAGCGAGAAAACGAATGGTCAAACGGGCTGTACAAGAAATCAAGGACGGCATGAATGTGAATCTCGGGATTGGAATGCCGACGCTTGTCGCAAATGAGATACCCGATGGCGTTCACGTCATGCTTCAGTCGGAAAACGGCTTGCTCGGAATTGGCCCCTATCCTCTGGAAGGAACGGAAGACGCGGATTTGATCAATGCGGGAAAGGAAACGATCACTGAAGTGACCGGCGCCTCTTATTTTGACAGCGCTGAGTCATTCGCGATGATAAGAGGCGGGCATATCGATTTGGCTATTCTCGGCGGAATGGAGGTTTCGGAGCAGGGGGATTTGGCCAATTGGATGATCCCGGGCAAAATGGTAAAAGGGATGGGCGGCGCCATGGATCTCGTCAACGGGGCGAAACGAATCGTTGTCATCATGGATCACGTCAATAAGCATGGTGAATCAAAGGTGAAAAAAACATGCTCCCTTCCGCTGACAGGCCAGAAAGTCGTGCACAGGCTGATTACGGATTTGGCTGTATTTGATTTTGTGAACGGCCGCATGACACTGACGGAGCTTCAGGATGGTGTCACAATTGAAGAGGTTTATGAAAAAACAGAAGCTGATTTCGCTGTAAGCCAGTCTGTACTCAATTCTTAATGGGAAGGTGTTTGACATGAGAAAACAAGTCGCCTTGGTGACAGGGGCTGCCGGCGGAATCGGATTCGAAATGGCAAGAGAATTCGCCCGGGAAGGTGCCAGCGTCATCGTTTCAGACCTCCGTCCGGAAGCATGTGAAAAAGCAGCCTCCAAGCTTGCAGAAGAAGGCTTTGACGCGGCGGCCATTCCGTATGATGTGACAAAGGAAGCGCAAGTTGCTGATACGGTGAACGTCATCCAAAAACAATACGGCCGCTTGGATATTCTGGTGAACAATGCCGGTATTCAGCACGTCGCTCCGATTGAAGAGTTTCCGACAGACACCTTTGAACAGCTGATCAAGGTCATGCTGACGGCCCCCTTTATTGCAATGAAGCATGTTTTTCCGATCATGAAAAAACAGCAGTTTGGCAGAATCATTAATATCGCGTCTGTTAATGGATTAGTCGGCTTTGCAGGGAAATCCGCTTATAATAGCGCCAAGCACGGCGTCATTGGACTCACAAAAGTAGGGGCGCTGGAAGGCGCGCCCCACGGCATAACAGTCAATGCGCTCTGTCCGGGTTATGTCGATACCCAGCTTGTACGCAATCAGCTTAGCGATCTATCGAAAACTAGAAATGTCCCTTACGACTCTGTACTTGAACAAGTCATTTTTCCGCTTGTGCCGCAAAAGCGACTGCTTTCCGTCAAGGAAATTGCGGATTATGCCGTGTTTTTGGCAAGCGAGAAGGCAAAGGGCGTCACTGGGCAGGCTGTCGTCCTTGATGGGGGCTACACCGCACAATGACATAAAAAACACACTTGCTCCGCTAGGGAATCAAGTGTGTTTTTTCTTTTCTTATTTCCAAACATCATTAGCGATCTCAACCACATGGCGGAGCTTCGCCCATTGCTGTTCTTCAGTCAGCTTGTTGCCTTCCTCAGTTGAAGCAAATCCGCATTGAGGGCTGAGGCAAAGCTGGTCTAAGCTTACATAACGGGACGCTTCTTCGATACGGCGTTTCACGTCATCCGGATTTTCAAGCTCACCGAATTTAGATGTCACTAAGCCAAGAACAAGCTGAAGATCAGACCGTTTTACGTAACGGAGCGGCTCAAATCCGCCTGAGCGTGAATCATCATACTCTAAGAAAAGTCCGTCAAGATTCAAGCCGTCAAAAATGGTTTCGGCTGCTGCGTCATAGCCGCCTTCCGCTGTCCAAGTGGACTGGAAGTTGCCGCGGCAAATATGCATGGTTACCGTCAAGTCATCCGGGCGGTCTGCAATCGCGTCGTTAATCGATTTCGCAAACAGCTGGCGAAGCTCATCAGGCGTTGTTCCGAACGCTTCGATTTGTTTTAAGCCTTTTTCTGATAGGAAAACGGCCCACGCTGTATCATCAAGCTGGAGGTAGCGGCAGCCTCTGTCATAAAACGCTTGAATCGCTTTTTTATATGCTTTGGATACATCATGCTGGAAAAGGTGATAGTCGTTTTTGTATGCACCTTTTTCCAATTTCCCGCGGAAAAACAGCATATTCGGGCTTGGAATGGTCATCTTTGGCGTCGCGTCACCGGCAATGCTATGGAGAAATGAGTAATCTTCAAGCATTGGGTGAGTTGAAAAGTCGATATCGCCTGTGACTTTAATGCCGCGTGCTTTTGTCTGTACGTTATGGAATTGAATGCCTTGCTCAGGAGTAAACGGCTCAACGCCATCTAAGTTTTCCAGGAAATCAAAGTGCCACCATGCTCTGCGGAATTCACCGTCTGTCACGACGTTCAGGCCGGTTTCCTTCTGTTTTTCCACAATGCGGATGATTTCATCGTTTTCAATTTGGCGAAGCTGCTCAGCGGTCATTTCGCCGGCCGCTTTTTGCAGCCGCGCTTTTTTGACGGGCTCAGATCTTAGCAGGCTTCCGACTTGATCCGCGCGAAACGGCGGTTTTTTTCTTTGAAGTGATTTTTGTTCTGCGGGTGTTGTTTGTTGTGACATGTTGTCCATTCCTTCTTTCCATTCAAATGTAAAAAAGCTCTTCCTTTGGATAAGGAAGAGCTTGCGTGACAATCTCAACCTTATCTTCAAGAGCAATCATTGCTCTAAAGGATTTAGCACCATTCTGTTAAACAGCGGTTGCCGGGTATCGCAGGGCCAGTCCCTCCACCTCTCTTGATAAGGAAAACCTTTTTATGAAATTTTCTGATAGTATCTATTATTCACACATTTTCTATTTCTGTCAATGATAGATTATCTCCACACATCGTTGGCAATGTCGATGACATGGCGAAGCTTTGCCCATTGCTGCTCCTCTGTCAGAAGGTTGCCTTCTTCTGTAGAGGCGAAACCGCACTGCGGGCTCAGGCATAGCTGGTCCAAGCTGACAAAACGCGCGGCTTCATTGATACGGCGTTTCACATCCTCAGGATTTTCAAGCTCGCCGTATTTCGATGTGATCAAGCCGAGCACAATTTGCAGATCCTTGCGCTTCACAAAACGGAGCGGATCAAAGTTTCCGGAGCGGTCATCATCGTATTCCAAGAAAAGGCCGTCAAGGTTTAAGCCGTCCAAAATCGTTTCCGCTACAGCGTCGTACCCTCCTGATGCCGCCCAGGTTGAGCGGAAGTTGCCGCGGCAAATGTGCATTGTGATCGTTAAATCGTCAGGCCGGTCTGCGACGGCATCGTTAATTGTTTTGGCAAATATGGCTGGCAATGTTTCTGGATCGCCGCCGAGCGCCCGGACAACCTCTCTGCCTTTTTCCTCAAAGAAGAGAGACCATGACGTATCATCGAGCTGGAGATAACGGCAGCCAGCATCATAGAAGGCTTTGATTGCTTTTTTGTACGCTTGGGCCAGATCATGAAAGTATTCCTCTTGATCGTCATAAATCCCTTTATCCGCCTTTTCGCCAAAAAACAGCATATTTGGGCTGGGAATGGTCAATTTTGGCGTCGCGTTACCGGCAATCTCATGTAAAAATTGATAATCAGCAAGCGCTGGGTGGCTCGTAAAATCGAGTTTTCCCGTCACTTTGATGCTGCGCGCTTTCGTTTTTGTGTTATGGAACTGAATTCCCTCAGCCGGGATGAACGGTTCCACACCGTCAAGCCCTTCCAGGAAGTCATAATGCCACCAAGAACGCCGGAATTCCCCGTCTGTTACCACGTTGAGACCGATTTCTTTTTGTTTTTCCACGATGCGGGTGATCTCTTGATTTTCGATATCACGAAGCTGTTCCGCTGTCATCTCACCAGCCGCTTTTTTTTGCCGGGATTCCTTCACCGGAACGGAACGAAGCAAACTGCCGACATGATCGGCGCGGAAAGGTGCTTTGCGTTGTTTTTCTGTTTTTTGTCCTGCAACATTCGTTTGTTGAGCCATGTTATTCGCCTCTTTTCTGAAATAATGAGCATGTAAAAAGCTCTTCCTTTGTGTAAGGAAGAGCTTGAACGATCAAATCTCCGCCTCATCTGCAAGAACGCAATGTTCTAAAGGATTTAGCACCATTCTGTTTGAAACAGCGGTTGCCGGGTATCATAGGGCCAGTCCCTCCACCTCTCTTGATAAGGTACAACTTCATATTCAGATTTCAATTATCTTAATATTATTACTTTTGAATCAATTGTCAATGCTTTTTAGAAAATACTTTCATCTTCATCGTTATATAAAACCATATCAAGCACGATAGCGATGGCAGTGCAAATCAGAACATCTTCCTCGTTTGCAATCTGCAAGTGATAGGAATCACCCCAACTGAGCCACTTTTTGCTCACTGACATCCGGACATTTTCCCCGTCCGTCAGCTGGAATTCATCCCTCCATAAATCACCATCGATTTCCCAGTTAAGCCCGGAAATCACAAATTTCGGTTTGAAAAACGTTACTTTCTTCGTTACCTCACAAACTGTTTTCCCGCCAATTGAAATCTCATAGCGCGGCAATAAAGACATTAGTTTTTGTTCTATGGAAACGAGCGTTTTCCCAGATGAGTCTGTCATTTGTAATGAGTCTCCTAACGAGAAAAAACGCCCCTCCACCTTGAATGTTTCTTGTTCATCCCGGTCATAAATGTGAAATGCATCTTTAAATGAGAACATTTTTTGTTTCATAAATAACTCGATCATTGCTGAAGTCTCCTTTGGGTTTGCCTTGTATGAAATTACGGATAGGTGGCGAAAAGGTTTCAGGCTCTAAATCAAAACAATTTTAAAAGGCTGCGTGATTCAGCAGCCTTTTCATTTGAAATATAGAATTAGGAAAGATGCATCCGGCGTTTTTGGCGGATGGCGTCAAGGTCGATTAGGTTGTTGTGATGAGGTGCGGCTGCTGGCAGAGGGCTTGTCTTTTGCGGTTTGCGGCGATTGTCCTTGCTGAAAGAAAAAAGAAGATAGCCGCATAATGCGATGATAATAAATAGGATCATATTACATACCTCCCAAAAAAAGTTTTGGTACTCTCTATTGTACGGATAAAAAGCCAAAAAGTATTCAAAAAATTCTAAATCAATAAATAACGAGAAACTGTCCCTCTAAAACAGTATAACCTGATGACCTGAAAATAGTCTTGAATCACGCTGTTTGCTCTTGTTGATGATTGATTCTATAGTTACTATCGACGATAAAATAAATTCCTTTATATAACTTTTAACCTAAGTTTGAGTAATTCGAATTGCCTGTTTTTGGGTGCTGTATTCTTGCTTGTTTGGTTTATACCCTATTTTGCGGAATTGAACACAAAAAACCCAAATTACGGAGCATTTGGGCGGTACGGGTGAATACGGATTGTATTTAGGGGATTTGAATGTTTTATTTGAAGAAGCGTTTGAACATTTTTCTGATTTTTTGAAATGGGCTGGATTTCTTTTGCATGTTAAGCGGCCTGGAAATGATCCATTTTTTCAAGAGACTCTTTGCAGCGATTGCATGTTTTGTCATTGTTTTTCCTCCTCATTTGTTGATACTTGTTTTACGGAGGACGCGTTTAAAATGTTTCATTTTCACACAAAAAAGCCAGTCCTTTTTTGGACTGGCTTTTGGCGTTATGCTTGCGCTTCAAACTGCTTTGCAATCTCAACGATGACATTTACGGCTTTGACCATGTTGTCAACTGAGATGTATTCAAATTTGCCGTGGAAGTTTTCCCCGCCTGTAAAGATGTTTGGCGTCGGAAGCCCCATGTAGGACAGCTGTGATCCGTCGGTTCCGCCGCGGATGGGGGAAATCTTCGGTTCGATGCCGAGGTTTTCCATCGCTTGCTTGGCAATGTTGACGATTTCGATGACAGGTTCAATTTTCTCTCTCATGTTGTAGTATTGGTCGTTCATATCCAGCAGAATCCGGTCTTGCCCGTATTCGTTTTGAAGTTCTTCAACGGCACGCTTCATTGTTTCTTTTCTGTTTTGGAAATTCTCTTTGTCAAAGTCTCTGATAATGTAGTGGAGCTTTGTTTCCTCTACGTCTCCTTGAATCGACAGCAGGTGGTAGAAGCCTTCATAGCCTTCCGTATATTCAGGCGCTTCGTCTGCCGGCAGCAGGCTGTTCAGCTTCATCGCGATTTTCGCAGAGTTGATCATTTTTCCTTTAGCTGTTCCGGGATGTACGTTGTTGCCTTTAATCGTAATTTTTGCGGCAGCGGCATTGAAGCTTTCATATTCAAGCTCGCCGAGCGGCCCGCCGTCAACCGTGTAGGCAAAGGATGCATTGAACCGTTTCACATCAAATTTGTGCGGCCCTCTTCCGATTTCTTCATCAGGCGTAAAGGCGACTCTGATTGTGCCGTGCTTGATTTCAGGGTGTTTGATGAGGTAATCCATGGCTGTCATGATTTCAGTGATACCGGCCTTATTGTCTGCGCCGAGAAGGGTGGTGCCGTCTGTGGTGATGAGTGTATGGCCCTTATAGCCGGACAGCTCAGGAAATTGATCAGGTGACAGGGTGACCTGCAGCTTTTCGTTAAGAACGATGTCTTTTCCATCATAGCTTTCGATGATTTGCGGATTCACGTTTTTGCCGGTAAAGTCTGTAGCGGTGTCGACGTGAGCGAGAAAACCGATTGTCGGCACGTCTTTTTCAGTATTGGAGGGAAGAGTTGCCATGACATAGCCGTTTTCATCAATGGCTGCATCCTGCATGCCGATGGACTTCAATTCATCAACGAGCATGTTTCCTAATGTCAATTGGCCGGGTGTGGAAGGACAAGTGTCAACGGATTCATCGGACTGTGTGTCGACTTTTACATATGTAGTAAACCGTTCAATGATTTCTTCTTTCATTTCCAATCATCTCCTTTGTCTTATTTTAGCATGGCGGGATGAGAGATTTCTATTGCACAATACCGTTTCGAATGGCAAAAACGACTGCCTGTGTCCGGTCTTGGGCATTGCATTTTTGCAGGATGCGGTGCACGTGGGTTTTCACAGTGCTTTCACTGACGAAAAGCTTTTCAGCAATATCCTCATTTCTCAGTCCGTAGGCCATTTGCTGAAGAACCTCAAGCTCTCTTTTGGTGAACGGCTCTGCCAGTTCTTCTGGATGGGGCTGTTGCTTCGCCCGAAATGTCTCACTGATAATTTTAGCAGCTGTGACTGTACGGAAAATCGCCTCGCCTCTGGCCGCAGCGCGAATCGCATCTATCAACTCTTCAGGAAGTGTATCCTTCAGCAGATAGCCGACTGCGCCCGCACGGATGCCTTCAAATACGTATTCCTCCGTGTCAAAGGTCGTTAAAATGACAATCTTTGTATCTGGAAGGGCGGACATGATGTCTTTCGCCGCTTCGATGCCTGAGCAATGCGGCATCTGGACATCCATGAGGATGACATCGGGTTTTGTTTGTTTTGCGAGTGCTATAATATCGCAACCGTCGCCGGCCTCACCAGAAACCGTCATATCCGGCTGTGCGTTGATGACGTAGCGGAAGCCTTCACGCACAAGCGGCTGATCATCGGCAAGCGCGACGCGTATGTTATCTTTGTTCATCTTTTTGCTCCTTATGCGTTGTCATGAGCGGCAATGACAGCTCAATTTTCAGGCCGCTCGGCTGTACGGCACTGAAAGTAAGGGAACCGCCTGCTTTTTCTGCGCGCTCTTTCATTCCTGTCAGGCCAAATCCATAAGTAAGGCTGCCGGTGAATTGTCCGTCGTCGGTGATTGTGATATAGAGATGGGACTTGTCGTTAGAAATGACGGCCGCCGCATGAGAAGCGTCAGCGTGACGAATGATATTGGTCAGCGCTTCCTGCAAGATGCGGTAGATCGTTTCGCTCACGTTTGGAGGCCAAGACTTTTCTGACAGTCCGGCAGTATCTAAAGAAACGTGCAAGCCGCTCCGTTCCTCCACTTGATGAATGAGCCCCCGCAAAGCGGTAAGCCCCACCATCGATTCACTACGGCCCATTTGGTGAACGACAGACCGTACTTCTTGAAGACATTCCCTGGCGACACTCAGTACATTTTGAATGACTTTTTCTGAATCCTCCTTGCTGCTTTTGAGGATATAGGGAAGAGATTGAAGCTGAACAATCACAGAAGTCAGCTCGTGACCGATACTGTCATGAATGTCGCGGGCGATTCTTGTACGTTCCTCAAGGACCGCGTACCTTAATGAAAGAACAGAAGCCTCCTGCAGCTCTGCATGCGCTTTCTGGAGTTCTTTATGAGCATGCTCCAGCTGCACATGCATTTTTGCCAATTCAACATGATTCCGCTCAGCCTCTTTTCTCGCTTCTCGCCTGAAGCGCATGGAGGAGAAGAAGACGTAGAGTCCGATCATGATCGAGATGTTGCTGATGATAGTATTCAAGCTTCCTCCATGTGAGGATAGGAGTAATATGTTGCCTCCAATTAAACATGCTGTGAAGATTAAGGATAGCCGTGAAGGGAGTCTAAAGGCGGCATATATCATTAAAAATACAATCAAAAAATAGGCGGCACCCTGCTCTTGGCCGGAAACAGCCCAAAAGAAATCGGTCAGGAGCCAGAGTCCGATGAATATGCTCAAACTAACAGCAGTGGATGCCACATAGGGAATGATCCAAATGAATGCTAAGTATACCGCAAATACAAATGCTAACAAAATGGGATCAGCCTTAGTTGGATGAGATAAAAATTGTATGCAATTCAAAATGAGAATAAGGCTCGGCACAAGCTTCTTGTAGTAGTGCCGAGCCGGAGTTTGTCCGTTCATGCTGGTCCTTCTTTCGGTTATTGAATGGATACTTTGCCAGCGGTCAGTCGTCTGTATGCTTTGTAAAGCATGATGTTGCGGGCTGTGATGGTGCCGAGGGGAACGAAGAACATAGAATGAATAATGGCAATAAACATCTCGTTGCTCTCAGGCAGCCATGTTCTCGCGGCCATGCGCAAAGAAAGTATCACTAGAATGAGGATAACACTCCCAAGTGAGCCGCGTGAAGTGACCTTTCCGGTTTCCGGGTGAATCCGTACATTTACCATCTTCCCAATGCCAAACCCGCAGGCCAGCCCGATCAGTAATAAAATGCCGCTGATCGCCACATGTAATACGGAATGAAAATACGCCGGCTGAAACGATGCAGATACGCCCCATAAGAGCAGCAGTGGAATGATCAGCAACTTCCCGGGCTTTACCGTTCTTTCTCGATACATCGATAAAATAATAAGAATCAATACAATAAAAATATAAGGGCTCATCGCCATGTCATCAAATCCTTTCTGCATTAAGCATAGCGAAAATAGGAAAGAAAAACGTCAACCGGCAGATTGATTTTTCAGCTCTATACTTGTTCGCGCTGCATAAAGTCATGTAACATGGCGTGAAAATGCTGAATGTCTTCGCTGTTTCTTTTCCACATCATAAACGTTTGGGACGCAGGCAATTCTAGATGTGCAGGCGTGCTGACAGCCATCAGCTTTTTTTCGGCTTCTTCCTGTTTGATAATGTAGGTAGGGAGGAAAGATGCCCCCATTCCCGCTTTCATCATGTGGACAGCCGTATCCGTCTGCCCGACAGCCATCATTTGAAGATACGGGTAATGTGATCGGATGTTATCTAAAAAGGCATCCCCATATGACGGATGATCATGCGTTAGCAGCCGATAGCGGGTTAAGACGGATGCAGCATCCGGTCTGCTTTCTTGGAAAGGAGCCGCCAGACAAAGCGTACCTTCGCATATATGCTGATAATAAAGAGTGTTGGTGTTCGGGTCTTTCCGCGACAAACCAATATCAGCTTCATTGTGTTCCACCGCTTGTTTAATAGCGTCAGATCCAGCCACATGAGTTGAAAGCTCGACATGCGGATGTTTTTGGATATAGGCTGGCAGAAAGCGAGGCAAGATATAGGACGCAATGTAGGGGTGTACGGCCAGCGTGAGTGATCGGCTGTACCCCTGTTTCCATTGACTGACTTTCTGCTTTCCAGCTTGGTAAACATGGATCATTTCTTTGGCATAAGGCAAAAAGAGCCTGCCTTCGTCAGTCAGTACGACTCGTCTTCCGCTATGCAAAAACAACCTCATGCCCAGTTCATCTTCCAATTTCCTCATATGCTGAGAAACGGCAGGCTGTGTGAGATACAGATGCTCAGCCGCCTCCCTGAAGCTCTCTGATTCCGCTGCGGCAATAAAGGTTTGCAGCCATTTTAAATCCATGAAATATCTCCTTCACTGCAAGTTATCCATAACAAATTGTTACGTTTACATGCGTATTTGTTTATCACTGATTATACATCGATTCGTTTAGTATACCTATAGAACGAGAAAATAGAGAGAGGGATTCATATGAACATATACGTAGAAGCAAATCCATATTTACATGACAAGTATTCAAAATACGCGGATGAAAAATATAAGAGAGAAGGAAACCCATTTGTATCCTTTCCAATTCATTTTGATGACATCCCGTCCGGAGCAAAGACGCTCGCACTTACTTTCATCGATCATGACGCCATTCCCGTATGCGGATTCAGCTGGATTCACTGGACAGCGGCTAATATTCCGGCTTACATCGGAGAGCTTCCTGAACATGCGAGTGAGGAAAGACAGGACTTGATGATACAAGGGCAAAACAGCTTTGCTTCACCGCTTGCGGGAAGCAACGATCCAAAGGTGATTCACCAGTATTGCGGGCCGACACCGCCTGACAAGGATCATGCGTATACATTGACGGTCTATGCTTTAGATGCTGAGCTGAATCTTCAGCCGGGCTTTTACTTGAATGAGCTCTATCAAGAAATGAAAGAGCACATTCTTGCTGAAACCTCTATCGAATTGCTGGCAAGGGTTTAAGCTAAAAAATATGAAAAAACTATTAATAAACGATTAAACTTCTTAAAAATGGATGTGGACCGGTTCTAAACACTATATAATGAAAACAGGTCATTTTTTAGGAGGGTTTACATCATGGCAATACTTGTTACTGGCGGTGCCGGTTACATTGGCAGCCACACATGTGTTGAATTATTGAACAGCGGCTACGAGATTGTTGTTCTTGATAATCTGTCCAACAGTTCGGCTGAGGCGCTGAACCGTGTCAAGGAGATTACAGGAAAAGATTTAACGTTCCACGAAGCGGATTTATTGGACCGGGAAGCGGTAGATTCCGTTTTTGCTGAAAATGAAATCGAAGCTGTGATTCATTTTGCAGGGTTAAAAGCAGTCGGCGAATCTGTTGCGATTCCCCTCAAATATTATCATAACAATTTGACAGGAACGTTTATTTTATGCGAGGCCATGGAGAAATACGGCGTCAAGAAAATCGTATTCAGTTCATCTGCGACAGTATACGGCGTTCCGGAAACATCGCCGATTACGGAAGACTTTCCATTAGGCGCGACAAATCCTTATGGGCAGACGAAGCTCATGCTTGAACAAATATTGCGTGATTTGCATACAGCCGACAATGAGTGGAGCGTTGCGCTGCTTCGTTACTTTAACCCGTTCGGCGCGCATCCAAGCGGACGGATCGGTGAAGACCCGAACGGAATCCCAAATAACCTTATGCCGTATGTGGCACAGGTAGCAGTCGGGAAGCTCGAGCAATTAAACGTATTCGGAAATGACTATCCGACAAAAGACGGGACAGGCGTACGCGATTATATTCACGTCGTTGATCTCGCAGAAGGCCACGTCAAGGCGCTGGAAAAAGTATTGAACTCTACAGGAGCCGATGCATACAACCTTGGAACAGGCACAGGCTACAGCGTGCTTGAAATGGTCAAAGCCTTTGAAAAAGTGTCAGGGAAAGAGGTTCCGTACCGTTTTGCGGACCGCCGTCCGGGAGACATCGCCACATGCTTTGCAGATCCTGCGAAAGCCAAGCGGGAACTGGGCTGGGAAGCGAAACGCGGCCTTGAGGAAATGTGTGCTGATTCCTGGAGATGGCAGTCTTCAAATGTGAATGGGTATAAGAGTGCGGAATAAGAATGGAGGCCTTCTCAATAGAGAAGGCCTTTTTTAAAGAACAAGGGTGCCTGAACAGGCACCCTTGTTAGCTGTTATTTGATTTTCACAATAACATCATTACTGAATTTTAGTTTCCAAGTGCCTTTTGCATAAGCTTCCTTGTCCACCTCAAATGCTTTCACATCTGTTACTTTAATATTAGGATTTAGATCACTTAATATTTTAGAGTTGTCAACTTTTGTCTCAGTTGCATAGGTTGAAGAAGCATCGATATCAGCATCATAAGAAGTGCCATCAGCATCAACTAATTTAACAGTTGGAATTGAAAAAGAGCTAATCGGCTTTTTAGATACGTTTTTAATTGTATATTGAACTGCTACAATTGTACCACCATCAGATGCTTTCTTTTCAACATATTGAGTACCGACAGTATCTCTGTCCTCTACCTTCGTAACCGTCACTTCAGTTTTTTCAGTTTTTACGGTATCACCGATATTGTATGTTTTTTCAGTTTCTGCTTTGCTGCTGCTTGATGTTTTGGAAGTGGCTTCTGAGCCGCCTCCGCCGCCAATCATATTACCGATAATAATGATGACAACAACTGCGAGAATAAACGTAATGATTTTATGTCGCATAAAAAAGTTACGTTGATCCTTACCGCAGTTAGGACATTTTTTTACACCCTTTGCAATTTCTTGACCGCAAGCTTTACAGGGTACTAGTTTTCCTGCCATTATATTTCCTCCTATGTAATAAAATGTACGAAACATATGTACTATAATGCCTATATTATTTCGCTTAGTCAATATAAAATTATGAATTTCTTATAATTATTATCATTTATAGTTAAATTCACTTGTAAAATATATGCTTTTTTTCTTATCGGTTATATCTGTTCTTTTTTAATAGATAAATCGTATTTTTTTCCAGCTTATCTGATGAAAACTCCGCAAATACCCCTTGAACCAATTCGAACCGTCCCTTATAATGCTAATATTGGAAAGTGAAAAGGATATGATAAAAACAGTGGTTTTCTAGGGTTCCGCAATGCAAATTGGACTGTGACCGAGAGAAAACACATAGCAGCTTGGCTGTTATGACACGGTGGGATAAAAGCCCAGGAGTTTCTGCTCTTTTTCGAGAGCGTTCTCCTGGGTTTTTTTATTTGCTAGAACAGAACAATGAAAAGGAGTGTTTTCGTGATGAAAAAGAGAATGCTGGATGTACTTATGCTTGTGATTGGCGCTTTTTTCTTCGCGCTTGCGGTTAATTTATTTGCGATTCCCAATGATCTTGGGGAAGGCGGAGTCACTGGGATTACGCTGATTTTGTATTATCTGTTTCAATGGTCTCCTGGTGTCACGAACTTTATCTTAAATGCGTTTTTGCTTTTAATCGGCTACAAGTTTCTTGATGGAAAAACAACGGTTTATACGATCATTGCGGTTGCGGCAAATTCGCTTTTTCTTCATCTGACACATGGGTGGAGCATTCCGTCTGATGAATTGATCATTAATACGATTTTCGCAGGTGTATTTGCCGGAGTCGGGATCGGCATGATTATCCGGGTCGGCGGGACGACGGCCGGTTCCGCGATTCTGGCCAGAATTGCTAATAAATATTTAGACTGGAATATCAGCTATGCACTCTTGTTTTTTGATTTAATCGTAGTATTTAGCTCTTATTTTATTATTGGTGCAGAAAAAATGATGTTTACGATCGTGATGCTGTATATCGGTACCAAAGTGATGGACTTCATTATTGAAGGTTTGAATACGAAAAAAGCCATTACGGTCATTTCAGAAAATAAGAGTGAGATTGCAGAGCAGGTAAATACCTTGATGGATCGGGGCGTGACGATTTTATCAGGGAAGGGAAATTATACGGGCCAATCAAAAGAGATTTTGTATATCGTCATTAACAAACAGGAGCTGTCTATGCTGAAAAAAATCATTAGAAGCTGCGACAAAAAAGCGTTTGTGATCGTTCATGACGTACGCGATGTGTTTGGCGAAGGGTTTGTGGATATATCTAAATAAAGAAAAATCCCTCTGTACTTGAAGCAGAGGGATTTTTTCAATTAGAACGGATATTTGCGGTATTGCTTCTGTATCGAAATCCATTTGGTCACGGTAAATTCCTCGACGACCCACGGATTGCCGAAACGGCCGACACCGCTTGCTTTGTTGCCGCCAAAGGCAATATTCGGCGAATCATTGACGGACTGGTCGTTGACATGGGTCATGCCGCTGTCAATTTGCAGGGCGAACTTTTCGCCTTTTTCTAAATCAGAAGTGAAAACCGCAGAGCTGAGGCCGTATTCAGTATCATTTGCCATGTCAATCGCTTCCTGGTCGCTGCCAGCTTTAATAATGGTTGCGATTGGGGCAAACAGCTCCGTTTGGGCAATTTTGCTGTTGTTGTCCGTACCGACAAAGACGTACGGCGTCAGCACGTTTCCGACGCGTTTTCCTTCAAACGCAAGCTCAATGCCGTCTGCCTTTGCCTGCTCAATGATCTCTAGCGCTTTCTCGATTTGGCGCTCGTTGATCAGCGGGCCGACAACGGTTTTCGGATCGGTTTGATCGCCGTACGGAAGCTGTTTGACACGGGCGGTGAACTTTTCTACAAACTCATCGTACACATCTTGATGAACGATGATCCTGTTGATAATCATACAGATTTGTCCCTGGTGAATAAATTTTCCGAAAATCGCGGCATCCACAGCACGATCGACATCCGCATCTGAAAGAACGGCAAATGGATTGTTGCCGCCGAGTTCAAGGGCCATTCGTTTGAAGGCGCGACCGGCGATTTCACCGATGTGGCGCCCGACTGCGGTTGATCCCGTAAAGCTGATTAATCTCGGGATTGGATTGGTGAGCATGCCGTTTCCGATTTCCTTTACATCCGTCAGCATGACGTTAAGGACACCGGCAGGAAGACCGGCGTGTTCAAACGCTTTCGCAATGATGGTCCCGCCGGAAATAGCAGTTTGGATATCAGGCTTGTGAACAACACTGTTACCCAGCGCAATTGCGGGCGCAATGGATCTCATAGATAAATTCATTGGAAAATTAAATGGAGAAATCGATGAAATGACACCTAGCGGAAGGCGGTAAATCTTATTGGTTTTCCCTTCAATGTCGGATGGCACCTCTTTGACGCCGCCTAATTCACCAGTATACGTCATGGCTTCATCTAAAATCGCAATCGTTTGTTCCAGCTCGATCGTTGATTTAATAATCGTTCCGCCAGTTTCGCGGGCGATCATCATGATGATGTCATCACGGTTTTCCTGTAAATAGCCGCGCGCTTTTTGCAGGACGGCTTTTCGGTCTTCCGTTGTGCTCTTGGCCCACTCTTTTTGGGCTTTCTGTGCAATGTCAAACGCATCCTCCAGCTGTTTGCCCGTTGCCAAAGATGCTGTTGTGATCACAGACTGGTCATACGGATTCAAAATGTCCTCCGTACGTCCGTTTTCTCCCTCAGTCCATTTTCCGTTGATAAAACTTTTGTTTAACGTTTCGAAACTCATAAGATGACCCTCCTTTGGTCCTGCATATCCTCTTCTATTTCCGCTGAAGCCAATATGTAAACGAATGAGGTTTCCCTTTCAGTTTCTCGTCTATCTATACCGGATATACTCTTTTTTAGTGGAGAACATGTGTGTTTCGCCTTATACTGAATATACAGATCCTTACATAAGAGAGGAGACTCTATGAAATCGCTGCTGGCTATTTATCCCGGTTCGATTGTGTCTGAGGAGCTTTGCATAAGGGAAGGCTGTCTATGTTTTTTTGATGAGAGCAATCAGAGATATATCTCCATTCCGAAAACAGAGATCAGTGAAAAAGAAGTATTGGTGCTGCAGTCATTTTTGACGCCTGCGGATGAGGGCAATCAACTGTCTATGAAATCACCTGAGGAAAACAAGTGGTTTTCATTCCTTTTTTCCAGAGAGGAATTGCCGGCGTATATAAAGAAACGGACGAGATTTGTTCACTTTCATTTATTCGGCAAAATAGAAAGGACGTCCTTTACGGAAGCGGTTCGCCATTTTTGGCCGGTGTCTTTTGTGATTGTGTGGATCCATGAGGACAGAGGCGTGATTGTCGAGCAGGAAAGTGAAGCGACGGCGGAGAAGGACGAACTGGAATCGCTTGCTAAGGTTCTTGAAAGTGATTTCTACTTCAGTGTCCGTTTTTACGCCGGAAGATTTTACGAGCCGGATGAGTGTCTGCGAAAACATTTCGCTCGTGAACAGGCGTATTTCCTGTTTGCTGAAAAACGGCTGCCTCAGGTGCAGAGTGTGACCTTTGAGATGATCTTTCCTTTTCTATTATTAGAAACAGAAAAAGAAAAACTGGAAACGCTGCTCTCTGAAGAAGCTGAGCTTTTATTTGGAAGTGAAGCTGAGCTAAGGAAGACCATTAAGCTGTTTATTGAAAACAACTCAAACGTCACATTAACAGCGAAAAAGCTGCATCTGCATCGCAACAGCCTGCAATATCGGATTGATAAATTTATTGAGCGGTCAGGGATAGATATCAAATCGTACAAAGGCGCGCTTCTTGCCTATTTTATCTGCCTGCAAAATGAAAGTTCAGAATAAATTGGAAATATGCACGAAAAATGGCTGGGTGATTTTATGAACGCTGCCCATTTTAGCGAGAGGGAATTGCTGTTACACTCAATATAAGAAAGCGTTTACAATAATAAAGGGGGATGTTAGATGGCTGAATTGCGGATGGAGCACATTTATAAATTTTATGATCAAAAGGAACCGGCGGTTGATGACTTTAACCTTCATATTGCCGATAAGGAATTTATCGTATTCGTCGGCCCGTCCGGCTGCGGGAAATCAACGACGCTGCGAATGGTCGCAGGACTTGAAGAAATTTCGAAAGGCGATTTTTATATTGAAGGAAAACGGGTCAATGATGTAGCGCCAAAGGACAGGGATATCGCGATGGTATTTCAGAACTACGCGCTCTATCCGCATATGACGGTCTACGATAATATCGCGTTCGGGCTCAAGCTTCGGAAAATGCCGAAGCCTGAAATCAAAAAAAGAGTCGAAGAAGCCGCTAAAATTCTCGGGCTGGAGGAATACTTGCACCGCAAACCGAAAGCGCTGTCAGGCGGACAGAGACAGCGGGTCGCGCTTGGGCGGGCAATCGTGCGGGATGCAAAGGTGTTCCTGATGGATGAGCCTTTGTCAAACCTGGACGCCAAGCTGAGGGTGCAAATGCGGGCGGAAATCATTAAGCTCCACCAGAGACTGCAAACCACAACGATTTATGTGACGCATGACCAGACAGAAGCGCTGACGATGGCGACACGGATCGTAGTCATGAAAGATGGGAAAATTCAGCAGATCGGGACGCCGAAGGATGTTTATGAATTCCCTGAAAACGTCTTTGTCGGCGGGTTTATCGGATCACCGGCGATGAACTTTTTCAAAGGAAAGCTCACGGATGGCTTAATCAAAATCGGTTCTGCGGCATTAACCGTCCCGGAAGGAAAAATGAAAGTGCTGCGTGAAAAAGGCTACATCGGCAAAGAGGTCATCTTCGGCATCCGTCCTGAGGATATACATGATGAATTGATTGTCGTGGAATCATATAAGAACTCTTCGATTAAGGCGAAAATCAATGTTGCAGAGCTGCTCGGTTCTGAAATCATGATTTATTCGCAGATCGACAACCAAGACTTTATTGCGCGGATCGACGCCCGCCTCGATATTCAATCGGGCGATGAGCTGACGGTCGCATTTGATATGAACAAAGGCCATTTCTTTGACAGTGAGACAGAAGTGAGAATCCGATAAGATCAAAAAAACCGGACATGGAGACATGTCCGGTTTTTTTGCTATTGAAAATCTCAGAATCAAACCGATGAAAAAGGAGGAAGAAATAGACAGAAAGCAGGAGAACGATGAAACGATTGTTTTTAAGCATCTTTCTTTTGGGCAGCTGTTTGGCGCTTGCGGCTTGCGCTGATCAAGAGGCGAATGCAGAGCAGCCGATGCCAAAAGCGGAACAAAAGAAACCGGAAGAAAAGGCAGTACAAGTTCAGAAAAAAGAAGACGATACATCCGCATGGATCAAAACAGAGAAACCGGCAAAGCTGCCGATTTTGATGTACCACAGCATTTCTTCAGGAAACAGCCTCCGTGTGCCAAAAAAAGAATTCGAGGCGCATATGAAGTGGCTTCATGATAACGGCTATCAGACATTAACGCCGAAAGAGGCGTATCTCATGCTGACGCAGGATAAAAAACCGAGTGAGAAGTGCGTGCTGATCACATTTGATGACGGGTACACCGACAATTATCAAGATGCGTATCCGGTGCTGAAAAAGTACGGGATGAAGGCAACGATTTTTATGATCGGCAAATCGATCGGACATAAGCACCATCTGACAGAGGAACAAATGAAGGAAATGGCACAGCACGGCATATCGATTGAAAGCCATACGATTGACCACCTTGAACTGAACGGATTAACGCCTCAACAGCAGCAAAGTGAGATGGCTGATTCGAAAAAGCTGTTTGACAACATGTTTCATCAGCAAACCACCATCATCAGCTATCCGGTAGGGCGCTACAATGAGGAGACGCTGAAGGCCGCTGAAAAAACAGGCTATCAAATGGGCGTGACGACAGAACCGGGCGCGGCTTCGAGAGACCAGGGAATGTATGCCCTCCATCGTGTGCGCGTGTCCCCAGGCATGTCGGGCTCGGCTTTTGGTGCGTACATCGAATCAATGAAATAAAAAAAGGCGGCGTTTAATCGCCGCCCCCTCCGCCGCCACAGCCGGAATCGCTGAAACCTCCGTCACTGCCGCATCCATCATGGTGTGAGCCGTTGTCTGAATAACCGAAATACCCGCTGTCCGCCTGCTGGCGGCTTTTATTATCCGATGACTGCGGCTGAATGACTGAAAGAAAAACAATAATAGCTATTATCAATAAGATCACTATCACTTCTGGTCACTCCCTTTTTTCACCATATCTGTTATACGGATGAAACGCTGACCGGTTTCATTTCAAAGTGATCGATTCTTTCAGGCGGTCTCTGAGCCAGCGCTTCAGCACCCCACGTCCTTTGTTTGACAATAAAGTGCCGACACGCCAATACATAGGGGGATGAGGAGCGAACTGAAAATCAATCAATCTGAAAAACCAGCTTTTATCACGGGTGAGAGAATCAATTTGAAGCTCGTCTTCACCTGCTTCAGAGCTGTAGGCACTTTGTTTCTGTATGTCCTCATCCTGCCGAACCGCCAAGATTCTCAAGGCTTCAGCCATTTGTTTGTAACCGCCCCCCAGCAATGATGCGCCAAGGTTGTCAGCACGCACCTCCATCCATTGTGAACAAAAGGATTGATAGAGCTGGAACAGGATAATGATTGCCATAATGAAAGCCCAAAGCGCAATTTTGTTGGCCTCGGGATGGGTGATATGTTGCTCAAATAAGAGGAAAATCCCAACGACAGCTCCAAGATATAGAAAACGCAAAAGCTGTGATGACAGAACGTCACGTTTTTTGATATGAATCGCCTCATGGGCCAGAATGCCTTCAATGACACGCTGTGGAAGTGTTAGTGTGGCGCTTGTTAGGATGACCATTGACCTCCCGACATTCATGCCTACTGCCATTCCGTTGTAATCATCACTCTCCGTTTCGTATATGCGGACATGGGAAATGCCGGCCGATCGGAAAATCTTATCGGCCGCTGCCTGTACATGCGGATGATGACAAGGCTTGGCGTCCATCGCCGCCCGCAACACACGGTCTGACATATACATGTTGAATACCCAATACAGGATTACGGCAACAGCCATGACCCATGGAGAGGCGTGTAATGCGTATAACGCGAGCACCAATAAGGCGTAAGCGGATACCCCTTTTACGCTGGCGGCAAAATAAAGCTTACCGAGCAGCCGCTTCACATTTTTTCTATGATAAAACGGCAAAACAGAAATTACATTGTCCACATCGTTTTCTGCATCTGTGTACTCCTGGAGAATTGTTTTCCATTTTTGCGGTTCCTTCACCGTCAAAAACAGTGTTTCGCCGGGAAGAGACAGTTTAATGACTTGCTGAAAGCTTGTTGTTAAATCTAGACGTGATGAATACATCGTCAGAAGCGGATGGAGCTTTAAGAGATCTGCCGTTGATTCAAGCTGAATGGCCTTCAAATCGGAAAGCGGGTATGTACGGATTTCATAGTGTGAGCAGATATGCAATTTTTCTAAGGCTGCTGAATAAAAAACCTTTACGCTAAAAACATTCAGTGTTCGCTTCACCAGTGCCCCTCCGCCGGAGATCATGCCGAAAAGGATTACATATTTGAGAGGGCTTGTGTCAGGTCCATAGATGAAAAAAATAACAGCCCCTGCAAACACAATGGCGGTCAGCGTAATGTCTGACAGGAGACGTGTTTTGTTTCTGGCCAGCTCGATTTCCTGCCAGTCTCCCGAAGGTTTTTCCGCACGCTCTGAAACAATGAGATCCATTGCGGTCCAATAGCAGAAGAACATTGTCGCGATTGAGACTATGCCGTCCATGAATGAGAGATGAGAGAAGATGTAAACCGCAGCGCCGACCCAAAGAACAATATCAATCCAGAAGTCTACGGCCGGAATGAATTTTGCTGCCAGGGCTGATATCAAATAAAATCCCAGCCCGAGAAGCATAAAGAGAAATAGATGAGTTCCCATAGGCATGCCATATTCCTTTCTATCTAGTATTTCCAACTATTACTATAGCATGAGGCGGGAATTTGCAAAAATATGGACATGCAAAAAAGCAAGCTCTTTCGTTTGACGAAGAACTTGCTTGCGGGGATCAATAAAACTGGTGCAGCAGCAATAAGGTTAAGGATACTGTAATCGCGCCCCCGATGCGGGTAGACACTTGGGCGAAAGGCATTAGCTCAAGCCTTTCAGCGGCGCTTAAAATGGCAACGTCACCCGTGCCGCCTTGCCCAGAATGACACGCATTGATTATGGCGGTTTCAATCGGATACATGTTCAGCCATTTTCCAGTGAAGAAGCCAACGGCCATCATGGTCACAACGACAGACAGAATCGTGATAATATTGCTGAGGTTAAAAGCGGCGACAAGCTTGTCCCACGGAGTCATGGATACCCCAATCGCAAAGAGAAGCGGGTAGGTCACAGCTGTTGAAAAGAAGCGGGACACTCCAAACGCACCATTTTCAATTGAGGCAGGCACCAATCTGAACAGCTTTATGAGAACAGCCAGTAACAGCATGGCAACGGGTGCCGGAAAACCGAAAAAATCGTGAGCGAGCATGCCGACTAAGTATAAAGAAACAGCAAGGATACCGCCTGACGCAAATAAAGAAAGGTTGAACATTTGCTGTCCGCTTTGAGATTCCTCCAGCGCAGGGGACTCTTCTTCGGAGCGGTCCACTTTGCCGTTGCCTGTCCATTCCGGTTTTTTCTTTCCGATGCGGTTCAGCAATCCCGCTAGAATAATCGCGCACAAGCTGCCCAGCATAATCGATGGCAGAACAAGTGCAAACGCTTCCCCTTGAGAAATGGGCATGATGTCAGAATATCCGATGGACAGCGGGATAGCGCCTTCTCCGACTCCTCCAGCCATAATCGGAATGACAATGTACAGCAGGGTATGCTGAAATCCGAGTCCGAGCAATGTCCCGACAGCCAGTCCGACAATAGCGGCTGTGACAGAACCGACAATAAGCGGAATAAAAATTTTCATGAATGCTTTTACGAGTGTTTCTCTTTTCATGCCGAGAATGCTTCCGACGACAATACCGGTGATAAACAAATATAGAAAGTTTGAGTTTTCTGTAAATTCTGTGGTGGATTTGACGATATCATTAGGCAGCAGGTGATAGTACACGACAGCGGACGGAATAAAAGTAGCTAGGATGGCCGGGCCGCCGATAGAACGCACAATCGGTATCGATTTGCCGATTTGGGCAAAGGTAAACCCGAAAAACGCCATGACGGCAATGGATGTCAAAATGTCACTTTTTACATCGTGATGCATAACAAAAACAGTGATTAATATAAACAGCAAGGCATACACAGGAAGCGGTATGATGCCTACTTTTATATTCATGGCTTTCGCAAACCAATTCTCTTTTCGAACCCCTTCGTGAATTGTATCCGTTTGCAATTGCATTTGTGTTTGAAGCTCTCCCATTGAAAAACCTCCCCTATTCTTGATGCAGTGAAATTGTTCACTATGTTAAGTATACTAAAAAATTGAAATTATTAATATATTAAAAATTTACTATTCAACTTTTCTCCACTTGCCGGTTCAAATGAAAAGAGGCATCCTGCCTAAAATTTGTTTATGACGGAGTGCTGAGAAACGAGTGCTGGTGCAGGGCAAGCATTTTGTTCGCAAGGAACGATGTGTTGATGTACGATAATAAAGGGTCATTTATCCTAGCAGCCGACATAAATAAGCAACAAAATAGACAAAAATCCGTCACATAGGGCGGGACTTTTTAGGTATTTTAGGCTTTATTTTTGAAATGAATCGTTGTAAAGTACTTAATATGAACCAGTCAGAGATTGTGTCATTTGGTCAGTCTGGCAATCTTGCATCATATTGGATGACTTTTTGACACATTTGTGAAATATTGAGCAATATTTTTTTCGTCTATTTTGTGAATTACTGATCAAAGTCTCGGTTCTATTTGTGAAGTAGTGAGCAAATTACAGTTTTAACCGGAAATGGAGGAGAAAGCATGAGTGAATTGGTATTAGCCCGCATACAGTTTGCATCAACAACGTTGTTTCACTTCTTGTTTGTGCCGATGTCTATCGGGCTTGTGTTTATGGTTGCGTTGATGGAGACTCTTTATCTTGTAAAGAAAAATGAGCTGTATCTCAAAATGGCAAAGTTTTGGGGACACTTATTCTTAATAAATTTCGCAGTCGGTGTTGTAACAGGGATTTTGCAAGAATTCCAGTTTGGACTGAACTGGTCTGATTACTCCCGTTTTGTCGGAGATGTATTTGGTGCGCCGCTTGCGATTGAAGCATTATTGGCGTTTTTCATGGAGTCTATTTTTATCGGATTATGGATTTTTGGCTGGGACCGCCTGCCGAAGAAAATTCACGCTCTCTGCATATGGCTCGTATCATTCGGAACGATCATGTCATCTTTCTGGATTTTAACAGCAAACTCCTTTATGCAGGAGCCGGTCGGCTTTACGATCAAAAACGGCCGCGCGGAAATGAATGATTTTGGCGCGTTGATTACAAACCCTCAGCTTTGGGTTGAATTCCCGCACGTTATTTTCGGTGCGCTTGCCACTGGAGCTTTCTTTATTGCCGGAGTGAGTGCTTTTAAACTGCTGAAGAAAAAAGAAGTGCCGTTCTTTAAGCAATCTTTTAAACTCGCAATGATCGTCGGCCTTTGTGCCGGTCTTGGCGTCGGCCTTAGCGGACACATGCAGGCTGAGCACTTGATGGAATCACAGCCGATGAAAATGGCTGCCAGTGAAGGCCTATGGGAAGACAGCGGTGACCCTGCTGCTTGGACCGCTTTTGCGACGATCGATACAAAAAATGAAAAAAGCTCAAATGAAATCAAAGTTCCTTATGCCTTGAGCTACTTGGCTTATCAGAAATTCAGCGGAAGTGTCAAAGGGATGAAAACCCTTCAGGCTGAGTACGAAAAAATATACGGAAAAGGCGACTACATTCCGCCAGTGAAAACGACATTCTGGAGCTTCCGCATCATGGTAGGAGCAGGTGTTGTCATGATTCTTGCTGCGTTAGGCGGCCTTTGGTTAAACCGCCGCAAAAAGCTTGAAAACAGCAAATGGTATTTGCGCATCATGATCGCGTTGATTTCCTTCCCGTTTCTTGCGAACTCCGCGGGCTGGATTATGACAGAAATCGGACGTCAGCCTTGGACGGTTATGGGGTTAATGACAACCGCTCAATCTGTGTCACCTAACGTAACAGCGGGCTCCTTGTTATTCTCAATCATCGCATTCGGTGTGATGTACATGATTCTTGGTGCACTGCTTGTCTTCTTGTTTATCCGTGAGATTAAAAAAGGTGCGGAGCATAGTGATCATCATGATGTTCCTGTATCAACAGATCCATTTAGTCAGGAGGTATACCATGGCATCTCTTCATGATCTTTGGTTTATACTCGTTGCTGTATTGTTTGTAGGATTCTTCTTTTTGGAGGGCTTTGATTTCGGGGTCGGCATGGCGACCCGTTTTCTTGGCCATAATGAATTAGAACGCAGAGTGCTGATCAACACGATCGGGCCGTTCTGGGACGCGAATGAAGTGTGGCTTTTGACTGGCGCAGGCGCCATTTTCGCGGCATTCCCAAACTGGTATGCAACGATGCTGAGCGGTTATTACATTCCGTTTGTCATAGTGCTGCTTGCGTTAATGGGCCGCGGGGTCGCGTTTGAGTTCCGCGGCAAGGTGGATCATTTAAAATGGGTAAAGGTTTGGGACTGGGTCGTTTTCTTCGGCAGTCTGATTCCTCCGTTTGTGCTTGGTGTGCTGTTCACGACATTATTCCGCGGGATGCCGATTGATGCCGACATGAACATTCACGCACATGTATCTGATTATATCAATGTATATTCTATACTTGGCGGTGTGACGGTAACACTTCTTTGCTTCCAGCATGGATTAATGTTTATCACGCTGCGTACGATTGGTGATTTGCAAAACCGCGCCCGGAAAATGGCGCAAAAGATAATGGGTGTTGTTTTTGTAGCGGTTCTTGCCTTCGCGGCCCTTTCTGCGTATCAGACAGACATGTTTACACGCCGCGGCGAGATTACCATTCCGCTCGCTGTTTTGATTGTCATCTGCTTTATGCTCGCGGCTGTATTTATTCGTAAGAAAAAAGACGGCTGGACATTTGGGATGACAGGCGCTGGTCTGGCGCTGACCGTGGGAATGATCTTTATTTCCCTATTCCCTCGCGTAATGGTCAGCTCGCTTCATAGCGCATACGATTTAACAGTAGCTAACGCTTCTTCCGGAGATTATTCGCTTAAAGTCATGTCAATTGCAGCATTAACGCTATTGCCGTTCGTCATCGGCAGCCAGATCTGGAGCTATTATGTCTTCCGGAAGCGCGTCAGCCATAAGGAGCCTATGACTTATTAATGGGAAAAGACCTGTTTCGATATAAAGGAATGAAGCGGATTCTCACCTTGATTACTTGTTTAACGCTGATTCAGACAGCCGCCATTATTATGCAGGCAGAGTGGCTGAGTGAGGCCGTAACCGGACTGTTCAACGGGAAGGGCATTACCTCTCTTTTTCCGGTGATCAGCTTTTTCCTCATCGCTTTTATCGCCCGGCACGGGGTGACGGTGGCGCGACAGAAAATCGTCTATCAATACGCCGCCCGGACAGGAGCAGATTTGAGGAAAAGTTTTCTTGATCAGCTGTTCCGATTAGGCCCCCGCTTTGCAAAGAAAGAGGGGACGGGGCAAATGGTGACGCTGGCGATGGAAGGCATCAGCCAGTTCCGCCGCTACCTGGAGCTGTTTCTGCCGAAAATGGTCAGCATGGCGATTGTGCCTGCGGCAGTTGTCATTTATGTGTTTTTTCAGGATCGGACATCAGCCATCATTTTAGTCGCTGCTATGCCGATTCTGATCATCTTTATGATTCTCCTCGGCCTTGTCGCGCAGAGAAAAGCGGATCGTCAGTGGAAATCCTATCAGAGACTTTCCAATCATTTTGTTGATTCTCTTCGCGGGCTGGAGACATTGCGTTTCCTAGGTTTGAGCAAGTCACACAGCAAAAATATTTTCTATGTGAGTGAGCGGTATCGCAAGGCAACGATGAGCACACTCCGGGTGGCGTTTTTGTCATCATTCGCCCTCGATTTTTTCACGATGCTGTCGGTGGCGACAGTCGCAGTATTTCTGGGCCTGCGCCTCATTGACGGCGATATTTTGCTTGGCCCTGCTTTAACGGCGCTTATTCTGGCACCTGAGTATTTTCTGCCGGTGCGGGAAGTGGGGAATGATTATCATGCAACGCTGAACGGCCAGGAAGCAGGAAAAACCATTCAAGAGATTTTGTCGCAGCCTGGTTTTAAAGAAGAGACGCCGCTTCAGCTCGAGGCTTGGTCCGATCAGGATGAGCTGAAGCTGTCAGGCGTGTCAGTCGGCCGTTCGGTGTCTGATATTCATCTCTCATTCAAGGGCAAGAAAAAAATCGGCATTATCGGTGCAAGCGGCGCCGGAAAATCAACATTAATTGATATTCTCGGCGGATTTTTAGAGCCGGATGGCGGGATGATTGAGGTTAATGGCACAAGCCGGTCCCATTTGCAGGACGGCAGCTGGCAGAAGAACCTTCTTTACATTCCCCAGCATCCGTACATTTTTGATGATACGCTTGGCAACAACATTCGCTTCTACCATCCAAGCGCTTCGGCAGAGGATACAGCCCGTGCTGCTGCGGCGGCAGGACTGGCGGAACTGGTGGACAACCTTCCTGAAGGATTAGAGGGGCGGATCGGGGAAGGCGGCCGGGCGCTCAGCGGCGGCCAGGCACAGCGTGTCGCGCTGGCCCGCGCCTTTTTGGGAAACCGTCCGATCCTGCTGCTGGATGAGCCGACCGCCCATCTTGATATCGAAACAGAATATGAAATAAAAGAAACGATGCTGGATTTATTTGAGGACAAGCTCGTCTTTCTCGCGACTCACCGCCTTCACTGGATGCTCGATATGGACGAAATTATCGTGCTGGACGGAGGCAGGGTTGCGGAAGTCGGGACTCACGATGAATTGCTGGCGAAAAATGGTGTGTACACCAAACTCGTGAAGGCACAACTGGGGGAAAGAGCATGAAGAAAGAAGAATGGATTTTGCCGTATATCAAGCAAAATGCCCGCCTGTTCGTTCTGGTTATCTTTTTGGGCGCGGTGACGATTTTTTCTGCTGCTTTTCTCATGTTCACCTCAGGGTTTTTGATTTCTAAAGCGGCGACAAGGCCGGAAAACATTCTGCTCATTTATGTGCCGATTGTCGCTGTCCGCACCTTTGGAATTGCCCGGTCTGTGTCGCGATATGTGGAACGGCTCGTTGGCCATCACATCATTTTGAAAATTGTATCCGACATGCGCGTCCGCCTTTACAATATGCTTGAGCCGGGTGCTTTGATGCTGCGTTCCTGTTTTCGCACGGGGGATATGCTCGGCATTTTGTCTGAGGATATTGAGCATTTGCAGGATGCTTTCTTAAAAACGATTTTTCCTGCGATCTCAGCCTTGCTCCTGTATGCTGTGTCAGTGATAGCGCTCGGCTTCTTCTCTTGGCCGTTTGCCATATTGCTTGCGCTTTATTTGTTTGTTCTTGTTGTATTGTTTCCGGTTGTGTCTTTGCTCGTGACGAGAGCGAAGAATGCGAAGCTGAAAAGCGGACGGAATGTGCTGTACAGCCGTCTGACAGATGCTGTGATGGGTGTCAGCGACTGGATGTTCAGCGGACGCCGGCATGCTTTTATTGATGCTTATGAAAAAGAGGAACATGATTGGTTTGAGCTTGAACGGAAAAAACAACGCTTTACAAGATGGCGGGACTTTGCTGCGCAATGCCTTGTCGCTGGCCTTATTTTGCTGATGCTGTTTTGGACAGCGGGACAGCAAGCAGACGGCGAGCTTGCTAAAACAATGATTGCCGCTTTTGTGCTAGTGGTGTTTCCGTTGACGGAAGCCTTTTTGCCGCTTTCGGATGCCTTAGGCGAAGTGCCGGGCTATCAGGATTCTATCAGACGCATGAACAAGGTGGCTCCTCAGCCGGAGGCGTCACAAACAGAATCAGGGGCTCAAATGCTCGATCTTCAAGATGTCACCTTGGCCTTTCGTGATGTGACGTTTTCTTATGATTACAGCAGCCAAGTGCTTGACAACTTTTCCTTTACGCTGCGCCAAGGAGAAAAAATGGCGCTGCTCGGCCGAAGCGGCTCTGGGAAATCAACATCGCTTGCATTAATCGAGGGCGCCTTGAAACCGGACTCCGGTTCTGTTACGTTAAACGGAGTGGAGACAGCGCTGTTAAAGGATCAGATTGCGGATGCGGTGGCCGTGTTAAATCAAAAACCGCACCTGTTTGATACAAGTATTTTGAACAACATCAGGCTCGGAAACGGAGAAGCAAGAGACGAGGATGTGCGCCGCGCCGCAAAGCAGGTCAAGCTGCATGACTACATTGAGTCATTGCCTGACGGATATCATACCTCTGTACAGGAAACGGGCATCCGTTTTTCCGGTGGAGAGCGCCAGCGGATCGCGCTTGCGAGGATTTTACTGCAGGATACACCGATCATCATCCTCGATGAGCCAACAGTCGGCCTCGATCCTATTACCGAACGTGAATTGATGGAAACGGTGTTTGAGGTGCTGAAAGGAAAAACGATTTTATGGATTACCCACCATCTCGCGGGAGTGGAAGCGGCTGATAAAATCGTATTTCTCGAAAACGGCAAAACAGAAATGGAAGGAACCCATGAGGAGCTGCTGGCGGCAAACGAACGATATCGCCGTCTATATCACCTTGATGTTCCTGTAAAATAGAAGACAGCCCTAAAAGGCTGTCTTTTTTGTTTGAAAAAGAAAAGGGACAGGAAAAATAGGAAAAGAAAGCAGAGGAGGGATAGAGATGAATGTTCCATATTGGACGGAAGAGCATGTAAGGGCCACGCTTCCTGAAAGAGATGCGGAGAGCCATAAAGGCACGTACGGTACGGCTTTGCTGCTGGCTGGAAGTGACGACATGCCGGGGGCAGCGCTGCTTGCAGGGCTTGGGGCCATGCGGAGCGGTCTCGGCAAGCTTGTCATCGGTACATCAGAAAGCGTAATCCCGCTAATTGTTCCTGTTTTGCCCGAGGCGACCTATTGGCGTGACGGCTGGAAAAAGGCGGCGGATGCTCAGCTTGAAGAGACGTACCGAGCCATTGCCATCGGATCGGGCCTTCCGCAAACGGAAAGCGTACAGCAGGCAGTCGATCATGTGCTTACGGCTGATTGTCCTGTTATTTTGGATGCCGGAGCGCTGGCGAAGCGCACATATCCGAAACGGGAGGCCCCCGTCATCCTCACGCCGCACCCGGGCGAGTTTTCCCGAATGACAGGGGTGCCCGTGAACGAATTGCAGAAAAAAAGAGCGGAATATGCAAAGGAGTGGGCGGCTCAGCTGCAGACTGTCATTGTGTTAAAAGGAAACCAAACCGTCATCGCGTTTCCTGATGGAGACTGCTGGCTCAATCCAACCGGAAACGGGGCGCTCGCCAAGGGCGGAACCGGTGACACACTGACGGGCATGATATTGGGGATGCTCTGCTGCCATGAAGATCCAAAGCACGCCATATTAAACGCGGTCTATTTGCATGGTGCGTGCGCCGAGCTCTGGACGGACGAGCACTCCGCTCATACGTTGCTCGCTCATGAGCTATCTGACATCCTGCCCCGCGTGTGGAAACGATTTGAATGATAAAAAAGCTGTCTTCAGAGAGAAGACAGCTTTTCTTGATACCCCGCCCGTTTTTTCAGACGCGGTTTCATTAATACATAGTAAAGCACAGAAGGCACGGCCAAGCCGATAATCCATGCGATGTCTCCGCCGCCAAACATTTTGGCAAGCGGTCCGATGTAAAAGCTTGTGTTGATAAACGGAATTTCCAGCAAGATAGACAGAACGAACGCAATTGTGGTGATCCAATTGACCTTTCCATAAGGCCCGTTTACGTCGAACATGGCTTTGACTTGATACTTTCCGTGGCGGACGAAGTAGTAATCGACTAAATTGATTGCCGTCCACGGAATTAAGAAATAACTGATGAAAAAGATAAAATTCAAAAACAGTTCCATAAAATTGCTCTGTCCCAGTAGGCTTAAGACTGTGCCGACAAGCGTGACACCCAGGATCATGATGATTCTGACTTTGGGCGTGACTTTTAATTTCAGAAACGGCTCCAGCGTTGTTGTCGTGGACATGAAAGCCCCATACAGGTTAAAAACATTGATTGCCATTTGCCCAAATAACACAATGATCAGCATAATAAACGAGAAGGGACCGAACAATTGGACAATCTGGCTGCCTGAATTTGCCGTAAAGTCAGGAAGTGAGGTTGTCAGCAATGCGCCGAGCAGCATCATCCAGATGGAGCTGACAGATGTACCTGCATAGCTGTACCAAAATGTTTTTGAAGCCGGTGTTTTAACTGGCAGATATCTTGAATAATCGGCAACATACGGCGCGTAGGCAAGCTGCCACGTCGCAACTGCGCTGACTGCCACCAAGAAAATTGGCAGATCAATCGCTCCGGGAATCCAGCTGCCTGCCGGAATCGGCAATTGAAAAATGAGAATCGTTGCAGCAAAAAATACAGCAAAAGAGGTCCAAGAAAGGATTTTTTGCATTTTGTGAATCAAATCATGGCCGAAAATGGTGAGTAAAAAACATATGGCACTTAAGCCTATAATGCTCCATGAACCCGGGATGGGAACAAAGCTGCTTAAGGTTCCGGCCGCCAGAATCGTGCTGCTTGCGAAGAAACCAAGGTAGATAAACATGACTAAGAAGAGGGGAAGAATCGCTCCGATTACGCCGAATTGGGCACGGCTTTGAATCATTTGCGGGATGCCTAGCTGAGGGCCTTGCGCGGAATGAGACGCCATAAATATGGCACCGATTAAGGTTCCGCAAATAATAGCGGCAACACTCCAAAACAGATTAAGTCCCATTGCAACGGGAATCGTGCCGGTCACTAACGTGGTGATATGCATATTAGCCCCGAACCATACGGGAAATAAATCTTTCGCTTTACCATGTCTTTCTTCATTCGGAATATATTCAATCGTTCGCCTTTCTACTTTCAATGCATCGTCCTCCATATTGGATGTTTTTTTGAAATCGACATAAAGTCATAGCTTAACAGACTATGAGGGGGTTTACAAATAAGGATATGCAGCCAAACGGCCGGGAAGCTTGATCTGTCAATGGCTGAAAAGAATTGTAAAAAAGATGAACGCTTTTGAATCCGGTGTCGTCTCATAAGGCAGAAAAACAAAAAAGGGGGGATCATGGTCATTGGATACACAAGAAGAACAGCGGCTGATACAGCAGGCGAAAGAGGGAAACGACGAGGCGTTTACAGCCCTTTTCCACTATCACTATTCTTTCTTATATAAATACTTGTTAAAGCTTTCCCTTCACCCCGATCTCAGCGAGGAACTTGTTCAGGAAACCTTTCTGAAAGGGTACATCCATTTAAGAAGCTTTCAGGGCCGTTCAAAATTCTCCACGTGGCTGATCTCCATTGCATCGCGGCTCTATCTCGATCACCAGAAAAAGAGAAAGAGAGAATGGAAACGGAATCAGACAGTTACGGAGGAAACAATCCGCAAGATCAAGTGGGACGTGTCGGCGAAAGGGGCAGAGTGGAGCGAAACGCTCGATCTGTTTTCAAAGCTGGACCCTAAACTGCGCACACCAGTTTTATTAAGGCATTACTACGGCTATACCTACGCCGAAATCGGGATGATGCTTCAAATCAAAGAAGGCACTGTAAAGTCCAGAGTTCATAAAGGGCTCCAGCAAATCAGAAAGGAGTGGGACGATGAATAAAGAAAAGCTTTCTGATCATTTGAAGTCAGAATGGAAAAAAATTGATCAAACAGCCAATCCCTCTATACCGAATCAAAAAGAACTGCTTCACCAGCTGTCACAAATGAAAGCTGAATACAGAAAAAAACTTCTTCAAGAGATCATTTTATTTGTATTCTGCGCACTGATGGTTGTGAGTGCTGCAATCTATGCTTTCACTCAAGCTCCTGCTGTGTTTATTGTGCTTCAGGTTTGTGTGCTTGCGGTGCTGCCGATTTTGATTGCGGCTGAGAAAAAAAGGCATCTCGGCGAATGCGAGGTGAAACGCAGATGACACAAACAGAAATCGTCATAACGGTTGCGGCTTATCTCATCGTATTGGCGCAGGGAATCTTTTTATTTATTGATGCGAAAAAACGAAATCGCATGGCATGGATTTGGGGAATTGTCGGACTGATTACAGCACCGATGCCTCTGATTTGTTATTACTTTTTTGTCATTAGGCCGGATCGGAAGAAAAGGGGGATCAAGCAATGAATATTTCTTGGGAAATGATTTTGCCGCTGGTTGTATTACAGCTGGCTTTGGCGGTTTTTGCCCTCATCAGCTGTATAAAAGAAGAGCGGACGAACGGGCCAAAGTGGATGTGGGCTGCAATCATCGTATGTATCAATATTATCGGGCCGATTTTGTTTTTTACCGTCGGCAGAAAGCAAAGGTAAGCCGATATGCTGTCTATTGAATCATTATGCAAATCGTACAGGCACCATGAAGCTGTAAAGAATGTCAGTTTTCACGTGAATGAAAATGAGTGTGTCGCACTATTAGGACCTAATGGAGCCGGCAAAACCACGACTCTGCAAATGCTGGCCGGACTGCTTTCGCCAACCTCTGGAACCATAAAGCTGTTAGGAGAGAAAAAGCTGGATCGGCGTTTGATTGGGTACCTCCCGCAGTATCCTGCTTTTTATTCGTGGATGACCGCAAATGAATTTTTGACATTTGCGGGGAGACTGTCCGGCCTTTCGAAGAGAAAATGCCAAGAGAAAATCGGCGAGATGCTGGAATTTGTCGGTTTGCACGAAGCGGCGCACAAAAGGATCGGGGGCTATTCAGGAGGCATGAAACAAAGACTCGGTCTGGCACAGGCACTGCTCCATAAACCGAAGTTTTTGATATTGGATGAACCGGTGTCTGCTCTTGATCCGACAGGGCGGTTCGAGGTGCTGGACATGATGCGGGAGCTGAAAAAGCATATGGCCGTTCTGTTTTCTACACATGTTTTGCACGATGCAGAGCAGGTGTGTGATCAAGTGGTGATTATGAAAAACGGTGAAATTTCATGGAAAGGCGAGTTACAGGAGCTGAAACAACAGCAGCAAACGAACGTTTTTACCCTTTCAGTGAAAGAGAAGCTGGAAGGCTGGCTTGAAGAGAAGCCTTACGTCTCAGCTATTGTCTATAAGAATCCGTCCCAAGCTGTTTTCGAGCTGCCTGATATACACGCTGGCCGGTCATTATTAAGTGACTGTATCCGAAAGGGATTGACCGTCACCCGATTTGAACAGAAAACGGAGTCTCTAGAAGACGTCTATCTAAAGGTGGTGCACGCATGAAGGTGATGATGGCGCTATTGCAGAAGGAGTGGCTGGAAGGATGGAAAAGCGGCAAGCTGATTTGGCTGCCGATTGCGATGATGATCGTCGGGCTGACACAGCCGCTGACCATTTATTATATGCCGGAAATCATCGCACATGGAGGGAACCTTCCTGACGGCATGAAGATTAGTTTTACGACGCCCTCCGGGTCTGAAGTGATGGTCAGCACGCTTTCTCAATTCAACACGCTTGGCATGGCTCTGGTCATCTTTAGCGTGATGGGCAGTGTAGCCAATGAAAGAAATCAAGGGGTAACAGCGCTGATTATGTCGCGGCCTGTAACGGCAGCCCATTATATCGTGAGTAAATGGCTCATCCAAAGCGTGATCGGCATTATGTCGTTTGCAGCTGGATACGGGCTTGCTTATTATTACGTTCGGCTGCTGTTTGAGGACGCATCATTCAGCCGCTTTGCCGCAAGCCTTGGCCTTTACGCGCTTTGGGTGATATTTATTGTGACCGCCGGCCTTGCGGGAAGTACGATATTCCGGTCTGTCGGAGCAGCTGCGGCTTGCGGGATCGGGCTCACAGCAGCCGTTTCCTTTGCTGTTTCACTATTTCCAGATGGTGCGAAGTGGCTTCCGGCTGAGATTTGCAAGCAGGCGGAGCATATCCTTCTTCATGGAGAGCGGGCAGATTTTTTCGGATGGTCACTCACTTTCTCCATTCTGTGCATCATGCTTCTGGCCGTGTTTTCTGTGTGGCGCTTCCGGCGGTATGAAAGCTATTAATTGATCATGTTACGTTTTTGCGCGAGCATCACAAAAAAGGCGGCAAATGCCAGAGACCCGGCTCCATAAAAAACTCCCGCAAGCCCGATAAGCTGTGCGATTTTTCCGGCAAGAAGGGGCCCGAGGAAGATGCCTAGCGCATAAAATGATTGATAAAACCCCATCACTGACATTTTTAAACGGGCAGAACTGATTTCGACGACATGGCTTAGCAGCAGAGGAAAAACGAAGCCGAGCGCCAGTCCGATACAGGCGTGTGTGATGCAAACCGTGAACAATGCAGCTGAAAAAGGAACGTATAGCAGACAGACCCCGGTGACTGCGAAACTAATGAGCATCACGGAGTAAGCGATACGGCTTGTAAATCGCAGAAACACAAAGCTTAATGTGGCGGCTGCGTGTGGGAGGAAAAAGGCGCTCATCACCCAAAGCAGCTCCGCGTCGCCCATTCCGAGCTGATTCATGTAAAGCGGCGTAAAACCAAACACTGTGATAAATAATACGGCATGGGCCGTCATAGACAGGATGGTGAAAAGCTTCAGCTTTGGCAGCCGCAATGTATCTTTGATGTACTGATTGACACGAATGGTGTCACGGTTTGCGGGAGGAGCAGACGGATCCTTAATAAAGCAGCAGATCACCAGACCTGCGACCGAGGCTGCCAGCGCCATCCAAAAAGGGACCTGCCTGCCTAAATGGGCTGCCGCAAGCCCGCAGAACACAATGCTGGCAAACTGAGGCATGACGGTAAAAAACTGCATGATGCCCATTGCTTTTGATGCATTGACATTGTTGAAATAATGTGCGTATAAAATGGTCGCCATCACCCACATAGAAGCAGTGATTCCCGCGAAAAGCCGGGCGGCCAGCACGAAGAAGAAAGAATCAAACATCAGAAAAAGCAGGCTGCTGAGGACGGAAAAGCCGAACCCGGCAATTAACAATTGCTTGCGCAAGGAAAACAGGATGTCTGACACAAGGCCGAGCGGGAATCGCAGAAGGATTTGCGTGACCCCGTAGCTGCCGAGAATGATGCCGATTGCGCCATATGAAAAGTGCAGATCCTCCAAATACAGACTGAATACAGGAACGTAAATATAGCCTGAAAACCAGAAACAAAATACCATGCATAAAAAAACGGCGTGATCTAAAGCGCCGATTGTTTTTTTCTGAGGAATCAAGTCCTGCTGTAATTCCATCGTATCTCTCCACCCCTTTCCTTCCAAGTACAACACAATTATTGAAAGCGTTTCAATAGAAAAATAAAAAAACAGGGCTTCTAAAAAAGCCCTGTTCGCTGTTGTTAATACGGATCAGACGGATGACTCTCCTGTTCAGCCTGCTTTGCAGCCTGTTCCGTTTCAGTTGTGCCGATCGGCCCGTTGCTGTTGTTTTCGGAAACCTTTTTTAGCCCTTCTGCTACGCGTTTTCCGTAGTCAGGATCAGCTTTTGTGAAATTCTCAATCATTTGATCCTGAATTTCTTTTCGGCACGTAGAAAGCGTATTCACCAAATTCGTAATCAATTCGTTCCGCTCAAATTCAGTAAATCTCCGGTACGTTTCTCCAGCCTGTCCGAAGTTGTTTGTTCTGTCAATCGCTTCACGCTTTACATCACCTTCGACATGCGGCGTATGGTCTTTTCCGTCCTGCTTCGCTTCCTTCAGCCCACCCATAATGGATGGCTCGTAGTTGACGTGCGGGTTTTGTCCTTCTGCTCTATCGACCCGATATTGCATCTGCCCGCCTTCCTGGTTGGTGGCGACATGCTTTTTCGGCGAGTTGATCGGAAGCTGCAGGTAATTTGCGCCTACACGGTAGCGCTGCGTATCAGAGTAGGCAAACGTACGCCCCTGGAGCAATTTGTCGTCTGAAAAATCAAGCCCGTCGACAAGCACTCCCGTTCCAAATGAAGCTTGCTCCACTTCCGCATGGTAGTTTTCCGGATTTTTGTTCAGAACCAATTTACCGATCGGTTTCCATGGGAAATCGTCTTTATACCACAGTTTTGTTGGATCAAGAGGATCAAAGTCCAGTTCAGGATGCTCATCATCGCTCATGATTTGAGCATATACTTCCCACTCTGGATAATCGCCATTTTCAATCGCGTCATATAGATCCTGTGTGGCATGGTTAAAGTTTTTCCCTTGAATCTCTTCTGCTTCCTTCTGTGTCAGGTTGCGGATGCCCTGCTTCGGTTCAAAATGGTATTTCACGAGAACGGCCTTGCCCTCCTCATTCACCCATTTATAGGCATGTACGCCTGAACCCTGCATTTGCCGGTAGTTGGCCGGAATGCCCCAAGGCGAAAACAAGAAGGTGATCATGTGTGTCGCTTCAGGAGATTGAGAAATGAAATCGAAAATACGTTCACCATCCTGGATGTTGGTCACTGGATCAGGCTGAAATGCATGTACAAGATCCGGAAATTTCAGCGGGTCGCGGATAAAAAAGATTTTTAGGTTGTTCCCGACCAAATCCCAGTTTCCGTCTTCTGTATATAGCTTTACAGCAAAACCGCGCGGGTCTCTCAATGTTTCAGGCGAGTGTTTTCCATGATTCACAGTTGAAAAACGGACAAATGCCGGTGTTTTCTTGCCTTTTTCCTGAAAGAGCTTGGCCCGTGTGTATTTTGAAATCGGTTCGTCTCCGAAGCTTCCGTATGCTTCAAAATACCCGTGTGCACCTGCTCCCCTGGCATGAACAACCCGCTCAGGGATGCGTTCCCGGTCGAAGTGGCTGATCTTTTCGAGAAAATCATAGTTCTCAAGTGTTGTAGGCCCTCTATTCCCGACGGTTCTCACATTCTGGTTGTCAGTAACAGGATGCCCCTGCCTATTCGTTAAGGTATCCTCTGACTCGTTTTTCCCGGATGTCTTGTGGGAAAGCGCTTCCTCGCTCCCTTGGGCATTTGATTGGTGCTGCTTGTTTTGATGATCATCTTTCAATGGTTGGCCCTCCTTTTTTGAACGGTAACAATATTCCCTGAATGGAAAGATTTTAAAACAGCCGTTTTTTTTGATCTGCTTCGGGAATGGTACAATGTACAAAAATCGGTAAAAGGAGAGGTCGATTCGTGACGAGAGAAAAAAATCCGCTGCCCATCACGTTTTATCAAAAAACCGCTCTTGAGCTTGCCCCATCGCTTCTGGGCTGCCTTCTTGTAAAAGAAACAGACGAAGGCACAGCGTCAGGCTATATTGTGGAAACAGAGGCCTATATGGGTGCTGGAGACAGAGCGGCACACAGCTTTAACAACCGCCGGACGAAGCGGACTGAGATCATGTTTGCAGAAGCTGGGCGGGTATATACATACGTGATGCACACCCATACATTGCTGAATGTCGTTGCCGCGGAAGAGGATGTCCCGCAAGCGGTATTAATCAGGGCGATTGAGCCGCATGAAGGCCAGCTGTTAATGGAGGAGAGAAGGCCGGGCAGGAGTCCGAGGGAATGGACAAACGGACCAGGAAAGCTGACGAAAGCGCTTGGCGTTACGATGAATGACTACGGACGCTGGATTACGGAACAGCCGCTTTACATCGAAAGCGGGTACACACCGGAAGCAATTTCAACCGGCCCGCGCATCGGCATTGACAACAGCGGGGAGGCACGCGATTATCCATGGCGTTTCTGGGTGACGGGAAACAGGTACGTGTCGCGTTAGCATGTTTAAGGAAGAGGCAATCAGGGGAATGGTTGAGAAAAAAGAAGGGAGAATCGGAGCTTTGAAAAAGATGATCAAAACCGTTATCAAATGGGCGCCGGTCATTTACCCGATTGTTCGAAAAATCATGAAGGACCGCAAGGCGTCTAAACAAAAGAATATGTCCGCATCTAGAACAGCCGGCTGATCCCGGCTGTTTTTTTATAGGTCAGTTTTCCCTCTAGTCCTCCGGATGTTCATTGACTTGCCATTCTCTCCATTATAGAATTTATATACATTTCGCATCCCTTCATCATCCTTTCTGCCTATTCACTGAATCCCTGCATCTACTAGTTAGGAGGTTTTTCTCATGCTTCATGGGCGACTACGTGATATTCTGCGCTTGCTGATGGCGGCTGAAGCCCCGGTGACAAGTTCGTTTTTTGCCGCGCAATTAAACGTAACGACGCGGACAGTCCGCAATGATATAAAGGAACTTCAAGGTGTGCTAAGCGGTCACGGTGCCTTTGTACAATCTGTAAGAGGCTCCGGCTACAAGCTCCGCATTGATGACGAGCAAGTATTCAGAACACTGCTGCAAGATGAATTTCAGCAAAAAAAGGGCCTGCCGGTATTGCCGGAGGAGAGAATGGCCTATCTTATGAAACGTCTGCTGCTGGCGGACCATTATCTCAAGCTCGATGAACTTGCTGAAGAACTATTTATCTCAAAATCTACACTCCAAACGGATTTAAAGGAAGTAAAGAAACGTCTGCTGCCTTACCGCATCGTCATGGAAACACGTCCGAATTACGGCTTCAAGCTGCGCGGGGACGAGGTGCAGATGAGGTACTGCATGGCGGAGTACATTGTCGATGAAAGAGAAACGGAGATAGATGTTTTAAATGAAAAGGCTGATATTTTGCCAAAAGAAGAAATTGAGATCATCCGTTCCGCCATCTTGAAAAAAATGAAAAACGACCGCATCCCTCTGTCCAACATGGGACTGAATAACCTCATTATCCATATCGCTATCGCCTGTAAACGGATCAGAACGGAAAACTATGTATCTCTTTTCCCGAAAGATATGGATCATATCCTGCATCAAAAGGAGTACCAGGCTGCAGAAGCCATCGTAAAAGAGCTGGAATCAGCGCTTGCCGTTACGTTTCCGAAAGACGAGACGGCCTACATCACCATGCATCTCCTTGGCACAAAACGAATGACACAATCACAATGCGGAGAGGACACATTTTCAATAGAAGAGGAAACCGATCAGCTGACACTTGCCATGATCAAAGCTGTTGATCGTGAACTGAAGCTTGGCATCCTGCATGACAAAGAGCTGAAAATCGGCTTGGCCCTGCATATGAAGCCGGCGATCAGCCGCAATCGATACGGCATGAATCTTCGAAATCCGATGCTGGCAGCGATCAAGGAACATTATCCACTCGCTTTTGAAGCCGGGATCATTGCCGGAATCGTGATAAAGGAACAAACGGGTATTGAGATTCATGAAAACGAAATTGGATATTTGGCTCTCCACTTTGGCGCCGCGATTGAACGAAAAAAAACAGAAAGCCCGCCGAAACGCTGTATCATTGTATGCGCATCGGGTGCCGGGAGTGCCCAGCTTCTGCGCGAAAAACTCCGTTCCCATTTCGGCAAGCGGCTCGATATTCTTGGAACGGCTGAGTATTATAGTCTTGATCAAATGTCCTACGAATCAATTGATTTTGTCATCAGCACCATTCCGATTAAAAAAGAGCTCCCTGTACCAGTACTGAAGGTTAACACCATCTTAGGCGGAACTGACTTTACAAAAATAGAATCTATTCTGAGTGATGAAAAGGAAAAAGCCAATCGCTACCTAAAAAAAGAACTCGTTTTTTTTCAGGAGGATCTGCGCTCAAAAGAAGAAGTGATTCAATTTTTAGGGCAGAAAGCGGTCGAATGCGGCTTTGCCGATGAAGAAATCATAGATTCCATTTTTGAAAGAGAAGACATGTCGCCAACGTGTTTTGGCAATCTTGTTGCCATCCCGCACCCGCTTGTTCCGCAGACGAAAACAACGTTTTGGGCCGTTTGTACGCTCAAAAAACCGATCGATTGGGAGAGTCAGCGAGTTCAATTTGTCTGTCTGCTTTGTGTCGAAAAGGAGAACAAAGCGGATTTGCAAAGCATGTATAAACTGCTTGGCAGCATTTTGGATGACCCGGCGGCGGTGAACCAGCTGATCAAATGTCGTTCATATCAAGAGCTTTCGGATGTGTTTGACCAAAAAATGCTGAGCTGACAGCCTGTATATACCTTTTTTCCGTTGCATGCGGAAAAACCCTGAGTGTTTATGAAAGCGATTTCATAATATGATGATAGCAACAGCAGGACATTACAAAATTGATCAAACTCTAGGGGGTCTTTTACATGAATATATTACTCGTTTGTGCAGCAGGCATGTCTACTAGCTTACTGGTGAGCAAGATGGAAAAAAGTGCGCAGGAACAGGGAAAAGACTATACCATTTGGGCAGTTTCAGGCGATTCTGTACAAAATCATATCGATAAAGCGGATGTATTGCTTCTCGGTCCGCAAGTCCGTTACATGCTTCCGCAGCTCAAAAAATTAGGAGAGTCAAAGGGGGTTCCGGTAGACGTCATTAATACCGTCCATTATGGCACGTGCAACGGGGCGGAAGTGCTGAAATCAGCTGAACAGCTTGGACATGTGTCATAGAGAGGGGCGGGCTATGTGAATAAAGTCAATCAGATCTTAGAAGAAAAGGTCATGCCTATAGCGGGAAGAATTGCGGGACAGCGTCATTTGCAGGCGCTGCGTGATGGTATCATCCTCACGATGCCCCTGATTATCATCGGTTCCTTTTTCCTCATCATTGGCAACCTCCCGATCCCGGGATACGCTGAGTTTATGGCAAAAACGTTTGGCAGCTCCTGGTCTGAAAAACTGGCCTACCCAGTCGACGCGACCTTTGAAATTATGGGTCTTGTCGCCGCGTTCGGCATCGCCTACCGGCTCGCCGAGAAATACGGTGTTGATGCCTTGTCGGCCGGAGCCATTTCCCTTGCGGCATTTTTATTAGCAACACCTTATCAAGTGCCGTTTATGCCGGATGGCGCGACGAAAGAAATCATGGTTGGCGGCGGGATTCCGCTTTCGCTCATGGGAAGCAAAGGCTTATTTGTCGCCATGATTATCGCAATGGTGTCCACAGAGATTTACCGCCTTATTATCCAGCGCAATTTAGTCTTCAAAATGCCGGACGGTGTCCCGCCGGCGGTAAGCAAGTCATTTGTCGCGTTAATCCCCGGCTTTGCCGTCATCTTCCTGATTTGGGCAGCCCGGCTGATTGTTGAAGCGACACCGTTTGAAAGCCTTCATAATATTGTAAGCGTTTTATTAGGGACTCCGCTTTCCATTCTGGGAGGAAGCCTTGGAGGAAGCCTTGTCGCCGAAGCCGTCAAAATGCTTTTATGGGCCTGCGGCCTTCACGGTGCAAACATTGTCGGAGGCGTCATGGCACCAATTTGGTACGGCGCAATGGATGCCAACCGGATCGCATTCCAAGCCGGTGAGGAGCTTCCTAAGATTTTCACCCAGCAATTTTTCGATATCTGGGTCAATATCGGCGGAAGCGGCGCCACATTGGCACTGGTTGTCACGATGTTTCTGCGCGCCCGAAGCAAACAAATGAAGCAGCTCGGGAAGCTTGCGGTCGGCCCGGCCATCTTCAATATTAACGAACCGATTATATTCGGAATGCCGATCGTCATGAACCCAATGCTCTTACTTCCGTTTATCATCACACCGCTTGTCACAGTGACACTTACGTACATCGGAATGAGCACCGGCCTTGTCGCAAAACCGGCGGGTATCGCAGTGCCGTGGACCATGCCGCCGATCTTTTCAGGCTACTTGGCGACAGGAGGAAAAGTCTCAGGCGCGGTCATGCAAGCCATTAATATTGTCGTATCCTTTGTTGTCTACTACCCGTTCTTCAGAATGTGGGATAAGCAGAAGCTGAAAGAAGAAAACGATCTGGAGCTGGTTCAAACGCCTGCAGCATCAGATGACAAAGAAGCGGCTCTGTAGAGAAAGGAAGTGAATCGCGTGAATGAGGAAATGGAACAAATCATTTTTCAAATCATCCTTCACGGAGGAAACGGTAGGAGCTCCGCAATGGAGGCCATTGCCGCTGCGAAAAGCGGTGACGCAGAAGAAGCGCGGAAAAAGCTTCAAGACGCTGCTGAAGAATTGTCAAAAGCCCATCATTATCAGACAGAGCTGATCCAAAATGAAGCGGGCGGAGAAAAGACGGAAATGACGCTTCTGATGGTTCATGCACAGGATCATTTAATGAATGCAATGACAGTGAAGGATATGGCTGCAGAGATCATTGAGTTATATGAAAAAATCACCGAGCAAAGGGGAGCAAGCATATGACAAAAGGATTGAAGATTGTAACGATTGGCGGAGGTTCAAGCTATACGCCCGAGCTAGTGGAGGGGTTCATTAAACGGTATGATGAGCTGCCTGTGCGCGAATTATGGCTCGTCGATATCCCTGAGGGCGAAGAAAAGCTGAATATTGTCGGCACACTCGCCAAACGGATGGTTGAAAAAGCTGGCGTCCCGATTGACATTCATCTTACGCTCGACCGGAGAAAAGCGCTGAAAGACGCAGACTTTGTTACCACCCAATTCCGCGTCGGACTTTTGCAGGCAAGAGCAAAGGATGAGCGCATTCCGCTAAAATACGGTGTAATAGGCCAGGAAACAAACGGCCCGGGAGGCCTGTTTAAAGGATTGCGCACAATTCCGGTCATCCTTGAGATCGCAAAGGACATAGAAGAGCTTTGCCCGAACGCTTGGCTTGTTAACTTCACAAACCCTGCCGGCATGGTAACAGAAGCCTTGCTTCGCTACTCCAACCTGAAGAAAGTCGTCGGTCTTTGCAATGTTCCAATCGGCATCAAAATGGGCGTAGCCAAAGCGCTTGAGGTAGATGTGGACCGCGTAGAAGTCCAATTTGCCGGACTGAACCATATGGTATTCGGGCTGGATGTTTTCTTGGACGGCGTAAGTGTGAAAGAGCAAGTCATCGAGGCGATGGGTGACCCGAAAAACGCGATGACGATGAAAAATATCTCAGGCGCCGAATGGGAACCAGATTTCTTAAAAGCGCTCAATGTGATCCCTTGCGGCTATCACCGTTACTATTTCAAAACAAAAGAGATGCTGGAGCACGAACTGGAAGCATCACAAACGGAGGGCACCCGCGCTGAAGTCGTACAGAAGGTCGAAAAAGAGCTGTTCGAGCTTTATAAAGATCCGAACCTTGCGATCAAACCGCCGCAGCTGGAAAAACGGGGCGGGGCTTACTACAGTGATGCAGCATGTAACTTAATCAGCTCCATTTATAATGATAAACATGACATTCAGCCGGTGAACACAATCAATAATGGTGCAATAGCGAGCATTCCAGACGATTCCGCAGTTGAAGTGAACTGTGTGATGACGAAAACCGGCCCTAAGCCAATTGCTGTCGGCGACTTGCCGGTGTCTGTCCGCGGCCTCGTCCAGCAAATCAAATCCTTTGAACGTGTCGCGGCAGAAGCGGCAGTTACAGGTGACTACCAAACTGCACTCCTTGCCATGACGATTAACCCGCTTGTCCCGTCCGATACTGTGGCCAAACAGATTTTAGACGAAATGCTGGAGGCGCACAAAGCGTATCTGCCGCAGTTTTTCAACAAAATTGAAGCGTAAAAAAAGCCGGCCTGTACTGGGCCGGCTTTTTTCTTACTTGCTTTCAGTCAGCGCTGCGACTTCGGTCGTCCATCCGAATTCGTCTGCGACAGCGCCTTTTTGAATGCCTGTAATCGTGTCATATAGTTTTTTTGCGATTTCTCCTGTTTCACCGTTGTTGATCGAAAGTGTTTCATCCTGCCAGATCAGCTCGCCGACTGGGGAAATAACAGCTGCTGTACCAGTTCCGAAGGCTTCTTCCAGGATGCCGTCTTTATGGGCTTGGATGACCTCATCGATCGCAATTTTCCGTTCTGAAACTTGAAGGCCCCAATGCTTAAGCAAGGCGATGACTGAATTGCGCGTAATGCCTTCCAGGATGCTTCCGTTCAGCATCGGCGTTACGATTTCACCGTTGATTTTGAAGAAGATGTTCATGCTTCCAACTTCTTCGATGTATTTCTTCTCAATGCCGTCCAGCCAAAGCACTTGGGAAAATCCTTTCTCTTCGGCGACCTGCTGCGCTTTTAAGCTTGAAGCGTAGTTCCCTGCGGTTTTGGCATTTCCTGTTCCGCCTTTTACCGCACGGACAAATTCACTTTCAACAGCGATTTTGACCGGCTTAATGCCTTCTTTGTAATAAGAGCCGACCGGAGAAAGAATGATCAAGAGCTTATACGTATGAGATGCCGCAACACCAAGGAAAGGCTCGGTTGCGATGATGAACGGACGGATGTATAGGGACGTGCCCTCCGCATTTGGAATCCAGTCTTTATCAATTGCGACAAGCTGCTTTAAGCCTTCAAGAACCTGTTCTTCATCAATTTGCGGGATGCAGAGGCGGTCGTTTGATTGATTCAGGCGTTCCATATTTTTTTCCGGTCTGAAAAGCAGAACATGGTCATCCTCTGACACGTAAGCCTTTAACCCTTCAAACACGGTTTGGCCGTAGTGATAGACCATTGCGGCCGGATCCATTGATAAGGGCTGATAAGGAATGATTCTTGGATCGTACCAACCTTTATCTGCGGCATAGTCCATTACAAACATGTGGTCTGTAAACACTCTTCCGAACGAAAGCTGATTTGGGTCTGGTTTCGGTTTTTTTGTTGATGTCAATTCAACGCGAATTGTTTGTTTAGTCATGGTCAATCTCCCTGCTGTTAAATTGTTTATATTATCAAACTTATTTGAAAATAATTATATTCTATTGTATACCTTCAACAAATAATCGCAATAGGTTTGCTCAAATTTGTAAGAAATTCATATGAAAAAAGCAGGAGAAATTAATTCTCCTGCGTGTTCATTTGCTCGAATAACCTGTCATAATCGGCGCGAGTGGCATCCCGAAGACCTTCAACACGTTCATTTGTAATCTCCTGTTTGCCTTCCTTCAAGCCGTCCAAGAAATATTGAACATATTCTTCAGATGAAATGCCCCGGTACGTCAGGCCTTGTTTATCGCGTGATTTTTGGTTTAAGCCCGTGTCCACCATAGGCGGTGCCATTTCAATCACTTCCACGCTCGTGTCGCGGAGCTGGTGTCTGAGCGTAAGCGAGAACGAGTGAAGTGCCGCTTTTGTTGCGCAGTACACCGGATAAACAGCTAACGGGTTAAACGCAAGCCCGGATGTGACCTGAACGATTGCCGCCTCGGGCTGCTTCATCAAATGAGGTGTGAAAAGGGCGGATAAATGGACAGGCGCTTGGAAATTAAGTTCAATTTCATCACCGTCCACAAAAAGCTCCTCTGTCCCTTTTTTAAAGTCAATTTCCTTTTGAATGCCGGCGTTGTTGACGAGAACATTCAAGTTCGGATATTCCTTTAAAGCCCATTCATACAATGCTTCCCGCTGCGAACGGTCTGCAACATCACATTGCTTTGTATGGATGTTTGGGAGCTGCTGCTTCGCTTCTGCAAGACGTGCTTCGCTGCGTCCGCAAATGATAACTTCATTGCCGAGTTCCAGCAGGCGCTTGGCCAGTTCAAGCCCGATGCCAGCAGAACCCCCTGTGATTAAAACCGTATTATTTGTCATCTTCATTGGATGTAACACCTCTTAATTAAGTTGGCTGTGATTCCTTTACTATTTCAAATCTTAGCAGGAAATATGCAGCCGCGTCCTATGAGATGCTCAGGATGAAGTGACTTTTCCGGTTTTATAAAATTCGTCAATTGCTTTATCGACATACACCCAGCCTTTCCAGCCGATGTGAATGGTGTCTTTCATGAAATACGGGTCATATTCATGCCCTGAGAAATCAGCAACCTGGAAGCCCTTCGCTCTGATTTGTTTATTTACCTTTTTGTAATAGTCAGTGCGTCCTTTTTTCGGGAAGCCCGTGTAATCGTACCATTTCCCGTTAACAGGAATGGTGACAAACATAGGCTCTGCGCCCGCATCCTTCAGGATATCGAGCATCATTTCAAAGTCGCCATATTCCGGTGACACCGCATACGATCTTCCTTTGTTTTTCCCTTTCAGCTTAGGCACTTTCGGCTTCAGCTTTTTATAGACAGGGTTGTCGATGTGAAAATCGTTAGAACCGGAGTGGCATTTGCCTGATTGATCCGCTAGTTTATTCAATTCAGACCATGACTTATCCTTTACTGACTGCGAGATATAGCGCTTTGGCCCGGATGATTCTGTCGTTGAATAATACAGATCTTTCTTTTCCAGCATGCTGTAATACACTTTGGCCGCCGGCTTCAGCGCGTTCACTTTCCACGTCTGGCCGTTTACCATTGCTTTGTACAGCTCAGAAAGAATGGCATCGTTTTGCACAGCCTTAAAGCGCAGCATGCGTTTCATCATTTTCTTTTTAATTTCAGGATCGATCTGATCGTTAAATGCCAAATCAAGCCCTTGCAGCGCAGAATAGTTCGGCGCGAAATGCTGTTCATCAGACCCGCGCTTAATAAACCATTGCGGAGACACGATGAATACGATTTTTTTGCCCTTCAGCTGATCCATATGGGCAGCGAAGTTTAAAGAATGAATCAATGACTGGGATCCGCCTTTGCCGACAAGGTATGGCGTGAATCCCTCATTGTTTACCTGAAAATAATTAGATGGGTGGAACTCGTCCAGCCGAGAAAGCTCAGAAGACCCGTAAATCGGAAGATATGTCGGATCTTTGAGCATCTGATCTTGTAAATATAGCCCTTGAAACATACTCGGATTCAAGGCTGTTGCTGACTCTTTCACACGCTTATCGGTGATGAAGCCTGTCAGCCATGAAGATGGAATTGCGATGGCGCCTGCGAATAGAATAAACGCCAAAATAATTGGACCGAAAAAACGCTTTTTCATTATTTCAACTCAGACAGCTGATTTACAATGTTGTTAGGTGTATTCCAAACGTCCCGGTCAAATTCAGTGATCGGCACTAAAATATCAAAACGGTTTTCAATCGCAAGCAGCAATTCTACTGTTCCAAAAGAATCAAGCAAACCTTCTTCAAAAATTTCAATATCAGGATTTTCCTTTACGATGTCATCCTGGCAAACCTCTGCTAAAACGTCTAATACCTCTTGTTTAAAATCCATAGCTTTCTAATCTCCTTTAATGGTGGTGATGAAATGGTTTTCCTGAGAAAATATAAAACCCGAAGCAAACGAAATGGAATGTGATCACAATCGCCAGAATGGTTGTCCAGCGGTTGGACGGCAGCCATTTATATTTCTTATTCCACTTCTCGAAAAAGTTGTAACACGTCATCAGAACGGCGTGATAGAGGCCGTAAATGATATATTGCGGCGCAAGCCCGTGCCAAACCCCCATTAGCATAAACAGCAGGAAATATCCGATGTTTGAGACGGCCATACGGTTTTTGATCCACTTTTTCTTAGTCATCCAAAATACGAATCTCATAAACACATAATCTCTGAACCAAAATGACAGAGACATATGCCAGCGATTCCAGAAATCTTTAATATTTTTACTGATAAACGGTTTATTAAAGTTTTCCGGTGATTTAATGCCCATAATGTAGCTGACCCCGACGGCAAACATCGTGTAGCCGGCGAAATCAAAGAATAAATACATGCTGTAGCCGTACATGTACAGCAGGTTCCCAAGAATCTTATTGTGCGTGATTGCGGGAAGATTCATGATGAAGTACGTATTGATCGCGTAGCCGATAATAAATTTATACAGGAAACCGATGAAGATTTTATGGATTCCCGTATACAGCAGGTCGGCGTATTCTTCTTTCGTCCAAGCCTTCTGTTCATCCTTGACGAACCGGCGGTATCTGTCGATCGGGCCGGAGGAAATCGTCGGGAAAAACAGGATGAAATACAGCAGGCGGTGCAATGGCAGCTGTTCTTTCAGCAGTCCGTCTCTTGCTTCCATAATCAGCTGAACGCCTTTAAAGGTTAAATATGAAATCCCTAAAAAGCTGATCAGGTTATGCGGCGGATGATGCGGCTGCGGGTGTGACAGAAACGGCCATATTTTTGACAGAAATAAAGGCAGAATAGACGCGATAACAGCTCCGCAAAAGACAAAGCCGCTGTTCGCTTTCTGCCGGTATGCCAGATAGCCGCTGATCAGGAGCACCTGCCATATTGTAAACAGGCACAGCGCGATGACTCCGTGTAAGTCGTGCGAAAAAATTAAAGCCAATATAATGATAGATATGAACATGTTGTATGCTTGAAATCTTTTTCCGTTTAAGCCGAGAATGATCGTCGGCAGAAGAAGAATGCCAAGCAGTATAAAGAATAAAAACGAGCTGTAAGGCGTCATACAAGAACCTCTTCGCCAATGCGTTTTCGGTCAATTTTGCCGTTAGCCGTCATTTGAATGTGATCCTGATAGATAAATTTTCTCGGGATCATATATGCCGGAAGAGAAGCGGCAAGCTCTTTTTTAATAGCGCTTGTCAGCTGGAATTCCTTCTGGAACTCATGCTCCTCAGGCACAATAGCAGCGATCAGGTACTCAACTGTTCCGTTTGGCTGATAAGGAATCACGACAGCAGAGCGAACGTACTGTGACTGTCTGACATGGAACTCGATTTCCTCCAGCTCCATTCGATAGCCGTGAAGTTTAATCTGAAAATCCAAACGTCCTTGGCAGAAAATCTGACCGTCTTGAATAAAGCCGGCATCGCCAGTTCGGTATGCCCACTGGCCTTCATGAGAGAAAAACGCTTTTTCCGTCAGCTCTGGCTCACCAAGGTAGCCTCGGCTTACACTCGGCCCTGCAATGACGATTTCTCCTTTTTCTCCATCAGGAAGCGGCTGTCCCTGTTCATCCATAATGAAAATGTTCATATCTGGTTTGGCGAAGCCCACTGGAAGCGATTCGCTGCGGCTGATGACGTCGTCCGTAATTTCAACCGATGTGACAGCCACTGTCGCTTCAGTCGGGCCGTACGTATTAAAAATCTTTGCTTTCGGAAAACGCTCAAGCAGCGCTTTTGCCACAGAAACCGGAAGAACCTCTCCGCAAAACATAAATGTGTCCGCATGAGGCAGCAGATCCTGTGAAAAACCCGGATCCATCAGGCACATTTGCACAAAGGAAGGTGTTGATGTCCACACATTCAGCCCGGACTTCTTCAGCTCTTCAAATAAGACTTTCGGCTTGTTCACAGCATCCTTTGTCACGCAATGTAATGTCCCGCCTGATTGAAGGCACGGATATAGGTCCATGACAGACAAATCAAATGAGAACGGCGCTTGGTTTAAAAATATTTTTCCTCCGCTGACTGGAAAGTCTGCACAAATCCAGTCTGTGAAGCTTTGAAGATTCGTAGCGGAAATCTGCACGCCTTTCGGATTTCCTGTGCTTCCGGAAGTGTAAATGATATAAAACGTTTCGTGTTCTTTGACCCATTGATCTTGGCTGACAGAGCCGCCTTCGTTTTCCAGCAGTTCTGCCGCAGAAACTGTCTGAATCTGCTGGCCGACTGCATCAATTGAGAGTCCTGCTGCATGGATCAGCAATTCTGCTCCAGAGCTTTCGATAATTTTCGCAATCCGTTCGGACGGAATAGAAAGGTCAACCGGAATATAAGGATGTCCCGCTTTGACACTTCCCAAGAAGGAAACGATCATGTGCGGCTCCATGTGGCCGTACACAAGGATAGGAGATTTCTTTTCCCCAGAAATGCGTTTTTGGATCGCGGCAGCCGCGCGGTCAGACTGCTCCCATAATTCCTGATACGTGAGCGACTGGCCTTGAGAGCGGAAGGCATCGGTTTGCGGATAAGTTTCCGCATGTGTTTGAATAGCATGTAAAAGTTTCATAGTTATTCTCTCTCCAATTAGAAATCGTTATAAATATATGAACCGGTATTCGCGGTGTGAAAACCATACATAAAAAACAAAACAAGCAGTATCATCAAATAAAAGCCTGTATGACATGTCCACTTGACAGCGGGTTTTTCATACAGCTGTTTCATTAATTGCAGCATATCAAAAATTCCCTTCCCGTTTTTTCGACAATCACATGATTATTTGACGATCAGATGCTCAAAAAGTTTCATTTTTTCCCTAATCTCCCTCAAATTAATATATCGGCGTATGTTTTTGAAAATGAATCTTTATACCTGCAAGGGCAAGAATGGAATGTTTCGAGCTGATTCATAATAAAGGAAAAGATAGCTGGAGTCAAAAGATCTTTTTAACTTTTAAAAAGTGTAATGTACTTAAAAAAATTTTTCTGTACCTGTTCGTTCAAGTGAAAGCAGAAACCTAATGAAATCAGGGCGAGAAGCGTATAATAAGAAAGAAAACGCCTTCTTGCGGTATCTTGTGAAATAAGGGAGAAGTCATTATGATAGATAAGGAAGCAAAAGGAGTTTTTTATTAAGCTGCCGGCTGAAAAAAAGTAAGCCTTTTAATAGAAAGGAAGAGGAAGATGAACCAAACAAATAAGGGTGAGGGTCAGACAGCGCCGCAAAAAGAAAGCATGGGGCAGATCCTTTGGCAGTTAACCCGTCCTCATACGTTAACCGCATCGTTTGTGCCTGTGCTGCTCGGAACCGTTTTGGCGATGTTTTATGTGAAGGTTGATCTGCTGCTGTTTTTGGCTATGCTGTTTTCTTGCCTATGGATCCAGATCGCGACGAACTTATTTAATGAATACTATGATTTTAAACGCGGATTAGATACAGCAGAATCAGTCGGAATCGGAGGGGCCATTGTACGCCACGGAATGAAGCCTAAAACGATTTTGCAATTAGCTCTGGCCTCATACGGGATTGCCATTTTGCTCGGTGTCTATATTTGTGCGAGCAGCAGCTGGTGGCTTGCGCTGATCGGCCTTGTCGGCATGGCGATCGGCTACCTGTATACAGGCGGGCCGCTCCCGATTGCGTACACGCCGTTCGGTGAATTATTCTCAGGCATTTGCATGGGTTCGGTGTTTGTGCTGATTTCGTTTTTCATTCAGACAGATAAGATCAATATGCAGAGCATTTTGATTTCCATCCCGATTGCGATTCTTGTCGGCGCGATTAACCTGTCGAACAACATTCGTGATATTGAAGAGGACAAAAAAGGCGGACGCAAAACATTGGCGATTTTGATGGGGCATAAGGGAGCTGTTACTCTGTTAGCTGCGTCGTTTGCCGTCGCTTATATCTGGGTTGTCGGCTTGGTTATTACCGGTGCCGCAAGCCCATGGCTGTTTGTCGTCTTTTTGAGCGTGCCTAAGCCGGTTCAGGCAGTGAAGGGCTTCGTCCAGAACGAAATGCCGATGAATATGATTGTCGCAATGAAATCAACAGCCCAAACAAATACATTTTTCGGATTCCTGCTCTCGATCGGATTATTGATCAGCTATTTCCGATAATAAAAAAGACCGCTCGTTTCATGCGGTCTTTTTTTGTTACAATCGACCGCATTTTGTAAAAAAATTCATAGAACCTTGCAGCAGACAGGGACGTCTAGTACATGGACAGCGGATAAAGTTCCGTTAAAGGAGATGACGAACATGGATTTATCTGTAACACATATGGACGATTTAAAAACAGTAATGGAAGATTGGAAAAATGAGTTATTAGTTTATAAATTTGCGCTAGATGCGCTCGATACAAAGTTCTCAATTATCAGCCAGGAATATAACCTCATTCACGGACACAACCCGATTGAACATACAAAATCCCGTGTCAAAAGCTTTGAAAGCATCGTGAATAAGTTAATGAGAAAGGGCTGTGAGATTACGACGAAGGAAATGAAGGAGCATATTCACGACATTGCCGGCGTGCGCATCATCTGTTCCTTTATTTCTGACATTTATAATGTCGTGAATGTGTTGAAGCAGCATGAAGATTTGAGAATCGTAAAGGTAAAGGATTATATCCAGACACCCAAACCGAATGGCTATAGAAGCCTGCATTTAATCATTGAGATGCCTGTGAATTTAACGAACCGTGTGGAATACGTCAAAGCAGAAATTCAAATCCGGACAATCGCGATGGATTTCTGGGCGAGCCTTGAACATAAAATTTACTATAAATTGAACAATGACGTTCCTAAGCAACTAACAGATGAGCTGAAGGAAGCCGCGGAGATTGCCCATTACCTAGATGAGAAAATGCTGGGGATTAAGAAAGAAGTGGATTAAAAAAGACGGCACCCAAGTGCCGTCTTTTTTTATTTGATATCTTCAAAAATGTCAGTTGCTTTGGCCTTCATTTGTTTCTTAATGGTTTTCGGTTTCTTCTCTTTTTTCACAGCCTCATAGACAGCGGCTGTCACAAGATCGCCTGCTTGCTGGAGGCGTTCTTTGCTGATATGTTCAATCGAGTCTTCAGGGGTATGATACCACGGCTCAACTTCTTCTGTTTCCGGGTCTCCCCAAATAAAGTTGGCGGAATCAATGCCGGCTTCGTGGAATGGCACATGATCAGATGATCCTCCCTGTGTCAGAGACAGGCTGTCAAACCCAATTTTTTCAGCAGCCGTATGGCTGGATTCCCAAACATAGTTAGATTGGCCGTCCAATGTGTTGACATACAACTCAGACGCTTTTTCCCAGCTTGTGCCTACCATATCTAAGTTGAAGTTCACTTCGCTTCGTTTCAGCTCTTTTTCCGATAGATGATCTACATAGTGAGAGGAGCCGAGCAGGCCGAGCTCTTCGGCGCCGAAAGCGATAAAGCGGATTTCTTTATCAGATGGAACGCTTTTTAAGACACGCGCCATCTCCAGCATAACAGAGGTTCCTGAGCCGTTGTCATTTGCTCCGGGTGAAAAAGGAACACTGTCGTAATGGGCCGTCACGTACACAATGTCTGGATGTTTGATGTTCTTTGGTTTTTTAATTCCGATGATGTTCTGAGAGGTTTGGTTTGTGAATGCTTTTAGTTTTAAGGTGGCTTCTTTTTGCTGGGTAAGTGCTTCGCCGTCTTCTTTCTTAATGCCGACGACCGGAATGCCGACTTTATTTCCCGACAGGTTTGGCGTCATAGGCACGAGGCTTTCTTTGTTGTTATAAATGATGACAGCTTTCGCTCCGGCGGCTTCGGCATTTTTGGCTTTCTCGTAATAAGTCAGGTCTCCTCTGGAAATCAAGGCGATTTTGCCCTTGGCGTCAGCGGTAAAGTCCTTTTGATAGCCCAATCCCGCATTGTAAAGCGGGGCCGTCAGCCCTTGTTCCTCAGTCGGAGCTGAGCCCGACGCCGCTTGGAGAAGAATATCGCGTCCTGCTGAAGACAGTGTACCCTCAAGCCGGTCAGGAATGTTGAATCGTTGAACCTTCACATCAAGCTTTAATTTTCTCAAGGATGAGGCGATCAATAGGGCACTCTTTTTTTCAGCTGCAGTTCCGGCTATTCTGGGGCCGATTGCTTCACTTAGCTGAGAAATGGTAGAGTACGCATGCTTTGCTTTGAATGGAAGCTCGCGCTCGCTATTGGATATTTGTAAAGCGTGCGCGGCAGGGGTGACACTCTGTGCCGGCAAGAGCAGTGTGCCGGCAGTTAAAACAGCCATCGTCATGACAGTCAAAAGCTTTTTCATCAAAAATAAACCTCCCCTAAATGTATGGTTGGGGAATATTTCGGGATGCTAAAGGAGTTTCCTGCAAGATGGAGAGCGTTTTTGAAAAGACAGTGCTTTATACCTGCAAAAAAACGCTTATGAATGAAGGGTCATAAGCGTTTCGGAATATCAAACTATTGGAGCTTTAAAAACTTGCGTTTGCCGACTTGGATGATCATATTCTCTCTTATCTCTGCTTTGGCGTGAATATCTGTTATTTTCTCTCCGTCGATGCGTACACCGCCGTTTTGAATCATGCGGCGCGCCTCGCTCTTCGAAGAGAGGAGTTTTAGCTTGACGAGCAGATCAATCATCGCTATCGTTTTTTCGCCTTTCCAGTTTACGGCTGGTATATCTTCCGGCAGGCTGTTTTCCTGAAAGACTGTTTTAAACGAGTGTTCGGCAGCTTCTGCTGCTTTCTCTCCGTGATACATTCGGACGATTGTTTTGGCTAAAAGCATTTTGGCATCACGCGGATGAACGGCGCCGGTTTCTAAGTCTTTTACGAGCTGTTTTTTCTCTTCAAGCTCTAAGTCTGTCGCCAAGTGGATGTACTTTTTCATCAGGCTGTCGGGCAGTGACATCGTTTTTCCGTACATGTCGTTTGGATGTTCATTAATGCCAATGTAGTTGTGTTTCGACTTCGACATTTTCTCGACGCCATCCAAGCCTTCCAAGAGCGGCATAAGGATGACGACTTGTTTTTCTTTGTTGTATCGTTCTTGGAAATGCCGTCCCATGAGGACATTGAAATGCTGATCCGTTCCGCCTAATTCAATATCACTTTCGAGAACGACAGAATCATAGCCCTGCATCAATGGGTAAAAGAATTCATGCAGTGAGATTGGTTTTTGCATGGCAATGCGTTCTTCAAAGTCGTCGCGCTCCATCAGGCGGGCTACCGTTATTTTCCCTGCTAATTCAATGACATCTTCCAGATTCAATGTTTTCAGCCATTTTGAGTTATAGTGAAGCTCGACTTTTTCTGGATCAAGCACTTTTCCGAATTGCTCAAAGTAGGTTTTGGCATTGTGCTGAACTTCTTCATCAGTCAGTTGCTTTCTGGCTGCCGATTTTCCGGTCGGATCACCAATTTTTCCTGTGAAGTCCCCAATTAACAGCTGGACAATGTGGCCGTTTTCTTGAAATTGGCGAAGCTTATTTAACACAACCGTATGGCCCAAATGTACATCCGGTGCAGATGGATCTAATCCGAGCTTAATTTTAAGCGGCGTGCCCGTGGAAATTGATTTCACGAGCTTTGCCTTTAATTCCTCCGGCGGTATGACTTCGTGGGCGCCTGTCATGTAAAGCTGTAGCTGTCTTTCTACCTCTTTTTGCTGTGACGCTGTGAGCTGCTCAAATGTTCTCATCATTTTTCCTCCTTTTTTACAAACACAAAAAAGAGCCCATCCCAATAAGGGACGTGGCTCAATGCACGCGGTACCACCCTGGTTGAAGACATTGTCTTCCGCTCATTCGAATAACGGTTTCCCGTTCTTTGCTACTTTTAAGGTTCACAAAGAAAGCTCGGGGAGGTAATTCACGTTTGCTGTGTGCCGGCTCGCACCTTCCGCCGGCTCTCTGAAACAGGGAGACAAACCGCTACTGGATTCCCGTCAAAGCTTATGTTGTATGAAGATTGTCAGCTACCTTTCTAAGCAGCCCTGTCAATATTTTCTGTTCGTCCTTCGTCATTCCCGCAATGAGCTCTGTTTCCCCTTTGTGAAACTCCGGGTAGAGTTCTTCGATCGCTTGTTTGCCGGAATCGGTGATAGAGACAAACACGAGTCGCCGATCTCTTGTGTCGATGCTTTTACGGCAAAAATTCTTTTTTTCGAGCGTTTTGATCACGTTGCTTGCTGTAGCTGTAGATATCCCTGACAGCTCAGCGATTTTTCTCGTTTCGAGCGCTCCCCATACCCATAGATCATAAAGAATGGAGAAAGCGGTCCAAGAAAGGTTATAGGAAGAAAGAACCTCAGTCTCCATTTTGACACGGAGCCTTTGTGCAGACCGATACAGATTCGTAGCGATCGAAATGGCTTCTAGGTTGAGTGACTCGACGGGCATTTGTTTGAGCTTAGAAAGTGTATCGTGTTCTTCCTTCCGAAGCTGCTGATGTTGATGTGAACGTTCCATTTTTTAGGCCTGCCTTAAATTATCAGAATCATTAGCTATGAAACGAATTGTAACAGACTCTGATGTGAACTTCAAGCCCATATATCGGTGAATAAAAAAAGCCCAAACAACGCCAAAATAAACAAAAACCCGCAAACGGGGGTGCAGTTTTGCAAAAATATGTTCAATCCGTCTATAAGCATGATCCGTTTCATCTGTTTTCGACAGAGCATGTAGTGACGTTAGCGATTATCGCCCTTTTGGCCATTCTGTTGTTTTTGTTCCAAGAGGGGGTCAAGCAGCCGAGGGCCAGCCGGTTTTTACGTTCTCTGTTTGTGTTTCTTTTGCTTGGTTCGCAAATCGGCTATCAAATATGGATGGTCGCCACGGGCAGGTGGTCGGTGCGCACTTCATTGCCTCTCCAGCTTAGTGACCTGTCGGTGTATTTGTCAGCTATTATGTTAGTGACAAAAAGCAGAAAGCTGTTTGTGTTTTTGTTTTTTGTCGGCATCGGCAGTTCGATTCAGGCTCTTGCCACTCCTGACCTCGGAATGTTTTCATTTCCGCATATCCGATATATCCTCTTTTTTATTTCTCACGGGTCTGTGTTTTTATCCTGTCTGCTGATGGCTGTGATTGGCACCTACAGAATGGGCCAGCGCTCGTTATGGGTGACAGTCCTGCTTGTTAATGTGTACGGCGTCTGTATTTTTCTGATTGATCGCTGGCTTGGCGCGAATTATATGTATTTGACGAAAAAACCGGGCGGTTCCTCTCTCTTAGATGTTCTCGGGCCATGGCCGTGGTATATCGTCTCGGCTGAAGCCATCACAATCGCAAGCTTTTTCATTCTTTATTGGCTTTATCGCATCTTCAAAAAATGACACCTTTTTTGTTGTATCACACATTCTGTTTAAAAAAATGTCGGAGAACGTGTTTATTTTTTTGAAAAAGGGTATGTAACTTGTACAACAAAAAGGGAGATGAATACCATTGAGGAAAGATGAAATCATGCATATCGTATCATGCGCAGATGATAATTATGCTCGTCATTTAGGTGGGATGTTCGTTTCTTTATTGACTAACATGGATCAGGAGAGAGAGGTAAAATTATACGTCATTGATGGCGGAATTAAGCCTGATAACAAAAAAAGACTGGAAGAAACCACTTTGAAATTCGGAGTGCCTATTGAGTTTTTAGAAGTGGATACCAACATGTATGAACATGCGGTTGAGAGCAGCCATATTACAAAAGCCGCGTATTACCGCATTTCGATTCCCGACTTAATTAAGGATGAAAGCATCAAACGAATGATTTACATCGATTGTGATGCGCTTGTCCTAGAGGATATTTCTAAGCTATGGGACTTAGACATTGCGCCATACACCGTAGCCGCTGTTGAGGATGCGGGGCAGCATGAACGCCTGAAAGAAATGAACGTCACTGATACAGGGAAGTATTTTAACTCAGGTATCATGATTATTGATTTTGAGTCTTGGAGAAAGCAAAACATCACAGAAAAAGTCATCAACTTTATCAATGAACACCCAGACGAAGACTTTCTTGTGCTGCATGACCAAGATGCACTGAATGCGATCTTGTATGATCAGTGGTATGAACTTCATCCGCGCTGGAACGCTCAAACCTATATCATGTTAAAGCTGAAAACCCCATCGACTCTGTTAGGGCGGAAGCAATATAATGAAACAAGAGAAAACCCGGCAATCGTGCACTTCTGCGGCGGAGAAAAGCCTTGGAACTCCAATACAAAACATCCGTATCGCGATGAGTATTTCCATTACATGTCCTATACGAAGTGGAATACGATTGGGAATCCGGCGATCAACCAATAAATTAGATAAAAAAACGCTTTTGAGATGATCAAAAGCGTTTTTTTTGTCTCAGCGTGCGACTGACCGTTGGTAGAACCGCTGAATATGCATGGCGATGTAGCATAATTCTTTTTCAGGAAACTCAAAGCCGTACTCCTTCTTCACAAAGGTGCCGATGCTTAGGGCACACAGGAAGGCATCCTTAAACTTCTCTTTAATGATGTCGATCATTTCTGCGTCCAGCTCGTAAATGGATTCGCCTGCTTTGATATGCTGAATGGCAAAGCGGAGATGGGTCACAAGCCGTTCATAAGAGATGGTATCTTCAACGATATTAATAGACAATTGAATTTCGATAATCTCGATAATATCACGGATCATTGTTGTAATATCAAGCGTTTGTGTCATATCGCCGGCATTGTTTCTTGCTGTGTGGATATGCATGGCGATATTGCCGATTTCATCATCAGGAATGTGAATCCCCAGTTTATCTTTAATCAGTGTTCTGGCCCATAAGCCGATCTGGAACTCCTTTGGATAAAGGACTTTGATTTCATTCAGCAGCGGATTTTTGATAACCATCCCATTGCTCAGGCGTTCAATCGCAAAGGAAAGATGGTCTGAAAAAGCGACATGAATGCGCTCGTTGATTTTGATATTCAGCTCTTTTTCGGCATGAGAGATAATTTGCTCAGAAATCTGAATGTGGTCTTCAGGCAATGTTTCTAAAATCTCTTCGAACTGCTTATAGTCAGGTGTATCTTTTCTGATAAAGGTTTTTTCTATTTTTGACGGATCGACAATATCATTCTTCTTTTTGTTAAACGCAATTCCTGCACCTAAGAGAATCTTCTCTTCATTTTGATCCTTTACGACGATAGCATTATGATTTAAGATTCTTTTAATTTTCATAGCTTTTTTGTCCTTTCATCCCCCGTTTTATGAATGAAAACGAATAAATCCAGTTATTCTGTCTCTTCTTTAAACCCGAGAAACAATGTAGCTATAAAAGCAGAGACGGCTGCGATCAAGAAACCGATCATATAATGAACAAAATTAGCGGCGCCAAACGGCAGCACGATTGAAATCATCGGAATGCCTGTCAGTCCGTATGAATTTGCCACAACTTGTACCGCAACCACGTATGCTCCGCCAATAGCACCGCCGATGGCTGCTCCGATAAAGGGACGGATCAATTTGAGATTTACCCCGAATACAATCGGCTCAACAATGCCTAAAAACGCGGTCAGAGAAGCGGGGAGCGCAATTTTCTTCAGGCTTGATTGTTTCGTTTTGAGGAATACCGCAAGCCCCGCTCCGCCTTGGGCCACATTCGCCATCGACCATATCGGCACTAAAAAGTTGACACCGACATGCGGATTAGCAAGCAGCGTTGCCTCAATTGCATAAAAGCTATGATGCAATCCAGATAGGACGATGGTGGAGTAGATGCCGCCGAAAAGAGCTCCGGCGGCAATGCCGGCGTGATCATAAATATAGACGATCGATTGTGTCATGATCTGGCCGATGATGGACGCGGCGGGATTCATCACAATCAGCGCGAGGCATCCTGTCACCATGACCGTAATAAAGGGAATGATCACGACATCAAGCGACTTCGGCACAATCGATTTTAATAGCTTCTCAATTTTGCTCATGACAAAAACGGAAAGAAGAATCGGTATCATGGAACCCTGATAGCCCATCATTGGGATATGAAGCCCCCATATGTCTAAGGAAGACGGGGTTTTGCTGCCGAGCATTGACGGGTCCAGCAGATCAGGATGCGTCAAAAGCCCTGCAATCACTGCCCCTAGGTATGGGTTGCTGCCAAATTGCCGTGCAGCACTGAAGCCAACTAAAATCGGCAGTAAAATAAAGGCTGTGCTGGACACGAGGTCGAGCATTTTAATCCATGGGCTGCCGGCAGCGAACCAGTGAAACACTTTTATCATGCCGATCAGCCCCATGAGCAGGCCGCTTGCTGTTATTGCCGGAATAATCGGCACAAAAATATCAGATAGTGTTTTCGCAAAAGCTGCGGCAGGGTTCAGCTTCCGGCTGGCTTTTTTCTGGTGGACAGGCTCTTCAGAAGGCGCGGTCTCCCATTCATGAACGACTTCTTTATATATTTTGTTGACGACGCCTGCTCCGAAGATAATCTGGAAAAGCCCATAGCGGAAAAAGGTGCCCTGCACACCTTGCAGGTTCTCAATGGCATGTATATCAATTTTCGTCTCGTCCTTTACATCAAAACGAAGACGGGTCGTACAATGGCTGATGCTAATAATATTGTTTTTTCCTCCTGCGAGCAGCAATAATTCTTTTGCAATCTCTTTCTGCAAGCAATCAAAACCTCCTTTGCTGAAGAAAAGTCGGCTTGTTCATCGTATCAAATGAAAAGTTGACAATCAAAATGAAAAAAGTGAGAAATACCGGCTGAAAATGACAAAAATGCTCGCGTCGACGACGGAGCATGAGAATAGGGGTTGTCCAAGGCGCCGTTATGAGCCCAACACGAAAAGAAGAGTTAAAATGCCCTGCTTTTTAGGCACTAATACTCCCTTTGCATCATTGGGTCTTGCCTGCCTGCCCAGTCACAATCCCGCCATATGTGGTGATAACTGTAATAACGTTCATTTTATGCTGTTCATGGCTGTATAGCAATAGTATGAAAAGCCTGTACAATGGATGGGAAAAAGGTTGTGTGTGATGTTCTTAGAATGTAAAAAACCTTTAAGACTTGGAATGCAAGTCTTAAAGGTTTTTGGTTACTTTTTCGGTTTGACGGCGTTCATCCGTTTTTGCAGCTTTGTTTTTTCATGGGATGCTTTTAATTGATTCACTGCAGACTGAGCGGATGTCTTTGATTTCTTTGTTTTGTCTTTTTCCGCTTTCTTCACTTTTGCCTTTGCAGTTTCCACTTTTTTTGCTTCAGCCGCCGCCACCTTTTTCTTCACTTTGTCTAACCGTTTTTGCAATGCCGTTTTGTCCTTGCCTGCTTGAAGCTGATTGACGGCTGATTGTGCTTTTGCCGCATTTGCATCAGTTGATTTCTTTTCAGCCGCAGATACGGATTGCTGTGCCGTCTTCAAATTGGTGCTCTTCACTTTGTTAAGGCGTTTCTGCAGGGACGTTTTTTCTGAACTTGCAGGCAGCTTGCCAATTGCTGATTGTGCGCTGTCCACATCTGTTTTCTTTTTGCTTTTTTCCGCTTTCGCAACTTTGTCTTTCGCTTGCTTTGACGCGATGTAGCGTTTTACTTGGTCTAAGCGTTTTTGAAGGTTCTTTTTGTCTGTTCCGTTTGGCAGCTTGTTGATGGCAGTTTGTGCTGTATCAACAGTTTGCTGTGTTTTATATTTTTCTGCCTTTGCGACTTTGTCTTTCGCATCTTTTACATTTCTGTATGACTGTACTTTATCCAGTCTTTTGTGCAGGGCAGTTTTGGCGTCGGAGCCCGGCAGCTGGCTGATGAGTTCTCGCGCTTTGTTGATATCGATTTGTGCTTTTGTTTGTTCCGCTTTTTTCACCGCTTGCTCTGCTGCCGCGTACGCTGAATCTGTTGCCTGTGCTTTATACTGGATTAAGCCGTAGCCAAATTGCTGATCGCGGCCTGCGGTACCAAGATCAACGATGTTTTTCCGCATTTCCTCGCGAAGCTGGACGTTTGTCTCGGCAGGATCACGCTGTTTTAACAAGGCAAACATGGCAGCGGCGTGCGGTGTCGCTTGGGATGTTCCGCTTCCCGTTGCATAATACTGGTTTAAGTAAGTGCTTGTGATGTTTGTCCCCGGTGCTGAAAATTCAACTTCATCTCCAGTTGTTGAAAAGGAGGCAAGCTGATTCTTTTCGTTTGTTGCTGAAACCGCAACGACACTGCTGTATGCCGCCGGATAATTCACTGGCTTGCCGTTTCCGTCGTTACCGCTTGCGGCAACAAGCAGAACACCTTGTTCATATGCTTTGTTCACGGCCTCATGAAGGATTTTGCTGTCTGACGTCGTGCCAAGGCTCATATTGACGATGTCCATCCCGTTTGCGATCGACCAGTCAATTCCTTGGAGAAGACTTTGAAGATCCCCCGAGCCGTTCTGATCAAGCGCTTTAACCGCGTATATTTGTGCTTCCGGTGCGATGCCGTCAATTCCGTAGCCGTTATGCTTGGCTCCGATAATCCCTGCGACATGTGTTCCGTGGCCGTTATCATCTTTGTAAGAAGAGGTATAACTGACAGCTGAATACCCGCCGGCAATCGACAGGTCATCGTGGGGGGAGATTCCGCTGTCAATGACGGCAATTTTGATATTCTTTCCTGTCAGTCCTGCCTTCCAAGCCTGTTTCACCTGAATGGGCTCAAGGTTCCATTGCTCAAAGTTGTCAGAGGTGTCAGTGCCGTCTGACAGCACTTTGAAATCCGTGCTGTCTGCTGCGGTAAATGATACGTTGTTTTCTACATACAAAATATCAGGATCCTGCTTTAATTCTTTTACTGTCTCCTGGTCTGCTGTGACCGCTACCGCGGGAAGATGTTTATACTGCTGTTCAACATCAGCATCACTGTCCAGGATGGTTTCCTTTCCGGCCTTGTTTTTATAAACCACAATAACCTCTTTCTCACTGTTGTTTTGCGCATGAGCGAGAGGGCCTATGGTGAGAAAACTGAAAAACAGAGTGACTGATACAACAAGTTTGCAAGACATGTTTTTCATGGTTCATCTCCTTTTTCTATGATGTTTGATATATATATCGGAGAAAAAAAGAGAGATTAATAGTAAGTAGGAAAAAATTTTTCATGGGCAGGGTTGTTTAGCAAAATACAGATTTTTTCCGCATGAAGAGGAAATTTTCCAAATGAATTTGTAAGCGTTTTCAAAATAAGATAAAGAAAACATTGCGGAGGTTGTTCACAAAGCAATGAGAAAAGGGGGCTTTTAAGATGAGCACATTCACTCGGGTAATGGAAGAAAAAATAATGCCTGTCGCCGGGAAAATTGCCGGGCAGCGGCATCTCAGCGCTTTGCGTGACGGAATTATCCTGACCATGCCGCTGATTATTATCGGGTCTGTCTTCTTGATTTTAACGAGCCTGCCGATTCCGGGGTATGCTGATTTCATGGCGAGTGTGTTTGGGAACGAGTGGGCCGATAAGCTCGGATATCCTGTTAACGCTTCGTTTGATATTATGGCGATGATTGCCGCTTTTGGGATCGCCTATCGGCTGGCAGAAAGCTATGGTGTCGATGCCCTTTCTGCCGGAGCGATTTCAATTGCCGCATTTCTGCTGGCAACACCGTTTGAGGTGCCGTTTACACCGGATGGCTCAACGGAACCCATCATGGTAGGGGGCGGAATTCCGATCACGCTGCTCGGCAGCAAGGGCTTATTTGTCGCCATGCTGATCGCCTTGTTTTCAACCGAAATCTATCGGTACATTATTCAAAAAAATATCGTCTTCAAAATGCCAGACGGTGTGCCGCCTGCGGTAAGCAAATCATTTGTTGCGCTGATTCCCGGCTTTATCATTGTGCTTCTCGTATGGCTGGCGCGTCTTCTGATTGAAATGACACCTTTTCAGAGTCTGCACAATGTCGTAGGAGACCTGCTTGGCACACCGCTTTCCATCCTTGGCGGCAGTCTCGGCGGAAGCCTGATCGCTGAATTTGTGCAGATGCTGCTTTGGTCGTGCGGGATTCACGGGGCTTCCATCATTGGCGGAATCATGGCGCCGATTTGGTACGGCGCGATGGATGCCAACCGTCTCGCCTTCCAAGCAGGCGAGGCGCTGCCGAGTATTTTTACGACTCAGTTTTTTCAAATTTGGATCAATGTCGGCGGAAGCGGGGCGACGCTGGCGCTTGTCCTGACGATGCTTGTGCGCTCCCAGAGCAAACAAATGAAGCAGCTTGGACGATTAGGAATCGGCCCTGCGCTATTTAATATCAACGAGCCGATCATTTTCGGCATGCCGATTGTCATGAATCCCCTCCTTATTGTCCCATTTATCATCGCACCGCTCCTCACGATTACCGCGACTTATATCGGCATGAGCACCGGGCTGGTGGCAAGACCGGCCGGAATCGCGGTGCCATGGACGATGCCGCCGCTCATATCAGGTTACCTGGCGACAGGCGGAAAGGTGTCGGGCGCCGTTATGCAGCTGGTAAATCTGCTGATCACCTGTGCTATCTACTATCCGTTTTTCAGAATATGGGATCATCAAAAATGGCGGGAAGAGAGTGCGGTTGAATCTGGGGATAAAAATGTGATGTGATAGATGATCAGCCTGTCATAGGGCTGATCATCTCTTTCAAACGAAAGGAATGTTAGAATATGTAAAGGAGGTGCGCATGCTAGATTATATATGGTTAGATGACGAATCACCAATCTTACAACAAGTACCAGTTGAATACTCATCTGCTGCTCTTATCTTTTCTCCTTTTATCCAAATGCCTGAAGGATGGGAGAATGCAAAAAGAAAAAATGATTATGAACATATTTATCCAAACGATAATGAAATAAGAGGAATAGGCAAGGCTGTTTCCTGGAAGAAGGTTATGTCTTCTTGCGGCTTTCAAACACATGCTGAGCTGGCGCTGGCTTTAATGACGTCGATAGGCGCTTTAAGGGACGAGTTCGCGAGAGAGGATTTGGCTGAGGTGTTACATGAAAACATAAATGGAGACCTCTATTATCCCAGTGAGGATCATATTTCAAATTTTCATATTCCGAGTTTGGTAAAGGTATTAGGTGCGAACGGATCCAATCGGTTTTATTACGCAGAACCGATTGTGGAAAACCGCGGCGTTTTGGACATAACTGAAGCCAACTTGCGGACGGTTCTTGATGAAGCCGCAGCAGAGCTCGTTTTAACTGATGAGAAAATGGATTTTGTGTTTATGAGTGTATATGACTCATTCATTAATGTCTTTTTAGCCAAAGATAAAAACATCCATGAATTGGTTGAGCGTATGGGCTGGGAAGCTATGATTTGCGATGAGTCAACGTATATCAGTTGGTATAGATAAAAAAGAACGTACATCACAAAATGTACGTTCTTTATTTTTACCGCTGAAAGAACTCAATCCACTCACCGTCAGGGCCTTCGATATAGAAATAACGGTATCCGTTTGGAAGTGTTGTGATCTCCTCGTCGATAAATTTTGCGTTCATTTTTTCCGCTTTTGTATATTCAGCCGCGATGTCATCCGTCAGCAGGGCAATGTGGTGCACTTTTCCTTCAGCGGGAAGCTCGCTGCTGTAGCCTTGAATCAGTTCAATTTCTGTTTCCGGGCCGTCTTCAAAGCCAAGAAAAGCAAGCTCGATTACACCGTTCGTGTGAGTGATGCGATCCTTCAATTTCATGCCTAGTACCTCTTCATAAAATGTGATGGACGCGTTAATATCTCTTACCATGATGCCTGTATGGTCAATTCGTTTTGCCATGCTGCTCCTCCTCGTAACTCTTTTTGTCTATCGTAGAAAAACCTTTCCTTTCTGTCAATGCAGACATCTTGGCGTTTTGTGGTACCATAAGAGAAAGCAAACGGAAAGAGGACGACATATATGAAGCTACTCACCCTAAAAAAAGCACACGCTGCCAAAATAAAAAAAGGCTATCCCCTTATTGAAAAAGAAGCTCTCGCAGGGAGTGCGGGGCACATGAAAGAAGGAGACCTCGTTGATATCGTGTCTGAGAGCGGCGGCGAGTTTCTCGCGCGGGGCTATTACGGCCTGCAAAACAAAGGGGTTGGCTGGACGCTTACCCGCAATAAACATGAACAGATTGACCAAGCATTTTTTCTCAGCAAATTAACAAAAGCGGCCCAAGCGCGCGCCAAACTATTTGAGGCTCAAGATACAACAGCTTTCCGCCTGTTCAACGGTGAGGGTGACGGTGTCGGCGGCGTCACCATCGACTATTATGACGGCTACCTGCTGATTCAATGGTACAGCAAGGGAATTTACACCTTTAAAGACATGCTGATTTCCGCATTGGATGAGATGGATCTTGATTATAAAGCGATTTACGAGAAGAAACGCTTCGACACGGCTGGACAATACGTTGAAGATGATGACTTCGTGAAAGGGAGAAGGGGCGAGTTCCCGATCATCATCCAAGAGAATGGCATTCAATACGCGGTGGATCTGAATGAAGGCGCCATGACGGGCATCTTTTTGGATCAGAGACATGTGCGCAAGGCGATCAGAGACCGCTATGCAAAAGGGAAAACCGTTTTAAATACGTTTTCTTATACGGGTGCATTCTCCGTGGCGGCGGCGCTTGGCGGAGCGGAGAAAACAACAAGCGTCGACGTGGCAAATCGAAGTCTGGCCAAAACGATCGAGCAATTCAGCGTGAACAAGCTGGATTACGAAGCGCACGACATTAAAGTGATGGACGTTTTTAACTATTTTTCATATGCTGCAAAAAAGGATTTGCGCTTTGATCTGATTATTCTAGATCCGCCTTCCTTTGCGCGCACAAAAAAACGCACCTTCAGCGCGGCCAAGGATTATAAAAACCTGCTGAAGGAAACGATCGCCATCACTGCTGACAAGGGTGTCATTGTTGCCTCTACAAACAGCAGCGCCTTTGGCATGAAGAAGTTCAAAGGCTTTATTGATGCCGCCTTTAAAGAAACAAATGAACGCTACACGATCATTGAGGAATTTACGCTGCCGGAGGATTTCAAAACGATTTCGGCATTTCCGGAAGGCAACTACCTGAAAGTGGTCCTTCTGCAGAAAAAATAATGAAAAAGCTGCCCTGTTCAGGGGCAGCTTTTTTTTATGTAGAAATGATCTGCTGGACGCGGCCGATGCGGCCATCTTCAAGACGGACTTTAATGCCATGCGGATGAAAGTTTGATTTCGTCAAAATATCCTTCACTGTCCCTCTCGTCAGTTTTCCTGTTTTTTGATCTGCTTTCAATACAATATCAACCTGCAACCCTTTCGAAATGCTGTTTCGCTCTTGCCCGTTCATAACGCACATCCTTTCTTTTGTTCATTATAGTCATTATGGTTTAAAAGTAACAGCCGGCTGATGAAGTGTATGTTTGTTTTTTTCAGCCTTCATTAAATATAATGTCAGGCCAAAGCCTGCTATGCTCAGAATGCCAAAAAGCAAGTAGACTGCGAAGATCGACACGTAGTCAAAAATGTACCCGCCTGCAAATGTGCAGAACCAGTTGCCGAACCCGTTGCCAATGGCGGCGTACATGGTCAGCGCCGTCGCTTCAACGTGTCTTGGGGTAATCTTTTTCACATATTGAAGCGCCGCCGGGATAAATAAACCGATGGCCACTCCCTGAAGAAAGACCGTCGCATAAATGATCCATAGTGAAGGCGCCGTGAAATAGAGCGCCCACCTGAATAATGAGACTCCGCCTGACAGCATAATGACGTTGAGCAGCCCCATTTTATCTATAAATGTTTGGGCGAATCTCATAAATGGAATTTCTGAAATGACACCGATGAAAAATAAAATGCCGATAGCGGAAAGTGACGCGCCGCTTTTGTCCAGAAAAAGACTGAAATACGTATTGTTCGCTAAGTTTGGAGCAAATGTCGTAAAGGTGATGATCATAAAGATGAGGAAAGTTTTGTTGCTGATAAGCTCCCGGAATCCTTTGCGGATATTGACCTTTGTTGTTTTCTGCTGGCCGGGCACTTGTGAAGCCAATATGGCAGCAATGCACAGAAAGGCACAGCCAAAGATAAAGATCACGTGAATGGGGTACAGCTGGTTCGTCACCTGTCCCATGGCAAACACCGCGACACCGAAGCCGAGAGAACCAAACAGGCGGATTCCGCCGTAGTTGCCGTTTGTTTCTTGTGTGTACCTTAGTGAAATGCTGTCCGAAAGTGGAATAATCGTGCTTTGAAAGGCTGCAAAACAGGCCGCAATCAAAATAAACAGAGGGAAACTGTCAAATGCAATATAGGCTAATCCAATGATGCCTGTGATTGATGTGCAAACCGCCAGCAGGCCTTTCGTTTTTTGCGTATAGTCGCTCAGCATGCCCCAAAACGGCTGAAAGAAAATCATCACAATCGGGCCCAGTGACATGATCAAGCCGACCTGTGATCCGCTTAAATGCTGTTCCTTCGTTAAATACATACTGAGTAAGGGAATTATGCTGCCCGTACCGAGAAAAGCAAACAAATAAAATCCTTTTAACGCGGCATAATGCCGCCTCACCTGCAAGTTGTGCATCAGGGTGCCTCCTTTGGTATCCACAAATACATTATATTGGAATTCGCCAGCTTTTCAATAAGGGGAAGCACATAAAAAAACTGCCCTCGAGAGGACAGTTTTTTACATAAATGAAAGTAAAAACGGCGCCGCGCAAAGCGTCATAATCGCAGCTAAGATCATCGACACACTGGAAATCGTGCCGGACACAGAGCTGAGCTCAAATGCTTTAGACGTTCCCGCTCCGTGCGCGCTTGTGCCAAGCAGCACGCCCCGCGTGGAAATATAGGACGACCATTGAGCCTATCTATTATCTGCGGAAGGAGTTGTTTGATTAAAAACAAAAAATACTAACTAATATTTGACTTATGGAAACTATATGTATATAATCCTTATATATCAAATAAAAAGGAGTAATTTAACAGTGAAAATGAAAAGTATATTTACATATTCTCTCGGGGCAATGGTTCTTTTGTCTGGTTTTATCGCGACTAATGCACTAGCTAAAGGGGATACAAAAGACTCTAATTATTATCTCGAAATGCCAAAAGGGTACCATGTTAATGCATATACGTCAGCAAGGACCAAGTATAATGATTCTTCTGTATATCAAAAAAACTCTTGGATAGGTAAAGATCGCACATTACGTTTATGGATTGTTGATAAAGATAAAAAAGATACTATATCAGGCGGTCACTACGTAGATATTACTAGTGGTCAGCATAAGAACATTCCAAGTGTTGCATATGAGAAGAGAGGTAAGACTTCTGTTAGAATTGCTGGAGAAGTCAGAGGCACTCCAAACGCTGTTGTTATTTCGGCAAAAGGAGTATGGAGTCCCGATAGTCGACGATAGGATAATTTCACAAATAACTAGAAAGAGTTTTAATCTTTCTAGTTATTTGAATTGGAGGTTTTTTTTTGTTTTATCAACTATTAAAAAATAATTTCAAAGATATTTTTGGATCAAATAAATATAAATTCTCCTTATTAATCATGATTTTCCTTTTTGGGATAGATATTTTTGTATCTGTCTATCAAAAATTCAATATGCCTTATTTTGATAAGTCTCATTTGAGCTTTTCTCTATATTTCTGGCTTGGTACGAATGATTCGGTTATTAGCGGGATGTTAATATTATTATTTGCTTTAATTACTTGTTTACCTTATAGCACAAGTGTATTAGAAGAAAAGAAAAACGGTTATTTTCAATTTGTTATAACTCGCAGTTCTGCAATCAAATATTTTGGAGCAAAATTGATAACATCATTTATTAGCGGTGGTTTCTTGTTTATTTTTCCATTTTTATTATCATTCATACTAATGGCAATAATGTTTGGGGATAACTTAACAAGCGGACAATTTGTTGAAAACTATCATCTGTTTCATCAAATTGCGAGGTATCATCCAAATATATACATGTTAATATACATATTCATTTTGTTTTATTATGCAGGATCTTTTGCAATTCTAGGCGTATGTCTATCTACTTTTTTAAAGAATAGGTATTTAGCATATTTGTCTCCATTTCTTATTGTTTTAGTTCTAGAACCTGTATTTGAAATTTTTTATCCACAGTTATCACCAATATTATTAATGAATCCTATTCAATCAATTACGGGAATTTCGATATTTTATGTTTTAGCAGTGCCATCTTTCATTTTAATAGTATCTTTAATAGGCTGTTTTATTGGAATGAAAAAATATGTCCAGAAATAATTTTTTGTATTACATTCTAAAAATAAATCACAAAAAGATTGTATTAAGTCTTATATCTTTAATGTTGTTGAATATGAGCGTGTTTTATAATAATACAATTAACGAAGTAACAAATATTAGCTTAATTAGAGTGCTTTCTAATATATTAGGCTCACCTACAAGTTTTATAACAGTGTGTATTTTTTTATTAAATATGAATAGCTGGCATTTTTCGAATTACGTTGTTTCGCGTTTCAATAACAGAAAGATTTTTTTTCGATTTCTATTATTGCTTGTTCTGTTAAGAGCTACTGTATTTTTAGTATTGTCAATACTAACAACGATCCTTACTGCATTAATTTTAAAACCTAATATGTTTATGAATAGCCTCCAGATGGTTAATAAAAATGAAATCATGCAAATCATATTTTTGTTAGTAGGATGGTTAATGATTTTATTTATTGTGCAACTGATTATTTTAATGTTTGAATTGATCTCGCCTACTTATGGAACTTTAATTGGTTCAGCTGTTGTACTTTTGATTTTATTTAATGATATATACGACTCTTTTTCTATTTTATTCATTCAAGCAATAGCTTCAACCTTTGATTATTCACTTTATACGTTGTTTTATGATAGGTTGTATCTTTTTATTGTAATTGTTTTTCTGACCTTAATTTGCTTGAAATTAACAAAATCTTTTCAAACATTGAGGAGATAACAAAGAATGTATTTATATGACATGAAAAATGTTTGGAGACAAAATAAATGGCCATGGATTTTTTGGCTTGTTGTTAATATTTTTTTGCTGTTTCTGATTGTCAGCAGCCTTCAAATGATTAATATTAATTTAGTTTGGCAGTCAATAATGGGAAATAGAGTTTTTTCTTTACCTTTCCCTTATTTCTTTATTTGCGGCTTTTATTTGTTATTAAATGGAAATTATTTATATTATCAACGAAGCAACATGGTTTCTCTCACCCTTACTAGATTTACATCAAGAGAACGTTGGTTATTCGGTAAACTGCTTTACACTATATTATTATGTTTTATTTATTGTCTGTTACTGATTTTATTAGTGCATATAGCGGTTTTTTTAAAACACGGAAGTTTTCACTATAACAATGCTACAATCTGCACCTTTTTTACAGTGTTCTTAACATTTGTAATTTGTGGTATATGTCAGTCTGTATTGACCTTAAGGGTAAAACCTATTCTGTCCTTCATTATAGTTTACGGTTTGTTGATACTGCCAGTTTGGGTAAACATTCCTTTTCCAGGTAAATACTCTTTTGTCAGTTACGCGTTTGGGCAATATGTTCATCATAGTTATTTGCTATTCTTTTTTCTTACAATCATAGTTTGGGTATTTTTAGCGATAAGGAGAATTGGTCGTCAAAACTTTTTCTAAAGGAGAACAATATGTCTTTTTCATTAAGTTTAGAGAATGTAACAAAAACGTTGAATTCCAACAAAGTAGTAAACAATGTTTCACTACGTTTAGCATCAGGAAAAATATATGGATTTAGAGGTTCTAACGGTTCAGGAAAATCAATGCTATTCAGAGTTATTTCTGGACTCCTAGTGCCGGACAATGGTGTTATAACTGTGAATGGGGAAATTTTACATAAGGATATTTCGTTTCCGGAGAGCATGGGAATTGTTATTGAAAATCCAGAATTTGTTCCTCATTTAACTGGTAAACAAAATTTAAAAGTACTTGCATCTATAAAAAAGAAGGCTACAGATGCAGATATAGACCATGCCTTAGAAGTTGTTGGTTTGGACAAGAATGACTCAAGAAAATATAAGAAGTTTTCATTGGGAATGAAACAACGATTAGCTATAGGCCAAGCTATAATGGAAAGTCCGGATCTCCTGATTCTTGATGAACCAACAAATGCACTGGATGAAGCAACGATTGAACGAATTAAGACATTTTTGAACGAATATAAAAAAAGAAACAAGTTAATTCTTATTTCAAGTCACGATAAACATTTTCTAGAGTTAATTAGTGATGAAATATATGAAGTAAAAGAGGGACGCGTAACTGCTCCTAGTAATGTTGATTAATGATAAAAAATATAAAAACACCATTTCTTATTAACTAAGAAATGGTGTTTTTTCTTACATAAATGAAAGTAAAAACGGCGCCGCGCAAAGCGTCATAATCGCAGCTAAGATCATCGACACACTGGAAATCGTGCCGGACACAGAGCTGAGCTCAAATGCTTTAGACGTTCCCGCTCCGTGTGCGCTTGTGCCGAGCAGCACGCCCCGCGCAATTTCGTTATCAATGCGGAAATAACGGATGACCATCGGGCCGATCACTGTGCCGAGCAAAGCGGTTAAAATCACAAACACGGCTGTGACGGCAGGCATACCGCCGATCATTTCAGATACGTTCATCGCGATCGGCGTTGTCACTGATCTTGGGACGAGGCTGTCAATTAAGCCGGTGCCGAGGTGAAGCCATTTCGCAATAAGAGCGGTAGAAATAATCGCGATGCATGAACCGACGGCCACATTCAAAATAATTTCCACTGCGTATTTCTTTAAAACAGGGAAATATTTATATAACGGGATCGCGAATGCCACGGTGGCCGGCTGTAGCATATCGGTCAGCAATCCGCCGCCGAGATTATAGGACTCGTACGGGACATTCACCAGCAGCAGCAGACCGACTAATACAGCGGGCGTCACCAATAGCGGCGACGTATAAACACGCGGAAAGCGTTGATATACCTTTTTTGCTCCTAAATACACCAAAACCGTTAAAAACAAACTTACAATTCCGATGAACACGTATGCTTTTTCTCCTTTCTCTTTGCGATGAGTTGTGTAAGCGTTCCTGTAGACACCATCACGACAAACGTGCTGATGATGACAACAAGCAGAATGCTGACACCAAATTTCGACATAATGTCTCCGTATTCAATCACTCCGACGGCAGACGGGATAAAAAATAAAAGCAGCTCCCCGAGAAGCCACGCTGCACCAAGCTCGATCCATTCAAGCTTGATAATGTTAAAGTGCAATAATGTGAAAAGAATCACAATCCCTATTATACTGCCGGGAATATTTATATGAAGAAGGGCTGTCACCCAATTAATCAGCCGAGCAAATATAAATAACAGAGCGATTTGAATAACGGTTAGCAACAGTTTTTTCATATTGATGCCTCCCTTATATACTTATTGTACATAAGGTCTCTCTATAGGTAAAATATATATTAAGAATAAGAAGTATTCCTTTTGTCTATAGAAAGGGTGAAGCGCATGGATATCCGCCATTTAACATATTTCTTGGAAGTCGCCCGTTTAAAAAGTTTTACGAAGGCTTCCCAATCCCTTTATGTTTCTCAGCCGACGATATCAAAAATGATCAAAAATTTAGAAGAAGAGCTCGGTATTGAACTGTTTTACCGAAACGGCAGGCAGGTGGAACTGACTGATGCCGGTCATAGCATGTATGTGCAGGCGCAGGAAATCATTAAATCATTTCAAAACCTGACGTCAGAATTAAATGATATTATGGAAGTCAAGAAAGGGCACGTACGGATTGGACTGCCGCCGATGATCGGATCGGGGTTTTTCCCGAGAGTGCTCGGCGATTTCCGTGAAAACTATCCGAATGTCACCTTTCAGCTAGTCGAAGACGGTTCTATAAAAGTCCAAGAAGGTGTCGGGGACGGCTCTCTTGATATCGGCGTTGTGGTCCTTCCCGCAAACGAAGATATCTTTCATTCGTTTACAATCGTAAAAGAAACCTTAATGCTTGTCGTTCACCCTTCCCACAGGCTGGCTGATGAGAAAGAATGTCAGCTGCGTGAGTTGAAGGACGAGCCTTTTATTTTCTTCAGGGAGGATTTTGTCCTGCACAACCGAATTATGACGGAATGTATCAAGGCTGGGTTCCGGCCCCATATCATTTATGAAACATCACAATGGGATTTTATTAGTGAGATGGTATCCGCCAACCTTGGGATCGGGCTTTTGCCGGAACGGATCTGCCGCGGCCTTGACCCGGAAAAAGTGAAAGTCATTCCGCTTGTCGATCCGGTCATCCCTTGGCACCTCGCCATTATTTGGAGAAAGGACAGGTACTTGTCGTTTGCCGCCAGAGCTTGGCTCGAACATACGAAATCGTATTTATGGGACCCGAAAAAAGATAGTAAAGGATGATGCAAACATGGATGCACAATCAGCAGCAAAATGTCTTACGGCTGTCCGCCGGCATAGCCCACTGGTGCATAGCATAACCAACAATGTCGTAACGAATTTCACAGCAAACGGCCTGCTCGCGCTCGGCGCATCGCCCGTTATGGCGTACGCAAAAGAAGAGGTCGCCGATATGGCGAAGATTGCGGGTGCACTCGTTTTAAATATCGGAACGCTGAGCAAGGAGTCAGTCGAAGCGATGATCATCGCGGGAAAATCAGCTAATGAACATGGCGTTCCCGTCATTCTTGATCCTGTCGGTGCCGGAGCAACACCGTTCCGCACTGAATCGGCACGTGACATCATTCGTGAGGTGCGCCTTTCTGTAATCAGAGGAAATGCGGCGGAAATTGCCCATACCGTCGGCGTGACCGATTGGCTGATCAAAGGTGTTGATGCGGGTGAAGGCGGAGGCGACATCATCCGGCTGGCTCAGCAGGCGGCACAAAAGCTAAACACGGTCATTGTGATAACTGGTGAAGTTGATGTCATAGCCGACACGTCACATGTATACACCCTTCATAACGGCCACAAGCTGCTGACAAAAGTGACAGGCGCCGGTTGCCTGCTGACTTCCGTCGTCGGTGCGTTTTGCGCTGTGGAAGAAAATCCATTGTTTGCTGCTATTGCGGCCATTTCTTCGTATGGGGTCGCCGCTCAGCTTGCCGCACAGCAGACGGCTGACAAAGGCCCTGGAAGCTTTCAGATTGAATTGCTGAACAAGCTTTCAACTGTTACTGAACAAGACGTCCAAGAATGGACGACTATAGAAAGGGTGACTGTCTCATGACTCGTATTTCTCGGGAAATGATGAAAGAGTTATTATCTGTATACTTCATTATGGGGTCAAACAATACGAAAGCCGATCCTGTTACAGTTGTACAAAAAGCGTTAAAAGGCGGTGCCACCCTGTACCAGTTCCGTGAAAAAGGCGGGGATGCGCTGACAGGAGAGGCTCGGATTAAATTTGCTGAAAAAGCGCAGGCAGCTTGCCGTGAAGCTGGTGTTCCGTTCATTGTCAATGATGATGTGGAATTGGCTCTGAATCTGAAAGCTGACGGTATCCACATCGGCCAGGAAGACGCAAATGCGAAAGAGGTAAGAGCTGCCATAGGTGATATGATTCTCGGCGTTTCTGCCCATACGATGTCTGAGGTGAAGCAAGCCGAAGAAGACGGAGCGGATTATGTCGGGCTTGGGCCGATCTATCCGACTGAAACGAAAAAAGATACGAGAGCGGTACAGGGTGTATCTCTTATCGAAGCAGTGCGCCGCCAAGGCATCAGCATTCCAATTGTCGGCATCGGCGGAATCACAATAGATAATGCCGCACCTGTTATCCAAGCGGGGGCCGATGGTGTCAGTATGATCAGCGCCATTAGTCAGGCGGAGGATCCTGAGAGTGCTGCACGCAAGTTTCATGAAGAAATTCAAACGTATAAAACAAGAAGATAAACGTTCTTCTTCCTTCAAAAGGCTGTTCTATAAAGGACAGCCTTTTTGCTTTCTATCAAGGTTTTCAAACCTTCAAATTTTAATTGACAAAGAACAGGAACTGGCTATGATTATGTTATATAATGATAATCATTTTCAATTATAGGAGGAGCATGATGACTCGGGGGCTGGCGCTTATTTTATTCAGCTTGTTGATGGTTTTCGGTTTTGCGGCACATGCGGAAGATGATCCGATCGCCGCATTAATTCAATTAAACAAGCAAATGATCAAATCCGTAAAAGACGGAGATATAGACTCGGCACAACAAACGTTTGAAACCTTCAAGGCGAAGTGGAAAAAAGAAGAACCTTCTATTAAGAAAGAAAACCTTTCTTCTCACAGTGAAATGGACGCGAATATCGCGATGATTTCTCTTTCTTTTATCAATCAAGACGCAGGTAAGCTCAAAACACAGCTTGAAGAGCTTGCGTCTCATTTAGAAACCTATCAGCAGGCTGTCGTGCTGAAAAAGACATCCTCAGGTCAATCAAGGGCGTCCTTAACAGCCTATATACAAAGCTTGAAAGACACAAAACAGTTCATAGAAAAAAAACAATTGGATGAAGCGTCATCCGCAATCGACAATTTAGTTACATCCTGGCTCGCTGTTGAGGGAGATGTCGTGTCCCAATCGAAAGAAGCCTATACGACATCGGAGGAAAATCTGGCGCTGATGAAGGCGGAGATCGGCAGCCATCCTGAAAAGGTATCAAAGCAAATTGACGAAATGATTCAATTGCTCGAGCCGATCGCTTCAAGCAGCTACAGCTGGTGGGATGCGGCGCTGATCCCGGTTCGTGAAGGAATGGAGGCCCTCCTTGTCATCGGAGCGCTATTAACCATGACAAAAAAAGCGCGGGTTACGCGTTCCTCGACATGGATCTGGGGCGGGGCGTCCGCCGGCATGGCTGTTTCCTTAGCAGCCGGCATCGGTGTCACGGTTCTGTTCTCCTCCAGTGTATTCGGAGAAAACAATTTCTTGCTTGGCGGCGTTACCGGCGTACTGTCCGCTGTCATGCTTTTGTATGTCGGGGTGTGGCTGCACAGAAACGCCTCAATGGATAAATGGAGAGAAAAAATCAATATCCAGAAGTCACAGGCACTAAAAAAACGAAGTCTGCTTTCCTTTGCGCTCATTGCATTTCTGGCAGTTGTAAGAGAAGGTCTCGAAACGGTCATCTTTTTCATCGGGCTTGTCGGGAAGCTCCCGCTCACTGAACTGATCGGCGGAACTGCCGCAGGGCTTATCGTTCTCGTCATCGTCGGTGTTCTGATGATCAAGCTCGGAATGCGCATTCCATTGAAGCCGTTTTTTCTTCTATCAATGGCGGTTGTCCTGTATATGTGCGTGAAATTTCTCGGAACCGGCGTTCACAGCCTTCAACTGGCGGGCATTCTTCCGTCTGATGCAGAAAGCTGGCTGCCGTCTGTATCGGTGCTAGGAATTTATCCGTCCGTGTACAGCACGATTCCGCAAATGTTGATTTTACTCTTTTTACTGATTGCGCTTGTTTCAGAAGCGGCAAAACATTTTACAAACGGAAAGGAACTGACAAAATGAATTTCACAAAAATCGCTGTATCAGCCGGATGCATCCTTGCGCTGTGCGCAGGCTGCGGAGCCAATGACACATCTTCAACCAAAGAAAAAGCTTCATCTGAAAAAAGCGGGGTCACTAAAGAAATCACCGCATCCGTAAATAAAATGGAAACCATCATTTCTAAGCTGAATGACTCAGCGGAAAAAGGAGACCAAAAAGAGATTGAAAAGAAGGGGAAAGAGTTAAACAGCTACTGGCTTTCCTTTGAAAACGATATTCGCAGCGACTATCCATTCGAATATACAGAAATCGAAAAGCATCTTCAGCCAATCTACACAGAAGCGCAAAAAGACAAACCGGATGCAGCAAAAATCAAGACAGAATCCGAGTCATTGAAAGCATCCTTAGAAGACCTGACAGAAGCGAAGAAGAGCGGCAAAAAGGCTAGCGATCAGCTGGCAAAAGCAGCGGATGAGTATAAAGGCTATGTCAAAGAGCAGAGTGACCAGCTTGTCAAAGCGACTGAAGCATTTACGGGTGCTGTGAAATCCGGCGATATCGAAAAGTCCAAAACGTTATATGCGAAAGCGCGTGTTTATTACGAGCGAATCGAACCGATCGCTGAAAGCCTCGGAGATCTTGATCCGAAAATTGACGCACGAGAAAACGATGTTGAAGAAGGAGACAAATGGACAGGCTTCCATAAGCTTGAGAAGGCCATTTGGAAGGATCAAGATATTTCCGGGGAAAAGGCAACAGCTGACCAGCTTCTCAAGGATGTAAAAGAGCTTGACGGTTCAATTCAATCATTGAAATTAACCCCTGAACAAATTGTTGCAGGCGCGATGGAGCTTCTGAACGAAGCCGGAATTTCGAAAATCACGGGAGAAGAAGAACGCTACTCACGAATTGATTTAGTTGACCTTATGGCAAATGTGGAAGGCTCCGAAGCCGTTTATCAAACAGTGAAAAGCGCGCTTGTAAAAGATCACTCCGACTTGACGGAAAAACTGGATACGGAGTTCAGCGAATTTGAAGTTTTAATGGCAAAATACAAAACAAATGATCAGTCCTATACGTCTTATGATAAATTAAGTGAAAAGCAAATCAGAGAGCTGAGCACTAAGCTGACGACTCTTTCTGAAACCATGTCGAAGATTGCGAATGTGCTATAAAAGGAGTTTTGTAACATCATGAGCGATGAACAAAAAAAGCCAGAACAAATTCACAGACGGGACATTTTAAAATGGGGAGCAATGGCGGGGGCAGCCGTTGCGATCGGTGCCAGCGGTCTCGGCGGTCTCGCTCCGCTTGTTCAGACTGCGGCTAAGCCATCGAAAAAGGATGAAAAAGAGGAGGAGCAGATTGTTCCGTTTTACGGAAAACATCAGGCCGGAATCACAACTGCCCATCAGACGTATGTCTATTTTGCTGCATTGGATGTAACAGCAAAAGAGAAAAGCGACATCATTACGTTATTTAGAAACTGGACAAGTCTCACACAGATGCTGACGTCTGGCAAGAAAATGTCAGCTGAGCAGAGAAATCAGTATCTGCCGCCGCAGGATACAGGTGAGTCTGCTGATTTATCCCCTTCTAACTTAACGGTCACATTCGGATTCGGGCCTGGCTTTTTTGAAAAAGACGGAAAGGACCGCTTCGGACTGAAAAGCAAAAAACCGAAGCACCTAACCGCTCTTCCAGCGATGCCCAATGACAACCTGGATGAAAAGCAGGGAGGCGGGGACATCTGCATTCAAGTATGTGCAGACGATGAGCAAGTGGCGTTTCACGCGCTGCGTAACCTGCTAAATCAAGCGGTCGGCACTTGTGAGGTCCGCTTTGTTAACAAAGGCTTTTTAAGCGGAGGAAAAAATGGTGAAACACCGCGCAACCTCTTCGGGTTCAAAGATGGAACAGGCAACCAGAGCACGGAGGATGACAGCTTGATGAACTCGATCGTGTGGGTTCAGTCCGGTGAGCCTCACTGGATGACGGGCGGCACCTATATGGCTTTCCGGAAAATTAAAATGTTCCTTGAGATATGGGACCGCTCTTCCCTCAAGGACCAAGAGGATACCTTCGGCCGCAGAAAAAGCTCAGGGGCGCCTTTTGGGCAGAAAAAGGAAACAGATCCCGTGAAGCTGAATCAAATTCCGTCTAATTCACACGTCAGTCTAGCGAAATCTACGGGAAAACAAATTTTGCGAAGAGCTTTCTCTTACACAGAGGGACTTGATCCGAAAACCGGCTATATGGATGCAGGTCTCCTGTTTATCAGTTTTCAAAAAAATCCCGACAATCAGTTTATCCCGATGCTGAAGGCTCTTTCAGCAAAGGATGCGTTAAACGAATATACACAAACAATCGGTTCTGCTTTATACGCATGCCCAGGCGGCTGCAAAAAAGGAGAATATATTGCCCAGCGTTTGCTGGAATCATAAAAGAAGCCTTTACAGGCTTCTTTCAGCGTGTCGACAAACCCTCGCATTCGTTGTCAAGCCTGTGCGTTGGTGCTCACGAATTAGAGCATTCGCTCCGCTCCAATGCTCGGCTTTCCTAGACTTCAAGGGTTTTCAATCACGCTGAAAGGATGACAAAATCCTAAAACTTTTTAGGATTTTGTCATCAATCTGAAAGAAGCCTAAATCGGCTTCTTTATTTAAAAAACAGTTGTAACTTTAATTGTTACAGTTTAAAATCAATTTAGTATGAAAGGAGATTATCATGACAGTACACATTAAAGTTTATTCAGATTACGTCTGCCCATTTTGTTTTGTTGGAAAAGCCGCTTTTGAAGAAGCGATAAAAGGAAAGGATGTTGAAGTCGAGTGGATGCCGTTTGAACTGCGCCCAAGCCCATCTCCTCAGCTTGATCCGGTCAATGATCCTTCCAAACAGTACATGTGGCAGACATCAATTCAGCCAATGGCGGAGAAATTAGGAGTCGAGATCAATTTTCCAAACGTCTCGCCTCATCCGTATACAGACCTCGCGTTTGAAGGCTTCCATTTTGCGAAGGAATACAATAAAGGACATGAATACAACACCCGTGTCTTTCAGGCGTTTTTCCAGGAGGGCCAAAATATTGGCGATATTGACATCTTGACGAAGCTCGCCGAGGAAGTGGGATTAGACGGTGCATCATTCAAATCAGCACTGGAAACAAGAACATATCAGGACGTGCAGCGCCAAGCCTTGAAGCACGCTTATGAAGAGGCTGACATCACAGCCGTTCCAACCTTTATTATTGGCGACACTGTAATTCCAGGTGCTGCCGGCAAGGATGTATTTGAAAAAGCGATTTCTGACGAACAAAAGAAAAGACAAGGAAAAAGCTCTCTATAAAGAGAGCTTTTTTTACTCCTGTTCCATATGGACGCCAGTATGCGCCTTCACCTGAATTTCTGCAAACGTATCTTCATCAATTGTTTTATCAGATGACAGCACCGTTCCGAGCCACGCGCCGAGAAAGCCGAGCGGGATGGAAATAATTCCTGGATTAGACAGCGGAATGAGCGGATCACCGGTAAAAATAGCACCTCCGGCCGGGTCCCACACACTAGGGCTCATCGATACCAGCACAAGCGCGCTGATCAGGCCTGTCAGGCTGCCCCATAAAGCGCCTGAGGCATTGAATCGTTTCCAGAAGACTGTAAACACAATCAGCGGAAGGTTTGCGCTGGCGGCTACCGCAAACGCGAGTGCAACAAGGAACGCCACATTTAAGGATTGTGCAAAAATCGCAAGGAGAATCGAGAGTACTGACACGGCGACAGAAGCCCATCTGGCCGCTTTCATTTGTTCTTTTTCAGTTGCTTCTCCCTTTCTGATAATCTGGCTGTAAATATCATGGGCAAATGCTGAGGCGGCAGACAGCACCAACCCTGTCACGACAGCCAAAATGGTGGCAAAGGCGATGGCTGATACAAACGCGAACAGAAAGTCTCCTCCGAGCGCTTTTGCTAAAAGCGGAGCCGCCATATTTCCCGCTTGATCAGCCGCCGTAATCGCGTCAAAACCGACAAATGCCGCGGCACCAAAGCCGAGAAACACCGTCATAATGTAAAACACACCGATAATCCATGTCGCTGACACAACGGATGTACGGGCCGTCTTGGCATCCTTAACGGTATAAAACCGGATCAATATATGCGGAAGCCCGGCGGTTCCCAGCACGAGTGCCAAGTTTAACGACAAGGTCTCAAGCGGCACCTTGTATTTATTTCCGGGATTCAAAAAATCAGCGCCAAGCGGAGTAGCCGTTTTCATCTGTTCAAACATGGTATTAAGGCTAAAGCCGAATTTCGAAAACACGATAATCGAAATCACGAGTGTACCGGCCATCAGCAAAACGGCTTTAATAATTTGAACCCAGCTTGTCGCGATCATGCCGCCAAACACGACATAAATGGTCATCAGCACTCCGACGATGAGGACAGCCGCGGTATAATCCAGCCCTAGAAGCAGTTTGATCAGCGCTCCCGCCCCCACGAGCTGGGCGATCATATAAAAAGTAGAGATGGCAATGGTATTGAGAGCCGCGACACCGCGGATTTTCTTTTCTTTAAAGCGAGCGGCAATCATGTCTGCCATCGTGTACTTTCCAAGATTCCGAAGCGGCTCCGCCACGATGTACAAGACAACGAGATAAGCCACCAGAAAACCGATGCTGTAAAAGAAGCCATCAAATCCATATAACGCAATCATTCCGGCAATCCCGAGAAACGAGGCGGCAGACATGTAGTCACCGGCAATTGCCAGTCCATTCTGAACGCCGGTGAGCCCGCCGCCCGCCGTATAAAACTCACTCGTCGTTTTCGTCCGCTTCGCGGCAAAATACGTGATAATAAGCGTCAGGCCAACAATCGCCAAAAACAATAAAAAAGCAGTCATATTCATGTCTGTTCACCCTTCAGATCCTCTTTTAAAGCGCTTACATACCGATCGAAATGAGCGGCTCTCCGGGAATACACAGTACTCAGTATCCAGGTCATAGCGAATTGGGCGATGGCGAACAGCCAAGCCCATGAAACAGCTCCAATGGCCGGTGCATTCAAAAAGGTGAAATAAGATGTCAAAACAGGGAGTGAAAAATAAAAGACAAAAAAGAAAATCGCAGAAGGAACAATAAAAGCGCGTTTCTGCTTTAAAAAAGCTTGAAAAGACGGCGTTGCAGCAATCTGTTTATAATCAGCTTTGTACATGGCTTTCCTCCTTTTATTCGCTAAACGTAAGCAAAAAGGTACACCAATAGGTATGTACTGAAAGTCCGATTTATGCGTTGAACAATATCTGGAGGATGAAAAAAGAAGGAGGTCGTGAAGAGGTGAACACAGTGGTCTAAAGACAGGCGAAGGTTTTCAAGCTCGGCCGTGTATAAACGAGTTTGCTTTCAAAACCTCACCGAATGCAGCTTGTTCTCAGCAAAGCTGCTGTTTACCAGAGCACGGTTATCATGTTCGCATCACCTCTTTATGACAATGCATGTGCCAAGAGGTGATCGCATCACCGGCTGTCTGTCGTAGTTAGCTGACACACCGTTTGTCCTCAAGCTCAGCGCAGCGATTTGCTTTTGAATAGAGGATATGGTGAAAACTCAGATCAGGTGATAGAAAAGCCAGAGGTAAATAGATCCGCCTGTTCGGACTAGTCTTGCCGGACGGTTTTTTTGTGGTTTTTCTTTCTCGATGCTGTCTCAGATTCTAAAAACTGCCTCACATCATGAATGCCTAATCCAATGGATCTAGCTTCTTGAATTAACATATGCCAACCTTTGTCCAAATCTTTTTTAACATGAGTTTTCATAGTAACCTCCAATTGTATAAAATGTTTTCCTGCAACATGCGGGCAATAAAAGGCAAGCCAGCGCGATGATGAGGCGAGTACAACAAATTTCACACATAGTTGCTCGGTGTTCACAAACTGAAGGAAAAACCACCTACCTATTCCCTAAAAAAATGACTAATATAACCAATGGACCTTATTTATAATAATAAACAATTAAATACTGACTGGATAGTATGTAAATGAAAATAAATCATTCAGCCTATTAAAAATGACCCCTGGGAAACCGAATAGCATAACCGTTCAAAGAAATAAATACCGCTAAAGATTGATCCGGTGTAAGATAAGGGTAATCATTACCGCCAGGAGAAAAATATGAAAAAAAACAAATTTCAAATTAAAAGAGAAGCAACATTTGAAAGTTTTATAGACGCTGGCGTGAATTTGTTGATTGACCGAGCGTATGATCCGGTTTCTGTAGAAGATATCAGCAGAGCCGCCGGGTATAGCAAAGGAGCATTTTATGTTCATTTTGTCAGCAAGGACGATTTTCTGCTGTATCTTCTAGAAAAACGTCAGATGAAAAAAAAGATCATTATAGGGTATCTTGATCAAATGGAGCGGGAGTCAGTGAAATCGCTGACATTGGACGAGGCTGCAAAACACGCTGCAGAACTGCTTTATTCCTATTACATAAATAAGCCGTCGTGGGACATCACCTCGTTTGCCATGAACATGCCGACGTATAAAGTCTTAAAGAAATGCAAGGCTTATGTCCGGCTGTACGAATTGTGGGTGGAAGAAAATGTGTTATATATTAAGTGGCTGAAGGAGAGAAAGCTGATTGACGCCTGTATTGATCCTGAATATACGGCTAAAATAATATGTGCAGTCCTCGACGGAATCATCAAACAATCATATGTATTGGGCCAGCCAGCCACCTTCCGCAGCTTTTTAGACGCACTCTCGGTATTTTTCACTTTAGACAGAGAGCACGAGACGCCAAGAATTTTGAAAAGTTTTTCAGAAAGCGAGGAACATCAGTGAAGTATAGAGAAATAATTATGTATATCATTATGGGGGTTTTCACAACCATTGTGAATATCGCCAGCTTTTATATATTGGTAGAGATCATGAATGTGGATTACAAAGCCGCCACTGTCGCCGCTTGGATTTTGTCCGTGCTGTTTGCTTACATAACAAATAAATTATATGTGTTTCAGCAAAAAACACATGATCTGCAGAGCCTGCTGAAAGAGCTCACTGCTTTTTTCAGCGTTCGGGTCCTGTCTCTCGGCATAGATTTAGGCATGATGATCATTCTTGTCGGCCAGTTCAATACAAATGAAACCTTGGCCAAAATACTCGACAACGCGGTCATTGTTGTCGTCAACTATGTTGCGAGCAAATGGCTCGTCTTTAAAAAAACAAAAGAAGAAGGGGTATGAGAGGACTGCAGCATATGATCTGCCGTTTTCTATGGAGAAATAAGGGGAATAAAAAATAAAAACCAGAAAGGTGATTGCACATGCGGGAAGAGCTAAAGGGGATATTTGCAAGTGTATTCGGAGAAAAAGAGGGGTTACGGTTTTTTTTCGCACCTGGAAGAGTGAATCTGATTGGAGAACATACTGACTATAACGGCGGGCATGTCTTTCCGTGTGCGCTGACAATGGGTACATATGCTGCTGTTGCAGAAAGAAACGATGGGGTTGTCCGGATGTATTCAGACAACTTTAAAGACGCGGGGATCAAGGAATGCAGCCTTGACGACATTCGCTATCAAAAAGAAGACGACTGGGCGAACTACCCAAAAGGCGTGATTTATGAATTTCAACAGAGGGGATATGCAGTTCCCCATGGCTTTGACATTGTATTTTCAGGGAATATTCCAAACGGGGCGGGGCTGTCGTCTTCTGCTTCTATTGAACTGCTGATGGGGGTCGTGCTCCAAAGCTATTTTCACCCTGAAGTAGATGCGCTTGAGCTTGTGAAAATGGCGCAGCATGCGGAAAACCATTTTATCGGCGTCAATTGCGGAATTATGGACCAATTTGCAATTGGAATGGGGAAAAAACATCATGCGATGCTGCTGAACTGCGACACGCTTGACTATGAATATAGCAAACTCAATGTCTCAGGCCTCGCGCTGGTCATCGCGAATACGAACAAAAAAAGAACATTGGCTGACTCCAGCTATAATACGAGACGCCAAGAATGCAATGATGCATTGCTTGATCTGAAAAAAGGCCTCGATATTGCAGCACTGGGCGACATCAAGCCTTCTGATTTCGATGCGCATTCCAGCCTGATCCAAAATGAAACGAACAGACGCCGGGCAAAGCACGCTGTATACGAAAATCATCGTGCTATTAAGACGGCCCATATGTTCAAAGAGAACAATATAGATGAAATCGGGCAGTTAATGAAGGAATCCCACCTTTCATTGAAGGATGACTATGAAGTAACATGCCCTGAACTTGATGAGCTTGTGTTTGCGGCATGGGATCACGAAGGTGTAATTGGATCAAGAATGACGGGAGCAGGCTTTGGCGGATGCACCATCAGCATTGTAAAAGATGAGTTCATTGATGATTTTATTCAGAAGGTTGGAGACAGATATCAAGAAAAAACAGGGCTCCGAGCGGATTTTTATGTCGCGGATATCGGAGAGGGAGCGAGAGAACTAAAGGGGGAGTGACATATGAGTATTATTGAACATCTGGAACAGCTGCTTGAGTATGGTTTGGAACGGAAATTGATTTCGATCTGGGATCGGGAATATACGAGAAACCGTCTTTATGAAGCGCTGGGCATCACACATCCCGAGCCGGTCTCCAGCACCAGCATCAAGCAGTCACAAAGCCTGCCGGACTTGCTCGCCCCCATCTATAAATGGGCTGCCGAAACCGGCCGAATGGAAGCGGATACAGATACGTACCGTGACCTGCTCAGCGCAAAGCTGATGGGCTGTTTTGTACCTGCCCCGTCCGAGGTCATTCGCAAATTTGAAGAGACAAAAGCATTATACGGCCCAAAACAGGCTACAAAGGAATTCTATCAATATTCAGAGGATGTCTATTATATACGGACTGACAGAATCGCCAAAAATGTTCATTGGACGGTGCCGACCGAATATGGCGAGCTGGAAATGACCATTAACCTATCAAAGCCTGAAAAGGACCCGAAAGCGATTGCGGCTGCAAAAGAGCAGGAACAGACAAATTATCCGATGTGTTTGCTGTGTAAAGAAAATGTCGGCTTCGAGGGAAGCGTGAATCATCCAGCCCGGCAAAATCACAGAATCATTCCGGTCATCCTTGAGGACGAACAATGGTTCCTGCAATTCTCGCCATATGTCTATTATCCGGAGCACTGCATTGTCTTAAAAGGGGAACATGAACCGATGGAGATCAGCAAAAAAACATTTGAAAGGCTGCTGTCATTTCTTGGCCAATATCCGCATTATTTTATCGGTTCAAACGCGGATCTGCCGATTGTCGGCGGCAGCATCCTAAGCCATGATCATTTCCAAGGCGGCGCGCATGATTTTCCAATGGCACGTGCAGAAGCGGAAGACGTTTATGAATTAAATGATTATCCCGGTGTGTCGCTGGGCTTAGTGAAATGGCCGATGTCTGTGCTCAGGCTCCAAGGAGACGAACCGGGTCATGTCGCTGAAGCTGCTGACCATATCTTCCGCACGTGGCAGACGTATTCCGATGAAAAAGCCGGCATTGCCGCCTATACAGGCGATACGCCCCATAATACGGTCACACCGATTGCGCGGCGCAGGGGAGACCTGTACGAACTCGATATCGTACTGAGGAACAACCGGACGGATGAGGAGCATCCATTAGGAATATTTCATCCCCATAAGGAAGTTCACCATATTAAAAAAGAAAATATCGGCCTGATTGAGGTCATGGGATTGGCGATATTGCCGGGCCGCTTACAGGAGGAAATGAAAGAAACGGCAGCGGCGCTATGCTCTGCTGATCCGAAAACAGCCTTAGAACAAAATCCGCTCACGGCAAAGCATAGTGAATGGGCTCTTCGAATGATGGAAAAAAGAACCATAACGAAAGAGAATGCAGATCTAGTCATAAAGGAAGAGCTGGGACATGTATTCGCTCGCATTCTTGAACACGCCGGTGTATTTAAGCAGACAGCAGAGGGAAAACAGGCCTTCAGAAGGTTTATCGACCAGTTGGGCGTCAAACCAGTCAAAAGCCTCAACCGCTAGGGTTGAGGCTTTTTCGATTTTTATGGCAAAACAAACACCCAAAGCGCTGACGCTTCGGGTGCTGCTGCTTTTATCCTCTTTTTCTGGTTAACAGGCTTACTAGAAAGACAACAATGGCTGCGCCGATTACCGCTGGAATAATGGCAAATCCGGCTAGGTGCGGCCCCCATGTTCCAAGCAGCCCGTGTCCGATCCAAGCGCCTATAAGACCTGCGATCATAGACCCGATAATTCCTCCGGGCATATCTCCTTTTACAAACAGGCTTCCAAGCCATCCGATAATAATAGCGACGATAAGTGAAATAAGAAAACTCATCATTCAACACATCCTATTTTTTATTTATTTGCTTATATCATTCCTCTTTTTTGTATAAGATAAACAACTGGATGCTCTCATTAAAAAATACGGACAATTCAGAGCATATTGGCTCTTCATTGCGCCTTTTCTTTCAATATTTGATGCGTTAAAATGGTAACCGTGTGAAAAGATGCTAGACAAGGAAAAAATAATTCCTATCTAGAAAGTTTAACAAAATGAAATTTTTGATTGACCTAAGTTTTTTATTGTGGTAAACCTTTATTTGTCAGAATTAGTTCTTCATCATCTTTTCTTTACTTATATGCGGAAATAACTAGAAACTTTTCATCTTAAGCGATAGATGTGAATAAAGTTGGAGCGATTTTTGTCGATTTTATGACATTTAAGCGAAAATGGGATGAAGTTTATAAAAAAATAAAGCTAATATGTGAAGTTTTTGATAGCATAACAAAGTAGAGAAAAGATTTTGAGGAAGTATGCACTTCAGATTTATTACATCAATAGGAAGGATGGTGATCTTCTTGTTCAGAGCATTAAAACCGTTGCTTGTATTAGCGCTGTTAACTGTGGTTTTCGTCCTTGGGGGATGCAGCAATGCTTCAGTACTAGATCCGAAAGGACCTGTAGCTGAACAGCAAAGTGATTTAATCCTGTTATCTATCGGATTTATGCTGTTTATCGTCGGGGTCGTCTTTGTTCTATTTACCATTATTTTAGTAAAATACCGCGACCGTAAAGGCAAAGATAATGGATCTTATAACCCAGAAATTCATGGTAACACGTTTTTAGAAGTAGTCTGGACAGTGATCCCAATTTTAATCGTCATTGCACTTTCTGTGCCAACAGTACAGACGATATATTCGTTAGAAAAAGCTCCTGAAGCAACAAAAGACAAAGAGCCTCTTGTTGTTTATGCTACTTCGGTAGACTGGAAATGGGTATTCAGCTACCCTGAACAGGATATTGAAACGGTCAACTACTTAAACATTCCTGTCGACCGCCCGATCTTGTTCAAAATCTCATCTGCAGATTCAATGGCTTCGCTATGGATTCCTCAGCTTGGAGGACAAAAATATGCGATGGCAGGGATGCTGATGGATCAATACTTACAGGCTGACAAAGTGGGTACTTACGAAGGCCGCAACGCGAACTTCACAGGTGAACATTTTGCAGACCAAGAGTTTGATGTGAATGCAGTCACAGAAAAAGACTTTAACAGCTGGGTGAAAAAGACTCAGAACGAGGCTCCTAAGCTGACAAAAGAGAAGTATGATGAATTGATGCTTCCTGAAAATGTGGACGAATTAACGTTCTCTTCTACTCACTTGAAATACGTTGATCACGGACAAGACGCTGAGTACGCGATGGAGGCGCGCAAACGCCTTGGCTATCAAGCCGTTTCACCGCACTCTAAAACAGATCCGTTTGAAAACGTAAAGAAAAACGAATTTAAGAAGTCTGATGATACAGAAGAATGATATTGATCAGGAAAGGAGGAAGCCTGCATGAAATTCAAATGGGACGAATTTTTCGTAACTGGTGACCCATTAATTCTGGGCGCACAAGTTTCCATTGCGCTTTCAACCATTGCCATTATTTTTGTACTGACTTACTTTAAAAAGTGGAAATGGCTGTGGTCTGAATGGATAACTACTGTTGACCATAAAAAACTCGGAATCATGTATATTATATCTGCTGTAATTATGTTATTCCGCGGCGGTGTCGACGGTCTGATGATGCGTGCCCAGCTAGCGCTTCCGAATAACAGTTTTTTAGACTCAAACCACTATAATGAAATTTTTACAACTCACGGTACAATCATGATCATCTTCATGGCGATGCCGTTCTTAATCGGTCTTATCAACGTTGTTGTGCCTCTTCAAATCGGTGCCCGCGACGTTGCGTTCCCTTACTTGAACAACCTGAGCTTCTGGACGTTCTTTGTAGGGGCGATGCTTTTCAATATTTCTTTCGTTATCGGAGGTTCTCCGAACGCAGGCTGGACGAGTTATATGCCGCTTGCAAGTAACGACATGAGCCCTGGGCCGGGTGAGAACTACTACCTCCTCGGACTTCAGATTGCCGGTATCGGTACCCTGATGACAGGGATCAACTTTATGGTAACAATCTTAAAAATGAGAACAAAAGGCATGACATTAATGCGTATGCCAATGTTCACATGGACAACACTGATCACAATGGTTATTATCGTGTTTGCGTTCCCTGTACTTACAGTAGCATTGGCACTTTTATCATTTGATCGTTTGTTCGGCGCTCACTTTTTCACATTGGAAGCAGGCGGTATGCCGATGCTTTGGGCAAACTTGTTCTGGATTTGGGGACATCCTGAAGTATATATCGTTATTCTTCCGGCGTTTGGTATTTTCTCAGAAATCATCTCAAGCTTTGCAAGAAAACAATTGTTTGGTTACAAAGCGATGGTTGGTTCTATTATCGCCATCTCTGTATTGAGTTTCTTAGTTTGGACTCACCACTTCTTCACAATGGGGAACAGTGCGTCCGTTAACTCATTCTTCTCAATTACGACAATGGCAATCTCAATCCCAACCGGGGTTAAAATCTTTAACTGGCTCTTTACAATGTATAAAGGCCGAATCAGCTTTACAACACCTATGCTGTGGGCGCTTGCGTTCATTCCTAACTTCGTTATCGGCGGGGTTACAGGGGTTATGCTTGCGATGGCAGCAGCGGATTATCAATACCATAATACGTACTTCCTTGTATCTCACTTCCACTATGTGCTGATCGCGGGTACTGTATTTGCTTGTTTCGCCGGATTTATTTTCTGGTATCCAAAAATGTTCGGCCACAAGCTGAACGAAAGAATCGGAAAATGGTTCTTCTGGATCTTTATGATCGGGTTCAATATTTGTTTCTTCCCGCAATATTTCTTGGGGCTTCAAGGCATGCCTCGCCGTATTTACACATACGGACCGAATGACGGCTGGACAACATTGAACTTTATCTCAACAGTCGGAGCTTTCATGATGGGTGTAGGATTCTTAATCCTTTGCTATAACATCTACTACAGCTTCCGTTACTCTACTCGTGAAATCAGCGGAGATTCATGGGGTGTGGGACGTACGCTTGATTGGGCGACTTCTTCTGCGATTCCGCCGCATTACAACTTTGCGGTGCTTCCTGAAGTCAAATCTCAAGATGCATTCCTGCATATGAAAGAAGAAAAAACTGAATTATACCCTGAAAGCAAATTCAAGAAAATCCATATGCCAAGCAACTCAGGCAGACCGTTCTTTATGTCTGTTGCCTTCGGTCTTGCAGGCTTTGGACTTGTCTTTGAATGGTACTGGATGGGCGTAGTCGGATTGATCGGAGTCCTGCTCTGCATGGTTCTGCGTTCATTCGAATACGACAACGGCTACTACATTAGTGTTGATGAAATAAAAGAGACGGAAAGAAAGATTTCCGAATAAGGAGGCGTGAGTTATGGAACATGCAGAACACGGCAATTCTAACGCGCCTATGGAATATCAATCTGAAACCGGCAGACTTAATATTCTCGGGTTTTGGATCTTTTTAGGGGCAGAAATTGTGTTGTTCTCAACACTATTTGCAACCTTCTTCGTTCTTAAAAACAGAACAGCTGGAGGTGTCTTGCCAGACGAACTATTTGAAGTCAATCTGGTAATGATTATGACGTTCTTGCTGCTGATCAGCAGCTTTACCTGCGGGATCGCTGTTCATGAAATGCGCCGCGGAAGTTTAAAAGGCGTAGTCATTTGGACAATTATCACTCTTCTTCTCGGTGCCGGCTTCGTCGGATGCGAGATCAACGAGTTTGTTCACTATGTACATGAAGGAGCGGCTCTCAGTACAAGTGCGTTCTGGTCTGGATTCTTTGTTTTACTTGGAACTCACGGAACTCACGTAACAATCGGGATTTTCTGGATCACAGGAATTCTGATTCAGTTGAAGAAACGCGGCTTAACTCCGCAAACTTCATCTAAAATCTTTATCTCAAGCTTGTACTGGCACTTCTTAGATGTTGTATGGATTTTCATCTTTACAGGTGTCTATCTCATGGGATTGGGGGGTCTGTAAAATGGCAAACAAATCTGCTGAACACAGTCACTTTCCATGGAAACACATTGTAGGTTTTATCCTGTCTATCGTTTTGACCCTGCTGGCTCTATGGGTTGCAGTGTATACTGACCTGAGCTCATCAGCAAAACTTTGGATTATCTTCGGCTTCGCCTTCATTCAGGCGGCGCTGCAGCTTCTCATGTTCATGCATATGACAGAGAGCGAAAACGGCACGATCCAAGTCGGAAACACGCTGTTCGGATTCTTTGGCGCGATCGTTATCGTACTTGGATCCATCTGGATTTTCGCGGCTCACTATCACCATGGTGACCATATGGACGGAAATCCTCCTGGAGGCGCTGAACACTCAGAGCATTCAGGCCATAACGAATAATACAAAAACCCTCTTCAGTGGAAGAGGGTTTTTTGCTGTCTTCAGCTGCTTCGCTTTCTGCGAAGATACGGAAGGCCGTAAATGATAAATGCGGCGATATGAGCGACAATGACGTTAACGGCAAACAAGATAATCATGAGAGTGTGTCCAAGTGGAGAAAGGCTTTCTGTTGCGTAAAAGAAGAAGAATACCCACATTAAAATGATTGGCGGAATAGCTGAGAGTGCGACTTTTTTGTTATCAAGCCAAATAAAGAGAGGCGTTGCGCTGGCAACCAATAAGTAAGCAAAAAACATGTCCATCATACCCGTCTCCTTTCATTTTGTGATAACGTTTACAAAAATGAAATAGAGGAACTGAGTTGTGTCTGTTTTGTGATTGTTTTTTGAACATTCTGTTACAATTATTATACCATGTTTTCCAGAAATTGATACGTGTTTTTGCAGAAATGGACTGGATCTATCGTCTTATTTTTTCGTTTAATGTGCTAGGAGAATGTATGGGCATGGGGCTCTGAATTTTTAGCTATTTCTATATGAGGTATCACATTATTTGGGAACATAACACATTATCGCATTCGTTTTTTAACAAATTCTATTGGTATGGCGTTTTTTTCATTTGAAAAGTTTTGTGTCAATCGAAACATTTCGGTTTATCATACGTCATATTTCGTGTAGCTGAAAAGCGCCACAAGTGCGGAAAAAACTTAAAAGGAAGCGAGCTTCACGTGTCATCTTGAACGTGGTTCATGTATAATAAACATTAGTGATTTTCCGATGAAAATGTAAGGCGGGATAGAATGAGTCGATATAAGAAACAGCAAAGCCCCTTTTACCAGGGGGATTTGATTTTTATATTTGGTGTGTTTTTTATTATAAGCGTAGTATCAATTTATGCTGCCGGTCAGTTTGGGCAGTATGGGAACACGGATTGGATTCAGCAAATTGTGTTTTATCTTTTGGGGGCTGTTGCCATTACAGTTCTTTTGTACTTTGATTTAGAACAGCTTGAAAAGTTAAGTTTATATATTTTTATCATTGGTATTTTATCTTTGATTATTCTTAAAATCAGTCCCGAGTCTATTGCACCTGTTATTAAAGGGGCAAAAAGTTGGTTTAGGATCGGTAGAATAACAATACAGCCGTCAGAGTTTATGAAGGTTGGTTTGATTATGATGCTTGCTTCAGTTATTGGAAAAGCAAATCCTAAAGGAGTTCGGACGCTTAGGGATGATATCCACTTGTTATTAAAGATTGCGGGTGTCGCAGTTATTCCTGTAGGTCTTATCTTGATGCAGGATGCTGGGACTGCGGGAATATGTATGTTTATCGTTCTTGTAATGGTTTTTATGTCAGGGATAAACTGGAAATTGATTGCGATCATAGCTGGTTCAGGTATCTTACTCATTTCATTAATTTTATTAGTAATGATAAACTTTCCTGACGTTGCTAAATCAGTTGGAATACAGGACTATCAAATTAAGCGGGTCACTTCTTGGGTGTCTGCTTCAAATGAGACACAGGAAGATTCAAATGACAGCTGGCAAGTTGACCAGGCCATCATGGCAATAGGATCTGGTGGTATTTTAGGTAATGGTATTTCTAATTTGAAGGTTTATGTTCCAGAGAGTACGACTGACTTTATCTTTTCTATAATAGGTGAGTCATTTGGCTTTATAGGCTGTGCAATAGTTGTCATCATGTTCTTCTTTTTAATCTACAGGCTTGTCGTTCTGATAGACAAAATACATCCGTTTAACCGTTTCGCTTCTTTCTTTTGCGTTGGCTATACGGCGTTAATTGTGATCCACACATTCCAGAATATCGGAATGAACATCGGCATTATGCCTGTTACCGGGATTCCGCTGCTGTTTGTCAGCTATGGGGGAAGCTCGACACTTTCCACGTTAATCGGATTTGGGATTGTATATAATGCAAGTGTGCAGCTGACGAAATACAGAAGTTATCTTTTTAATTCTTAATATCCAGACAGCCTTTACAGAGGCTGTCTTTTTTTGTGCAGAGCATTTCACTTTTGAGATCACTTTTTTTCAGATATGATAAAAAGTGATAAGGAGGTTTTTGTGATGAATAACACAATCGAAACCATTTTGAATCATCGGTCAATCCGGTCTTTTACAGATCAGCTTTTGACAGCTGAAGAAATTGATACATTAGTGAAAAGTGCGCAGGCTGCGTCTACATCCAGCTATGTGCAGGCATATTCGATTATCGGGGTTTCTGATCCTGAGAAAAAACGTGAGCTGTCCGTGCTTGCTGGGAATCAGCCTTACGTTGAGAAGAACGGACACTTTTTTGTATTTTGTGCGGATTTGTACCGTCATCAACAACTGGCTGAGGAAAAAGGTGAACATATTTCTGAGCTGCTCGAGAATACAGAAATGTTTATGGTTAGCTTGATTGATGCGGCGCTGGCGGCGCAAAATATGAGCATTGCCGCTGAATCCATGGGGCTTGGCATTTGCTATATCGGCGGCATTCGGAATGAACTGGACAAGGTGACAGAGGTGCTGCAAACGCCTGACCATGTGCTCCCGCTTTTCGGACTGGCAGTAGGCCATCCTGCGAACCTTTCCGGCAAAAAACCGAGATTGCCAAAGCAGGCCGTTTATCATGAGAATACGTATAATGTGAACACAGACGATTTCCGTCATACTATGAATACGTATGACAAAACCATTTCTGATTACTATAGAGAAAGAACAAACGGGCAGCGGGAAGAAACGTGGTCCGATCAAATACTGAACTTTATGAAGCAAAAGCCGCGTACGTATTTAAATGACTACGTGAAAGAAAAGGGCTTTAATAAAAACTAAAGCAAACCTCTCCGTCTGGAGGGGTTTTTATGTTTCACGTGTAACATATTCCGACAAATAGGGACATGCTTTCACAAATAAATGGCGAATGATAGGGGACACTGATAAGCAGTGTGAGCGGCTTTGGAGAAAAAATAGGGGATCAGTGATACGATGAGGATGAGGTGGTAGGGATGGTTTCATTAAGTATATTAGATCAATCTCCAGTATCAGAGGGCAGTAATGCAGAAACGGCCTTACAGCAAACCGTTGCGCTTGCCCAAGCTGCTGAGGACCTTGGATATAAGAGATTTTGGGTTTCTGAGCATCACTTTTCAAAACGGCTTGCAGGGTCCAGTCCTGAGGTGCTAATCAGTCATATAGCAGCGAAAACAAAGCGAATCCGTGTTGGATCAGGAGGAGTCATGCTGCCGCATTACAGTGCTTATAAAGTAGCTGAAAACTTTCGTGTTCTGGAGGGGCTGACACCAGGAAGAATTGACCTGGGGCTTGGCAGAGCACCGGGGGGAATGCCGATTGCATCATGGGCGCTGAATGACGGCGGTAAGCGCAATGCTGATCAGTATCCGCAGCAAATCAAGGAGCTGACCATGTATTTGCATGATTTGGCGGATGATAAACACCGTTTTCCGAATCTGACGGCTGCGCCGCATATTTCAACGGCTCCGGATGTGTGGCTGCTCGGCTCATCTGGAGAAAGCGCGCTGCTCGCAGCTGAATCTGGCGCTGGCTATATGTTTGCCCATTTTATCAATGGAGAGGGCGGAGAGGGTACTGTCAGACAGTATAAGAGACGATTCAAACCGTCTGTGTTAGGAGATACGCCTCGAGCGGCAGTTGCTGTTTTTGTTCTTTGTGCTGACACAGAGGAGAAGGCAGAGGAGCTTGGGGCTGTGCTTGATTTTACACTTTTGGCGGGAGAGCAGGGTATTCCTTTAGAGGGAGTTCCTTCGTATGAAGCTGTTCGGAAAAATACGTATTCTCCTTATGAACAGAGACGAATTGCTGATAATCGAAATCGAATGATTGTTGGTACGAAAGAACAGGTTAAGGAGCGGCTGCTAGCTTTGAGTAAAGCGTATGAAACAGAGGAAATCATGGTGGTGACCATCACGCATCATTTTGAAGATAAGCTCCGATCGTATCGATTATTGCAGGAGGCGTTTGCTGACTGATCTTTAAAAAGCCCTGCCGATTCGGCAGGGCTTTTTCTTATTCAACAGTGAAAGGTTCTTCGGTCAAAACCTGGCTTGACTTGCCTTTGTTCGCGGCATATGCGAGCAAGTAATACTCTCCGGCCGGAAGTTTGGTTCCGCCATTAATCGTGCCGTCCCAGTCAAAGTACTGGTAACCTTTATCTTGGTTTTTATAAATGCCGGCTTGGCCTGCGAAATCAAGGTTGCTGTCATAGACGAGGAACGCCAGCTCTTCCGCTCCCGCAGGAAGGTAGGTTTCAATTTGATAGGTACCTTGTACAGACCCTTCGCTGACAGAGACAGATGTGACTCTCGGATAATCGGGCTCTTTCACAATCAGCAATGTAGGTACCTTAGCGACCGTTTTTCCGCCTTCTCTGACGATAACCGTTCCTTCATAGGTGCCAGCTTTTGTTTTCTTCGTATTGACCTTTACTTTTGCAGTGGCTTTCCCGGTTTGATGTGCCGGAATCACAACACGGCTTGTGCCGGATGTGGAGATGCCGCTGCCATTAAATGAGTATTCCAGTGTGTATGACTTTCTAATGGAAGATTGATTTTCAATCGTAAACGTTTCATTTTTTGTTTCGTTTCCGTTTTCCTTCAAGAACGTGCCGTATGAATAGCTTCCAGGTGAGACGAGCGAATCGGCTTTGATTGCGTTCATGATTCTTGCGCTGCCTGCGCCTTGAGCGTTATGCGGATATACTTCCCCATCGCTATCCTTTAAAGTGACAGCGGTATTCATGATGGCGGCTTTAATCTGTTCAACGCTCCACTTTGGTTTGGCTTGTTTAATAACGGCAACCGCTCCGGCAATATGAGGCGATGCCATGCTTGTTCCTTGTTTTGATCCGTAGCCGTATGGATGGTCAGGATCGTGTGTTGGGATCGTGCTCACGATATTGACCCCTGGCGCGGAAATATCAGGCTTAATCATCCACGTATCCATAACAGGGCCGCGTGATGAGAAATCAGCGACTTGTTCACCGAGCGCTTTTGAGACCGTCAACTTGAATGTTGTTTTTGTCTCACCAGCTTTCAGGGCGCTGACGAGTTTTTCGCCGTCTTCTAATGAAAGCTTAATCGTTGGGACAGACATGCCTGGCACATTGGCTTCAATTTCTCCAGAGAGGTTGTTATACACAACCATGCCGATTGCACCGGCTTTTTTAGCGTTATCCGCTTTATCCACAAATGCAATGCTGCCTCGTTTGACAACGGCGACTTTGCCTGTCAGGTCTTTCCCTTCAAAATCCTTTGCTTCGCCGATTCCCGCTTCGACAAGCTCAACTTCTTTGTTATTGAGCGCTTTGACGTCGTCCTCTTTGTTGTAGCCCATCACTTTTGCTGAAGAGTAGGAGCCGAAAGTGACGGCGTATTCATTGAGCGGCAGCTGAGTCGCACCGACAGAAATCGCTTCTCTTGATGTGCCCGGCGATCCGACTGTCCAGCCGTTCGGTCCGCTGTTGCCGTTTGAGGTAACAGCGACAACGCCTTCTGACATGGCCCAGTCAAGCGCTGTGCTTGTCGCCCAGTCCGGGTTGTTTAAAGAGTTTCCGAGAGACAGGTTCATCACATCTGCCCCGTCCTGCACTGCACGTTCCACGCCCGCGATGACGTTTTCCGTTGTGCCGCTTCCGCCAGGCCCTAACACACGATAAGCAAGAAGTGTGGCATCAGGCGCTACGCCTTTAATCGTTCCGTTTGCAGCCACAGTTCCGGCTACGTGTGTGCCATGGTCAGTTGCCTCGCCCCTCGGATCGCCGGTTGGTGTTTCTTTTGGATCGTAATCATTGTCCACAAAATCGTATCCTTTATATTGTCCAAAGTTTTTCTTCAGATCTGGGTGATTGTATTCAACCCCAGTGTCAATAATCGCCACCTTGATGCCTTTTCCTGTGTAGCCTAAATCCCATGCATCGTTTGCTCCGATATAAGGCGCACTGTCATCCATTTGCGGAGATACGGCGTCTTCGGAGATTGTGACGTCTTTATCCTTCATATTGTCTGTTTTATATGTGACGTTCGGGTACACTGCCTTAACGTCTTTTACCGCTAGAAGTTTTGGAATCTCATTAGCTGGAAGCTTCATAGAGAAGCCTGAGAATACCTGCTCATATTCCCGGTTTACTTTTCCGTTTTTCACTGCTTTGATTGCTTTGTTTTTTGCTTTGGTGCGAGCGGTTTTCAGCTTGCTTTTCGATTGGCTTTCTCCCGCTTCCTTCGCTTCTGCCAAGGATTTTTCTTTTAATTCCACTATAACGGTTGTTTTTTTGCTTGTCGTCATATCGATATCACCGAATACCTCGGCTTTTTCCAGATCAGCCGACGTTTTTGAAGAAGCCGGAGCTGCCTGAACGCCCGTAATGCCTGTGGATAACGCAAAAAATAAGACGAAACTTACAAGCAGAAAGCGAATGATCCCCTTTTTCAATGTGTTTCCCCCTTTGTATTTAGAAAAAATGTGAAAGATCTAGTATATATTTCTTGAAAATTCAAAAAAATCCTTGTGTCATTTGGACCATTTATTGGATTTTGTTTGTGTATAACGAAGGAGTTATACACAGAACCCTGTGTATAAGTGAATAAACCTGTGTATATATATAGTTAGGAATATACGTTCGTATACAAAATATAGATAGAGTTTGTGGACATGTGGATATCTCTTGTGATTAAGTTGTTCTTATCTTTGGGATAACTTGTGTATAAAGTTTTCAAAGCGGTTCTCCAATTTTCATTTCAATTCTTTCAGCTTTCAACAAAACTTCTAAAAACTAGTTGGTTTTTTCACTCATATTGTGACAAAGAATTCTCTTTCCACGGTCTATCATAGAGTCATGAGTTTTGCTAGAGCCGCTAGTTTGCGAGAAAAGAAATCGGCCGTCTTTTCTTGCGGGCTGCGGCTGAGAAAACGGGCTGCTAAAAAGGCTGCCTGCCAAAAAGAAGCGGAGGGATGTTTTTCTATGAAACGTTTGCTTGTATCTTTACGGGTGTGGATGGTCTTTTTGATGAACTGGGTGACGCCGGACAGAAAAACTGCGGCTGCCGCGGTCTATTCGGCTCAGCGTACATACCAAAGAAAGGCGGCTGTGCAGGCCGCAGGACTCGTTTCGTTTTATGAATGGCGGATGGCTGTGAATGAGGAAGAAAAGCAGAAAGCGAAAGCCGCCGCGCTTTATAAAAGAAGATGTTTGCAAGCCTTCAAGGAATCGCCAAAGCAGGAGAGAGCGGGCCCGCATCTTTACATGGCGGTCAAAAGGAGGTAAAATCCCAGTCAAAAGCAAATTGGCGGGAGAGATAACCTCTTGAAAATCTATAAAGTATTAAACAACAATGCGGCTTTAATAAAAGAGGATGATCAGGAAAAAATCGTGATGGGACCGGGAATCGCTTTTCAAAAAAAGAAAAATGATCTCATCCCTATGAATAAAGTGGAAAAAATCTTTGTCGTGCGCGACGAGAATGAAAAGTTCAAACAAATCCTGCAAACACTGCCGGAGGAGCATATAGAAATAGCTGAGGATATCATCAGCTATGCGGAAGGAGAGCTCGCGGCGCCGCTGAGCGATCACATTCATATCGCGCTTTCCGACCATTTGTCCTTTGCGATCGAAAGGATTCAAAATGGGCTGCTTGTGCAGAATAAATTGCTGCATGAGATAAAGGCGCTCTATAAAAAAGAATATGAGATCGGCCTGTGGGCGATCGGACATGTAAAAGAGACATTGGGCGTGTCTCTGCCTGAAGATGAAGCGGGTTATATTGCCCTTCACATCCATACGGCGAAGATGGATGCGGAGAGCATGTATTCAGCGCTGAAGCATACGACCATGATCAAAGAAATGATAGAGAAAATAGAACAATACTTTAATCGAAAGGTGGATGAAAACAGCATTTCCTATCAACGCCTTGTCACGCATTTGCGATACGCGGTCAGCCGGTTGGAATCAAATGAAGCGCTCCATCGTATGGACGAGGAGATGCTTTATTTCATCCAAAAAAAGTATTCATTCGCCTATCAATGTGCGCTGGAGCTGGCGGAGTTTTTGAAAAATGAATATCAATTACATTTGCCGGAATCCGAGGCCGGCTATATCACGCTGCATGTCCAGCGTCTTCAAGATCTCTCGGAATAACCGCTTTGACTTGCAGGGAGTGATCTCTGGAAGTTTTTTTATTGATCAGGATTCAGTGTGTAGTACATCCAGCCCATCATAACTATTCCCGCGGTCAGATTGCCGAGCGTAACGGGGATTAAGTTTCTGACTGCTCCCATCAGTGTCACTGTATCAGGGTGCTCGATCAAAAGCGAGATGGCGAATGTGCACATATTGGCAATGCTGTGTTCAAAGCCGGAAATAAAGAAGCAGAAAACGAAAAGCATCATGGTAAAAAGCTTTGCTCCTTCCCCTTTGAGAGACATTGGAATGAAAAAGGCGAGGCACACAAGCCAATTGCACAGCATTCCTCTGAAAAACAATTCGGAAGCCGGCGGCTCCATTTTGTGCTCTGCCAAATGAATCAAAAAGGAATGAACAGAAGGCTCCTCAAAAAGTCCCGTCGCGCTGATCAGGATGGCAAACAGAATGGCGCCGATTAAATTGCCGGCATAGCTTGACATCCACAAGTATAGGGTGTCGCGCCAGCTGATTTTTTTCCGGAGCGCGGTATAGGTGAAATAAAAGGTGTTGCCGGTAAATAAATCTCCGCCTCCGTAAGCAATCATCAGAATAGCGGCCCCGAAAGTGACAGCGGCTGCCGGAAAGGCAAACGGAGAATCAGCCATAAAGAAATAGCTGCCTGTTTTGCTTGCGGCTGTAATGCCAAAACCAATAAACATACTGGCCAAAATGGACCGAAGCACATAACGGATTTTGCTTGAAGCGAATATGTTTTGTTTTTTTAAAGCATACTGTTCAACCTTTTGCAATGCTTGAGTTTCCATTGTCTTTTCCTGCTTTCATTCATGATTGAGCATAGTATAGCACGATATTGTGAAGTATTTCACAATTAATTTTTACGAATTTTTGTCTACATGTTATATCAAACTATTTAACTAAAAAAATAGTTGACGAAAACGCTGTCATGATTTATGATGAAAGCGTATTCTTAATCTGAATAAGCGGGATTGTGACTGGTAAAGCAGGCAAGACCTAAAATTTGCGTAAATGAAAAAGGATCGCTGTGTCCTTTATTCGTTGGCGAATTTTAGGTCTTTTTTGTTTAAATAAAAGGGGGAGAAATAGATGGATTACAAAGAGACTGCAAAACGCCTCATTGAGCTTCTCGGAGGGAAAGAAAATATTATCAGCGCGGCTCATTGTGCAACAAGACTGCGTTTAGTGATGAAAGATGAATCAAAGATAGATCAAGCACAAGTAGAAGAGCTTGATGGCGTTAAAGGGGCTTTCAGCAGCTCTGGCCAGTACCAGATCATTTTCGGAACAGGCCTTGTGAATAAAGTGTTCGATGCTTTTTCTAAAGAAGCTGATATTGAGCGTGAGGAACACGTCAATCATCAGGATGCGGCAAAAGAAAAGCTGAATCCCGCTGCGAGATTTGCGAAAACGCTTTCTAATATTTTTGTCCCAATTATCCCGGCTATTGTGGCCAGCGGCCTGTTAATGGGATTGCTGGGTATGATCAATGCGTTTCATTGGATGAGCAAGGATTCTGCAGTTTTTCAGCTGCTTGATATGTTTTCAAGTGCAGCATTTATTTTCTTGCCGATTCTAATCGGGGTCAGCGCTTCAAAAGAGTTTGGCAGCAATCCATACTTGGGAGCGGTCATCGGGGGAATCATGATTCATCCGTCTCTTTTAAATCCATGGGGTTTGGCTGAAGCGACACCTGATTATATGCATCTTTTCGGATTTGATATCGCGCTTCTAGGCTATCAGGGAACTGTCATCCCTGTTCTGCTGGCGGTTTATGTAATGAGCAAGGTAGAGAAATGGACGAGAAAAGTGGTTCCACATGCGGTAGATTTGCTTGTTACACCTTTTGTTACTGTAATTGTCACCGGGTTTGTTGCTTTTATTGCGATTGGCCCTCTGGGTAGAGCGCTTGGCTCCGGCATTACGGTTGCTTTAACTTATGTGTATGACCATGCCGGTTTTGTGGCAGGTTTGATTTTCGGGGGCACGTATTCACTCATCGTGCTGACAGGTGTTCATCACAGCTTCCATGCGATTGAGGCGGGGCTAATTGCAGACATAGGCAAAAACTACTTGCTGCCGATCTGGTCAATGGCGAATGTCGCACAGGGCGGGGCAGGTCTTGCCGTCTTCTTTATGACGAAAAAGGCAAAGACAAAAGAAATCGCGCTTCCGGCAGCATTTTCTGCTTTTCTCGGCATTACTGAGCCCGTCATATTCGGAGTCAATCTTCGCTACCGAAAACCGTTTATCGCCGCGATGATCGGAGGCGCATTGGGTGGAGCATATGTCGTCTTTACACATGTAGCTGCAAACGCTTACGGGTTAACGGGAATTCCGATGATCGCCATTGCGGCTCCGTTTGGCTTCAGCAACTTGATTCACTATCTGATTGGCATGGCGATTGCGGCAGTGTCAGCGTTCATTGCAGCATTTGTCATGAAGATTAATGAGGATGAGGAGAGGAAAAAATGACAGCACATGACCAGGAGCTTCGTCGCCGTGCTTACGAAGAAGTGGAGAAAAAAGAGCCCATCGCTAACAGCGATCCGCACCGCCAGCATTTTCACATCATGCCGCCGGTTGGGCTGCTGAATGACCCGAATGGCGTGATGTATTGGAAGGGCAGCTATCATGTATTCTTTCAGTGGCAGCCGTTTCAGACGGGGCACGGCGCAAAATTTTGGGGGCATTATACGACACAGGATGTTGTGAATTGGAAGCGGGAAGAGATTGCGCTGGCTCCGAGTGATTGGTTTGATAAAAACGGCTGCTACTCGGGCAGCGCTGTCACGAAAGACGATCGGCTCTATCTGTTTTACACAGGAAATGTCAGGGATCAGGATGGAAACCGGGAAACGTATCAATGCCTTGCTGTTTCTGACGACGGGCTGTCCTTTGAGAAAAAGGGTGTCGTCGCCCGCCTTCCGGAAGGATATACGGCGCATTTTCGCGATCCGAAGGTATGGGAGCATGAAGGCACATGGTATATGGTGATTGGTGCGCAAACAGAGAATTTGAAAGGGCAGGCTGTTTTGTTTGCTTCTGAGAACCTGACAGAGTGGAGATTTCTTGGCCCGATAACCGGCGCGGGCTTCAACGTACTGGACGATTTTGGATACATGTGGGAATGCCCTGATTTGTTTTCCCTTCAAGGATCGGACGTGCTGATTGTTTCGCCTCAAGGGCTTGAGGCTGACGGTTTCCGTTATCAGAACGTATATCAATCAGGTTATTTTGTCGGCCGTCTCGATTATAACAAGCCTGAACTGAAGCATGGTGAATTTACGGAGCTTGATCAAGGTTTTGATTTTTACGCGCCGCAAACACTTGAAGACGATCAGGGAAGGCGGATTTTGTTTGCATGGATGGCGGTGCCTGATCAGGATGAAGGGTCTCATCCGACCATTGACTATCACTGGATTCACTGCATGACGCTGCCGAGACAGCTGACGCTTTCAGGCCAGAAGCTGATTCAGCAGCCGCTGCCTGAGCTAAAAGCCATGCGCAGAAATGAGAAAAAAATACACATCAACATGCATGGATCATCTGGTACGCTTCCAGTGGAAAAACCTGAAAGAGCTGAGATTCTGCTGGAAGACATTCATACGGAGTCTGGCTTTTCAATCAGTATCCGCGGAACGGCTACGTTTTCCTTCCATAAAGACGAGGGGATTGTTACGCTGGAACGAAAGAGCTTTGACGGAAAAAGAACAGAAGCGAGACATTGCCGCATCAAGGATTTGCATACCGTACACATGTTTCTCGACGCGTCATCTGTGGAAATCTTTATGAATAACGGAGAAGAGGTTTTTAGTGCAAGATATTTTCCTTTCCCGGGAAATCATGAAGTAACAGCCAGTGCGACCGGGAAATCTGAAATGAATGTCGGAATTTGGACACTTATGTAGAAAATCCTTCTATTTTCTTATGTGAAATCTGAGCCATCTGTGCTATTCTTCAACGATAACCTACTATTTTTTTCTGTAAAAGGAGTTGTTTTCTTGAATATACATGAACAGAAGATAACACCGGAATGTTTGGAAAAGGCTGCTAACCAAGTTGAAGATAAGCGAGAAGAATATAAGGATGTGCTGCTTCAGCTGAAAAAAATGCTTGGCGGAACAACGCCGCACAGTGAAACGGCGGAAATTCTCACGCGGGCATATGAACAAATGAAGGAATATGCACTTTTTGTTCAGTCGATAGAAACATTTTTGAGGAAATCTGCAAACAATTTAAAAATCAAATAAACAGGCTGCCGATGGGATCGGCAGTTTTTTCTGTGAAAAGTCTTCGGTGATTTAAAAAGGGCTGCCTCTCTGTAAGGCAGCCCCTTTTTTTATGATTGTTGATTCAGGCGCAGTGCAGAATGCTTCGTAGGACCAACATACTGGTTTAGCGGGAAGGATTCTTTAATGGCCGCTGTGATGAATTCTTTCGCTGCGTAAATGGCTTCTTTGACTTCCGCACCTTTGGCAAGCTCCGCTGTCACGGCTGCTGAGAATGTACAGCCTGCGCCATGTGTATAAGGCGTATCGATCATTTCGCTTTCAAGGACTTCCGCTGTTTCTCCGTCATAGAGAACATCAACGGCTTTCTCGTGTTTGAGTTTGCCTCCGCCTGTAATAACGACATATTGAGCGCCGAGTGCGTGAATTTTTTTCGCGGCTTCGATCATATCGTCAACTGTTTTTAGTTCATCCATGCCGCTGAGCTGGCTGGCTTCAAACAAGTTTGGCGTAATGACAGTGGCTAGCGGAGCCAATTGCTCACGCAGGGCTTGGGCGTGCTCCGGATAAAGGACTTCATTAGCACCTTTGCAAACCATAACCGGGTCAATTACCACATTTTTTAATTGTTTTTCTTTGATCGTTTTTGCCGCAAGCTCGATAATATCAACGGTTGGCAGCATTCCTGTTTTCATGGCGTCCACACCGATGCCGTCCGTAATTGTTGCAAGCTGGGCGCGGATTGTATCAGTATCGATCGGGAATACCTGATGGTCCCAGCTGTTGTTTGGGTCCATCGCAACGATCACCGTTAAGGCGGTCATCCCGTATACGTTTTTTTCTTGAAATGTTTTTAAATCAGCTTGAATCCCAGCACCGCTGCTGGAATCTGAGCCGGCAATGGTGAGTGCTTTGTGCATAGACATGTCTTGAACCTCCATCGTGTTTTGTCTTTCATTATAGTTAGATTTTCTCTGTATCACAATATAGAAGATCTATAGGAATCATTTGACAATCTCAAGGTGCTTTCGTAAAATGCTACATAAGAAAACTAGGTAGGGGTTTTGAGATGTTAAATCGTGAGCTGGTTAAGGGAAGCACGGTTATATTGGTATTGACGCTTCTGAACGAGCGGCCGATGTACGGCTATGAGCTTGTAAAAGAAATGGGAAGCCGCAGCGGAAACGAACTGCAGATGAAAGAAGGGACCTTGTATCCTTCTCTTCACAAGCTTGAACGCCAAGGATATATTTCTTCCTACTGGGAGAAGCAGGAGAAAGGACCGGACCGCAAATATTACCGGATTACAGACGAAGGCAAAGAAGTGCTGGCGGAACGCACGAAGGAATGGAGCGTATTTTCAGCCATGATGGACCGAATACTGAAGTGGAGCGGACAAAATGGATAAAGAAACATATGTATCCGAAATCAAAAGCGGGCTTAAAGGGCTTCCTGAGGGTGAGGCGATGATAGAAGAGATTGAGAGTCATATTGAACATCATCTGTTTCGTTCTTTTCAGGAAGGAAAGAGTGAGGAGGAAGCTATGCAGACTTTATTGCAGGCGTTTGGAACACCAACTGACATTGTTTCTTCGTTTAAGAAAATACAGCCAGTAACGTTCCGTGCGTTTTTGATGTTCCATCTTTTCTGTAACAGTGCCCTATTCGCTGTCGGCATTGCGATTACAATAATGCATGTATGGCTTGAATCACCGTTTGTTCAAGCAGTATGGAAAGGCATTTCTGTTTCTGTTTGGCTGATCTTAGCTGCATATATGATCTACTGGGTGCTGATTGGGTATCAAGGCGTGAAGGAGTTTGGAAAACGTGGAGAAAAGCTTGTTCTACATACGATTCTGATCTCAATGGTGCCAAACGTCATTTTTATGCTTGTTTTTCTATTCAATGTAATTCCTGCTGCGCTGTTTCAATCCTTGTTGACACCTTGGTTTGTTGGAACTTGTGCTTTTGCAACGCTGTTATTTCCGTTATTTGGCCGAATGGGCTGTTATATTGGCAGGCGTCAGCTTGTCTGATTTTTTAGGTATATACATAGAATTTCTATGTAAAGGAGGTGTATGTCGTGAGGATTAGCTCTTGTTTATATGGTTTTGTAGCTCATGGGGCAGTATTTTTGTTTACTGGTGGCTGCATGCTCTTGGCTATGGCAGCCAGCTTGCCTTTTGTTTTTCTGCTTGATCGGCTGCCTGATGTCGTCTTTACAGCAGGTGCCATTCTTACGCTGCTATGTTCATATGCTTATGTCTGGTTTTGGGCGGTCCGATTTGCATATAACCAGAAAATGCGCCTGTTTGAGGTTCAATTGGGGTCCTTTGTGTTGCTAGCCCTCATGATATCTTTGTTTTTATTGGATGGATCTAGTATGAAAGACATCATGATGAATTGGGACGATGCAGGCTGTGCTTTTGTGCCGCCGGCTTTTACATTTTTGTGTCTTTCTTATGCACTGGTGCTGCTGCCGGTCTATCAATCTAAGCTGTGGCGTCTTATCCTTCCGAATGGCGTCCGCATGAAAGATATCTTTCATGTCTTTGGAGATCTGATGCTGATCATGGTGCTTCTGATCGGAGCCACTTTGCTGTTTCTATCATTGTAGTATGCCGTTTCAGTAGGATATTCCCACTGATCTCCTGTTCAATATATGTTTTAATAGTACATGACTATGAAAATGAGAAGGAGAGCATCATGAAGATTTCTATCGTAATTGTGACCTATAATCGGATTCCGGCTTTGTGTGAGCTTTTGGAGTCGATTTCCCGCCAGACCTTGAAGCCGTATGAAATTATTATTGTGAATGATGCCGGGGAATCGGTCGTGCCGGTCAAAGCACTGTATCCGGAGCTGCCGATTGCTGTCATCAATTTAGAAAAGAACTCGGGGCATGTGGCTGCGAGAAATGCCGGTGTAAAAGAGGCGTCTGGCGATTGCATTATGCTGTGTGATGACGATGATTTCTTTACGCCAGGGCATATCGAGAAAATGGCAAAGGAAATAGAAACGGCTGACTTCGTTCATTCTGATGCGGAAATAGTTTCGTTTGAAGAGAAATACGGAACAAGATATCCAGTGTCACGGAAATTGTTTGCTTATACCGCTGACTATGAGGATATGAGAGTGTTTTCTACATACGTGCCGTCGGGCAGCATGTACAGACGTTTTCTGCATGATGAAATCGGGTATTTCGATGCTGATGTGCACAATTACTGGGATTGGGATTTTTATCTGCGCGCGGCCAAGGATTACCGGGTGAAGCGTGTCCCTTGCGCCAGTGTGATTTATGCCTTCAGTGACGCGGGAGACAATCAGTCTGCGGACCTTGGCGCCAAGCGGAAGCAATATTTGGATCGTTTAAGTGAAAAGCACGGACTCGGGGAGCTGCCGACGAAAAACTTTGCCGTCCTGCTTGAAGAGCCTGAGATGAAGAGGCGGGAAGCAAAAAGTGAAATGGTTTGGGATGGCGAGCCTGTCTATTCCAGACTTCAGCGTTCGTAAGGGGGCCTGAATCTTGAAACAGCTTTTACAAGACAGCTGGTGGAATCAGCTAAAGGAAGAGTTTGAGAAACCGTATTATCAAGAGCTCAGAGAAATGCTAAAGCGGGAATACGCGGAGCAAACGATTTATCCGGACAGCCGGGATATTTTCAATGCGCTGCATTATACATCATATGATGATGTCAAGGTCGTCATTCTGGGACAAGATCCGTATCACGGGCCGGGACAGGCTCAAGGTTTAAGCTTCTCTGTCAAGCCCGGTGTAAAGCAGCCGCCTTCGTTAAAAAATATTTTTCTTGAACTGCAGCAGGACATCGGGTGCAGCATCCCGAATCACGGGTCGCTTGTGAGCTGGGCAAAGCAAGGTGTTCTTTTGCTGAATACTGTGCTGACAGTAAGGCGCGGACAGGCGAATTCCCATAAGGGAAAAGGCTGGGAGCGACTGACGGACCGAATTATTGACGTGCTGAGTGAAAGGGAGCGGCCGGTTATCTTTATTTTGTGGGGACGGCATGCTCAAATGAAAAAAGAACGGATCGACACGTCCAAGCATTTTATCATTGAATCGACGCATCCCAGCCCGTTTTCGGCGAGAAACGGATTTTTCGGGAGCAGACCGTTTTCCCGGGCGAATGCCTATTTGGAGAAAATGGGAGAGGCACCGATTGATTGGTGTATTAAGGATTTGTAAAAAGCGCAGGTGATCTGCGCTTTTTATTTGAGTATTTTTCGAATCATTCGCAGCCCGTTTTTGGAGGAAGGATAACGAAATGCGAAGTCGAAGCGGTTCGTTTGTTTGACGACGCTTTTTTTGTGCGTGAATGTGTTAAAACTGTCAAATCCGTGATAGCTGCCGATGCCGCTTTCCCCGACGCCGCCGAATGGCAAATACGGCGTCGCCACATGCATTAACGTATCATTGACACAGCCCCCGCCAAACGACAGATTTCCTAAAACAGCGCGCTCAATTTCTTTGTTTGTGGTGAAGAGATACAGGGCGAGCGGCTTAGGGCGCGATTGGACTTTTTCAATGACTTCCCCGATATCGCGGTATGTAAAGAGCGGAAGAATCGGCCCGAAAATCTCCTCCTGCATCACTGGAGAGTCATCCCTCACTTGTTCGAGAATGGTCGGCGCAATTTTGTGATGATTGGGATTAGATTGTCCGCCTGTGAGTGGGATGCCGTCATTCAGAAAGCTGAGCAGCCGCTGATAGTGCCGTTCACTGACGATTTTGCCGTACTGCGGATTCCGTTCCGGCTGAGGGCCGTAAAATTCTCTGATCGCACGATTCATTTCTTCTGTGAGCTTCGTTTTGATGTCCTCGTGGACAAATAAATAATCCGGTGCGATGCAGGTTTGTCCCGCATTTGTAAATTTCCCGAAGACGATGCGTTTGGCGGCAAGCTGAATGTCAGCATCTTTATGGACGATGCAGGGACTTTTGCCGCCGAGCTCCAAGGTTACGGGAATTAATTGTTTGGCGGCGGCCTCCATGACGATTTTTCCCACGGCTACGCTGCCTGTAAAGAAAATGTAGTCAAAGGGCTGCTGTAATAATGCTGTGCTGACGTCGGGCCCGCCTTCTGCCATAGCGACATAATCGGTCGGAAAAACGCTGCTGATGAGTTTCGAAAGTGCAGCGGAAACAGCCGGCGTATATTCTGATGGCTTGAGAACGACCGTGTTCCCCGCCGCAATGGCTCCAATCAACGGAGAAAGCGCCAGCTGCAAGGGATAGTTCCAAGGCGCAATCACCAAAACGGTTCCATACGGCTCAGGGATGATGATGCTTTTGGAGCCTAGATGAGTCAACGGCGTTTTGACTCGTTTCGGCTTGGACCATTTTCTCAGCCGTTTCATGACAAAGCTGATTTCCTCCAAGACGATTCCGATTTCTGTTGAGTATGCTTCTTGCTCGGATTTGTGGAGATCCTGGTAGAGAGCGGCTATGAGATCGGCTTCATGAGTTCTGACGGCTTGTTTCAGCTTTCGCAAAATGTTCAGTCTCGATTCAAGCGGTCTCGTATGTCCCGCCGCAAAATAGGCTTTATGCTTGCTGATGATAGAGGGGATGCTGTTCATTCCGTTTCTCCTTTTTGTAAGGTATGGTGATTTATTATGTGAAAAATCTCTTCTGCTTGTCAATCGCGCAAGGTTTGTCAGAAAAAATAACAAACTCATATCTGCGTTTACAGCAGGAATTTGATAAAATGCAGGAAGACAACATTTATTTTTTTGGAGGGTGCTTCATGAACATTCATATATCTGCATTAATTCAAAAGATGGAAGAGGAGCTGAAAAAAGCAAAAACAGCTGAACGGGATGAGGAGCTGAAGCGTTATGTAGCGGTTGTCCGTTCTCTGTGTGATGTCGTGCTTGATCAGCCGGAGAACGTGAGCGCGCCCCGCATACAGCCGAGCGTTACGCCAAGTCCTGCCGCGCCGCCATCGACAGACCAGCTGATGATGGAAAAAATGATGGGGAGCGCGGGATTAAACAAATTTCGAAAGCAAGAAAAAGAGAAGCAGGAAGAGGATGGAAACGGAGAGTCTTTATTTGATTTTTAAAGAGAGAGGTTGAGCTTACGTGAAATTGGTTCTTGGCGCGCTGCAATGGACAGCGTTTATCATTGCTGCGGCGATAGTTGTTCCGGTGGCGGTTGCCCAGTCGTTTCATCTGGATCACTCAGATTCTGCAAGATTGATTCAAAGCACTTTTTTTGTACTGGGAATTGCCGCCGTCATTCAGTGTTTGAAAGGCCACAGACTGCCGATTAATGAAAGCCCAGCCGGCTTGTGGTGGGGAGTGTATACGATCTACGCAGGGCTGACGGGAACTGTGTTTGCGACATATGGAGACACACTGCGGGGTTTGCAGGGAGCTCTTCTTGTAAGCGCTGTATGTTTCTTTTTGTTAAGTGTTTTCAAGGTCATTGACAGACTTGCAAAATTGTTTACTCCGGTTGTAACGGGCGTCTATTTATTGCTTCTTGTCATGCAGCTGAGTCAGCCCATTATAAAAGGAATTCTCGGAATCGGTTATCGACAGGACGGGGTGGACGGTCTTGTATTTGGCCTGGCGCTTGTTGTGATCGCAGCCGCCTTTATAATGACAAATTCGAACATCATGTTTTTTAAGCAATATTCTATTTTATTAGCCTTGTTCGGCGGATGGGTGCTGTTTGCGGCTGCCGGAGCGGCAAAGCCGATTGAAATGCCGGACCGGCTGTTTCAGCTGCCTTCCCTGTTTCCTTTTGGGACACCATTATTTAACAGCGGCCTGATCATCACTTCTATTTTTATTACCATCTTGCTGATCGTGAATATGCTGGCGAGCATGAAGGTCGTGGACATCGCCGTGAAAAAATTCAGCAAACAGCCTGATGGAAAGCATCATGAACGCCATGCCGGTTTTGCCGCTTCATTCAGCCATCTGCTTAGCGGTTTGACGGGAGCCATTGCGCCTGTTCCGATTTCGGGAGCCGCAGGTTTTATTGAAACGACCAAAATGCCTTCTAAAAAACCGTTTATGCTCGGCAGTATTCTGGTTATCGTGATCAGCGTGATCCCGTTTTTTATGAATGCGTTTGCGAGCCTGCCGTCACCCGTTGGATTTGCGGTGAATTTTGTTGTGTTCTCCGCAATGGGCGGTCTGGCCTTTGCCGAATTTGATTCATATGAGAAAGAAGAATCAAAAAGGGTGAGGTCTATCATCGGCATCTCGCTGCTGACAGGGGTCGGTATCATGTTTGTTCCTGAAACTGCGTTAAAGGGATTGCATCCGGTATTTATTTCTCTATTAAGCAACGGGCTCGTATTAGGGACGCTTGCTGCAATAGCGGCTGACCAGTTCCAGCTTTGGCGCAGGAGAAAATCCGACAATCTCGTGTCAACGGAGAACAAACATTGAATTTTGGTGCAGGTGCGATAAGATAAATGATATGAGTTTAACGAAAAGGCGGGAGAGATAGATGAAAGTTTTTATCATATTAGGGGCTATTAACGCCCTGCTTGCCGTGGGACTCGGAGCATTCGGCGCTCACGGATTAGAAGGGAAAATACCTGATAAATATCTTCAGGTTTGGCACACAGGCGTGCAGTATCATATGTATCACGCCCTTGGGTTATTCGTTGTCGCGTTTCTGGCTGATAAATTATCCGGCATAGGCAGTGTCACGACAGCCGGATGGCTGATGTTTGCGGGAATTGTGCTGTTTTCCGGAAGCTTATATATTCTAAGTGTGACGCAAATCTCCATTCTTGGAGCGATCACCCCGCTCGGCGGTGTGGCGTTTATTATTTCTTGGATTATGATCGTTGTCGCAGCCGTCAAATATCTATAAACAAAAAAGCCAATCCTCATCATTTGAGTGATTGGCTTTTTTCTTATCTTGGCGAATAGGACGCCATGGAATATGGATACGTATAAGCAATTTCTTCATCAAATGTAATGTAATCGAGGTAGATTGTCAGGAGCAGGTAGCGTGTTCCTGATTTCGGGTCGCTGATAATAATGTGATCCCGGCCCGCAGCTTCGATGACGCCGCGAAAAATCTTCGAGCCCCATTCCTTGCTGTTTTCAAATGTCATATAAATGGTGGCCGTTTTTCCCCGATTCAGGCGCAAAATATTCTCGATGTAAGATTCCTCAACAGGCAGCATGCCGGGAACGCTTTGGCCCGGTCCTGACGGTGTAGGCCCCGATGGAATTTGAAAACCGCCGCCCTGCTGCTGGCCCGGGAATCCAAATCCCTGCTGTCCTTGTTGTCCTTGCTGTCCCTGCTGCATTGGCATCATTGGCTGCATCCCCATTGGCTGCATTTGTGAGCCTTGGCCTTGCTGCGGGTACGGGTTGGCGCCAAACTGAGGCTGATACCCCTGCATATTATCAAATGCCTGCATTTGCTGATATTGATTTTTTTTCGGTTTCATATCGTTCCTCCTTTTTATGAAAACCATTCAAAACATGTTCTGGATGTATAGGTGAACGCTCCGCGATGACTCACCTCCGATGGAAAACGATCTTAGTCGCTGGTGCGATTTTTATCTCTTTCACCTTATGAGGCTGATGCTTGGATTATGCTGAAAAAGAACAGCGGACCGATCAGATTTCGCTCTGGGCAACCGCTGTTTTTCATAGACATACACAAACTTTTCGCATATTGGTTTGTATCCCTAGCGCAACTTGAGCATAAGCAACATAAGATAACGATAGTTTCAGGTGTGAAGTTCCAAGAAGGAGGTGTAGGATTTGCCTAAAGTATCAGTCATTATGACGAGCTATAACAAAAGCGATTATGTGGCAAAGTCCATTTCTAGCATACTCTCACAAACGTTTTCAGATTTTGAATTGTTTATTATGGATGACAACTCCAATGAAGGGACGCTGAATGTAATCCGTCCTTTTTTGAATGATAACCGAGTGCGTTTTTATCAAAGCGATATATCTGGAGTGAAGGAAAGAACAGAAAAAACGAGATACGCGGCACTGATCAATCAGGCGATTGAGATGGCGGAGGGTGAATATATCACCTATGCGACGGATGACAACATCTATATGCCGGACCGCCTCCTGAAAATGGTGCGGGAGCTCGATACCCATCCTGAAAAGGCTGTGATTTACTCAGCCTCCAAAACCTATCATTTAAACGAGAATCGCGACATTGTAAAAGAAACTGTCAGGCCTGCCGCTCAAGTGACATGGAACGCACCGTGCGCAATTGATCATTGCTCGGTGATGCACAGGTATTCGGTGCTTGAGAAGGTAAAGGAGAAGTTTGGCTCCTATTGGGATGAAAGCCCGGCGTTTTACCGTATTGGAGATGCTCGGTTCTTTTGGAGAGTCAATCATTTTTATCCGTTTTACCCACTGGATGAGGAGCTGGACCTGAATTATATTACCGACCAATCGATTCACTTTCAGCTGTTTGAATCAGAAAAAAATGAATTTGTCAGGAACCTTCCTCCGCAGCGAAATTGCCGAGAACTGCGTGAATCATTAAAAAAGCTTGGAATGGGGTGAGAGCTTGTCGGCCTATTTAAGCAATTATTGGGTGCTGTACCGGAAGTACGTGGAGCTTTTTGACAAACTTCGCTACAAAGGGATTCCGCTTGGGCTTATCAGTAATTTTTATCAATACATCAGCCCTGAGCTGAGGGTGATGATGGAAGAAGAACCGGAATTATTCGGATCGGTAGATCAGCATATCGATGAGGGACAGATTCAGCCGTTTTTTGAAGAAAGAATCCAAAACATCGTTAAAACAAATGTCAAACCTGTTAAAGGGAAAGTCATTTTGCACTTTGATTACCTGCGTTTTTCAAACGAAAATTACTATCAATTTGATCCTGAAAAAACGGCTGTTTTGGCCAGATGGAGTTTGCCGCATTATTGTGATCTGCCTGTAATTAGCAAGCGGGAGATTGCGGATTCATGCCAAAAAGGCGATTCGAAGCAGTATCTCGAAACAGCCTGTTCGCTTCTCGCCCCTTATGATGATCACCCGGCATTTGGTGATCAAGCGTTTCGCGACCGGCTTTTCAAAGATATTCCTTTATTTATAGAGGCCATTGATACAGTTGATGCGCTGTTTGAACAGGAAAAGATTTCAGCTGTTATTGTCGGAACGGCAGAAGACATTTACAGCAGGGTGCTCGCTCTCATGTGTCAAAGAAAAGGGGCCGTCAGCATTTGTCTTCAGCATGGCGCATTGATGGGAGATGAAGCCTTCATTCCTGTTTTTACAACCTATCAAGCTGTTTTTGGTGCGTATGAAGCAGAGTGGTTCATACGAAAAGGCTGTAAACCCGAGCAGATTCTCGTAACGGGACATCCCCGGTTCGATCAGATTTTTAACAGAACGCCTATGGATATGTCCATATTCTATCGAAAACTTGCTTTTCAGCCGACTAAAAAAATTGTGCTCATTGCCACTCAGCCCTTTTCAGAAGACTTTTATTCCGGTGTGCTGCAGGGGCTTTCTGATCAGAAGCAGCTGCAGATTATTATCAAACCTCACCCGTGGGAAATCGGAAAAAACAAGCTTGATCTGTATCACGAGGCGGCGAAAAAACATAAAGCATGCAGAGTCATCAAAAAGGAGCTGGAGCTTTATGATTTGCTGCCGTATGCTGATGCCGCAGTGACGCAAACCTCGACAGTCGGTCTTGAAGCCATGCTGTTTCAAAAGCCTGTGCTGATCGGAAAATCGTCCGGAAATCGCTCGTATCCGTATTATGAGTCTCTTGGCGATTTTATGTTTGACCAGCCGGATGAACTAGCGCACACCTTGGTTGAAGTTCTTCGAAGGCCCGACGTGCATCAAAAAGCAGAAGAGGCGCGATTGGCATTCATAGCGGCTAATTATCCGGTGGCAGAATCAACAAATGCTTTATTTGCGGAACTGAAAGCCAAAACAGGGGTTGATTACAGGCGGGAAGATACTGAATAAAATGATAGGAGCGCAAAGAAATGGTGCAAAAGAGAAATCATTTTCTCCCTTACTCATTGCCGTTAATCGGTAAGGAAGAAATTCAGGAGGTTACAGAAACGCTTGAATCGGGATGGCTCTCTAAAGGCCCGAAGGTTCAGCAGTTTGAAAAAGAGTTTGCCGCGTTTGTCGGGGCGAAGCACGCCGTGGCGGTGAATTCATGTACCGCAGCTTTATTTTTGGCTTTGAAAGCAAAAGGGATCGGGCCCGGGGACGAGGTCATTACCTCTCCGCTTACGTTCAGCTCGACCGCCAATACGATTATTCATGCGGGAGCGACGCCTGTGTTTGCGGATATTGACGAAAACACGCTCAATATTGACCCGGTAAAGCTTGAGGCGGCCGTCACACCGCGAACGAAAGCAGTTGTGCCCGTCCACTTTGGCGGGCAGTCCTGCGATATGGATGCAATATTGGCTATTGCCCAAAATCATGGTTTATTCGTGCTGGAGGATGCGGCACATGCGGTATATACGACTTATAAGCAAAGAATGATCGGTTCTATCGGGGATGCAACGGCATTCAGCTTTTACGCCACCAAAAACCTCGCGACAGGGGAAGGCGGCATGCTGACGACTGATGATGAGGAGCTTGCCGATAAGATACGGGTGCTAAGCCTTCACGGCATGAGTAAAGCCGCATGGAACCGTTATTCTTCAAATGGCAGCTGGTACTATGAAGTCGAATCGCCCGGCTATAAGATGAATATGTTTGATTTGCAGGCGGCCCTCGGACTTCATCAGCTGAAACGGCTGGATGATATGCAGAAACGGAGAGAAGAGATTGCCGGCCGCTATCAAACCGCTTTTCAGCAGATTCCTGGGCTGATCACGCCGTTTGTCCATGATGACGGCAGGCACGCCTGGCATCTATATGTTCTGCAAGTTGATGAAAAAAAGGCCGGGGTTACGCGCAGCGAAATGATTACGGCTTTAAAGGATGAATACAATATCGGCACTAGCGTTCATTTTATTCCAGTACACATTCATCCGTATTATCAAAAGCAATTTGGATATAAGGAAGCGGACTTTCCGAATGCCATGAATTACTATAAACGAACCCTTTCTCTCCCGCTCTATCCATCAATGTCTGACGACGATGTAGATGATGTCATTGAAGCTGTGCGGGATATCGTAAAAGGGGCTGATTAAGTGTATACGGTAAAAGAAAATGTCTCCAAAGAGGCAATTGAGGAATTTCTCCAAAGCAGAAAGCTTACATTGGATGTTCCGTATCAATTTTCCCTCGGCCTTTTTGAAAACAGCAGGCTCCAAGGCGTATTGCTTTACGAAGATTCTTTGTGGGAAAGCAAGGTGCTTCAGAAGAAAGTCATGAACGTCAAACTTCTTGCGGCAAATAGTACCGGGCAGCTAAAGAGGCTGTTTGAAGCTTTTTATACTGTACGCCAAATGGATGAAACGGATTTTATCTTTGTCCGTGTTCCGGCTGAAGATATCGGAGCCGCGCATGTGATACAACAGCAGCCATCCTCTTACTTTGTCGGGAGTTTGCTGAAGCTGGCGATGCCTCCGTCTTTTTATGACAAAACACCGCCATTTTTTGAACTGGGCCCGCCTGAGCCCGGAGACACAGAAGCGATATGTGAGCTGGCCCGAGACTCGTTTACAAAAAGCAGATATTTTCAGGATCCTCATCTCAGCCGCGATGCAGCAAACGAAATATTTCAGGAGTGGACACGAAACAATCTGAATGGAAGGGCGGCGGTCAATATTGTCGCTAAACACAATGGCGAGGTCATCGGCTATCTTCAGGGCTTATCAAGAGATGATGAGTGCATTCTCGATTTGATGGCTGTAAAGCCGGGATTTGAAGGGAAACGTATTGCGTTTCATTTATTGGCGAATCTCATAGAACAACCGGAGACCCAGAAGCATAGAACGGTAACAGCGGGGACGCAGCTTCACAATGTAAGGGCGATCCGCCTTTATGAACGAATGGGCTTCACCGCTGAACAATCGTATTACTATTATCATATTTGGCCGGGCAAGGAGGCGAAATAATGGCAGCGTTTCAGATCGCGAATAAAACTGTAGGCAAAGACGCTCCTGTTTTTATTATTGCTGAGGCGGGGATTAATCATGACGGGAAGCTTGATCAGGCTTTTGCGCTGATAGACGCCGCGGCGGAAGCGGGAGCGGATGCCGTGAAATTTCAAATGTTCCAAGCTGATAGGATGTACCAGAAAGATCCTGGTTTGTACAAGACGGCAGCGGGCAAGGACGTCTCTATTTTTTCTTTGGTTCAATCTATGGAAATGCCTGCTGAGTGGATTTTACCGCTATTGGATTACTGCCGCGAAAAGCAGGTGATCTTTTTAAGTACGGTATGTGACGAGGGGTCAGCTGATCTGCTTCAGTCTACCTCGCCGAGCGCTTTTAAAATCGCATCCTATGAAATTAACCATCTCCCGCTGCTTAAATATGTCGCCCGGCTGAACAGGCCGATGATTTTCTCGACAGCCGGAGCTGAAATCTCTGATGTTCACGAAGCTTGGCGCACCATCAGGGCAGAGGGAAACAATCAAATTGCCATAATGCATTGTGTGGCGAAATACCCAGCACCGCCGGAGTACAGCAACCTCAGCGTCATTCCGATGCTTGCCGCCGCTTTTCCTGAGGCGGTAATCGGCTTCTCCGATCATAGCGAGCATCCGACAGAAGCGCCGTGTGCCGCGGTTCGGCTCGGAGCAAAACTGATAGAAAAGCATTTTACGATCGATAAAAATCTGCCGGGTGCCGACCACTCGTTTGCATTAAATCCGGATGAATTGAAAGAAATGGTCAATGGCATCAGGAAAACGGAAGCTGAGCTGAAACAGGGGATCACAAAGCCGGTCTCAGAAAAACTGCTTGGCAGTTCATACAAAACAACGACCGCCATCGAAGGAGAAATCAGAAACTTTGCATACAGAGGCATTTTTACAACAGCTCCGATTCAAAAAGGTGAAGCCTTTAGTGAAGACAATATCGCAGTGCTTCGGCCCGGACAAAAGCCGCAGGGGCTGCACCCGAGATTTTTTGAACTGCTGACCAGCGGTGTTCGGGCTGTAAGAGACATTCCGGCCGACACAGGCATTGTCTGGGATGACATTTTACTGAAGGACAGCCCGTTTCATGAATGATATTCTCTTTATCATTCAAGCAAGAATGGGTTCAACAAGGCTTCCGGGAAAAGTGCTTCGGCCGCTCGGATCGAATCGTTTACTTGATATTCTCGTTCACCGTGTCCGGCAAAGCGCGTTTTACCAAAAGGATCGGGATAATCTTGTCATCGCCACGTCTGACAAAGAAACTGACGACATATTAGAGGCGCACTGTATCAAACAAGGCTTTCGTGTTTTCCGCGGGAGCGAAGAACGTGTCCTCGATAGGTTTGTGAAGGTCATAGAAGCTGTTAAACCGTCAGTCATCATCCGGTTAACGGGTGATAATCCGTTTGTCGATCCGGAGCTGCTCGATGTAATGATTAAGGCGCATTTTGATCAAGGGTCGGATTATACGTATATCCTGAATGCCCCATTAGGGATTTGCGGCGAAGTGGTCAACGCCAACCTGTTAATTGACATCAGCCGTATTCAGAATATGGAGGATCAATATCAGGAGCATGTCACGTTATATATAAGGAATCATCCAGCTCTTTATCGTGTGCAGTTTTTAGAGGCGCCGGAACGATTTCGCGCCCCTCAATATCGGCTGACCATTGATACAAAGGAAGACTATGAATCGATAAAGGCTCTCTATCAAAAAGCAGGCGAGCGCCCCGATGTATCCGCCTCAGAGCTTATCACCCTTCTGAACCGGAATCCCGATGCGGCAATCGAACGAGAGGCTGAATAGCCATGCATGTTGGGATCTTCGCAGACGGCGGCTATGAAAAGGGAATGGGCCATGTTGTCCGGATGAAGAGACTTGCGGAGGGGCTCAAACAGCGATGCTTGATTACGTTTTATACGAATCAGGATTCTGAAGCGTTTCTTCATGAAGAGCATTGGCAGGTCATCGTAAAGCCGGAGCTGCAGCAGCACGAGTTTATTCTCCGGGAAATAAAAAGCAAGAAGCTTGATTTGCTTTTGTTTGATATTCTAGGCGCGCCTGCAGAGCTGTTAAAGAAAATAAAGACGGAGACAGATGCGAAAATTGTTCTTTTTGAAGAGAAAAACGGTAAATCGATTCAATATAGTGACTCAGTCATTAACGGAATTTACGGTGACATCAGAAGCAGGGTGTACGTTCAGGGAAACACACGCATCTATGAAGGCCCGGACTATCTTATTCTTCACCCCGCCTTTCAGGCCGCAAGAGAGGATTACACACTTAAGAAAGACTGCCGCAATATCCTTGTTGCATTAGGAGGAAGTGATCCGAAGCAGCTTATTTTTAAAGTGCTGGCTGCCGCTGATCAAGTCCCCGACATAAAAGACAAAAACATAATGTTTGTAATGGGGAGCGCTTCACCGCATCAAGAGGCAGTCCGAAGGCGGATCGAAAAGAAGCCGCAGTACAAGATGATCGAACAGACAAATGATATGGCAGGTTTGATGAAACAAGCGGACGCAGCCATTGTCGCCGGCGGCATCTCTCTATATGAAGCCATTTGCATCGGCGTGCCGTGCCTTGTTCTTTCTCAGGTTGAGCATCAAACGGCAACAGCAAAAACATTTGCTGGCCAAGGCGCCGCTCTTGATCTTGGTTTGGGTGAGCTTGTACCGGATGAAACACTCATCTATCAGATGTCACGCATTATGAGCAGCTATCCTCTTCGCCTTTCTTTGCATAAGGGAGGAAGGCCGCTCGTGGATGGCAAAGGCATTATGCGGGTAACAGCTATTCTTCAAGATTTATATGAACAAAAGATATAAAAATGCATGTAAGGAAGTGTTAATGTGAAAGGTGTTATTTTAGCCGGAGGAAACGGCTCACGCCTTATGCCCTTAACGAAAGCCGTCAACAAGCATTTGCTTCCTGTAGGCCCGTATCCGATGATATACTGGTCGATTATGAAGCTGGAGGAAGCCGGAATAAAAGACATTTTACTCATCAGCCAAAAAGAGCATATGCCGCAATTTTATAAACTGCTTGGAAACGGAGAAGAGCTTGGCGTTACTATCACTTATCAAGTACAGCCGGCAGCATCGGGCATTTCGGATGGGCTGTCTTATGCAAAGCGCTTTACGAAAAAAGAGTCTTTCATTTTATTATTAGGTGATAATATATTTGAAGATTCATTAAAGCCTTATACAGAACGCTTTGAACAGCAGGGGAAAGGAGCAAAAGTGCTTCTGAAAGAAGTTGATGACCCGGAACGCTTCGGGATTGCTGAGATTGATGAGAAAAACAAGCGGATTCGTTCCATCATCGAAAAGCCCGAACAGCCACCGACCAACCTTTGTGTTACCGGCATTTATATGTATGATGCAGAGGTGTTTTCGTATATTGAACAAATATCACCATCAAAGCGCGGCGAGCTGGAAATCACCGATGTGAATAATCTATACATCGAAAACAGCCAGCTTACGTATGATGTGTTATCAGGCTGGTGGGTAGATGCCGGAACTCACGAATCGCTTTATCTCGCTTCCCAGCTTGTACACCAGGCTTTACGGAAAGGACAGGACGAAAAGTGATGGCAAAATCATATTTAATTACAGGCGGGGCCGGCTTCATCGGGCTCACGTTTACAAAGCTCATGCTGAGGGAAACGGATGCGCGCATTACCGTTTTAGATAAACTGACGTACGCCAGCCACCCGGAGGAAATGGAAAAATTAAAGCAAAACAGCCGTTTTCGCTTTGTAAAAGGGGACATCAGCGTTCAGGAGGATATCGACCGCGCTTTTGACGAGACCTACGATGGCGTCATTCACTTCGCAGCAGAATCGCATGTGGACAGAAGCATTTCCCAAGCGGAGCCGTTTATCACCACAAATGTCATGGGGACATACCGATTGGCGGAAGCGGTCTTGAAAGGAAAAGCCAAGAAGCTGATTCATATTTCAACAGATGAGGTATACGGGGATTTAAAAGCGGATGATCCCGCGTTTACAGAAACGACGCCGCTTTCTCCTAATAACCCATACTCAGCCAGCAAAGCAAGCTCTGATTTGCTCGTGTTGTCTTATGTGAAAACCCACAAGCTTCCGGCCATCATTACACGATGCAGCAACAATTACGGACCTTATCAGCACAGCGAAAAAATGATTCCGACGATTATCCGTCATGCGAAGCAGGGCCTGCCTGTTCCGCTGTATGGCGATGGACTCCAGATCCGAGACTGGCTGTTTGCGGAGGATCATTGCCGCGCGATCAAGCTGATTTTAGAAAAAGGGACCGACGGCGAGGTGTATAACATCGGAGGCGGAAATGAACGCACGAATAAAGAGCTGGCGAGTGCCATTTTGAAGCATCTGGGCTGTGAGGAATTGTTCGCCCACGTGGAAGACCGAAAAGGGCATGACCGGCGCTATGCGATCAATGCATCAAAGCTGAAAAACGAACTGGGCTGGCGGCAGGAAGTGACGTTTGAAGAAGGCATTGCGCGTACGATTCAGTGGTATACAGACAATGACCGATGAGAAGGTGATCTGATTGACAAAGGTATTGGTGACTGGGGCGGGAGGACAGCTTGGCTTGGAACTATGCCGCCAGCTGAAGCAAGCCGGATATGAGGTCATTGCGTTAACAAAGAAGATGATGAACATTGCTGACCAGCGCTCAGTACGGCATTCGTTTGGCCATTATCAGCCGGATATCGTGGTCAATAGCGCCGCGTTTACGTCGGTTGATCAATGCGAGAAAGAGCTTGATAAAGCGTACTTGATTAACGGAATCGGCGCTTATTATACAGCGCTTGAGTCAACCCGCATCGGAGCTCAATATGTTCATATCAGCACGGACTATGTATTCAATGGGAAAGGAACCCAGCCATATAGGGAAGACGATCCCCTCGATCCGAAAACCATTTATGGCAAAAGCAAAAGGCTCGGAGAAGAACTGATACGATTAACGACAAAAGACAGCACGATCATCAGAACATCGTGGGTGTACGGACATGGCGGCAGTAATTTCGTTGAAACCATGCTGAAGCTTGCTGAAACGAAACAAGAGCTTCGGGTTGTCAGCGATCAAATTGGTTCGCCGACTTATACGAAGGATTTAGCAGAAGCGGTCATCAAACTGTTCAGCCATCCGCCGGGCATCTATCATGTCAGTAATTCAGGCATATGCAGCTGGTATGAGTTTGCGACGGCAATTATGGAAGAAAGCGGGCTGGAAACAGCCATTTTGCCTGTAACGACAGAGGAATATGGGAACAAAACGCCCCGTCCGGCTTACTCTGTGCTGAGCCATCAGGCCATTGAAGAAGCTGGCATCCGTCCCCGCCACTGGCGGGAAGCATTACGGGAGTATTTGCAGGAAAGGAGCAGGTGCGTGTGATTGATGGAGTCAAGGTAAAAAAATTGAGAAAGCATAGCGATGACAGAGGCTTTTTTGCTGAGCTGGTCCGGGACGATGAGAATCTCCTTGAGCATTTTGGGCAGGCCTCTTGGTCGAAAAGCTATCCGGGTGTGATTAAGGCATTTCATTATCATGAGAAGCAGGATGATCTCTGGTTCTTCCCAACCGGCCACGCTCAGGTTGTCCTATACGATCTTCGAGAGGATTCAAAGACAAAAGGAGAAACGGACGTCTATTATATGGGCGAAGACAACCCGATGCTGTTATTAATCCCAAAAGGGGTGGCTCACGGATACAGAGTGCTGGGAGAGACGCCGCTGACAATTATCTATTTTACCACCATGTCGTATAATCCGGATCAGCCTGATGAAAAAAGAATTCCGTGGAATGATGAGACGATCGGTTTTAACTGGAACACTGAATTCAGATAAAAATAGGAACTTGATCAATCGAAGAGCAGAGGCATCTTCGACTTTTTTTTGTCCTTTTTTAAAATAGGATAAAAGATAGGAAATGTCAGGCGGATGTTACTAGAAAAAGAGAGAGAAATCGTCCATTTGAACCTTGTATAAACAGGAAGGAATTCTCAATTAATTCCAAGTGTTAATATTCCTTAAAAAGCATTTACTTCCATGGAAAATGATGATAGATTAATTTTTAAGAAAAAGAACTGGTAATTCGCGAATTACGAAAAAGCGCTTTTTCTGCAGAGGACGCTCTGGCCAAATTTCAACAATCAATTAGGGGGAAATGTCATGTTAAAAAGAACTTCATTCGTATCTTCATTATTCATCAGTTCAGCTGTTTTACTATCAATCTTACTTCCTTCGGGCCAAGCTCATGCACAGTCTGCATCAATCGAGGCAAAAACAATTAACAGCACGAAAGAGTGGACCACTTCTGATATTGAAGTGACATATAAACCAAATGCGGTGCTTTCTCTCGGAGCGGTAGAATTTCAATTTCCTGACGGGTTTCATGCTACGACAAGAGATTCAGTGAATGGAAGAACACTGAAAGAAACACAGATTTTAAACGATGGAAAAACAGTCAGACTCCCGCTTACGCTTGATTTGTTAGGCGCATCCGAATTTGACCTCGTCATGGTGCGCAAAACCCTTCCGCGCGCAGGCACTTACACGATTAAAGGCGATGTAGTAAACGGTTTGGGAATCGGCAGTTTAAATGCTGAAACGCAGCTTGTGATTGACCCTCGTTAATAAATAGATTTTTAATCAGAGACTGAGATGTTTTCAGTCTCTTTTTTGTTGATTAAAAAAGCTGGTACGGATCTTGCATGATGATAAGGGTGAATCCAATGCAGAAAGGAATTGGCGGGCTGATTTTTTAAAGCGCTTACATTACAGCCGGTCAAAAAAACAATGAGGTGAAAAAGATGTCAGCAAAGCAAGTCTCGAAAGATGAAGAAAAAGAAGCTCTTAACTTATTTCTGTCTACCCAAACAATCATTAAGGAAGCCCTTCGGAAGCTGGGTTATCCGGGAGATATGTATGAACTCATGAAAGAGCCGCAGAGAATGCTCACTGTCCGCATTCCGGTCAAAATGGACAATGGGAGCGTCAAAGTGTTCACAGGCTACCGGTCACAGCACAATGATGCTGTCGGTCCGACAAAGGGGGGCGTACGTTTCCATCCAGAAGTCAATGAAGAGGAAGTAAAGGCGTTATCCATTTGGATGACGCTCAAATGCGGGATTGCCAATCTTCCTTACGGCGGCGGGAAGGGCGGTATTATTTGTGATCCGCGGACAATGTCATTTGGAGAACTGGAAAGGCTGAGCAGGGGGTATGTCCGTGCCATCAGCCAGATCGTCGGTCCGACAAAGGATATTCCAGCTCCAGATGTATACACAAATTCGCAGATTATGGCGTGGATGATGGATGAGTACAGCCGGCTGCGGGAATTCGATTCTCCGGGCTTTATTACAGGTAAACCGCTTGTTTTGGGAGGATCGCAAGGACGGGAAACGGCGACGGCACAGGGCGTCACGATTTGTATTGAAGAGGCGGTGAAGAAAAAAGGGATCAAGCTGCAAAACGCGCGCATCATCATACAGGGCTTTGGAAACGCGGGTAGCTTCCTGGCCAAATTCATGCACGATGCGGGCGCGAAGGTGATCGGGATTTCTGATGCCAATGGCGGGCTCTACAACCCGGACGGCCTTGATATTCCTTATTTGCTCGATAAACGGGACAGCTTCGGTATGGTCACCAACTTATTTACTGACGTCATCACAAATGAGGAGCTGCTTGAAAAGGATTGCGATATTTTAGTGCCTGCCGCGATTTCCAATCAAATCACAGCCAAAAACGCACATAACATTCAGGCGTCAATTGTTGTCGAAGCGGCGAACGGCCCGACAACCATTGATGCCACTAAGATCCTGAATGAAAGAGGCGTGCTGCTTGTGCCGGATATCCTGGCGAGTGCTGGCGGCGTCACGGTTTCTTATTTTGAATGGGTGCAAAACAACCAAGGATATTATTGGTCAGAAGAAGAGGTTGCAGAAAAACTGAGAAACGTCATGGTCAGCTCGTTCGAAACAATTTATCAGACAGCGGCAACACATAAAGTGGATATGCGTTTGGCGGCTTACATGACGGGCATCAGAAAATCGGCAGAAGCATCGCGATTCCGCGGATGGGTCTAATTTGAGAAGCCTCCGCAAAATAATTTTGCGTTTGTTTTTTGCCTAAAGAGCAAAAATCGCAAAATAAATTTGCGTTCAAGATCGGAAATAGAGAAAGATGATCACCTGTTAGACAAATTTCTGTTCGATTCAACAAGTTTTTTCAGCAAAAGACAAGAAAATGGCATGATTCTTGCATTTTTATTCATATGCGAAGATATATTTCATAACACGAGGGGGACTACATATGACAGTCACATACGCGCACGAACCATTTACCGATTTTACGGAAGCAAAGAATAAAACTGCATTTGGGGAGTCATTGGCCTTTGTAAACACTCAGCTCGGCAAACATTATCCGCTTGTCATAAATGGAGAAAAAATTGAAACGGACCGCAAAATCATTTCCATTAACCCGGCAAATAAAGAAGAGATCATTGGGTACGCGTCTACAGCAGATCAAGAGCTTGCTGAAAAAGCAATGCAAGCCGCATTACAGGCATTTGATTCCTGGAAAAAACAAAGACCGGAGCACCGCGCGAATATTCTCTTTAAGGCAGCGGCTATTTTGCGCAGAAGAAAGCATGAATTTTCAAGCTATCTTGTGAAGGAAGCGGGAAAACCGTGGAAGGAAGCAGATGCGGACACGGCTGAAGCGATAGACTTTTTAGAGTTCTATGCGCGCCAAATGTTAAAGCTCAAGGAAGGGGCTCCGGTGAAGAGCCGTGCTGGCGAGTTCAATCAATATCATTACGAAGCGCTTGGCGTCGGCATCGTCATTTCTCCATTTAACTTCCCGCTCGCGATTATGGCGGGAACAGCGGCGGCAGCCATTGTGACAGGAAATACGATTCTCTTAAAACCGGCTGACGCAGCCCCGGTAGTGGCAGCAAAATTTGTCGAGGTCATGGAGGAAGCGGGTCTGCCAAACGGCGTTCTGAATTACATTCCGGGAGATGGAGCGGAGATCGGTGACTTCTTAGTTGAGCATCCGAAGACACGGTTTGTCTCATTTACAGGTTCCCGTGCAGTCGGCTGCCGGATTTATGAGCGAGCCGCCAAAGTGCAGCCGGGCCAAAAATGGCTCAAACGGGTAATTGCAGAAATGGGCGGAAAAGACACAGTGCTTGTCGACAAGGACGCTGATCTTGACCTTGCTGCATCCTCTATCGTGTATTCAGCATTTGGATATTCAGGACAGAAGTGTTCTGCGGGCTCCCGCGCGGTCATCCATCAGGATGTGTATGATGATGTGGTGGGAAAAGCTGTGGAGCTGACCAAAACGCTGACTGTCGGCAATCCAGAAGATCCTGATACGTATATGGGTCCCGTGATTCATGAAGCATCCTACAACAAAGTGATGAAATACATTGAAATCGGCAAATCTGAAGGCAAGCTATTGGCCGGCGGAGAAGGCGATGATTCAAAAGGCTACTTTATTCAGCCGACGATCTTTGCAGATGTTGATGAAAACGCCCGCTTGATGCAGGAAGAAATTTTCGGCCCGGTTGTTGCGATTTGCAAAGCGCGTGATTTCGATCATATGCTGGAGATTGCCAATAACACGGAATACGGATTAACAGGTGCGCTTCTGACGAAAAACCGTGCGCACATTGAACGGGCGCGCGAGGATTTCCATGTCGGAAACCTATATTTTAACAGAGGATGTACCGGAGCAATTGTCGGCTATCAGCCGTTCGGCGGTTTTAATATGTCAGGAACAGACTCAAAAGCAGGGGGTCCCGATTACTTAATTCTTCATATGCAAGCCAAAACAACGTCCGAAGCTTTTTGATTTGAGAGAAATAAAATCGTGCGATTCTTTAGAGGATCGCACGATTTCAACTTTTTGATCAGGAGGACAATTTATGCAGTATACAAAAATCAGTCACATGAATCCGGCTGAAAGAGTGGAGGCGCTGACAGCATCTCTGGTCAGCCTCAGCAGCGTGAACGGCACCGTTGGAGAAGGGACAAAAGCAGATTTCATCAAAGAAGTGATCACGAGCTATCCATATTTTCAGGAAAACCCCAGTCATGTGTGGGAACAGGCCATTCCCAATGACCCATACAATCGCAAAAATATTTTTGCGTTTATTAAAGGACATGGAGAAAGCCGAAATACAGTCATTTACCATGCCCATCTGGATACAGTTGGAATTGAAGATTTCGGCCCTTTAAAGGATATCGCTTTTGATTGTGAGAAATTGGCCGAGTATTTCAGCCGCTATGAGTTCGATCAGGATGTTCAGCGGGATGCCAAATCAGGCGATTGGATGTTCGGAAGAGGATCTGTCGATATGCAAAGCGGCATCGCCGTGCATTTAGCCAATCTCCTGCATTTTTCGGAGAACCTTGAGACGTTGCCGGGAAATGTATTGTTTATGGCCAATCCCGATGAGGAGAGCCAGCATTCGGGCATTCTCGCCAGCATTTCAGAGCTGAACCGGCTAAAAAAAGAAAAACAGCTTCACTATTTGGCTGCTATTAATACGGATTTTATTACCCCGCTTTACGATGGTGATCAGACAAGATATATCTATACCGGAGCCGCGGGAAAACTGCTGCCGTGCTTTTACATCCACGGGCGGGAAGTCCATGTTGGCGATACACTGGCAGGGATTGACCCGAATTTCATTTCATCTGAAATCACAAGCCGTCTCCACAATAACATCCATCTGGCAGAAAAGGTTGAAGGGGAGTTGGTTCTGCCACCATCCTGTTTGTATCAGCGTGATAACAAGGAATCCTATAATGTGCAAACGGCTGTCAGCACCAGCTTGTATTTCAATTGTTTTATTTATGAAAGAACAGCAAAAGAAATGATGGATTTGCTTATTGAAGTCACTGAGGAAGCATGCCGAGAGACACAACAAAAATTATCAGATTATTATGAAGAATATGCAAAAAGAGCCAACCTGCCAAAGAAACATTTATCATGGGACATTCAAGTGTATAGCCTGGAGCAATACTTAGAAAAGCTGAGAAACCGGGGGATTGATCCCGAGCAGTGTATCGAGCAGACATTCAAAGCCAACGAGCACCTTGAACTTCGCATGAGATGCTTTCAGGCAATCGAAGAGCTTCAAAAGCTTGACCCCGATCAAGGCGCAAAAGTCATTCTATTTTACGCACCTCCTTACCTGCCGCATAACTATTTGAAAGAAGATAGCACAAGAGATCAGCTTTTGCAGCATGTGATTAAAGAAGCGGCTGACAAAACCGCTGAATCGACAGGCGAAACATTTGTCTTCAAAAAGTTTTTCCCCTACTTGGCAGACGGCAGTTTTTTATCACTGCACGAAACCGATGGCGAAATTGATTCTTTTATCAGGAACTTTCCTGGGTGGAATAGGATTGGGACCATTCCGTTCAAAGACATACGCAAGCTGAATATTCCATCCATTAATATGGGTGTGTACGGAAAAGACGGCCATAAATGGACAGAACGAGTCTATAAACCGTACACATTTCATGTATTGCCTTTCCTCATACAGCAAACCACCGTTCACCTTTTGCAGAGCTACCGGATGACCATCACGGCAAAAGAATCAAAGGGGGAAGGATGATGCAGAATCATAAAAATGAATTGCAGCGCAGCATGAAAAGCAGGCATTTGTTTATGATTGCTTTGGGAGGGGTGATTGGCACTGGGCTGTTTCTAGGCTCTGGCTTTACCATTAGCCAGGCGGGACCGCTCGGCGCCATTGCCGCTTATATCATCGGCGGATTTTTAATGTATCTCGTCATGCTTTGTTTAGGAGAATTGGCTGTTGCCATGCCGGTGGCCGGATCGTTTCAGGCCTACGCCACTAAATTTCTGGGACCGTCGACAGGCTTTATGATTGGCTGGCTGTATTGGTTCAGCTGGGCGAATACAGTGGGGTTAGAGCTGACGTCAGCAGGCATTTTGATGCAAAGGTGGCTGCCCTCCGTTCCGATCTGGATATGGTGCCTCGTGTTCGGCATCGTCATCTTTTTGATTAATGCGCTCTCTGTCAGAAGCTTTGCGGAAATGGAATTTTGGTTTTCAAGCATCAAAGTGGCGGCGATCATATTATTTATTGTGATTGGCGGAGCCGCTGTGTTTGGCTTGATTGACTTTAAAGGCGGACAGGAGACACCCTTTTTGTCTAACTTTATGACTGATAGAGGACTTTTCCCTAATGGGGTGCTGGCCGTTATGTTTACGCTGGTCATGGTGAACTTCTCCTTTCAGGGAACGGAGCTTGTCGGCATTGCGGCAGGGGAAAGTGAAAGCCCGGAAAAAACACTGCCAAAGTCCATTCGAAATGTCATTTGGCGCACGCTGTTTTTCTTTGTGCTCGCTATGTTCGTCTTGGTTGCCATCCTTCCGTACAAAACGGCGGGGGTGATTGAAAGCCCATTTGTAGCGGTACTCGATCAAATCGGCATCCCATTTTCGGCAGATATCATGAACTTTGTCATCTTAACAGCCATTTTATCTGTTGCTAATTCGGGGTTGTATGCGGCGTCGCGTATGATGTGGTCACTTTCATCAAATCAAATGGGTCCATCCTTTCTCACCAGACTGACAAAAAAAGGCGTGCCGATGAATGCCCTGCTGATTACGTTGGGCATTTCAGGCTGTTCGCTGCTGACAAGTGTCATGGCCGCAGAAACAGTGTATTTATGGTGTATCTCAATCTCGGGCATGGTGACAGTTGTCGCGTGGATGTCCATTTGTGCGTCGCAATTTTTCTTTCGCAGACGTTTCCTTGCTGAAGGCGGAAATGTGAATGATCTGGAGTTCAGAACGCCGCTTTATCCGCTAGTCCCGATGCTCGGATTTTGTTTATATGGCTGCGTGTTGATCAGCCTTATTTTCATTCCGGATCAAAGAATCGGCTTATACTGCGGTGTGCCGATCATTATTTTCTGCTATGCATACTATCATCTAAGCATCAAAAAGCGTATAAATCATGAACCGATTGAAAAAAAGCAGACAGAGGCGCAATAGAAAAAGCTCTCCGGGAGGCCGGAGAGCTTTTTCTACGTGTTACATCCTCATGTATTTTTAGAATGAAATATAGAAATATATAATGGGGTTTAAATGAAAATAATAAATGTTATAAAGATTTCGTTCGAATTGTAAATAATGAAAAAACAATGCTAAACTATAATACAACTTTATGATAAGAAGATTATGGAAGAGGTGTTTGAGAAAGAATGAACAGCAATCAAAACAATGACATCAAAACAAAACATCATTTTCCGTTATTGTTGGCACTGGCTTTAACGATGGGGGTATTTGCAGCCGGATCTGAAGAGCTTGTGATCTCACCGCTGCTGCCGGATTTAGCAAAAGCCTTCAGCTCAGATGTCAGTGTCCTTGCATTATCTATCAGTATTTACGGCATTATGATTTTTATCGGTGCGCCGCTTTTGGTTCCATTAGGCGATAAATACTCCAGAGAACTGAGCTTATTGGCCGGGCTTATGATCTTTATCATAGGAACGGTGATATGCGCTTTGGCTCAAAATATTTTTTTCTTCTTTTTAGGCCGGGCGCTCTCGGGATTGGCTGCGGGAGCGTTTGTTCCGACCGCATACGCAGTTGTCGGTGATCGTGTTCCTTATACATACCGGGGCAAGGTGATGGGACTGATCGTTTCAAGCTGGTCGCTGGCGCTGATTTTCGGAGTGCCGCTCGGATCATTTATCGGCGGCGTCCTGCATTGGAGATGGACGTTTTGGATTTTCGCCTTGATGGGCGTTTTAGTTGTCCTGCTGATTCTCCTTGAAATGCGCCGCCATGCCCAACATAAAAACAGCGGCAAGGAAGAAATAGAAGAGCCGGCAGGAACATTCCGGGATGCGCTGAAAGTCCCTCGTGTACCTGTTTATATCACGATAACTTTTTGTAATATGATTGGTTTTTACGGTATGTATTCCTTTTTAGGCACCTATCTTCAAGACGTTTTTACCGGAGGAAACACGGCTGCGGGCTTATTTATCATGATTTATGGAATCGGGTTTTCCATGAGTGTGATTACAGGAAAGATAGCCGACCGCATCGGAAAAATGCGCTCCCTTTTGATTGCGCTGGGGGTCATCAGCGTTCTGCTGGCGTGTTTACCATATGCGCCGGCGTCAATGTTTCTGTTAATCGTCAGCCTATTTATTTGGGGATTAATGCAAAGTTTGACGGTGACGCTGCTCAGCACCATTTTGAGTGACTGCTCAGAGCGTCATCGCGGAAAAGTCATGGTGTTTTACAGCCTCGCCTCGAATCTGGCCGTGACATTAGGTTCTGCTTTAATGGGACCCGTCTATGTGGCATACGGCTATGCAGCTGTCGGATTGATTTGCGCAGCCATCACAGTCCTCGGATTTGTGCTCAGTATATTCGCATATAAAAAGTACGGCAAACTTGAGCAGAAGGCCGATCAGTCCTTATCTCAATAAACAAAGTTTCTAAATTCCTATAATTAAAAACCCTTTATAAAGGGTTTTTTTGTTTGTATGGGAATAATTATCAATATTTTCAAAAAACATTGACAGTTCAATTGACGCTGGATAAAATTTACTTAAAATTTTAAAAGATTGGTTGGTGCTCATGATTATATTGGATAATAGCATTCAGACAAAAAAAAGAACTGATTCACTATCCAAACTCATTACAGTCAACACGCTCGGCCCTGAGGGGACAAGCAGTGAGTACGCAGCAAAGCATTTCATTTCCAATTTTACTCTTCTACAAGGGCTGAACAGTAAATTGTCCTTGCATGATACTTTTGAATCATGCATCGAAAGGACGCTCCAAAGCCCGCTGGAATATACCATCGTCCCACATGCTTACGATGGCATTAAGCATTTCTACATGAGGCCGGATTTGCAGCTATTGCAGATCTTCAGGTGCGACACACCGATGTACGGCCTGGCTGTTCGTCCTGATTTTGAATTCAGAGACGATATGCTTGATACATCTGTTATTGTTTCACATCCTTCACCTATTAATTTAATAAAATATTTTACCCGCAAAGATGTTCGATTCAAACTAGTCAATTCAACCAGTCAAGCTGCAAGAAAAGTAAAAGAAGGTTTGTATGACATTGCCTTAACCAATGAGCTTGCACGGCAAAAGTACGGGCTAACCTTTGTAAAAACATTCAAAAGCATTCCAATGAGCTGGTCATTATTTGGAAAAGGAGACGTTGATGATGAAAACTAAAGAAGATATGCAGGAGCTTTATTTCCCGACACCGAAATTAATTGAATGGGAAAACGGAGTGAGACAGTATTCAACCGTACGAGGGGATACTGAAGTATTAATGTCTTACGTCCCGCCGCATACCAATGTTGAACCCCATCAGCATAAGGAGGTCCAAATCGGCATGGTCGTTTCTGGCGAGCTGATGATGACTGTCGGAGATGTGACAAGAAAAATGACAGCCTTGGAATCTGCCTATATCGCGCCGCCGCATGTGCCTCACGGGGCAAGAAACGACACAGACCAAGAAGTGATTGCTATTGATATCAAGCGGCTGAAAGCTGATGAAACATATACAAGTCCTGAGGACTACTTTTTGGATATTTTCAAAACAAGAGACCTGCTGCCGGGCATGGAAGTCACGTTCTTTGTTGAGGATTGGGTAGAAATTATGCTTGCCAAAATCCCTGGAAATGGCGGAGAAATGCCTTTCCATAAACATCGGAATGAACAAATCGGCATCTGCATCGGCGGCGGCTATGACATGACGGTCGAAGGCTGCACAGTCGAGATGAAATTCGGCACAGCCTATTTCTGTGAGCCTCGTGAAGATCACGGTGCCATCAACCGTTCGGAAAAAGAATCAAAATCGATTAATATCTTCTTCCCGCCGCGCTACAACAGAGCAAAAGCAAAAAAAATGAAGGCGGATGAATGATCATGAACCTCACCGATAAAACCGTCCTCATAACAGGAGGCGCATCAGGCATTGGTTATGCTGCGGTTCAGGCTTTTTTGGGCCAGCAGGCCAATGTGGTTGTGGCGGATATTGATGAAGCGCAGGGAGAAGCAATGGTACGAAAAGAAAATAATGACAGGCTGCACTTTGTGCAAACGGACATCACAGACGAAGCTGCCTGCCAGCACGCAGTTGAATCGGCGGTTCATACATTTGGCGGACTCGATGTCTTGATTAATAATGCAGGCATCGAAATCGTGGCGCCTATTCACGAGATGGAGCTCAGCGATTGGAACAAGGTGCTGCAAGTCAATTTGACCGGCATGTTTTTAATGAGCAAACATGCACTCAAGCATATGCTGGCCGCCGGCAAGGGCAACATCATTAATACGTGCTCTGTCGGCGGACTCGTGGCATGGCCTCATATTCCTGCCTATAACGCCAGCAAAGGCGGGGTTTTGCAGCTGACTAAATCAATGGCCGTTGATTATGCGAAGCATCAAATTCGCGTGAACTGCGTATGCCCGGGGATCATCGACACACCGCTGAATGAAAAATCATTCCTTGAAAATAACGAAGGCACACTTGAAGAGATCAAAAAAGAAAAGGCGAAGGTAAATCCGCTGCTGAGGCTTGGGAAACCTGAAGAAATCGCAAACGTGATGCTGTTTTTAGCCTCGGATTTATCAAGCTATATGACCGGAAGCGCCATCACTGCAGACGGAGGATACACCGCACAATAGAGAAGGAGTGTTTTACATATGGAGAGAAAAACAGTATTGGTCATCGCTGATCTTGGAGGCTGCCCGCCGCACATGTTTTATAAAAGCGCTGCTGAAAAATATAACCTGGTCAGCTTTATTCCAAGACCTTTTGCAATTACAGCCTCCCATGCAGCATTGATTGAAAAATACTCGGTCGCGGTCATAAAAGATAAAGACTATTTTAAGAGTTTAGCTGATTTTGAGCATCCTGACTCCATTTATTGGGCGCATGAGGATCATGACAAGCCTGAGGAAGAGGTCGTCGAGCAAATCGTCAAGGTTGCCAAAATGTTTGAGGCGGATGCCATCACAACAAACAATGAATTATTCATTGCCCCGATGGCGAAAGCCTGTGAACGTCTGGGCCTGAGAGGTGCCGGTGTGCAGGCAGCCGAAAATGCCAGAGATAAAAATAAAATGAGGGACGCTTTTAATAAGGCCGGAGTCAAATCGATCAAAAACAAACGAGTCACAACTCTTGAGGATTTCCGTACTGCTCTTGAAGAGATCGGCACACCTCTTATCTTAAAGCCTACATACTTAGCGAGTTCAATCGGTGTAACGCTGATTACGGACAATGAGACGGCAGAAGATGAATTTAACAGAGTCAATGACTATCTGAAATCAATTAACGTGCCAAAGGCGGTTACGTTTGAAGCGCCGTTTATCGCTGAAGAATTTTTACAGGGTGAGTACGGAGACTGGTATCAAATAGAAGGGTACTCCGACTATATCAGTATAGAAGGCATTATGGCTGACGGTGAGTATTTCCCGATCGCCATTCATGATAAAACGCCGCAAATCGGGTTTACAGAGACATCCCACATTACGCCGTCCATTCTGGATGAAGAGGCAAAAAAGAAAATTGTCGAAGCTGCCAAAAAGGCAAATGAAGGGCTTGGCCTGCAAAATTGCGCAACACATACAGAGATCAAGCTAATGAAAAACAGAGAACCGGGTTTAATAGAATCAGCAGCCAGATTTGCCGGCTGGAATATGATCCCTAACATTAAAAAGGTTTTCGGCCTTGATATGGCGCAATTATTATTAGATGTCCTTTGTTTCGGAAAAGACGCCGATCTGCCTGACGGATTATTGGATCAAGAGCCTTACTATGTCGCCGACTGCCATTTGTACCCGCAGCATTTCAAACAAAATGGCCAGATTCCAGAAACTGCTGAGGATTTGGTCATTGAAGCGATCGATATTCCGGACGGGCTTTTAAAAGGGGATACTGAAATCGTTTCTTTTTCGGCCGCAGCACCAGGCACTTCAGTTGATTTGACATTGTTTGAAGCTTTCAATTCCATTGCTGCATTTGAACTGAAAGGCAGTAATTCACAGGATGTGGCTGAATCAATCAGACAAATTCAGCAGCATGCGAAGCTGACGGCAAAGTATGTGCTGCCAGTATGAAACAGCTGAAACCCAACTCTAAATACTTGCTTTACGGGCAGGCGCTATCGTTCATGGGAGACTATTGTGTTCTCCCTGCCCTGCTCATTTTGTCTACATATTATCACGATTATTGGGTGACGTCCGGGGTCATCGTGGTCAGAAGCATTCCGATGGTGTTTCAGCCGTTTTTGGGAGTTCTGGTCGACCGGTTAGACAGAATTAAGATCATGCTGTGGACGGATATCATCAGAGGCATCATCTTTTTGGGGCTCACATTTCTTCCAAAAGGCGAGTATCCGCTGATTTTTCTGGCCCTGCTGTTTATTTCTTATGGAAGCGGCGTGTTTTTTAATCCCGCCCGTCTCGCTGTCATGTCGTCCTTGGAATCAGATATTAAAAGCATCAACACGTTATTTGCAAAAGCGACAACCATCTCCATTATCGTCGGGGCGGCTGCCGGAGGGCTCTTTCTGTTAGGGGGATCTGTAGAGCTGGCTGTTGCCTTTAACGGTGTGACATACCTGGTTTCGGCATTTTTTATCAGCCGTATCAAGCTGCAATTTGTGCCGATTCAATCTGAAAACATTAAAGAGGCCTTTCAGTCTTTTAAGGAAGGACTCAAGGAAATCAAAACCAATGCATTCGTATTAAACGCCATGTTTACGATGATTACAATGGCTTTGCTGTGGGGAGTTGTGTACAGCTATTTTCCGATTGTCAGCCGCTTTTTGGGTGACGGGGAAATCGGCAACTTTATTCTCACATTCTGCATCGGTTTCGGCGGCTTTATCGGAGCGGCGCTTGTCGGCAAATGGGGCTTTAACAATAATAGAGGCCTGACGTACTTTACCGTTTTATCCATTGTCTCGCTGGCGCTGTTTTTATTCACGCCGATTTTCGCTGTTTCTGTCATCGCGGCGATCCTCTTTTTCATCGCGATGGAATACGGGGAAGTGCTTGCAAAAGTGAAGGTTCAGGAAAATGCGGCAAACCAGATTCAAGGGCGCATTTTTTCAGTGGCTGAAGCGTCTATCGGATTATGCATTTCTATTGGTTCAATGTTCATTAACATCCTCAGCGCTCCGGTCATTATGGGGCTGATTGTCGTGGTCGTATGCGGTTTGTTTCTGCATACGAAGCTCGTCAACAAATCGTTTTTGGAACGGGATAACAAAACGGAGCAAAAAGGAGTCTTTTAGATGGAAATAACACCGTCCGATGTCATCAAGACACTTCCAAGGCAGGAGTTTTCTCTCGTTTTTCAAAAGGTAAAGGAATTGGAAAAAACGGGGGCCCATATCATTAATCTCGGACAGGGGAACCCTGACCTTCCCACTCCGCCGCATATTGTGGAGGCTTTGCGGGAGGCGTCCTTGAATCCTTTGTTTCATGGATACGGCCCTTTCAGGGGCTATCCTTTTTTGAAGGAAGCAATCGCTGCTTTCTATAAAAGAGAATACGGCGTGACAATCAATCCTGAAACGGAGGTCGCGCTTTTCGGAGGCGGGAAAGCCGGTTTGTATGTGCTGACACAATGCCTGCTCAATCCGGGAGACATCGCTTTAGTCCCGAATCCAGGCTACCCTGAATATTTATCAGGGATTACGATGGCGCGAGCTGAGCTTTACGAAATGCCGCTGTATGAAGAAAATGGCTATCTGCCGGATTTTGAAAAGATTGATCCAGCCGTGCTGGAAAAAGCGAAGCTTATGTTTTTAAACTATCCGAACAACCCCACTGGAGCTGTGGCTGATGCGGCTTTTTATGCAAGAGCTGCTGCTTTTGCAAAAGAGCATCATATCCATTTGATTCATGATTTTGCATACGGAGCGTTTGAATTCGATCAAAAACCGGCCAGCTTTCTTGAGGCAGAGGATGCCAAAATTGTCGGAGCAGAGCTTTATTCATTTTCAAAAACATTTAACATGGCCGGCTGGAGAATGGCGTTTGCGGTTGGGAACGAAAAGATCATTCAGGCCGTCAATGAATTTCAGGACCATGTATTTGTCGGCATGTTCGGCGGGCTGCAGCAGGCAGCGAGTGCGGCGCTTTCTGGAGATCCGGAGCATACGGAATCGTTGAAACGAATTTATAAGGAACGAATTGACTTTTTTACGGCGCTTTGCGAAAAGGAACTGGGCTGGAAGATGGAAAAGCCAAAAGGAACCTTTTACGTATGGGCTGAAATTCCGAATACGTTTGAGACATCTCACCAATTTTCCGATTACTTGCTGGAGAATGCCCATGTCGTAGTCACACCGGGCGAAATTTTTGGAAGCAACGGAAAAAGGCATGTCAGAATCTCAATGGTGTCGAAGCAGGAGGATCTGCGGGAATTTGTCACGCGGATTCAAAAGCTGAACCTGCCGTTCGGGTCATTACAAGAAACATCCCGCTAAAAAGCGGGATGTTTTTATATGCTTTTCATGCTGCCGCCGTCAGCGGAAATTTGCTGTCCCGTGATGTAGGAGGCTTCCTCAGAGGCAAGAAATGCGGCGAGCGCTGCGGTTTCTTCGGCTGATCCGACCCGTTTCATCGGAATCCCGGAAGCAATCTGTTCTTCTGCTTTCTGTTTGGATATGCTGTTCTTTTTCATCACATTTTCCACAAATTGATGATAACGGTCTGTAGCGATAAAACCAGGATTCAGACAGTTGACAGTAATGTTGTGAGGAGCAAGCTGGATGGAAATATTTTTACTGGCGTTAATTAAAGCGGCATTCATCATACTGTTTGTGAACATGTTGGCGCCGGGTTCCTTCCACAGATTTCCGACAATGTTGATGATTCTGCCAAACTCGTTTTGTTTCATCAGTGAGGAAGCACGCTTGATTGCGTCAATATAGGCAACGGTCTTTTGAGTGAACGTGGCCGTCATATCCTCTATATTGCAGTTATCAAATGTGTCAGGCGCGCCGCCCGGGATATTATTAATCAGAACATCAAGCCGTCCGCATTGAGATTCGATTGCCTGAAAAATGGCCGCTCTCGTATGCTGGTCAGACATATCGCCCGCAAGGACAATGACGCTCGCCTCAGGATGCTTGGCCAAAATGTCTTCTTTGACAGATTCAATATTATCCAAATTTCGCGAATTAATGACGAGGGAAAAGTGCTGGTCTGCTAATTTCAGAGCGATTGCTTTCCCAATCCCTTGACTGGCTCCCATAACAAATGCGGTTCGTTTTGACAAATAACTGCACCCCTTTGAAAAAAATGGATTATTATCTACATCGTAAGAAAAAACGAAGAAAATAGCAAATTTTATTTAAATTCTGATAAAGGAGAATTGAAAAACTCCCGCCGGATAGGGCGGGAGGGGATATTATACATATAAGAATTGAGGAAGTGTATCAAGCGAAAGGTGATTGCCGACAAAGAATGAACCAAATTCGCCATAGCGAGCGCTGACTTCGTCAAAACGCATTTCGTACACTAGCTTCTTGAATTGAAGGACATCATCGCTGAATAATGTAACGCCCCACTCGTAATCGTCAAAGCCGACAGAGCCGGTGATGATCTGTTTGACTTTGCCCGCATAGCTGCGGCCGATTAAACCGTGGCTTCTCATCAAGTTTCTGCGTTCCTCCATTGAAAGCATATACCAGTTGTCGTTGCCGGATCTTCTTTTATCCATTGGATAGAAGCATACATATTTTGATTCCGGCAGTTTAGGGTAAAGGCGCGCGCGCACATGCGGATTTTCGTAAGGATCGCCGTCACCGCTTGCCAAGTAGTTGCTCAGCTCTACCACTGATACGTAGGAGTATGCCGGAATGGTGAACTCAGCAAGTCTTGATTTGTTGAATTCAAGCTCAATTTGATTTAATTCTTCCATTGTAGGACGAAGGATCATCAGCATAAAATCAGCTTTTTGGCCGACGATGCTGTAAAGAGTTTGGGATCCTTTTCCTTCTTTTTGGGCTACGCCCCATTTTTCAAGCAACCCGGTGAATTCATGTATGATAGATTGGCGCTCATCACTGGACAGAAGCTTCCAGGAAGCCCAATCCATTGTGCGGAAATCATGAAGCGCATACCAGCCGTCAAGCGTTTTTGCCGCTTCATTCGTCATTTGCTGTTCACTCATTTATCTTCACTCCCATTATCTTTTCATGATTGCCTTCACTATACCATAGTTTATCCGATTCTACTGTGGAGAAACCTTGAACATCCCTTCCGTATAACTCCAACAAAATAGAAGAACCTATAAAGGAAGATTGAGTCACTTAAATTAGTTAGAAAAATAAGATTTTTTTATGAAAGCGCTATAATGAAAGTTGGCTGTTTGAATTTGATTGGAAGAAGAGTATGCTAGTAAAAGAAAGCGTTTTTGTAACTTTTTGAGGAGGTTTTATTGTGGCAGATTTATTTTCAACAGTGCAAGAAAAAGTAGCTGGAAAAGACGTTAAAATTGTATTTCCTGAAGGCTTAGACGAGCGTATTTTAGAAGCGGTCAGCAAGCTTGCAGGAAACAAAGTGCTGAATCCGATTGTGATCGGCAATGAAAATGAGATCCAAGCAAAAGCAAAAGAATTGAACCTTACGCTGGACGGCGTTAAGATTTATGATCCTCATACATATGAAGGCATGGAAGACCTTGTACAAGCATTCGTAGAACGCCGCAAAGGCAAAGCGACTGAAGAACAGGCTCGTAAAGCATTATTAGACGAGAACTACTTCGGTACAATGCTGGTGTATAAAGGACTTGCAGACGGACTTGTAAGCGGAGCTGCTCACTCAACTGCTGACACTGTCCGCCCGGCTCTTCAAATCATCAAAACAAAAGAAGGCGTGAAAAAGACTTCCGGCGTGTTCATCATGGCTCGCGGAGAAGAGCAATACGTATTCGCAGATTGTGCGATCAACATTGCGCCTGACAGCCAAGATCTTGCCGAGATTGCGATCGAAAGTGCCAATACGGCAAAAATGTTCGACATTGAGCCTCGCGTGGCAATGCTCAGCTTCTCTACAAAAGGCTCAGCAAAATCTGATGAAACAGAAAAAGTAGCGGATGCAGTGAAAATCGCGAAAGAAAAAGCGCCTGAACTGACACTTGACGGCGAATTCCAATTTGATGCTGCATTTGTTCCATCTGTAGCTGAGAAAAAAGCGCCGGATTCCGAAATCAAAGGGGACGCTAACGTATTCGTATTCCCAAGCCTTGAAGCAGGAAACATCGGCTATAAAATCGCTCAGCGTTTGGGCAACTTTGAAGCGGTAGGACCAATCCTGCAAGGTTTAAATATGCCTGTAAACGACCTTTCAAGAGGATGTAACGCTGAAGATGTTTACAATCTCGCATTAATTACAGCGGCGCAAGCACTGTAATAAAAATGAAGACGATGGCAGCTCTCGACCGAGGGCTGCCTTTTTTGCGCTTCCGTATAGCCTTCTTTACCAAGACGGATGATATGAGTACAATAAAGAAAACTAATCATAACCATATATTTCATTAATGACAGGGGTGGGGTTTTTGTATTACGACGTGCTGAAAACGTTTATAGCGGTGGTAGAAGAAAAAAACTTCACAAAAGCGGCAGAAAAGCTGATGATCTCCCAGCCCAGCGTCAGTCTGCATATCAAAAATCTTGAGAAAGAATTTCAAACGGCTCTTCTGAACAGGTCGCCAAAACACTTTACGACAACGCCGACAGGAGACATTTTATATCAAAGAGCAAAGCAAATGGTGTTTCTCTACGAACAAGCCAAGGCTGAAATCTATGCGCATCACCACTATGTGAAGGGCGAATTGAAAATAGCTGCAAGCTTTACAATCGGTGAGTATATTCTTCCGCCACTATTGGCCCAGCTGCAAAAGCTGTATCCAGAGCTGAATCTAGATGTCATGATTGGCAATACAGAGGAGGTCAGCGAGCGTGTGCGGATGCTTCAGGCTGATATCGGGCTGATTGAAGGACATACAAACGAGAATGAGCTGGAAATTGAACCGTTCATGGAGGATGAAATGTGCATTGCCGCTCCAAATCAGCATCCGCTGGCCGGGCGGAAAGAGATTTCGATCAGCGATTTGCAGAACGAAGCGTGGGTGACAAGAGAGAAAGGCTCCGGGACGAGAGAATATCTCGATCATGTACTCAGTTCAAATGGACTTCGGCCGAAATCAATGTTCACCATCAGCAGCAATCAAGGTGTAAAGGAAGCGGTGATTAACGGCATGGGACTTTCGGTTCTATCCAGAAGCGTACTGCATAAGGATTTGATCCACCGCGAAATCTCAATTCTGCATATTAAAGATTTCTCGTTAAAGCGCAAGCTGTCTTACATTCATTCTCCTCTCATGGAGAATACAAAAAATAAAGAAATTTTTATTACGATGCTGAAAAGCAATTATCAATCACAGCTGCTGAAATGATATAATAGTTTTCGTTCAATAAGCCTAACATGAAAGGGTTTTACATAGATGGCAAACCAACCGATTGATTTACTGATGCAGCCGAAATGGAGAGTCATTGACCAATCCAGTCTCGGCCCTTTATTTGATGCGAAGCAATCCTTCGCAATGGATGATACGCTGTGCATGTCCGTCGGAAAAGGCGTGTCGCCGGCGACAGCGCGCTCATGGGTGCACCACGATACAATTGTCCTTGGAATACAGGATACACGCCTCCCGTTTTTGCAGGATGGCATCTCCTTGCTGGAGAGCGAAGGATACCGTGTGATCGTACGCAATTCCGGCGGTCTTGCCGTCGTATTGGATGACGGTGTTTTAAATATCTCTCTCATATTCGAGGACGAAAAGAAAGGCATCGATATAGACAAAGGATATGAAGCGATGGTCGAGCTGATGAGACGAATGCTGAGACCGTACAATGCAAAGATCGAAGCCTATGAAATTGAAGGGTCTTATTGTCCCGGCAGCTATGACCTCAGTATAAATGGCAAAAAGTTCGCCGGCATCTCTCAGAGACGCGTTCGCGGCGGAGTCGCTGTTCAAATTTATCTCTGTGCGGATAAAAGCGGCAGTGAAAGGGCCGACTTGATCAGACGATTCTATCAAGCGGCGCTGAAAGACAAACAAAACGATAAAAAAGGCGTCTATCCGGAAATACGTCCGGAAACGATGGCGTCCTTAAGTGAGCTTCTGCAAAAAGACATCTCCGTACAAGACTTAATGTTCGCTTTATTGACGGAATTAAAAGCGTTAAGCACTCATCTTTACTCTGCCGGACTGTCCACTGATGAGGAAATGGAATTTGAGAAAAACCTCGTCCGGATGGCTGAGCGGAATGCAAAGGTATTTGGGTGAACGTTCTTCGCATGCCGGCTGTATATGCCGGCATGCATTTTTTATCACAAGCGGCATTTTACCCCAATAATCTTATTTTCAGATAAATCCTTCTTACATACAGATAACCACAGCAAAAAGAAAAACGATAAAATGACATCAGCATCCATATTAAAGGGGAGAGGCAGATGAAAGGGAATATTTACAGCCTTTTTGTATTGATTGCGGCTTTTTTCTGGGGGACCACGGGAACCGTTCAGGCATTGGCTCCAGAAAGCGCCACACCGCTGGCATTTGGAGCGTTCAGGTTATTAATAGGAGGAAGCGCCATGCTGCTTGCGGTTTGGATCAGCCGGGAGCTTCACGTGAAAAATTGGTCATGGCCGCTCGTATTTTTAGCCGCTGTTTGTATGGCGTGTTACCAGCCGCTGTTTTTCACAGCGGTTAAAGAAACGGGAATTGCAGTGGGAACTGTGATTGCCATCGGCAGTGCGCCTATCATTGCCGGGACCCTCGAATGGGCTGTATTGAAGAAACGCCCGCGAAACTCCTGGTGGATTGCGACTGTGCTGGCTTTAACGGGTTGCTGGCTTCTGTTTTCCGACAGTTCCAATGTTCGGATTGATGTGGCTGGTGTTCTTATGGCGCTTGGAGCGGGTGCTTCTTTTGCAGGCTATACGCTCATCAGTAAAGCGATGATGAAAACCCAGCCTCCTCGAGCGACCTCTGCCGTTGTATTCATGCTCAGCGCCATCTTGCTGACGCCGCTATTATGGCAGTCAGATATCTCGTGGATATGGACCCCTAGAGGACTGGGAACAAGCCTTTACATCGGGTTAATTGCAACATGTGCCGCATACTTTTTGTTTGCGAAAGGGCTTACCGGGGTTCCGGCCTCGGCGGCGGTCACGCTGTCTTTAGCGGAACCGCTGACGGCTTCATTGCTTGGCGTGTTTTTCATAGGGGAAATGCTTTCGCCTTCCTCGTGGCTGGGCATTGCGCTTATGATGCTGGGGCTTTTGGTCATTTCTGCTGCGCCTCGAAAACAAAAAACGGCCGAGGCAGCTCACATGTCTTAATAGATTCACATAAGCTTCGCCTCATTTTACAAGAATAGCTGATCCGGCTGCAAAATGAGGAAATTCTCTTTTCTCAATAGAAAAGGGGATTTTGTACATGGCGAAAATCCCAAAACAGCTGCCCGTTTTGGGATTTTTCTATGTCATTCCGCTAATTTTTCTAAATTGCCGTTCCGGTCCATTTTGAAGGACGGAGAGGCATGTTCATCTTCTTCAAATAAAACTAGCTTTCTGGCTCTGTTCATAATTTTCACCAAGGTTTCATAATCTTCTTGGATCGTTTTTTGGTCTTTTTCAAGCTTTTGAACTTCTGCCTCTAGCTGCTCTGTTTTGTTTTGCAATTCCTGATTTTCTTTCTTTAAACGCTCGTTTTCCATTTTTAATGCTGATGATTGTTCGTTATTGCCTTCGTAATTCTGCAGGAAGCGGATCACATCATTCATCGTCATCTCAGGCGCAGCTGCAGGCGTTTGAGGAGACAATAAGTGTGATAGACTAGCTAACTCTTCCTTAAAGCTTTCATCAACAAAAGGCATATGTTCGCCAGACATTAAAGGTTGCTCATTTTCGACAGAAGGTGTTTCCGTTTTAACCGGCTCTTCTGCAGCGGTTTCTTGAATGATTTCAGGATCCACGGCAGGAGGCTGATATAATAATCTTTTTTTCGCAGGCTGCCCGTTTCCGAGCGCTCTCATCCGCTGTTTTCGTTGTTTCTTCGCAAGCTGAAGCGCTTTTTCATATTGATGGCGGACCACTGCGTTCCATCTGAATCCGCAGGCTGCAGATGTCCGGTTTAATTTATCGCCGACTTCTTCAAAGGCGTTCAGCTGAGTGCTGCCCTCCCTCACATGCCGAAGCACTGTTTCGGCTAAAAGCAGATCGTTTTCCTCTGACCAAGCGTCTTGTCGCTGTTTTGTCATTTATCTCAACTCCCATTTTTCTTTTCATGGTATTAGAATGTCCAGGTTGGAAAATATTTATACAAATTGGCTGAAAGAATAGGAGATACGAAGGGTGGACCGGCTTGCAGGAACAGTCGAATCCTTGTAAAATGAAGAGTGATGTGATTTTTTTTGAAACGTGATTTTAGGTTATTCACATAGATGAACATAGAAATGAAGGGAAGCGTACGTCATGGCTAATGAATTTCGAGTGTGTGATGATTGCCAAGCCACTAATATCAAAACATTGCTGCCGCGTTTGAAAGAAGTGGACCCGGACGCAAAGGTTGAGGTAGGATGCCAATCTTATTGCGGGCCCGGACGGAAAAAATCATTTGCTTTTGTGAACAATCGCCCGCTGTCAGCTCCGACAGAGGATGAGCTGATTGACAAAGTAAAAAAGAAAATAAAAAAGTAAAAACATATTTTTTCTTAGCCTCGGCCCTCAGGTCAGGCTTTTTTGCTTCACAAGATGTGTTTTTCATGAAGATGGAACAAATCGCCGGGCAAATTCAAGGATGTTTTCAAAGAATAGAGTCGATATAATAGAAACACGGCTAAAAAAAAGAGGGAATGACGATGGCGTATCCAAATGGAAAATTATCAGAAGAAAAAGTGTTTAAAGATCCGGTGCACCGCTATGTTCATGTTCGGGACAAGCTGATATGGGATTTAATCGGAACCCGTGAATTTCAGCGTCTCCGCAGAATTAAGCAGCTCGGAACGACCTATTTGACGTTCCATGGGGCTGAGCACAGCCGGTTCAACCATTCTCTCGGTGTCTATGAAATTGTCAGAAGAATGGTTGATGACGTCTTTAAAGGCCGCCCTGAATGGGATGACAGTGAGCGCGAACTCTGTTTGGCTGCGGCGCTGCTTCATGACCTCGGGCACGGGCCGTTCTCGCATTCATTTGAAAAGGTCTTTCACCTTGACCACGAGGATTTTACAAGAGGTATCATTTTGGGAGACACGGAGGTTAATCAGGTGCTCAGAAAGGTGAGCACGGGTTTCCCTCAGGATGTTGCTGAAGTCATTGCCAAAACATATAAAAACAAGCAAGTGGTCAGCCTGATTTCGAGTCAGATTGACGCAGACCGCATGGATTACCTCCAGCGCGACGCATATTATACGGGCGTCAGCTACGGCCATTTTGATATGGAGCGGATTCTTCGGGTGATGCGGCCGCGCGAGGATCAGATCGTCATTAAAGAAAGCGGAATGCACGCTGTCGAAGACTATATCATGAGCCGTTACCAAATGTACTGGCAGGTCTACTTCCATCCTGTGACCAGAAGTGCAGAGGTCATTTTAACGAAGATTCTTCACAGGGCGAAGCAGCTGCACGATGAAGGCTATGTCTTCACTCACGCTCCGGTTCATTTCTATTCTATTTTTGAAGGGAAATTGACACTGGAGGATTATGTAAAGCTGGATGAATCTATTATTTTGTATTACTTCCAGGCCTGGGAGGATGAAGAAGACGTGATTTTATCCGACTTGTGCCGCAGATTCATTAACCGCCAGCTTTTCCAATACGTTGAATTCAATCCTAATGAAGAAATGTCGGCTTATTTTGAGCTGACTTCATTGTTCAAAGAGGCGGGGATCGATCCGAGCTATTATTTGGTCGTTGATTCTTCATCAGATCTGCCATACGATTTTTACCGACCAGGAGAGGAAGAGGAGCGTCTGCCGATCCATCTCTTGACGCAAAACGGCCAAATTAAAGAGCTGTCCAGGCAGTCGGCTATTGTGGAATCCATCTCAGGTAAACGGCGGACGGACCACAAGCTGTACTATCCAAAGGACTTGATTTGTGACGGCTCTAAACATCCGGAAGCGAAAATGAAAATCCGGCAGCTGCTGGGACTGACATAGAAATTGGAAAGAAGGAAAAAGGAGATGTCGGGAATTTGTTGAAAGAACATGCAAAACTGATGAAGGTGTTCTCGGATTCTGGAGAAATCATCGGGCGAAAGAAGCTGCAGAAAATGATTTATATCGCCAAGAAAATGCAGTTTCCTTTCTATGAGAAATATGATTTTCACTTTTACGGACCATATTCAGAGGAACTGACGCTCCAGATTGAAGAGCTGTGCAACCTTGGATTTCTGCATGAGGTGAAGGAAAAAAAGGGCGGCTACTTTCAATATCGGTATTCTCTGACTGAGACAGGCTCCGCATTTTTAGACCATGCTGATCTGGACATGCCGGATATGAAAGGCTATATCGACAGTGTAAACAGCCGTTCATCACGGTTTTTAGAGCTGGTTTCCACGATCCTTTACTTTGACGGGCTTGAGGATGAGGAAAAGAAAGAAAAAGTCTTTACCATCAAAAGCAAGCAAAAATATACAAATGAAGAATATGACGAAGCGCTTCAATACATAGAGGAACTGAAGCAGATTTGTTAACCATACCAAGCAAAAGAAATGAATCGTTTCTTTTGCTTTTTTTATTGACAAAAGCTGCTAAGAGATTCATTATGGATAATAGTTATCCATAATGAATCAGGAGTGAATAGGATGAAAATGAAATCAGGAATGGAGCAGGCGGTTTCTGTGCTGCTGTTACTGTCACGGCTGCCTGTACAGGCTTCTTTGACGTCAGAGGCTATAAGCCAGCGATTGCGCGTGTCTCCGTCTTACTTGAAGAAGCTGATGAGAACATTGGTTCAAGCCGGTTTGGCAGAATCCTTACCAGGGACGAAGGGCGGTTTTACCCTGACGAAGCCTTTGGCTGACATTACGCTTTATGATGTTTATCAAGCGGTCGAAGGCAGAGGTTCGATGTATCAGGGGAAAGGCCTGCTGCAATCTGTATTTGAGGGTGAAAGTCACTGTGTGCTGGAGACAGTCATGGGGGAAATCGAGGATAAATGGTCCAATCTCATGAAAGAAGAATCCTTGCAGCATGTCATGGACAGAGTCGGGGAATTGTATGATCTTGAAAAAATAGATGAGTGGGTAATCAAGCAAGTGAAAGGGCAATTGTAATGAAAAATAGCGGGTCTATACAAGAATCAACATCATCAACAGGCATATCCGTGCTGATCGTGCTCGCACTTGGTTTCCTCATGGCAACTCTTGATGTGACCGTTGTGAATGTGGCGATGGCTGATATGAAAAACACTCTTTCAATGTCACTTTCAGGTGTAACGTGGGTTGTGGACGGGTACATTCTTACTTTTGCGTCGCTTCTGCTGGCGGGCGGAGCCTTGGCTGACCGTTTCGGCTCGAAGACGATCTATATCTTGGGTCTAGCCGTTTTTGTTCTGGCCTCCTGTTTATGCGCTGCATCTATAAATGGGCAGATGCTGATTGCCGGACGTCTCATACAGGGAATTGGAGCAGCTTTGTTTATGCCAAGCTCACTCAGCCTTTTGGCTGCCTCTTACCCTGATGAGCGGGTGCGGGCGAGAATGTTTGGGCTGTGGGCCGCGCTTGTTTCCGCCGCTTCAGCCCTTGGGCCTTTTATCGGGGGCGTGCTGGTAGAGTTGGCGGGCTGGCAGAGTATTTTTCTAATCAATGTGCCAATAGGGGCTGCTGCGCTCATTTCAGCTTACCGAATCCTCAGCCGCGTTCCGGGAAAAAGCAGCCGCGTGAACATCATCGGGCATCTGCTTGGCATGATGGCTCTCGGGTTTCTTTCCTATGCTTTGATACAGGGGCCTTCAGCGGGCTGGCGCTCGCCAGTGATTCTTGCAGCATTTACTGCAGCGATTTTGGCATTTGTGCTGTTTTTGTTGCGGGAAATTTCTGCAAAAGCACCCATCCTGCCGGCGTCCTTATACAAAAACGGCCGCTTCTCAGCTGCCCAATTTATCGGGTTTTTGCTGAATTTCGCCCTTTTTGGCGGCATGTTTATGCTCAGCCTTTTTTTGCAGGAAGCAGGAGGCGCAAGTTCCTTTATGGCTGGAGTGGAGCTGCTGCCGATGATGGCGGTCTTCGTGATCGGCAATCTGCTGTTTGCCCGTCTGGCGAATCGGTTTGAAGCCGGTCAGCTTATGTTTGTATCAATGGCGGTCAGCTGTATCATTGCATTGCTGTTGTTTGTGCTGATTTCTCCGGATTTTCCTTATTGGCAGCTGGCGGTGTTGATGTCTGTTATGAACCTCTGTACCGGTATTACAGTTCCTGCCATGACAACTGTGATCATGCAGGCTGCCGGGCAAAGACATACGAATATCGCCGGTGCGGCGTTAAATGCAAACCGACAAATCGGAGCCTTGGTCGGCGTAGCGATAACCGGGGTGATCATTCATCTGTCCGCCACTTGGTATGCTGGTGCCGGGTTTACGTTTTTGATGATGGGAGCGGCATACAGCCTCGCTGCATTGCTTGTATGGCTGTTTCTGGCTGCCCATAACGGGACTGCCGCGTCAGAAAAAAATGTAAATCACTGATTGCGCTTTGTGGGAATATATAGTAAGATATAAAAAATTATTGAAACAACAGGCACTGATAAGGACACGAGATGCTTTTTACGGTTTCCAGAGAGGGAAGGACAGCTGAGATCTTCCTAACGCAGGGAAAGCAGCTTACCGCCTTTGAGCCGTATCGGGGAAAACAAGTATCTGATACCGTCATGCTGCGTTACAGCATCTTTAAGCCGATCACCATGTGTAATTGATCGGGAATTTGGGTGGAACCACGGATGATCAACACATTCGTCCCTTTTAGAGGGATGGGTGTGTTTTTTTATTTGAATTGAATACATGCGAAGAAAAGGACATGAATGATAGTTACGGTTTTCAGAGAGGGAAGGAAAGGTGAGAGCTTCCCAGCTTAGGAATATCATTTACCGCCTTGGAGCAGCATTGGGGAACTGAAGTAACCAATGCCGTCTATGCTGCGTTACAGCACCGAGCCGACAACATAGTATTTGTCGGGAACTTGGGTGGAACCACGGGTTAATCACACACTCGTCCCTATCTGTGGGACGGGTGTGTTTTTTTATGAATTGAATACATGCGTTGAAAAGGACACGAATGATAGTTACGGTTTTCAGAGAGGGAAGGAAAGGTGAGAGCTTCCCAGCTTAGGAATATCATTTACCGCCTTGGAGCAGCATTGGGGAACTGAAGTAACCAATGCCGTCTATGCTGCGTTACAGCACCGAGCCGACAACATAGTATTTGTCGGGAACTTGGGTGGAACCACGGGTTAATCACACACTCGTCCCTATCTGCGGGACGGGTGTGTTTTTTTATATATAACAATGAATAAGGAGTGTTCTAAAATGAGTAAACATGTACACATTCAGCTTCCGGACGGACAGATCCAGGAATATCCGAAAGGCATCACAATCAAAGAAGCGGCTGGTTCTATCAGTTCCAGTCTGCAAAAGAAGGCGGCCGCAGGTCAGGTCAACGGCAAGCTTGTTGATCTCAGTTTCAAGCTGGAGGAGGATGCTGAGCTTTCGATTGTCACACTCGATTCACAAGAAGGCTTGCAGGTGCTTCGCCACACAACAGCGCACGTGCTGGCCCAAGCAGTAAAACGGCTGTACGGCGAAGTGTCATTGGGGGTAGGGCCTGTGATTGAAGACGGCTTCTACTATGACATGAAGCTGGGGAAAAGCTTGGCATCAGGAGACTTAGAGGCCATCGAAAAAGAAATGAAAAACATAATAAATGAGAACCTTGAAATCAAACGTATAGAGGTTTCTTACGAAGAAGCTGAAGAGCTGTTTGCACAAAAAGACGAGCGGTTCAAGCTTGAGATTTTAAAGGATATTCCGCGCGGGGAGGATATCACACTGTACCAGCAAGGGGAATTCGTTGACCTGTGCCGAGGGCCGCATCTTCCTTCTACAGGGATGATCAAGGCGTTCAAACTGACAAGAGTATCAGGCGCTTATTGGCGCGGAGACAGCAAAAATGAAGTCCTGCAGCGGGTGTACGGGGTTGCCTTTCAAAAGAAAAAAGATTTGGATGCGCACCTGCATATGCTGGAAGAAGCGGCAAAACGAGACCATCGCAAGCTCGGCAAACAGTTAGGGCTGTTTATGTTTTCTGAAGAAGCGCCGGGGATGCCGTTTTATTTGCCGAAAGGGCAGATTGTCCGTAATGAGCTGGAGCGCTTCTCGCGTGAGCTGCAAACAAATGCCGGCTACGATGAGGTGCGTACGCCGTTTATGATGAATCAGCGGTTATGGGAGCAGTCAGGCCATTGGGACCATTATCGCGACAATATGTACTTTTCAGAAGTGGATGATACAAGATTCGCAATGAAGCCGATGAATTGCCCCGGCCACATGCTCATTTTTAAAAACAGCCTGTATTCTTATCGGGATCTGCCAATTCGCATGGCGGAATTCGGACAGGTGCACCGCCATGAATACAGCGGCGCTTTAAACGGAATGCTTCGCGTTCGGACGTTCTGTCAGGATGACGCCCATATTTTCGTTCGGGAGGATCAGATTGAGAGTGAGATCAAAGAAGCGATTCGGCTGATTGATGAGGTATATCGGACATTTGGTTTCGAGTATTCTGTTGAGCTTTCGACTCGCCCGGAGGATTCATTAGGCGATGACAGCCTTTGGGAAGCGTCGGAACGTGCCTTAGCACGCGTCCTTGAGGAGCTTGGCCTCTCTTATGAGATCAATGAAGGCGATGGGGCGTTTTACGGGCCGAAAATTGATTTCCACATAAAAGATGCCCTGAAACGGAGCCACCAATGCGCGACAATTCAGCTTGATTTTCAAATGCCGGAAAAATTTGATTTAACATATATCAACGAACTCAATGAGAAGGTTCGTCCCGTTGTCATCCACAGAGCGGTTTTCGGCTCAATCGACCGTTTCTTCGGCATTTTGATCGAGCATTACGGCGGGGCTTTTCCAGTCTGGCTCGCACCGATCCAGGTTCAAATCATACCGGTTTCGCACGTTCACTTAGACTATTGCAGAAAGGTGCAGGCGGAGCTGAAGCAGGCGGGGATAAGAGCCGGCATTGATGAGCGCAATGAGAAGCTGGGCTATAAAATCAGAGAATCGCAGGTGCAAAAAATTCCGTACGTGCTGGTGCTTGGAGATCATGAGGAGCAGGAGGATGCGGTAAACGTCCGCCAATTCGGATATCAGCAGAATGAACAAGTTCCTTTTCAGACATTTAAAGATGAGCTTGTGAAACAGGTGGAAAATCGAGGCATGTAGGATAAAAGCTGTGAATTCATATTTTGCTTTTTTGACTTTCCCTATTCGGAATCAGTAAAATAATAAGTAAATCATATCGTTCGTATGTTATGAATGCATCTCGAAATGGGGAAATTGACATGGACCATGACAAACTGGAAGCAAATTTGCTGGATCACGCACTTACAAAATATTTGAAAAGCACGAAGCAATTAGATGAAGCCACCGTTCCGAAACACGTGAATAATGTAAGAGGGTTTATTCTGCGGATCATATACAGACATGGGAGCTGCACCATAAAGGATATTTTGAAGGAGGTCACACTGTCTCCCTCTGCCACGACCACAGCTCTGAATCATTTAGAGCAGGAAGGGTTTATTGAGAGATCCAGAAATAATAATGACCGCCGCACTGTATGGATTACGCTTTCTGAATCGGGCCGGGGAGCGGCTGAACAAATGATCGAAAACCGCCAGCAGCTGATTGACGGCATGTTTAAACGTTTAACAGCCGAAGAGAAAAAGACGTTCTTGGCGATTATTGCGAAGCTGGCTCAATAGGGATAATAAAAGCCGGTGCGCGAAGCGCCGGCTTTATAGAGATTATTCCATATCGCTCAGGCGTTTGCCTGCGACGGCATAATGGTCTTTTCTCATTTCTTCTATAAAGACAACAATTTTTTCTTCAGAAGCACCGGTTGTTTCCTTTACGGCTTCTGTTACTTTCTCGACAAGATTGCGTTTTTGCTCGTCTGTACGGCCTTCGAGCATTTTGACAGTTACGTATGGCATGGGTGCTGAATCCTCCTTTATCTCGTTTCCTCTCTTTAGAAAAAGAGGCTTCTTATAGTATACTGAATAAAGTAAATTCTTGCATTTTGAGAAAGAGGGATATCTCACTTGGACCGTTTTTTATATTATCCGTTATCTTTAATGCCATACCTCGTCATCACGCTAATTGTGTCGTTTACGATGCACGAGCTTGCCCACGCTTATGTCGCATACAAATTCGGTGACGATACGGCGAAAAAACAAGGAAGACTGACGCTGAATCCCATTAAACACCTTGATCCGTTCGGAACCATTTTGATTTTGGTGGCCGGCTTCGGGTGGGCGCGCCCCATTCCCGTGAATAGACGCTTCTTTAAGAAGCCTCGGCTTGCCGGTGTGCTCGTATCTATAGCCGGGCCCGTCAGTAACCTGATTCTTGCGTTTATTGGTTTCTTTTTGTTAGTGTTGATGCATGCGTACGGAATGGAAATGCTTGCGGCGTTCAGCACGGGGCTGGATCAGTTTTTTTCTATTTGGATACAGCTGAATCTTGTCTTGTTTTTATTTAATCTGCTGCCGCTTCCTCCGCTCGATGGCTATCGAATTATAGAAGATCTCGTTCCGCCGGGCGTGCGTGCCAAAATGACGCAGGCGGAGAGCTACGGCTTTATCGTATTTTTGGTGCTGTTTGTGACACCGCTAGGATCTTACGTGCTGTGGCCGATGCTCAATGCAGGAAGAGATTCGATTTTAAAGCTGTTTTCAGCGATATTTCAACCGCTTTTGTAGGAGGTAGAACTTCATGGAAGAAAAAAAGAAAAAATCAATCGGGTTTAATATTATCAAAAGTGATCCGACAGACGGACACGGCGGTTTTGGCGTAGGGGCACTCAGCCTTGATAACATTTCTCCCGTATTCGTTGATGTAGAAGAAAAAGAAGCGTTCGTAGACATCGGCGCCATGCATGCCCGCAGCACCGTTGAAAAAGGAATTAAATTTCTCCCGAATAAAGAAGAAGTGCCGAACGGAAAACCATACTGGCTTGTGTGGGTAACGATTGACAGAAAAGAAGAGGGGCCTTATTACGCTGGTGTGACAGCCTGTGAAATGACGGTCGACAGAAGTATCAGAAGAGGCTACAAGTCGCTGCCTGAGCATGTGAATTTGATGGATAAATCCATGAAACGGAAAATCATCGTTGATAAAATGGACGACAGCTCGAAGCGTGTACTAGGCGAATTTCTGAAAAAGCATGATCAGGGCCTATGGGACCGTTCCTCAGATGAGTTAAAAAAGAGCCTGCTTCCGGAAAACAATTAATTTATGAATTTTCTGTGAATTTTTAAAGTATTTGAGATATTTTTCATAAACATTGAGTAAACTGGTGATACAGAAATAGGACATGGAAAATCCCGAGCCGAAACAAGACTCGGGGTTTTTCATTTTTAGGGGGATATGATGTTCGAAACCATTCGAGTCGGCGATTGGTTGATAAAAGCCGACGTGGAAGAAACGAGAAAGCAATATGAGAAAGATATAGAGGATATGTGTGAATGCGGTAACTGTCTTAACTATTACGAGGCAGTGAATGAACTGCCAGTCCAAAAAGCACAAGTATTAGAAAGTTTCGGCCTCATTCCGTCCAAATGCACAGATATAAATTATCATGGGGTAAAAGATCATCTGCACTTTTATATAGCGAGTTATTTTATAGTAGGCCGTATTGTTGAAGGAAAACAAGAATGGAATCCGAAAAAGATTGATTTCTCGTGGCATATTTCATTTTCAGTGCCGCAACACCAAATTTACATTCCTAAGGGTTTTCCAAAACCAATTATTCAGCTCGATTGTGTTACGCTTCTTCCATGGGTCATTGACCAACCATACGAATAACCCGGCCTCCGAGGAGCCGGGTTATTTTCAATGATGTCGCCCCAGCCATTTGTCCCACCACTTTTTCTCGGAAGCGGGCTTTTCTTTGGATGGAAGCCGGTCTTTTGTTTGTTTTGCGGGTTCTGCCCCGTAGCACACGTTTGCGGGTTCTGTCCCTTTCACAAAATATGTGTAATGCTTAGCGGCGCAGCCGGGACCTGATGAGTAGCCTGTTTCCGGATCAATGTACACACCGGTTACGCCTTTTGGTGGCTTGAACGCGGTTTCCGGTTCGCCTTTGAGCGCGTCCTCCATGAAGTCCGCCCAAATGGTTTTAGCATAGCTTTTTTCTTCGACCGAGTCGATGGTGCTGTTTTTGTCATAGCCGGTCCAAACACCGGCGGCCAGCTTCGGATTGAAGCCGATCATCCAGCTGTCTGCGCTGGTGGTTCCTGATTTTCCGGCATACGTTCTTGTCAGGCGGTTGGCTATCGTTCGCCCCGTAACCGACGTATATCCATTTAAATCGGTATCAAACATGCCTGTCATCATACTCGCTGTGACAAAAGCGGCTTTTTCATCAAGCACCTGTTTATGCTGATTCGGGTTTTCGTACAGCACGTGGCCGGCTGCGTCCGTTACTCTTGAAATAAAAGTCGGTTCGATTTTCTTTCCGCCATTTGCGAGCATGGCATAGGCGTTGACCATCTCAATCGGACGTACGGGTTCGGTGCCGAGTGCCAGGGACGGCAGTGCTTGAAGTTGGGCGGTAATGCCGAATTCCTTTGCCGTCTTTACAAGTTTGTTCGTGCCGAGAAAAAGATGCGTTTTCACAGCGTAAATATTGTCGGAAAGCGCCAGCGCCTGCAGAAGCGTAATCGGCTTGTTGGCATAGTATCCGTTATAGTTGCTTGGAGAATAGGTTTCTCCCTTTGCATCAATTTGAAACTCGGTTTCTTCGCTTTTCATCAAAGTGACTGGCGTAAATCCGCTCTGAATCGCTTTATAGTACAGCAACGGCTTGATCGTCGAAGCAGGCTGGCGCTTCGCCTGTGTCGTCCGGTCAAATGGGCTTTTTTGATAATCCCTGCCGCCGACAAGGGCGAGAACGTTTCCGGTGCGGGGATCAATGGCTGAAAACCCGACTTGAATGTCAGAGCCCGCGTTAACCGTTTCGGTAATGGTCTCCTCGGCGATGCGCTGCATCCGTTTATCTACCGTTGTATAGACGTTTAACCCGCTCGTTTCAATTTGCTCCCGTGTCATGCCGAGCTTTTTCTCCAGCTCTCTCATCGCATTGTCGTAGAAATAAGGAGCCTTTCTCTTGGAAACTTGTTTATTCAAAGGCTGATAGGAAAGAGGTTCCTTGATCAATTCATCCGCTTTCTTTTGGCTGATCATCTGCTGCTTTTCCATCATCCGCACAATCGTTTTCTGGCGTTCCTTGGCCTTCGTCTCATTGACATACGGTGAATAGCCGGAAGGGCCTTTCGGGATACCTGCCAAAAGCGCCGCCTCCGCATCCGTCAGGTTTTTGGCATGCTTGCCGAAATACAGGCGGGAAGCTGCTTCAATGCCGTAGGCGCCGTGTCCGTAGTAAATCGTATTTAAATAGCCTTCTAATATCTCGTCCTTAGAATAGTTTTGTTCCAGACGGATCGTATAGAACGCCTCATTCCATTTCCGTTTCCACGTTTTGTCGTGTTCAAGGTATAAGTTTCTCGCATATTGCTGGGTGATGGTGCTTGCACCCTGAACCTTGGCAAATGCTTTCAGGTCAGCAAGCGCCGCGCCGGCCATGCGTTTATAATCAAAGCCGTGATGATCGTAGAAATTCTGGTCTTCAATCGCCACTGTCGCTTTTACGATCGTCGGATTCATGTCCTTTAAGGGGATCCAATAGCGCTTTTCGCCGTAGTTCGTTTCCCCGAGCTTTGAGCCGTCACTCGCATACAAAATCGTGGATTGCGGCACTTGCACCGAGGGAGCGCCCTGGTATTTGGCTATCAAAATGACAGTCATAAACACGGCAGCTGCCGCCAAGGCCGCAAAAGTCCCTAAAAAGATAAAGGCGCGAACGGTTTTCAGCGTCAGTCTCAGCCGTTTATTTGTCATTGCATCCACAACGGGTTCCCCCTTTTTTTATGTTTCTACTATTATGAGAAAAAAAGATCGTTTTTAAACATCGCAGAACAGGACGCATCTTTACTTTTTCCCCGCCATCCTCTATACTTTTTCCTTAGGTGAAAATGAGATTTCAACCGAGAATAAAAGCTGATAAGACGCTTACAATAAATGAATACAGCCTCGAAAGGGAGATGACAATTGAGCGAACTTTGGTACACAGAGAAGCAGACGAAAAACTTTGGCATTACGATGAAGGTTAACAAGACGTTACATACAGAACAAACGGAGTTTCAGCATTTAGAAATGGTGGAAACAGAAGAGTTCGGCAACATGCTTTTTTTGGACGGCATGGTGATGACATCTGAAAAAGACGAATTCGTTTATCACGAAATGGTGGCGCATGTCCCATTATTCACGCACCCAAATCCGGAGCACGTTCTCGTAGTCGGCGGTGGTGACGGCGGCGTTATCAGAGAAATCCTGAAGCACCCAAGCGTGAAAAAAGCGACACTTGTAGATATTGACGGCAAGGTTATCGAATACTCTAAAAAGTTCCTTCCTTCTATCGCAGGCAAACTGGATGATCCGCGCGTTGACGTGCAGGTAGATGACGGATTTATGCACATTGCAAAATCTGAAAATCAATATGACGTCATCATGGTAGATTCGACTGAACCAGTCGGACCGGCTGTAAACCTGTTTACAAAAGGATTCTACGCAGGAATCGCTAAAGCGCTGAAAGAAGACGGCATTTTTGTCGCACAGACGGACAACCCATGGTTTACACCGGAATTAATCACAAATGTACAGCGCGACGTGAAGGAAATCTTCCCGATTACGAAGCTGTATACGGCGAACATTCCGACATATCCGAGCGGTTTGTGGACATTTACAATTGGCTCGAAAAAATATGATCCGCTTGCAGTGGAAGACAGCCGTTTCTTCGATATTGAGACGAAATATTACACAAAAGATATTCATAAAGCGGCGTTTGTTCTGCCGAAATTTGTGAGTGACCTGATTAAATAATGAAGGTATGGCGCAGGAGCGAATCTTGCGCTTTTTTACAGGAAAGCGAGGGTATTATAGATGAGATTTGATGAAGCTTATTCAGGAAAAGTATTTATCGCGAGCCGTCCCGAGTGGGAAGAGGCGGACGCCATTCTTTACGGCATGCCGATGGACTGGACAGTCAGCTATCGCCCGGGCTCACGCTTTGGTCCAAGCAGAATCCGTGAGGTGTCAATCGGCCTTGAGGAATACAGCCCATATTTAGACCGCGATCTGGCTGACTTGAACTTCTTTGACGCCGGCGACATTCCGCTGCCGTTCGGAAATCCGCAGCGAAGCCTGGATATGATTGAGGAGTACGTGGATAGCATTTTAGAAAAAGGGAAGTTCCCAATGGGTATGGGGGGAGAGCACCTCGTGTCATGGCCTGTCATTAAAGCGATGTACAAGAAATACCCAGACCTTGCGATTATCCATTTTGACGCACATACAGATCTTCGTGTTGATTATGAGGGAGAACCGCTTTCTCACTCCACGCCGATCCGTAAGGCGGCAGAATTGATCGGACCGCACAATGTGTATTCATTCGGAATCCGTTCCGGCATGAAAGAAGAGTTTGAATGGGCGAAGGAAAACGGCATGCACATCTCAAAATTTGAAGTGCTTGAACCGCTGAAAGAGGTGCTTCCGAAGCTGGCGGGCCGTCCGGTTTATGTCACAATTGACATTGACGTATTAGACCCTGCACACGCACCGGGTACAGGAACGGTTGACGCCGGCGGCATCACGTCTAAAGAACTGCTTGCATCCGTCCATGAAATTGCGCGTTCAGAGGTAAACGTAAAGGGCGCTGATTTAGTGGAAGTCGCACCGGTGTATGACCACTCAGAGCAAACGGCAAACACAGCCAGCAAAATCATCCGTGAAATGCTGCTTGGGTTTGTGAAATAAGTAAACATCCAGACGATGTCTGGATGTTTTTTATTCCCAGTCTTTACAAACATCAATCCACACTTTTGAGAAAGAAAATTCGGATAATTCTTTCGGTGTTAATTCAATAGCGGAGTTTCTGCTGCCGCATGCGGGGAAAACAGTCTGAAACCGTTTCAGCGATACATCAAGATAAACCTCAGGATCATGAGCCAATCCAAATGGGCAAACTCCTCCAATTTCATGGCCTGTCTGCTCCAGCACCTCATTAGGAGAGAGCATTCTTGCTTTAAAGCCAAATGTTTGCCTGGACTTTTTGTTGTCGATCTTGGCATCGCCGCTGCCACAATCAGAATCACCTGATCTCCTTCCCCTCTAAGGACAGGGACTTGGCGATTCTAGACAGGCTTACGCCGATTGTCTCAGCTGCCTGTTCAACGGTCGCACTCGACGTTTCGAACTCCGTCACATCATTTTCTCGATTCCATTGAGTAAAGTGGGTTCTCACACTTTTTAGAGACATGCTGCATTTCCACTATTTTTAAGATTATTGAAAAAATCATAGAATGGATTGGGAGACTGGGTAAAGAGGGGACAAAAAAACCGCCGATGGACGGCGGTTAAATCATTCCTCGTTGTGCAACTTCAATTTGGTGTGTAGGTGCATTTGCAATAGTTGTTGCCACGAACACAGTGCTTAGAGCCAGACAAAAGAGTAATAGTTTAGACTTCAATTTCATACAAACTCACTCCTCCTTGAATAAGTTGCCTTACTTGTTCCACCTTCAAAAAATAAGCAGAAGCTTTTTGAAAATTTTTACGTTCATGATAATATTTTGCCACATCAATAGCGAAATCTTCAAGATCAGCATACAACATTTTACTTTCGAGAAAATTAAAAAATCCTTGAATTGCTTCTTCATCCGGGCCTGATAAGTATAAAGATTTCAAAAATTCAAACTCTGATAAATATATTACATCTCCGGCCTTTTGTGAATAAGCCATTCCCTTACTATGATATTCATGAGCTTTATCCATTTTTCCTAATTTATAATGGATCTGTGTAATTAAAAAATACGCTTGAGGTAAGGAAGGAAGAATATTTGATTCTTCAAAAACAGCTATTGCTCTTTTGAAATAAGGTATGGCATCCTCATATTGGCTTTGGCTGTTTTTACAAAGCCCGATATTGTACAAAGTTCTCCCCATTAATTGGGGCTGCTTTTCAGCTTCTGCCATAGAATAAGCTTTTTGAAAATGTGAGATGGCATCCTCATACTGTTTTAAATCTAAAAAATTGGTGGCAAATAAAGAATGACACTGCAGCAATCTTATATTATAAGCTTCATGTTCTTTGTATATTTCATATGCTTGCCGTGCATAGTCCATTGAAAAATACGTTTGTTTCATATAGTAATAAGATTCAGACATCTTAAAGAAAAACTCAGCTTTCTCTATCCGATCCTTAACGAATATCAGCTTGCTTTCGGCCTTTTTGAAAAATTTAATAGCCGACAGATATTCCCGCTGGTCCAGCTCATACATGCCTCTGAAGAAATTAAAATAGTACTCAAGCAGACCAGTTAAACGAGCCTGTTTTTTATCAATCTCAAGCAGCAGATCAGACAGTCTCGGCTGTTCCTCAATCCTCATTTTTTCTAACGGTTCAAGGTATTCAAGCATTAGGTTGTGCCGAAACTCCATCAGTGAATAGTACAAATGAAGGTCTTGATCTTCTTCCATTTGATCCAGCTCTTGCTTGATTTCTCGTCGCAAATATTCTGCATCGGGTATGCTGAATCGGCGTATGTACATATACCATTCGTTAATCTTTTCTCCGATGGAAGAAGAAGATATGACACCTGTCACGTTTGCAAATCCCTCCCTTCATAATTCTATATATGTCATATTTTATCATCAACATTCTTGTGAGAAGCGCAAAAAAACCGCAATTTTTTCTTTCGTTACACCGCATGTTTGGAGATATATTTTCAAAAAGAAGCGTTTACCCTCAGCAATTTGTACAAGCAAACACGTTATTCTTCCATATTCTGTTATATCTGCGTGAGCAGTGTATGTCTGAAAAGGAAGTGAAGGAATGAGAAAAAATAAGCTTTCCTTTAAAGAAAAAGCAGGAGCAGAACAAGAAGAGTGCTTATGTTTTTGTGAGGGAGAAGTAAGCCGAGAAGCCATGTTTCAAGCGCCGATTGAATTACCTGAAGGATTTGTCGTTGATCCGGCTGAAGCTGTTGCAAACGTGACGTGGAATGCAGACAGCCTTTCTTGTGTCAGTGACCGTTGCTTAATTCAAACGGGGCCAGAGCCTGATGAGGTCGGTGTTCAATTTGCAGTGCGCCTGCAGGGAACCGTTACGCTACTCGTCAGTGTCTCACCTGTGCGAAATCAATATGGACAAGGGGACGGGGCTGTTTCCGTCATTCACAATGCAGAAATCGATCAAGTCGTCTATTATTCCGATGAACCGGATGATTGCCCGGATATCAGTGACATCACGATTGAGAACCTTGTTGTTGTTCCGCCGTTTTACGGCAGTCCTTTATCGGTGACGGGGACGATTGTGCTTGTACCGGAGCCGGAACCCGTCTACGCGTTTACAGCGAATCCAAATGATCAATCAGTTTCTGTGATTGATACAAACACCCATACTGTTGTGACAACGATTGCTCTTCCGTACAATCCGGCAGGTATTGAAATTACGCCAGATAAAAGCGCTGTGTTTGTCTTACATCCCAACAATAATGTGATTTCTGTCATCGATTATGACACATTAACAGTGACAGCAACTATATTGCTGGATCAGCCGCCTCGATTGATTAGATTTATCCCTAATCATGAGTTTGCTTATGTTTTCGCCGGTACTGCCATTTATGTGATTGGAATTGATACGTTGACTGTTGAGAGGTCTATTCCTGTAGAAGGTTTTGATATTGCAATTGACCCCAATGGGTTGTTCGCCTATGTTCTTAATTTTGGGTTAGTGCAAAAAGTGGACTTATCTACCGGTGAAGTCTTAGGAACGATTGAACGAGAGCTTATCGTATCATCCATAGAAACAGATTCTACGGAGCGGTATGCGTATGTATTAGAACAAGAATTCTTATTCAATTATTTGACGGTTATTGATTTAAATACGTTTACGATCAGGGATACCCAAGAGCTGGAGCCTGACGGGCTATATGTAATGTTTACGAGTGGATCAGAGGTGTATTTACATGACAGCTTCACTGGCAATTTATATTCTGTCAGTCCGAATGGAGCAGGTGTAATTGGAAATCTTCCGCAATCAGCAACAGACTATGCGTTTACCCCGAATGGCGATTTTCTGTATGCAACTCGTTTTATAGAGCAGAGCATCATTGTTTACAACACAGATGATTATTCTGAGGAAACTGTGATATCTCTTGGGGTTTCACCGGGTGCCATTACGATTTAACCGCTGCATGTTGTGCATTTCTAAAAGGACGTGAAATCATGAAAAAGAATGATCTTTCTGCTTTACAGGAAAATTGTTTCTGTTTTTGTGATGAGGAAATTAGCCGGGAAGCGCCGTTTCAAGTGCCGATAGATATCCCTGAGGGCTTCAAGGTTGATTCGGCAGAAGCGTCAGCGGCTGTTACATGGAGTACAGACAATTTGTCCTGTATCAGTGAGCCTTGCTTAATCCAGACTGGGCCGGAACCAGAAGATATCGGTGTTCGATATGCCGTGAGAGTACAAGGGACCATTACGCTTCTTGTCAGTGTGTCGCCTGTACGAAATCAATATGGACAAGGAGACGGGGCTGTTTCGGTGATTCATACCGAAGAGATTGATCAAGTTGTTTATTATGCAGCACAGTCTGACCGCTGTCCTGATTTTAGTCAAATGATAGTGGAAGATCTTCTCATTGTACCGCCTTTCTACGGCAGTCCGCTTACGGTGGCCGGGACACTTGTTTTACCGCCATCGCCAGACCCTCAATCATATGTGTTTACTGCCAATACTGGAGACAGCACGGTTTCGGTCATTGATGCAGATTTAAACACTGTTGTAAAAACAATCCCGTTTTCTGCTGTGCCAACTAATCTAGGCGTTACTTTCGATAAAGCATTCACGTATATCCTCCATGGAAATACCAACCTTGTTTCAGTGATTGATAATAAAACATTAACTATCATAAATACCATTACTGTTGGAGGAGGGCCGAGAAAAATCGAATTTGATCCAACAGATGAGTTCGCATACGTGATGGCCGCCGGATCTATATATGTGATTAACACGGCCTCTCAATCGGTCATTGATGTCATTCCGATACCCGGCGCTTTAGACTTTGCTCTTGATCCGAATGGACAGTATGTCTATACCGCTAATGGAAGCAGTTGGTCGGTTGATAAATATGATGTAAATACTGGGCAGTTGGTAGAAAGTATCATAGATACATTTGAATTTCCCAGTTTAATTGCAACTCCTTACGCTGGAAATTTTGCGTACGTATTGAATGGTGAGCTGTGGCCGAAAGGTGTAACGGAGATTAGTTTGTCACCATTAAGCAGGGGAGGGGACTTCAGCCGTTTATTTGAAACGCTGAGGACGATTGTATTTTCTCTCGATAGTACTAGAGCTTATTTTCTAGAGCCATATAGTGAACCGTTTCTCATTAATAACTTATATGTAGTTAATACGGCCAGACAGAGGATCATTGCAAACGTGTCTCTCCCCGGCGCTTTTGACCTCGCCGTAACGCCGGACAAACAGTATATTTATGCGGCACAGCCCAACGACAATGCTGTGACCGTGTACCGCACAAGTGATTATACAGCCGTGACGGTGATTCCGGTTGGCGCGGGTCCGTCTGCGATTGCGATGTAGCTATTTTATAGATCAAGAGAAGCGGTGCTGCGATAAGAGAATCGTTTATAAATAAATGATCCGATTTGCTGAATGGCAGCCAGGATAATCAGAAACAGCAGTTCACTTATAGAGAAACTGAGCATCCACCAAATCCCGGCTGCTGCCAGCACTCCCGCAAACACTTTTCTGAACAGGCTGCCGTGCCGGAAAAGCTGCCGCAAATACGTTCGCATGCAAAACAATAAATACAGGATCAGTAGCATCGCAAGTCCCATTGAAAAGGCAGGGGGCGTGTGAAGGCGGAAAGGGACGGCTTTAACGATTTCGAACATGCAGCCGAATATGAAGACTTGGCACAACACGGCAGCCATCACGTATGTTTGGCGGACGTTTTTATAGCTGTCACGCAGCGATTTGACGTCTTCTGCATATCGGCTGCACAAGTTGTGTTGCTGAAAGTCACAGCAGCTTTGATGAGACTGTGTGAGTTTCTGAAAAGCTGCTGTCATGTTTTTCACGGATTGGGTGACATAATGAAGATAGAGAAAAGCAGGCAGCATCAGGAGGGCAGCGGTACAAGCCAGCAGTCCGAGCCGCACAGCATCATTGTTGATCATCTGTACATATTGGGCGGCGGCTTCGGCAAAGGCCTGAACCCAGCCGAAGGAATAAGCCGCCATACCTATAAGCAGCAATAAAAGGGTAAAGACAGTGTTTTTTTTCATTGTCTGATCGCCTCTTTCTGAGAAACGTGAATGATCGCTTTGTTAGAAGATGCCATTGCATCAATGAGAGACAAGAAAACCTGCGCATCCATATCTTGAATGATGTGGTACATGTCAAGAAACGAGCAATCGCACCTGTCACACTCGGCTGCCCACTCGAAGCATTTACGCACATAATCGCTGTCATAAATGATCGCGTCTGTCAAAGAGTCCTTGCCGTATTGAAGCCAGGCGGCAACCTGTTCTTTCTTCTGTGTGACATAGTATGAAGCCACATCGATATAAGCTGAAGAATGGGTCCCTTGACTGTGAAGGATCAAGAAACCGCCATCCTCATATATATAAGTCTCGGCTGACAAGCGATCGATTTCCAGACGGTACGTTTGCTGAATCTCTTGAAAAAACGGTGAATCTAATTGAAATAGAATACGAGCCGCGATATCCCAATAAAGCTTTATCGACAACAGATCGTTTTGCCCGGGAAGTGCGCCGATCTGTAATCCGGTCCAGGTATCCTCCATCCGCTCCTCATCACCCAGCACCATTTTTTGTGAGAGGGCTGGAGGGCATGCCGGGATGATTTTTCTTTCAGCATGATAATCCGGACGCTTTTCCAGCTGGAGGTGAGGAGGCAAAAGCGTTTCTGTATTTTCTGAGCCCCCAATCAAAAACAGTGTCATCCGATGGGCTTGGTAGGCAGCCTTATAGGCTTTTTGTAAATCATTGATGTCCAGCGCCTCAATATCTTCGATTCTGCCTGCGGGGAAAACGGCAGCTGGTGAGGAGGGAGAAAGCATGCTGATCAGCTGATAATGATATGAGAGCTGATGGTTAAGGTGTGCTGTTTGAATTTCGCTTGTAATCACAGCTTTTTCCTGAGCGACAATCTTCTTGTCAAATGAGTGGTTCCATAAAGCATCAAGCAGGATGGGGATCGTTTGTCTGAGCCGATCCGGTAATGAGGTAAACATGAAATTGGTATCGGTGTAGGTAGTGAATGCGTTTAAAAGCGCGCCATGCGCAAAAAAATCACTGTACAGATTGCGGCCGTTATGCCAGAAGAGAAGATGCTCTAAAAAATGCGCTGTGCCATACGGAAGCAGTGTATCACCGGATTCTGCCCGTATACATACATCCCGGCTTCCAAAATCGATTTTTAAATTGCACAGCTGCAGGTGGGTGCGGGGGAATTTCAATCTGAATATTTTTAGTCCGCTGTCTGTGTATCTGATATCGGTTCGTTCATCCAGTTGTTGAAAAAAGGCTTTCTTTTCCATCTCTTCATCCCCTTACTACATGAGCTCCGATATAATTGATGGTCGCTATGAATTGCAATACATCACGGCATGTAACCGCTGAGATGCCATCCAGCAAGGCTTCTTTCGTGCAGGAGAAGCGGCGCAGGATCCCCATATAGGCCAATAGACCTTCGGGAGAATCGAATTGCAGCAGCAATTCATTGCGTAAAAACTGCTTTGCCTGTTCTAGTTCCCGCTCATCTGTATGAAAAGCTGAGACAGCTTCCAAAACGCGCGGGGGAATGTCTATCTCATGAAGCTGATCTGTGCATATTGAAACAAGCAGCAAATTGTTCATGACATCGTAACGGGTGATAACGTGATAGACTGCCAGATCCTTCTCTCTGAAGTGCTTGAATAAAGCGGAATGGCCGTACTTTCCCAGTAATCCGTCTATTAGCTGTATTTTGATATAATCGCTGGCATCTTTCATCTCTCCGCAGTCAAATCCGAGTGTCAAGACGGAAGGACCTGCAGCGCTGCGTGTCTCTGTTTCAAAAACATGCCGGTTTACGGGTATTCTTCCGGACGTTACAGCGGACGTTTGCGGGGCATGTCCCCGAACATCACATGCTTGTACTTGTCCCAATATGTTCAGCTGTTTTTGTTGGGACACTAAATCAACGATAAAGTCCGTTGCGTCGAGAAACCGTTTAGGATGAATCGCCTTTATCCTGTCTTTCCGGCCAAACATGCCTGTGCCGTACATCGGGTTTCCGAAGACCTCCTCAGCCAAGCGCGCCGCCGAGTAGGAGAAAGGATCAGTGAATTTCTTTTCGATTCTCAGCAGCAGCTCATTCCTGGCCTTTTCAACTGCTTCGAATGAAAGAGAAGAAGGGAAAGACAAGTCTGCAAAAGTTTTCAGCAGGGCGTCAACATGAAGATTCCCGTTATATAATGGGTGAATCAAACGGGTCCCGCAGGTTTTCAGCTGCTGATCAAAAAAGAGATTCGCTGAGTACATGAAACGGCTGCCGGCAGCACAACCAAAAGCGTCAATGATTTGCTCCTTCAGGTATGCGGCGGCGCCGTAAAAATAAATTGTTTCTTCCTCAGGTTCCGCCGCGCTTTCGATCGGTTTCAGAAAGCTCGCGGCGATTGAAATAGTTGAAAATTGATGAGTCTTCAGCAGGTTAACTTCCAAGCCGTTCTCTTTTGCTTGTATCAAAGAAACCACCATCCTGTTTTTGCAGGTAATAGACTATGACCAGACCGGCTATCGGAATGACCGCCAAGGATACAGCGGTGCCGGCTAATGTGGCTAAGAATAGGGGAAGACAAAACAAATAAGACCGATATTTTGAGAAACCGCTCCATAGCTGCTGCTCCGTCTGCCAGCTGAAGGAGGGCCTTTTTTCATCCGCAGTTAACCTGATAAAAGCTCCCGCCAGCAGCAACTCAATACACTGCAAAAAAGTGAGAACTGAAATCGGACGGCCGCTGATGAAACCCACAATCATCACGACAAGGAGAAATCCGCCTGCCAATAGGCCTGAATAAAAGCGATATTTCGCCCAAAACATCATTTTCCGCTTGATCGGAAGCGTGATGAGCAGCATCCGGTCATTTTTTTCAATCGAGTACAAAAGGGCGATCGGCGAGCAGATGAGCAAAAGCGCGGAAATCACGATATAAATCACTTGCTGATTGAAGATGCCGGTATTCATCATCTGGAACGAAAAGAAGCCGCTGAATACCGCCATTACCGCGTAATTTAACAGCATCGCTTTAGAAGAGATAAATCGGTTCCACTCTCTTTTGTAAAACGAAAATTCAGATCGCCGCATAAATGAATGCATCTTGCCCTGCTGCGGAGGCGCCTGCAGAAAGACAGGAAAGTCAATGATCACCGCCCACAGCATATGAACCGCGCAAAGCGGAAGCGTGGTGGCCGGCATCAAAGCGGCGCTGAGACATACACAGGCGAATATCGCCGCATGCAGCAGAAACATCAAGTTCTTCTTTTTGACGAAGTGGTTGCTTAGCACAACTCCGAAAATAATGGAGTAAACGGTAAAAAACGAAAACCTGCCGAGCCAAAACAATGTTTGCGCCCCTGACAGCGTTCCGTTTCCAAATAAGAACAGCGGTAAAATAAAAAAGAATAAAGTTCTTCTCAAACAGGTATCGACAAACAAAACGACACTCTGGGCGAGCCAAAAGCTCCGTGAAGAAATCGGCAGCAGGCAGCTCAGTTTCATATAAGATTCCTTCCATTGAGATGTCACGGAAAGAAACACCATATATGTGTTCATCAAAAGAAGCGCGAGTATGATATACGTTTTGCGCAACACCGATTCATCAATGCCGGCCTGGCGGATCAGCCCGATTTCAAACACGGCCAGAATGACAAGGCCTGCGGCAATGCGGATGGCGTCCTTTTTCCCTTGCCGGCTGTAAAGCTGTTTGAACAGCAAAGACATGATGGGGATTATGTTATTCATGGCCGATCACCTCGAAAAATTCCCGCCGCAGATCGGTCTCCTCTCCAATCGGAATGACCTTTTGGATCTGTTTGTTGTGAAGAATAGCCGCATAATCACAAAATCTTTGCACGACATCGAGCAGATGAGAAGAAAACAAAATGGTCCCGCCTGCTTCACAGTACTCGCGCATTTTCTGATAAAAAACCTCTATCGATTCCACATCCAAACCGACGAGCGGCTCATCCAAAATAAACAGGGGAGCGCGCAGCAATAAGCCTGTCATCAATACAACCTTTTGCCTGTTCCCCAAGGACAGCTCCGAAATTCTCCTGTTGGTGTATTTCGAAAAATGAAAGGCCTCGGCCAAACTGGCAAACTGCTGCTCTGAAAAATCCTTTTGATAAAGCGAATGGACGAAAGACACATAGTCCTTCGCCGTAATTTCTGTAAATAGCAGCGGGTAATCGGCGGCGAAGTAACGGTGAGTCTTCAGCTGATCTGATGTTTTCTGCGGCATGCCGGCCTCCGCTTCAATTCCGCACAGTGTAAAGCGCCCGCTGAAATTGCGGTTCACGCCTGTCAGCGTATTAATCAGTGTCGTTTTTCCGGCGCCGTTTACCCCAAGCAACCCGTAAACGGCGCCTTTTTCTAAATGTAAATCCACTTGTTCTAAGATGACGTTGTCCCGTTCATACCAAACGGATACATCGTGTATATCCAAAATGCTCATCGCGAGTCAGCCTTCCGCGCGCGCATCCCGAACAGAATGGCAATGGCAATGAAAATCAGCGTAAACAGATAATCGCTTTTGACAAAATAGACGACTGCGCCGATGACAAAGATAAATGAAAGGATATACAGTAAAATTCTTCTTTGTGCTGGTGACAAATCGTTTCCCTCCTAAATAAGCTGGACCACGTCTTCTAATTGTTCATTTTTCGCCCAAGAGCAAATGTTTTTTCGGTGATATTTGTTAGAGTTCAGCCCTTTTAAGTAACAGCCTCCGCAATAGCCGCTGAACGGGCATTTGTCTTTCATGCAATGTTCGCTGAACCGCGGCGCTTGCGCTTGCCACAGTTTCTGGACGAGAGGGGAGTTAAAGATGCTTTCATAGGAATCATGAAAAATATTTCCCAATGAAAATTCCTTTGGAAAGAGGGCGCAAGGACGTACTTCGCCGAACGGGCTGATCACAATGGACTTCCAGCCAGCGCCGCAATTTGCCGCGCGTTTTCTCTCATAAGGAATAATCGGAATCAGATCTTTAAACTCATCAATCACATTTTGCTCGTATTCCATAAACTTGCGGTGCTGCTCGGCGTCTTTCGTTGGATGGACAATATCCCTGCCTCTTCCGAAATCGTCAACCCAATTGTAAGAGAACGCCTTCGCCCCGAGATCCCGAACCTTTTGGGCCATATCGTGGATTTCCCACATGTTTTTTTCGAAGACAGACATGGCGACTCTGACAAATATACCGTGGTCACTCAACAATTTTATCGTTTTACAAGTTTGGGCAAAAGAGCCTTTTCTCCCTCTAAAGGAGTCATGGACCTCAGAATTGACACTATCAAGAGAAATGCCGACGATGATTTTTTGCTTGTAAGCCTTCAAAAGCTCCAAACTCTCTTTTCGCATGAGTGTTCCGTTTGTTAAGACAGCGACTTTTTTGAACTTTTTACACACATAGTCAAGAATCTCATTGGCGTTTGGATGGACAAAAATTTCTCCGCCTGTGATTTCGCATGTCAATACACCGTTATCAAACAGCATATCAGCCGTTTTTTTGAATTGCTCAATCGACACGGTGCCGAGCGCTTCAGGTGAGCTTTCCAAATAACAGTGGGCGCATTTCAAATTACAGCGGTGCGTCAGTTCAAAGGTGGCGTGGAGCGGCATCGGAAATTCATTGCTTCCGCTCGTGGTGATTGTATGGCGGCTGGCCCGGTTTCCAAGCTGAATAACCTGCTTGTTCTGGAGCATGTTGAGCATGTCGTAATACCAATCTTTATGGTCTTCCGGTGATTCATCATACACTGCACATTGCTCAGCTAAAATCTGCTCAGCTGTTTTTTGGCCATCCATGCGCATGCAGAGCTCGTAAGCCGTTTTGTTGAGATCCAAATACTCAAAGTCAGAAATGGAGACATTATCGCGCAAGTAGTCGATTTCTAACACGCCGCCCTCAGGAAGCTGGTGAACTCTTACACTTTCATTAATAAATGGAAACATCTGCTCTATAAACAAAATACCATCCCCTATACATATGATTCAAATGAAAAACGGTTGTGTATGTATATCCAAGAGGTAGATTTTAGTTAAAAGTTGTAATTTACTTAAAAAGGGCATAGTAGAATGACTATGCCCTTTTGGGAGATCCTTACCCCCATAGACCGAATAGACCTGTTGCACCGGCAATTTCAAAATCAGGGATAGGACCGTCCACTAGACAAGCGGCTCCGATCGAGCATGTTGCACAACCTTTGTTTTCTACAATGACAGCTTTTTTCATAATTGAATCCTCCCTTTTTTTGTTTTTCTAGCAGATCTATGTTGTACTTTTATCTTAAAACTATCAAATTACTAATTCAATACATATAATTTGAAAAAAATGTGAAAAGGAAATGATAGATTTCGGAAAAATGTAACATTTCCTAAAGGTAATTAGTGATATGATTTTCTCTTCTATATAAGGAAATGCTTTTTATGAGGTTTATCTTCAAATCTGATGAGCAATGATGGTAAGATAGAAGCAGTTGAAGTTTACAAACCGAATGATTATACTATTCAAGTCAAAGTGGAATGATGAAAAGGACGTGTCAGAATGAAGCAAGAGACACCGATAACACTCCATGTGAAGTCTGTGATCGAGGATGACGGAAACCAAGAAGTCATCGAATTCCGCACCACCGGATTTTACTATGTAAAACAAAATAAAGTGTATCTATCTTATTATGAAGAACACGACTTAGGCAAAGTCAAAACGATTGTGAAAGTAAGCGAAGGCGAAGTCCTGGTCATGAGGTCAGGCGCTGTCAAAATGAATCAGCGTTTCGTAACGGGAGCTTCCACAATTGCTAAATATAAAATGTCATTTGGTGAGCTTGAGCTGAAAACAAGCACAAAATCGATTCAATCTGATCTCGATGAAGAAAAAGGCCGTATCAGCATCGCATATGACATGCATGTCGGAGACGAGCAGGAGCATTTACATAATATGACGATCACGTATGAGGGAGGAACTCACGCATGAACATTGCGGAACAAATGAAGGACGTGCTGAAAGAAGAAATCAAAGCGGCCGTTCTGAAAGCGGGACTGGCTGAAGAAAGCCAGATTCCCAATGTTGTTTTAGAAACACCGAAAGATAAAACACACGGCGACTACTCAACGAATATGGCGATGCAGCTGGCAAGAGTGGCAAAAAAAGCGCCGCGTCAAATCGCTGAAGAGATTGTCGCTCATTTTGATAAAGGAAAGGCTTCGATTGAAAAACTGGATATCGCCGGCCCGGGTTTTATCAATTTCTATATGAACAATCAATATTTAACAAAGCTGATTCCGTCTGTACTGGAAGCAGGGGAAGCATACGGGGAAACAAACATCGGAAACGGTGAACGAGTTCAGGTAGAATTCGTATCAGCGAATCCGACGGGAGACCTTCACCTCGGGCATGCGCGCGGGGCGGCTGTCGGCGATTCCTTGTGCAACGTGCTTTCAAAAGCGGGTTACGATGTAAGCCGCGAATACTACATTAACGATGCGGGAAACCAAATCAACAATCTGGCGCTTTCTGTTGAAGTCCGTTACTTTGAAGCGCTCGGATTGGAAAAACCGATGCCGGAGGATGGCTACCGCGGCGAGGATATCATTGCGATCGGAAAGCGTCTCGCTGAGGAATACGGTGACCGTTTCGTTAACGAAGAGGAAAGTGAACGCCTCGCGTTTTTCCGTGAATACGGCCTGAAATACGAGCTGGACAAGCTTCGCAAGGACTTGGAAAACTTCCGTGTGCCGTTTGATGTGTGGTATTCCGAAACTTCACTGTACCAAAATGGAAAAATCGACACGGCGCTTGAAGCGCTCCGCGAAAAAGGCCATGTCTATGAAGAAGACGGCGCGACTTGGTTCCGTTCCACGACGTTCGGCGATGATAAAGACCGCGTATTGATCAAGAAGGACGGCACGTACACGTACCTGCTTCCTGATATCGCGTATCATAAGGACAAGCTTGACCGCGGCTTTGATAAGCTGATCAACGTTTGGGGCGCCGATCACCACGGCTACATCCCTCGTATGAAAGCGGCAATCGAAGCGCTGGGCTATGAAAAAGGAACGCTTGAAGTAGAAATCATTCAGCTCGTTCACCTTTACAAAAACGGCGAGAAAATGAAAATGAGCAAACGGACCGGTAAAGCCGTAACGATGCGTGACCTGATTGAAGAAGTCGGCTTGGATGCCGTTCGTTACTTCTTTGCAATGCGAAGTGCGGACACCCATATGGATTTTGACTTAGATCTTGCTGTATCAACATCTAACGAAAACCCTGTGTATTATGCACAATATGCGCATGCCCGTATTTGCAGCATGCTTCGCCAAGGGGAAGAGCTGGGACTTAAACCGGCGGCAGATCTTGATTTCAGCCATATTCAATCAGAAAAAGAATACGATCTGCTGAAAACGATCGGCGGCTTCCCAGAGGCAGTGGCGGAAGCAGCGGAAAAACGAATTCCGCACCGTGTCACAAACTATATTTATGATCTGGCTTCTGCTCTGCACAGCTTCTACAACGCAGAGAAAGTCATCGACCCTGAAAATGAAGAGAAGAGCCGCGCGCGCCTGGCTTTAATGAAGGCAACGCAAATTACGCTGAACAATGCGCTTCAGCTGATCGGCGTATCGGCTCCGGAAAAAATGTAATCACGATCAAAAGGGCAAAGTCTTCGGGCTTTGTCCTTTTTTTATGAGAAAAACGTGTGATGTAATTCACAATCCTGTTTGGCGAGTTTTTGTATGATAAGACTGATTATTGAATCATTGAAAGGGGCAAGCCAAATGATCAACCGTCAACACATTCAATTATCGTTACAGTCATTAAGCTTGGTGGCAGGGTTTATGGTTTGGGTGCTGATTTCATCACTCATTTCCCAAATCACATTAGATATTCATTTAAGCAAGGGTGAGATTTCTTTGGTGACGGCGATTCCTGTGATCCTCGGGTCGCTTCTCCGCATTCCTTTAGGGTATTTAACGAACAGGTTTGGCGCGCGGCTCATGTTTATGGTCAGCTTCATCCTGCTTTTATTTCCTGTATTTTGGATCAGTATCGCGGACTCTCTGTTTGATTTAATCGCAGGCGGCTTTTTCTTAGGGATCGGGGGAGCGGTGTTTTCCATTGGAGTGACCTCCCTCCCGAAATATTATCCGAAAGAAAAGCACGGTGTCGTCAATGGGATTTACGGTGCAGGAAATATCGGGACAGCCGTTACGACATTTGCAGCGCCGGTTATCGCTCAAGCCGTCGGGTGGAAATCAACCGTGCAGATGTATCTGGTTTTGCTGGCTGTCTTTGCCTTACTGCACGTTTTGTTCGGCGACAGGCATGAGAAGAAGGTCAAAGTTTCTGTTAAGACTCAAATCAAAGCCGTTTACCGAAATCATGTGCTATGGTTTCTGAGCCTGTTTTATTTTATTACGTTCGGTGCCTTTGTCGCCTTCACTATCTATCTGCCGAACTTTCTGGTCGAGCATTTTGGGCTGAATCCTGCAGATGCCGGCTTGTGGACGGCTGGCTTTATTGCGGTTTCTACGCTGCTCAGGCCTGCGGGTGGATTCCTGGCTGATAAAATGAGCCCGCTCCGCATCTTAATGTTTGTTTTTGCCGGGCTTACATTATCAGGTATTATCCTATCGTTCTCGCCGACAATTGGCCTTTATACGTTTGGATCATTAACCGTGGCCGTCTGCTCAGGCATAGGAAACGGGACTGTTTTTAAACTGGTGCCTTTCTATTTTTCCAAGCAAGCGGGGATTGCCAATGGGATTGTGTCTGCCATGGGCGGATTAGGCGGCTTTTTTCCTCCGCTCATATTGGCGAGTGTGTTTCAGGCAACAGGCCAGTACGCGATCGGGTTTATGGCGCTTTCAGAGGTGGCGTTAGCCAGTTTTGTCCTTGTCATATGGATGTATTGGCAGGAAAGAATGAAAACACACACGGAGAGAAACAGCCAGAGCATCAACTAACACTGGGGCATTCACAAGATTGTTAGTTTTTTCTCGATGGGTACAAATCAATTCACGTTACAATAAACACACAACGTGACTTTCTTCGAGGTGAGCTCATGAATTTTCTCTCTGTTCGACCATCTGATAGTGATCTTATTTCCAGCGATCTGCATGAATTGCTGGAATCGATCAGCACGAAAAGAAAAATGGAAAAACACACGTATTTGTTTCGAGAAGGAATGGATGCAGAAGAGCTTTATCTGATTCAATCAGGACTCATTGAAATCGGCAAGCTGACATCTGATGGAAAAGACCTGACGCTTAGAATCTGCCAAAAGCATGATATCGTCGGAGAATTAACACTTTTCACTGAAGAACCAAGGTATATGCTCAGTGCAAAAGTGCTAGAGGATGGCGAGGTGCTCGTCATTAATAAAAATAAGCTGGAAAAAGAATTAATCCAAAACGGCGCTTTGACATTTGAGTTCATGAAATGGATGAGCACGCACCTCCGGAAGATTCAGTCCAAAATCAGGGATCTGCTTCTTCATGGCAAAAAGGGGGCGCTCTATTCTACCCTTATCCGCTTATCAAACAGCTACGGAGTGGAGCGAAGCGACGGCATTCTGATTAACATTGTCCTGACAAATCAGGATTTGGCAAAGTTTTGTGCGGCTGCACGGGAAAGCATCAACCGTATGCTGGGAGATCTCCGCAAAAAAGGGGTTATTTCGATAGACGAATCCGGAAAAATTATTTTGCACAAGCGGGACTATTTACGATGTGAGATTGAGTGTGAAAATTGCCCGCTGGAGATTTGCAATATTGACTGAAAAAAACAAGGACAGCGGTGTCCTTGTTTTTTTACCTTGTCATAAAGAGGCACATGACGGCAAAAAAGAAGCAGGCATTCACGATTTCCAGAATGCCAATCGTTTTTACGGGCCAATCCCTTCCATGAAAAAACCATGCCCGCAAGCTGCTCGGGATAAAAGCGAGAAACGCCCATCCTGCTCCGAAAAGAGCGGATAAAAAGGGGAGCAGCAGGTGATATCCCCATGACCAGTATGCAAATGTCCTGTTTTTTCTTTCACGAATCACCGATTTCACATAAAAGGAACTCCCGATAAAAAATAAAGCAGACTGCAAGAAAATAAACCAAGCCCAGCCGTCGAGGGTTCCCATCCCCAGCCAGCAGCTCGTAAACCCGCCCGAACAAAAGAACAAGACACCTGCAACATCATTCAATAGGGCTCGTTCGTTTTTTCTGCGGGCAAAATACATATGTATGAGAAACAGCGGCAGTAAAGAAACGCCCACCCAGATGAGAGGCGGCTTATGAAAGACCGAGATCATCAAAAAGCAGCAGGCGGGAAAACCGTAATAACACATCCACTTTTGATATGGTTTGCTTTGTTTCTTTTTTAAGGCAAGCGTAACGGGATAAACCGCTAAGTATAGGAAAAGCCAGCCTAGGAAGAGCGGAATATGCCAAATAACGGGGCCTCCCTTGGCCATGCCGAGTAAAAATGGGATCAGCAGCATCGCCCACGCGCCGTGCTGCTTCGGAATCAGCGCCTTCATCGAAATCCTCCTTTTTTCTTTCATTATAAATGCAGTCACCCTCCTGATAAGTGACATTCATCATACAGGCTGTGAAATACATCACTGCTGTACAGGCTCAGTCGAGCTACACTAAAGCTATCCTTAGCACAGGAGGTTTTCCTATGAATCAGTGTGACTATTTATTATTTCTGAAACAACTTCCTATGTTTAATGAAGTGCCTCTATCCATTGTCGAAACCTTGCTGAAAAACGGCACGTTTATCCGCGGCTCATGTGATCAGTCTCCATCTTTTCTTCATTCTCAATCTGTTTATATTGTATTAAAAGGCAGTGTCCGTTTCGTGGACAGCAGGCTCCCTGAAGGGTCGAAAACCGTTGCGCTGTGGGAAAAAGGCGATGTGTTTCCGATTGATGAAAAAGGCGGGCTTTATTTATCGCCCTTTATCTCAGTCAATGCCACTTCAGACATTCTGATTCTCAATATCCCATATTACATATTTAAGAAAATGATGTCTTACCATCCGCAGCTGCAAATGAACTTTTTGGCTATGCTTCAGCAAAATGTTTTTTGTTCCTATCAATTATTTTTGCGGTATCTGCATACATCACAGGATGAAAACGCTGAGCCCGGTTCTTAAATAGAGCCGGTTTTTTTTGATCTTTGAATGAAAGGCGGCTAATGACCCAAGCGTCCTGCCTGAACGCAGCCTTCCTCACATCCTGTGAAAATCCTTCCTTCTCCTTTGTGTGAACATTTTGTGAAAAAAGCAGAGTGTGTGACATAGTTCACAAGGAAACACGCTGTCTCTGTTTATAGTGAACTTAGCATCACCTGACTCGGAAGGAGTGAACTCTCATGAAGAAAAAGAAAAGGAGTCCGTTGTTTAGGAGATTGAATTATTTCTCTCCTATCGAACACCATTCAAATAAACATAGCCAAACCACCCGCGAAGATCGCGATTGGGAGAATGTATACAGAAACAGATGGCAGTACGACAAAGTCGTTCGCTCCACCCACGGCGTTAACTGTACAGGGTCTTGCAGTTGGAATATTTATGTCAAAAACGGAATTGTCACGTGGGAAGGGCAAAATTTGAATTATCCATCAACAGGCCCGGATATGCCTGATTTTGAACCGAGAGGCTGCCCGCGGGGGGCCAGTTTTTCATGGTATATCTACAGCCCGCTGCGTGTGAAATATCCATACGTGCGCGGTGTACTGATTAATTTATGGCGGGAGGCACTGCAAGAACATCAAAATCCATTGGACGCCTGGAAATCGATCGTCGAAAACCCTGAAAAAGCGAAGTCCTATAAACAGGCGAGAGGGAAAGGCGGTTTTGTGCGCGCTGAATGGCCGGAGGTGCTGAAGCTGATTTCAGCCTCTCTGCTGTATACAGTGATGAAATACGGGCCTGACAGAAACGTCGGTTTTTCTCCGATTCCGGCCATGTCCATGATCAGCCATGCATCAGGCTCCCGGTTTATGTCGTTAATCGGAGGCCCTATGCTCAGTTTTTATGACTGGTATGCGGATCTTCCACCAGCATCCCCGCAAATTTGGGGTGACCAGACGGACGTTCCGGAAAGCAGTGATTGGTACAATTCCGGCTATATCATCACATGGGGCTCCAACGTTCCGTTAACGAGAACGCCTGACGCGCATTTTTTGGCGGAGGCCCGATATAAAGGCGCTAAGGTCATTTCGATCAGTCCGGATTTTGCGGAATCCTCAAAGTTCGCGGATGACTGGCTGAGTATTCGCCAAGGGACTGACGGGGCACTTGCGATGGCGATGGGTCATGTCATTCTGCAGGAATTTTACGTGAACCAAGAAACTGAACGTTTTATTGAGTACGCGAAGCAATACACTGATTTTCCATTTCTCGTCACCCTGTCAAAAGAAAATGGCGTATACACAGCGGGACGGTTTCTGCATGCGAAGGACATCGGGCGGAAGACAAAGCATGATCAGTGGAAGCCTGCGGTTTGGGATGAACAGACAAGTTCATTTGCCATACCCCAAGGGACAATGGGCTCGCGCTGGGACGGGCAGCAGAAATGGAACCTGCACATGATTGATGAAGAAACCGGGGAACCGATTGAACCCCGTCTCTCTGTGCTGGGAATAGAGGACGAAATCGGCACGGTGCGCATCCCGTATTTTTCAAATGACGGAAACAAAGTGCTCGAGCGGGATCTTCCTATTAAAAAAATGAACCTGAACGGTGAAGAAACGTACATCACGACCGTGTTTGACTTGATACTGGCTAACTACGGCGTGAACCGGGGTATCGGCGAACGATCGGCTGTCTCCTATGATGATCCTGAGCCGTTTACGCCTGCCTGGCAGGAACAAATGACAGGAATCAAAAAAGAAGCTGTCGTTAAGATTGCCAGAGAGTTTGCCCAAAATGCGATCGATACAGACGGCCGGTCCATGATTATCGTAGGGGCCGGCATTAACCATTGGTTCAACTCCGACACGATCTACCGAGCGGTGTTAAATCTTGTTTTACTTGTAGGCGCCCAAGGCGTAAACGGCGGAGGCTGGGCCCATTACGTGGGGCAGGAAAAGCTCCGACCTGCTGAAGGGTGGCAGACGATTGCAACTGCAAAGGACTGGGAGGGCGTGCCCAAGCTGCAAAACGGCACCTCATTTTTCTACTTTGCGACAGATCAGTGGCGTTATGAGGACCAGCCGATCAGTGATTTGGCATCGCCGATTGCTGCGTCATCCCGCTACAAGCACCACGCTGATTACAATGTGCTGGCCGCGCGGCTGGGGTGGCTTCCGTCTTACCCGACTTTCAATCAAAATGGCATCGATCTGTATAAAGAAGCTAAAAAAGCAGGGGCAGAAACACCTGAAGACGTTGGTGCGTACGTGGCCTCACAGCTCCTAGAGAAAAAACTGAAATTCGCGATTGAAGATCCTGATAATGAAGTGAATTTTCCAAGAAATCTCTTCGTATGGCGGGCAAATCTGATCTCAAGCTCAGGAAAAGGGCATGAATATTTTCTCAAGCATTTGCTGGGGACGACAAACGGCTTGATGAATGACGATAGCGACAGCATCCGCCCTGAAGAAATCAAATGGCGGGAGCAGGCGCCGGAAGGAAAGCTCGACTTGTTAATCAATCTTGACTTCCGAATGGCCGGTACGGCGCTGTATTCCGATATCGTGCTGCCGGCGGCGACATGGTATGAAAAACACGATCTCAGCAGCACAGATATGCATCCGTTCATTCATCCATTTGCTCCTGCGATCTCGGCTCCGTGGGAATCGAAGTCAGACTGGGATATTTTCAAGGCGCTGTCAAAAGCCGTTTCCGATCTGGCAGAAGAAGTCGATATGGAGCCCGTGAAAGAAGTGGTTGCGACGCCGCTCCTCCATGACACCATGCAGGAATTGGCCCAGCCATTCGGCAAAATCAATGACTGGAGCAAAGGCGAATGTGAAGCCATTCCGGGAAAAACGATGCCGAACATCCAAGTCGTTGAACGGGATTACAAACACATTTTTCATAAAATGACTGCACTTGGTCCGAACGTTGCTTTAAAGCCGAGCGGAACAAAAGGGATGAGCTGGTCAATAGCCGATGAATATGAATCACTCAAACAGAGATTGGGAGAAATCACCTCGGACAGTGTCGCAAAGGGATGTCCAAATATAAGTGAAGCAAAGCAGGCAGCAGAAGCGATTTTAACCCTATCATCCACTTCGAATGGAAAGGTCGCAGTAAAAGCATGGGAATCACTTGAAAACATCACGAACCTGAAGCTGAAAGACCTGGCGGAAGAACGCGAGGAAGAATGCTTTACGTTCGAACAAATTACAGCCCAGCCGAAAACGGTGATCACGTCTCCAGCGTTTTCCGGCTCTGAAAAAGGAGGACGCAGGTATTCGCCGTTTACAACAAATGTTGAAAAATTAATTCCGTGGCGGACGCTGACAGGCAGACAATCCTATTATGTCGATCATGAACTGATGATGGAATTCGGTGAAACGATGGCGACATTCAAACCGATCCTCCAGCATCGCCCGTTTCTGAGCAAGCGGCCTGATCAAGAGGGAAAAGAAATCGTCCTCAATTATTTGACGCCGCATAATAAATGGTCTGTCCACAGCATGTATTTTGATTCTCTGCCAATGCTGACGCTGTTCCGCGGCGGGCCAACCGTGTGGATGAATAAAGATGATGCAGAGGACACGGATATCAAAGACAACGATTGGATTGAATGCTTTAACCGAAACGGTGTTGTCGTCGCGAGAGCCGTTTTGTCTCATCGGATTCCTAAAGGAATGGCGTTTATGCACCATGCCCAGGACCGCCACATCAACGTGCCCGGCACAAAGCTGACGAATAACCGCGGAGGCACCCATAACAGCCCGACAAGGATTCACGTCAAGCCGACACAGATGATCGGTGGCTACGCCCAGCTCAGCTACGGCTTTAATTATTACGGTCCAACGGGGAATCAGCGCGACCTGAACGTCGTCATCCGCAAGCTGAAGGAGGTCGATTGGCTTGAAGATTAAAGCGCAAATCGGTATGGTCATGAACTTGGATAAATGCATCGGCTGCCACACGTGCAGCGTCACTTGCAAAAACACGTGGACAAACCGTTCCGGTGCGGAATATATGTACTTCAATAATGTAGAAACAAAGCCGGGCATCGGCTACCCGAAGCAATGGGAGGACCAGGACAAATATAAAGGCGGCTGGACATTGAAAAAAGGAAAGCTCGAGCTGAAATCGGGCTCGAAAACCAATCGGCTTGCAGGCCTTTTCTATAATCCGAATCAGCCGTCGATTGATGATTACTATGAGCCCTGGAACTATGATTATGAAACATTAACGAACAGCCCGCAGAAAAAACACCAGCCGGTAGCACGCCCGAAATCGTCCTTGACGGGGGATTTTATGAATATCGAATGGGGACCGAACTGGGAGGATGATCTCGCGGGCGGCCACATAACGGGACTTGAAGATCCCAACGTACAAAAGATGGAGGAATCGATCAAAACAGAATTCGATGAGGTCTTTATGATGTATTTGCCCCGTATTTGCGAGCACTGCATCAACCCGGCGTGCGTTTCCTCCTGTCCATCCGGCGCCATGTATAAACGCGAGGAGGATGGCATTGTGCTTGTGGATCAAAACGCATGCCGTTCATGGAGATATTGCGTCTCATCCTGTCCTTATAAAAAAGTCTATTTTAACTGGCAAACGAACAAAGCGGAAAAATGCACACTCTGCTTTCCGCGTTTGGAGGCGGGACTGCCGACCATCTGCTCTGAGACGTGTGTTGGCAGAATCCGCTACCTCGGCGTCATGCTTTACGATGCGGACAAAGTGGAGGAAGCGGCATCTGTTGAAAATGAAAAGGATCTCTACCATTCCCAATTGGACGTTTTTCTTGATCCAAATGATCCTGAGGTTGCCAAACTGGCAAAAGAACAAGGCATTCCGGCTGAATGGATAGAGGCTGCGCAGCAATCGCCGATCTATAAAATGATCATTGACTGGAAGATTGCGCTGCCGCTTCATCCTGAGTACCGCACGCTGCCAATGGTGTGGTACATTCCGCCGCTCAGTCCGATTATGAATCTCTTTGAAGGAAAAGGCAGCCGGCAATCCGCGGAAGATATTTTTCCGGCTATCGACCAAATGAGAATCCCGATAGATTATTTGGCGCAGCTGTTAACAGCCGGTGATACGGATCATATTCGGTCAACGTTAAAGAAAATGTCTGTCATGCGCCAGTATATGAGAGCGATCCAGACGAATAAATCAATCGACCCGGAACTGATCTCCAGTGTCGGCTTAACAGAACAGCAAATTGAAGATATGTATCGGCTGCTTGCGATTGCCAAATATGATGACCGCTTTGTGATACCGAGCAGTCATCGAGAAGAAGTTTCAGATTTATATGCTGAACAAGGGAGCTGCGGCTTATCATTTTCAGGCGGCCCCGGCTCCTGTTTCTAACTTTTGATAAATGAGGTGTAACAAGATGAACACCACAGACCGGCAAATTACGTTCTCCGCTCTTTCCTCTCTTCTCTCTTATCCGGATGAAGAGTGGAGAGCCGAGATTCCCGATTGGAAGGCTCTTATCCATGAAATCAGCAACCGGCAAATCCGGGAGAAGCTGCTGCACTTTTTCGAGGCGTCAGCCAGCTTTTCACCGGAAGAGCTGATTGAACACTATGTCTATACGTTCGACTTTGGGAAAAAAACAAATATGTATGTCACCTACTTTAACTCGGGCGAGCAAAGGGAACGCGGCATTGAATTGCTGCATTTAAAAAACACATACGAGCAATCCGGTTTCCTGCCGACAGAGAAAGAGCTGCCTGATTATCTGCCGCTGATGCTGGAATTTGCTGCGGCTGCAGAAATTGAAGCAGCGAGAAGCGTGTTTGAGAAATATCTGTCCAATGTGAGGGAGCTGGCATCCCGTCTCGAAAAAAATGACAGTATATACGCTGAACTGCTGCACGTGCTGCTGGCCGCGCTTGAAAACATCGGCGTACGTGAAAGCGTTGAAGGGGCTGTTCAGGCATGAGCGGGCAGATCCTCTGGGGTATTATGCCATACATTGTATTGACGATCTTTATCGGCGGCCATATTTACCGCTACCAGCATGACCAATTTGGCTGGACGGCGAAATCAAGCGAGCTGTTAGAAAAGAAAAAACTTGCGGCGGGCAGCACACTTTTTCACTGGGGACTGCTGTGCGTTGTCGGCGGGCATGTCATGGGGATTCTGATCCCGGAAGGCGTGTATGCTTCCCTTGGCATTTCAGAGCATATGTATCACAAAATGGCGATTGGCGCTGGCTTGCCAGCGGGCATTGCGGCATGTACCGGACTTGTCATCCTGACGTACAGAAGGCTGTTTGACAAAAGAATCCGCAAAACGAGCTCGCCATCCGATATCCTTACGCTCCTCCTGCTGCTGTTCATGATGCTGTCAGGCGTTGCGGCCACGTTTCTCAACATTGATTCGAAAGGATTTGATTACCGGACCACAGTCGGGCCCTGGTTCAGGGAAATCGTTTTGTTCAGGCCTGACGCCTCTTTGATGGAGAGTGTCCCGCTATGGTTTAAGTTTCATATTGTGATAGGATACGTCGTTTTTATCCTGTGGCCGTTTACGAGATTGGTTCATGTGTTCAGTCTGCCGCTCAAGTATCTGACCCGCAGCTACGTTGTATATCGGAAACGCTCGTGAAAATCCCCCTTGAAAGAGGGGGATTTTTTTCTTGATGAAAACATAAGATATCTTCTGCAAAGGTAATGGCTGGGCGGCTGGGAATCCTGTTATGTTTGTATATGGAAATAACATCAAGGATTTTATTCATTTTAAACCGGCGGAACAGCAGATTATGACTCAGCCTGACTAACTCCTTATATCTTTCTGATCAATTTCCCGTTTTATATATTTTCTCTCATCAGAATGGGTATCAAATTCACTCTATCCACCGTATTTGCAGTCACAGCGCCGCCTCTTTTTCGGCGCTTGCCGGAGTGCTGAGCGGGTTCGGCCTGCCGTTCATGTTGTAGCATCAGGCTTCACTCGGCGTTGCCAATAGTCTTGCTTTATTTCTGCAGAAACGATGCGGATGAACCCCTTGACAGTTAGTTTTCTCTAAACCTCTCCTCCTTTGGCGGAGAGGTTATTTACTTACAAGGTTTATCGATTAGAAAAAAGAGGTAATACAGAGGTAATTGAATCAGATTGGAGAGAATCAGGATGCTGAAAAGGAGACTGGAATTTTTCTTTTTATATATGATGCTCATCGGGGCATATGTCATTTGGTTTTTTCCGGTTTCCAGGCTTGAGTTTTACGGAGGATTGCTTTGCTATATAAGCATTATTTTGTTCAGCATCTATTCATTAATTCTTGAAAACCGCACCTCGCAGCACACGCTGCTATGGATCCATATTCTTGTCTTTTTTCCAATCGCCGGCTACGTGTTTTATCTGTTTTCGGGACAGCTTTATGTAAAGGGAAAGCTGTTTAAGACAAAACGAATGTACAACAGGGAAAAGCTCAGGAAGCTGTTTGACAAGGAGGAAACGCCCGAAGTGACAGGGCTGAAGGACAATCAAGAGAGGTTCTTTACATATTCCATCAGGGCTGCCCATATGAATATCAATACGAAAAGCAACATCAAAGTGCTGAAAAACGGCGAAGAAACCTTCCCGGACATTTTCAAAGCGATGAGAAAAGCGGAATCTTACATACATATTGAATACTACATGTTTAAATCAGACATGCTCGGACGCGGCATGATGGACATTATGATGGAGAAAGCGCGCCAGGGTGTCGAGGTGAGGTTTTTATACGATGCGGCAGGAAGCATGAAGCTGGCAAGAAGAGATATTATGAGAATGAAACAAGCGGGGGTGGACATCGTCCCGTTTTCTCCGCTGAAATACGGGTTTTTCAACCAGAAGCTGAATTTCAGAAATCACCGGAAAATCGTGATCATCGATGGGAAAACCGGTTTTGTGGGCGGATTAAATGTTGGGAAGGAATATATCAGCAGAGATCCGTACATCGGATTTTGGAGAGATACACACCTGCGGCTTGAGGGGGAAATTGTGCAAACGCTCCACGCTATCTTTATGCTGGATTGGGAATACGTCTCCAATGAAGTGCTAATTGATCAAGAGGAGTACAATACCCCGGTTCCTGTGGAAGGAGGAGGCATTTATCAAATTGTCGCGACAGGCCCTGACATGAAGGAAAGCATGAGCGACCTTTATTATGAAATGATTTCTTCAGCGCAGAAATCAATATGGATCGCCACGCCCTATTTTGTCCCCAATGAATCCATTCGCACGGCGCTAAAAGCAGCGGCGACAAAGGGGGTAGAGGTAAGGGTTATGGTGCCGGAGAAGAACGACAGCTTTTTGACCCAATACGCGTCGAGGTCCTATTTCCCGGAGCTGCTTCTTGAGGGCATTGAAGTGTACTCCTACCAAAAAGGCTTCATGCATCAAAAAGTCATGATCATTGATGGTGATCTCGCCTCCGTCGGCACCGCGAATATGGACATGCGCAGCTTTCAGCTCAACTTTGAAGTGAATGTGTTCTTCACGGATGCCGAAGCGATCCGAATCCTTGAGACCCATTTTGAAGAGGATATGCAGGAAAGTGAAAAGCTCAGCCCTGTCGGCTTTTATAAAAGAGGCGTGGCTGACCGGACAAAAGAGTCATTTGCCCGCCTGTTTTCAGGTGTTCTGTAAGAAAAAAGAAATCTGATCTTTCAAAACAGCCCGTGTATAGTATAATTGAGAAATATTATCAGTTATTTATACATTGGGGGAAGATAGGGTGCTGAGGCAATTTTTTTCATATTATAAACCATATAAAACGTTGTTCTTTCTCGACTTTTTCTCAGCGATCGCGGGAGGTTTAATGGAGCTGAGTTTTCCTTTGATCGTCAATTATTTTATTGATACCTTGCTGCCGGGCAGGGACTGGGGGCTGATCATCGCGACCTCAATCGGGTTATTTGCGGTGTACGCGCTCAGCTCAGCTCTTCAGTATATCGTGACCTACTGGGGACACATGCTTGGTATCAATATTGAGACTGATATGAGAAAGTCGCTTTTTGACCATTTGCAAAAGCTCTCGTTCAAATTTTACGACAACAACAAGACGGGAACGCTGATGTCGAAGCTCACGAACGATTTAATGTATATCGGTGAAGTCGCCCATCACGGACCGGAAGACTTATTCATTGCGGTCATGACCATTCTCGGGGCGTTCGGAGTGATGCTGTTTATTAACTGGCAGCTTGCTTTATTAACGTTTATCATTATGCCGATCGTCATTTGGCTAGCGCTTTATTTCAACAAAAAAATGACCAAAGCATTTACCACGCTGAACAAGGATATCGGAGACTTCAGCGCGCGTGTAGAAAATAACATCGGCGGCATCCGGCTTGTGCAGGCGTTCGGAAATGAAGCGTTTGAAAAAGAACGTTTCGCCGTCAATAACCAGCGTTTCCGTGCCACAAAGCTTTCTTCCTACAAAATCATGGCGAAAAACGGTTCAATCAGCTATATGCTGACCCGGTTTGTCACGCTGTTTGTCCTTTTGTGCGGGACGTGGTTTGTCATTCGCGGCTCCTTATCGTACGGGGAATTCGTGGCGTTTGTGCTCCTGACAAATGTGCTGTTCAGGCCTATTGACAAAATTAATGCCATTATCGAAATGTATCCGAGGGGGATCGCGGGTTTCAAAAGCTATATGGAGCTCATGGAGACAGAGCCGGACATTCAGGATTCACCTGATGCGAAAGATGTTTCCGGCCTGAAGGGCAATATCCGCTATAAACATGTTTCGTTTGGCTATGATGGCCATCACAATGTCCTCAATGACATCAACCTATCCATTCAAGCGGGGGAAACGGTGGCGTTCGTCGGTCCGTCAGGTGCGGGGAAATCAACGCTTTGCAGTCTGCTTCCGCGTTTTTATGAAGCATCGGAGGGCTACATTACGATTGACGGGATCAGTATAAAAGACATGACGCTTTCTTCGTTGCGCGGGCAGATTGGCGTCGTGCAGCAGGACGTTTTCTTATTCTCGGGCACGCTTAGAGAAAATATCGCCTACGGCCGACTAGGCGCATCAGAAGAAGATATTTGGCAAGCTGTGAAGCAGGCGCATCTGGAAGAGCTCGTCCATAACATGCCCGATGGGTTGGATACTATGATTGGCGAACGCGGCGTGAAGCTTTCCGGCGGGCAAAAACAGCGTCTGTCAATTGCAAGGATGTTCTTGAAAAATCCGTCGATCTTGATTCTCGACGAAGCCACCTCAGCCCTTGATACAGAGACGGAAGCGGCGATCCAAAAGGCGCTTCAAGAGTTGTCTGAGGGGCGCACGACGCTTGTCATCGCCCACAGGCTGGCGACGATCAAAGACGCGGACAGAATTGTAGTTGTCACAAACAACGGTATTGAAGAACAAGGCCGTCATCAAGACCTGATCGAAGCCGGAGGCCTATACAGCAGGCTGCATCAAGCGCAATTCGGGCAAATTGTGCAGCGATAGGAGGAGAACATGGAAAGAAAAACTGTGCTGTACATTGCTGTTTCATTGGATGGGATGATCGCAAAAGAAGATGGAAGCATCGATTGGCTGGATGAATTTGAAGGTGAAGGTGACAACGGCTACAGTGATTTTTATCAGACTGTTGATACAGTCATTCTAGGGCGGGGCACATATGAGCACGTTAAAGTGCTAACACCGGTTTTCCCATATCAGGATAAAACCTGCTATGTTTTTACAGGATCGCCCGACAGTTATCAAGATGAACATGTGACGTTTATCAATGAGGGAGCCAGAGCCTTCACTGCCCGTTTGAAACAGGAAAAAGGCTCAAACATCTGGATAGCTGGCGGGGCAGAGCTTGTGAATGACTTTATGAAAGAAGATGCCATCGACGAATTCATCATCACTGTTATTCCCGTCGTTTTAGGAAGCGGCATCCCGCTGTTTCACGAACTAACAAATGAAACAAAACTGCGGTTAAAAGGGACAAAACAATTTGGACAAGCGGTTCAGCTCCATTATGTAAGAGCATAAGAAAAAGGATAGACAGATGTCTATCCTTTTTTGTATGTAAGTTAGAGCGCTTCTCTCTCAGCAGGCTCGATGAGATTTTGGAATTTTTCAATGAGCTGTGATGCTTTTGTTCCTTCAACTACGATCAAATATTCCTTTTCATTATGAGCCATGCGGAATGTTTCAAGCTCAATTAAGCTTTTGATTTTGCACATCGTTTTCTTTGAATAAATATAAACCTCGTGGCTTCCGGAATGGCACATTTTATAAAGATGAATCAAATTTCTTAAAGTAAAGGCCTGTGCGGCTACTTTCAGAGACTTGATATTTTTCATGATCTTTCTCCTCCATCGATTGTTGTCTTATATAGCCTAAGTTCCCAAAGCTGACAAGTCGTAAACCTATTTTTGCACATTTATGATTTCCATTGCAGCGCACCGCCCCCGATGCGTTTGACACCGCGGATGGAGCTTAATTCATCCATCAAGCGGAGAAGCGCCTTGTCTTTCTGCTTTGCTTCAATCATGAAATCAATATTCGTTCCCCATTGCCTAAAGCGTTCCAACAGCGGCAGCAAAAAGTTGGCGTCAACATAATCGGCATGGCTGCGTATCGCTTGCTCCGATTTTGGGGAAGACAAGTGAACCTTTGGCTGAAGGCCGATCCGCTCCCACGTTTTGATCATGCGGGGCAGTGCTACATTCAGGTCGGCGTGATCGTCTGGATTGGCGTAAAAATGATGAAAGTCAAAGACAAACGGAACATCCTCCTGCTCACAGACCTGAAGCGTTTCTTCCGTTGTATATGTTTTATCATCATTTTCAAGTGTCATCCGCTTTTTGATCTCCTGCGGCAGCTGTTTTATATTTTGATGAAATTGCGCAGTGGCGGTGTCTTTATTTCCGTAAGCGCCGCCAATATGAATGTTGATAACGGAGCGATCAGCAATGCCCATGGCTTCAAGCATGCGGTAGTGATACGCCATATCGGTTACCGCATTTTTTGTGAGGGATTCCTTCGGGCTCGTAAACAGAGTGAATTGATTTGGATGAAAGCTTGTTCGCAGTTGATGGGTTTTAACAAGCTCTCCAATCTCCCGAAACTCTTTTTGAAACGGTGTTACAAAATCCCACATCACGTCGGGATGCGTAGCCAGCGGCACAATCGAACTGGAAAAACGGTACAAAGGGATGCCGTGTCCGATGATATAGTGAAGGGTTCTCATCGTATTGCGCAAATTGGCTTTTGTCACAGTCAGAAGCGCTTCTTTTCTTTCAGTCTTTGAAAGCTTTGAATAACGCGCGAATGTCAATGTTTTAGCGGGAGACGCATCCCAAAGGCTCATCGCATTTGAAACGAACCCGAATCTGAAAATCATAGGAACTCTCCTTTATAAGAAATAAGATAATGCCCTGCCGAGCCATTCCGCCGGGCGCTGCCTGAATGTGCGCTTGCTGAAATCCTCCATCGTCAGCCGCTCCGACTTTTTCATATCCTCCTCAATCGTGGCATAGACTTCACTTGTAAACGCTTCGTCATCAATTTCGACATTCACCTCTTCATTTAAAAACATGCTTCGTTTATCGAAGTTGGCTGTTCCGATAATGCTGAGATGGTCGTCTATGATGAGGGCTTTTACATGATAAAACCCTTGATAATAACGATAAATAAGACAGCCGGCATCCAAGAGCTCCGAATAATACGTAAAAGCAGCTTCTCGTACCAGCGGATGGTCTGATTTCATCGGTACAATGATTCTCACGGATACGCCGTTTTTTCTTGCGTTAATAAGGGCCTCTTGAAGCGGTTTTGATGGAATGTAATAAGGCGTGCAAACCGTAAGGCGATTCTTCGCTTGGGCAATATTGGCCAAGTATTTGTTTTCAAGGGAATAACCGTCGGTCGCATATATCTTGTGAGAAATAGTCCCTTGCTGAAGCTTTGGCCAAACATCCGAACCCAGTTGGATTCCGGTATTTCGTTTTAGATCAGAAGCAAAAAGCGTTTGAAGATCATGTACGCCTTCTCCCATCATGCGCAGATGATAATCCTCCCAATTGCCGAACTTCGCCTTCTTTCCAAGATATTCTTCGGCGATATTAAATCCGCCGATATAACCGATTTTTCCGTCTATCACCGTAATCTTCCGGTGATTCCGTTTTTGCATGTGAAAAAAGAAAAAAGGAAAACGGGGACGATTCATCACATGGACATGGACGCCGGCATTTTTCATCGTCTGCAGCGCCGTTTTTTTAATTGCCCGGCAGCCAGCCCAATCCAGAAGCAAATAAACGGAGACGCCAGCTTGGGCTTTTGTTTTCAGCAAGGTATACATATTGTGGCTGACCTCATCATTTTTCATAATAAAAAACATCATGTGAACAGAAGAGGCGGACTGGCGAATATCATTCATCATCCGCTCAACGAGATCAGCGCCGCAGTGGATCAATTCGATGTCACTCTTCTTTTTTGAAAAAACAGGCTCGTACGCCTTTTTTCTGTATCCGGTACGGCCCATGAAGATATCAAGCAGAATCAAGGCAAAGAAAATAACGACAATGATCATAATCACGATAAATACCTTCATACCGGCACTCCTTTCCGTAGTAAAGGTAGTGTGCCCGAACAGCAGGAATTTAATTATTGACTGAACACTCATTCATTATTTATCATAAAGGTAATCTTATACAGATTCGGGGGTAGGGGATCGCGGTCTTTATCAGTAAAAAGGGGGAATTAGAATGAGCGGCTTTCTCATCGCAAATGCATTATTATTTCTGATTGTAACCGCTTACGCTGTCTGTTTGTTTGTGTACTTGGTCAAAACGAGACTGGCCTACATCAAGCTCGGCCAGAAAGAACAATTTGATCAACGGTTCAAGGAACGGCTTCACGCCATATGGGTGAATGTATTCGGGCAGAAAAAACTGCTCAAGGACAAGAAAAGTGGAATCATTCACGTCATGTTTTTCTACGGATTTATATTGGTTCAGTTCGGAGCAATTGACTTTATCATCAAAGGACTGGCTCCCGGCCGGAATCTGCCGCTTGGCCCGGTCTATCCCGCCTTCACCTTTTTTCAGGAAATTGTTACGTTTCTCATTTTAATTGCTGTTGGGTGGGCATTCTATAGACGTTATATCGAAAAGCTCGTGAGGCTGAAACGCGGTTTCAAAGCCGGACTCGTTCTCATTTTTATCGGAGGATTAATGCTGACCGTTCTGCTTGGGAACGGGATGAATCTGATTTGGCATGAGCATGGGCTTTCTTGGAGCGAGCCAATTGCCTCAGGTATTGCGTTTATGCTTAGCGGTGTCGGGAAAACAGGCGCGGCGGTGATTTTCTATATCGCTTGGTGGATCCATCTTCTGTTCTTGCTTAGCTTTTTAGTGTACGTGCCTCAGTCGAAGCATGCCCATTTAATCGCCGGCCCGGCAAACGTCTTTTTCAATCGAATGGAATCTGCCGGAAAACTTGAAAAAATTGATTTTACCGACGAAACGAAAGAAAGCTACGGAGCGGGAAAAATTGAGGATTTCAGACAGTCTCAGCTGCTTGATCTATATGCGTGTGTCGAGTGCGGCCGCTGTACCAATATGTGTCCTGCAACAGGCACCGGAAAAATGCTTTCTCCGATGGACTTGATTTTGCGTCTCAGAGACCATCTCACGGAAAAAGGCGCTGCCGTCACCTCGCGCTCCCCATGGGTGCCCGCAGCAGCGTTTCGGCATACGAGAGGCAATCAGCTGGCTGCGGCGTCAGCGGGCAGCGGATCGCAGGAAGCCGCAGCGGCGCTTGATTACAATCCAAGCTTGATCGGCGACGTCATCACAGAGGAAGAAATTTGGGCATGCACCACTTGCCGGAACTGTGAGGATCAATGCCCGGTCATGAATGAGCACGTGGATAAAATCATCGATCTCCGCCGCTACCTCGTACTGACAGAAGGAAAAATGGACAGTGACGCCCAGCGCGCAATGACAAGTATTGAGCGGCAGGGGAATCCGTGGGGACTCAACCGCAAGGAACGTGAAAATTGGCGTGACGAGGCGCCGGATGCTGAGATTCCGACTGTAAAAGAAATGAAAAAAGAAGGCAAAGAATTTGAGTACCTTTTCTGGGTAGGTTCCATGGGGTCTTACGACAATAGAAGCCAGAAAATCGCAATTTCCTTTGCTAAGCTGCTCAATCACGCGGGCGTGACCTTCGCGATCCTCGGCAATAAAGAAAAAAATTCAGGAGACACGCCGCGCCGCCTCGGAAATGAATTTTTGTTCCAAGAGCTGGCTGAGAAGAATATTTCTGAATTTGAAAAAAATGATGTCAAAAAAATCGTTACGATCGATCCCCATGCATACAATTTATTTAAAAACGAATATCCGGATTTCGGATTTGAAGGCGAGGTTTATCATCATACAGAAGTGCTGGCCGAGCTTGTGAAAAACGGAAAATTAAGACCGCAGCACCCGCTTCATGAGACGATTACCTTCCATGATTCGTGCTATTTGGGCCGGTACAATGAAGTTTATGATCCGCCGAGAGAGATTTTGAAAGCCATTCCGGGCGTGCAGCTTGTTGAAATGGAGAGAAACCGGGAAACCGGCATGTGCTGCGGAGCCGGCGGGGGATTAATGTGGATGGAGGAAGAAACAGGCAACAGGATTAACGTCGCCAGGACAGAGCAAGCGCTCGCAGTCAATCCATCGGTGATCAGTTCTGGCTGTCCGTATTGTCTCACAATGCTTGGGGACGGCACAAAGGCGAAGGAAGCCGAAGACCAAGTCAAAACGTACGACGTCGTCGAGCTTCTGGCTCAATCCGTTTTAGGCGCTGATCTGAAAATGGGGGAGAAGCAATGAATTTTTCATTATCAGAAGAACATGAGATGATACGAAAATTGGTGCGCGATTTTGCGAAGCATGAGGTGGCCCCGACAGCGGCAGAACGAGACGAACAAGAACGCTTCGATCGCGAGTTGTTTCGGGAAATGGCAAATCTGGGGCTGACGGGAATTCCGTGGCCTGAAGATTACGGCGGAATCGGAAGTGACTATTTAGCCTATGTCATCGCGGTGGAGGAGCTGTCAAAAGTGTGCGCCTCCACCGGTGTGACGCTTTCCGCCCATATCTCTCTTTGCAGCTGGCCGCTGTTTGCCTTTGGGGAAGAGGAACAGAAGACAGAGTACTTAACACAGCTGGCCCTCGGAGAGAAAATCGGCGCATTCGCTTTGACCGAAGCAGGGTCTGGCTCTGACGCCGGCAGCATGAAAACAACTGCTGAACGAATCGGCGATGACTATGTGTTAAATGGTTCCAAAGTGTTTATCACAAACGGCGGCGTTGCTGATATTTACATTGTTTTTGCCGTCACCGATCCCGAGAAAAAGAAAAAAGGCATTACCGCTTTTATAGTAGAAAAGGATTTTGAAGGATTTTTTACAGGCAAGAAAGAAAAGAAGCTGGGCATTCGTTCTTCACCGACAACGGAAATCATGTTCGAAGATTGTGTAGTGCCCGCATCAAAGCGTCTCGGAGAAGAAGGAGAAGGCTTCAAAATCGCGATGAAGACGCTTGACGGAGGCAGAAACGGCATAGCTGCACAAGCTGTAGGCATCGCCCAAGGAGCGCTTGATGCGGCGCTTCAATATGCAAAAGAGCGAAAGCAATTCGGAAAATCGATCGCCGAGCAGCAGGGCATCGCTTTTAAACTCGCGGATATGGCGACAATGATAGAAGCTTCAAGGCTACTGACCTATCAGGCTGCATGGTTAGAATCATCGGGCCTTCCATATGGAAAAGCTTCCGCCATGTCCAAACTGATGGCTGGGGATACGGCGATGAAGGTAACGACCGAAGCCGTGCAGATTTTCGGCGGCTACGGTTATACAAAAGATTATCCGGTAGAACGCTATATGCGTGATGCAAAAATCACGCAAATCTATGAAGGCACTCAAGAAATTCAAAGACTGGTCATCTCCAGAATGCTCGCGGATTAACGGAAAACATCTCTCAGTCGGATCACTCTTGTAAAATTATTTAAATTAACGCTGTTAAGGGTAGCATATTCTGTTTTATTTTGTTTATAATGAGAGGTATGGTTTGTATAAGAACGATACAAAATCGCTTTCATTATTGATAAAACAGATACATATAAGTAATAGAAAGGGAGTGTCCGACCTTGGGTATCAAACAATATTCACAGGAAGAGCTAAAGGAAATGGCTTTAGTTGAAATCGCTCACGAATTATTTGAAGAACATAAAAAACCAGTTCCTTTTCAGGAGCTTTTAAATGAAATCGCATCTTTGCTCGGCGTGAAAAAAGAAGAGCTTGGAGACCGCATCGCTCAATTTTATACAGATTTAAACATTGACGGCCGCTTCCTGGCGCTTTCTGACCAGACGTGGGGGCTTCGCAGCTGGTATCCGTATGATCAGCTTGATGAAGAAACTCAGCCGACAGTCAAGGCGAAAAAGAAAAAAGCGAAGAAAGCAGTCGAAGAAGATCTTGATCTTGACGAGTTTGAAGAGATCGACGAAGACGACCTTGATTTGGATGAAGTTGAGGAAGAACTCGATCTTGAAGCCGACGATTTTGACGATGAAGATCTTGATGAAGACGACGATGATCTTGAGATCGAAGAAGATATTATTGATGAAGATGATGAAGACTATGATGATGAAGAAGAGGAAATTAAATAGTATCAGATTTCATCTTCAAAACGATCTTGACTTTCATAGTCGAACTATGTAGTATGTATTTTGGGCTCTTCAAAAACGAAGAGAGAACATAGTACGTTATGCTCCCTTTCAAGAAATTGAAAGGGAGCTTTCTTATTTTCACCCCTCATTTTTCTTATAAATCATTTAAAAGGCTAAATGATTTTTTATAAAATAGTACATTTTAAAAATGTAGCTAAGAGCGAAGAGAGGAGCAAACGAAATGACGAAATATATTTTTGTAACCGGGGGAGTTGTATCCTCACTTGGAAAGGGTATTGTAGCAGCTTCATTAGGGCGTTTGCTGAAAAACCGCGGACTGAACGTGACGATTCAGAAATTCGATCCATACATCAACGTTGACCCGGGAACAATGAGCCCGTACCAGCACGGTGAAGTATTCGTAACGGATGACGGCGCTGAAACAGACTTGGACCTTGGCCACTATGAGCGTTTTATCGACATTAACCTGAATAAATTCAGCAACGTGACAACAGGTAAAATCTATTCAACAGTTCTTAAAAAAGAACGCCGCGGAGATTACCTTGGCGGAACCGTACAGGTCATTCCGCACATCACAAACGAATTGAAAGACCGTGTTTACCGCGCAGGGAAAGAGACAAACGCAGATGTTGTCATTACAGAAATCGGCGGTACTGTCGGAGACATCGAATCACTGCCATTCCTTGAAGCGATCCGCCAAATGAAGAGCGACATCGGCCGTGAAAACGTAATGTACATCCACTGTACGCTCGTACCTTACATTAAAGCTGCTGGTGAATTAAAAACAAAACCGACACAGCACAGCGTAAAAGAATTACGCAGCTTGGGCATTCAGCCAAACATCATCGTCGTTCGTACAGAAATGCCGATTTCTCAAGATATGAAAGATAAAATCGCGCTTTTCTGCGACATCGATACAAAAGCGGTTATTGAATGTGAAGATGCGGACAACCTTTACTCCATTCCGCTGGAGCTTCAAAAACAAGGGCTTGATAAGCTTGTTTGCGAGCACATGAAATTGGCATGCAAAGAAGCGGAAATGTCCGAATGGAAAGAGCTTGTTAACAAAGTCAGCAACCTGTCTCAAACGATTACAATCGGCCTTGTCGGCAAATACGTTGAGCTTCCTGACGCTTACATTTCTGTTGTCGAGTCTCTCCGCCATGCGGGCTATGCGTTTGACGCAGATGTAAAAGTGAAATGGATCAACGCGGAAGAAGTGACAGAAAACAATATCGCAGAACTCACAAGCGGAACAGACGGCATCATTGTACCGGGCGGATTCGGAGACCGCGGTGTTGAAGGTAAAATCGTCGCGACAAAATACGCGCGCGAAAACAACATTCCGTTCTTGGGCATTTGCTTGGGCATGCAGGTGGCGTCTATTGAATACGCACGAAACGTATTGGGCTTAAAAGGCGCCCACTCAGCGGAAATTGATCCGTCAACTCAATACCCGATCATTGATCTTCTTCCTGAACAAAAGGATGTGGAGGATCTCGGGGGAACGCTTCGTCTCGGCCTTTACCCTTGTAAGCTTGAAGAAGGCACGAAAGCCTTTGAAGTGTATCAGGATGAAGTGGTGTACGAGCGCCACCGCCACCGCTATGAGTTTAACAATGAATTCAGACAGCAAATGGAAGAGCAAGGCTTTGTATTCTCAGGCACAAGCCCTGATGGACGCCTTGTTGAAATCATCGAGCTGAAAGACCACCCTTGGTTCGTGGCTTCTCAGTTCCACCCAGAGTTCAAGTCAAGACCGACAAGACCTCAGCCTCTATTCAAAGGCTTTATCGGAGCGTCTGTCGAAGCTGCAAATCAGAAGTAATAAAAAAGACTTGCCGTTTGTCAAAAGCGGGCAAGTCTTTTTTATTTGTTTCCGGCAAGTTCCAGCATGTACAATAAGATATTATGCATACTCTTGCAGAATTTCTTTTAGTGTAAACGATAAAGCGTGATAGACATACAGTGCTGTCATTAAAGAGGGAAACCCGTAACGGGTGCCGTCTTCATCCGGAACAAGCGGCATTTTTAATTTAGAATCAATATGCACATCACAATACTGTTCTATTCCCGCACTGTCTTTGGCTGCGGGCGATACGCATACGACTCCCGCACCTTTTTCATAAAGCTCTTTTGCGAGCGCCTGTTCTTCGGCTGTGCCCGTCCCTGAGCAAAACATCAGCACCCTGTCGCTTTCTGTCACTTCCTCAGCGCTTTCTGGAAAGGCTTTGACAGATGGGAAGGGTTCTTTGCTTTCAGTGGCCTCAAAAAAGACGCCCTGCAGCTCATTTGCTCCGTATAAATAAATGGAATGCCCGCTGATCACCGCTTGAGCAAGCAGCCGCGCCCCATCTTCAATCGCGTCAGATTCCTTATCCTGAATGCGGGAAAAAATACCTGTTAACTGCGTCGTGAATATTTTCAACATAAGTGAATCCTCCTTTATAACGTACAATATCAGTATACAACAAAAGAGAAAATGCTCAGAAAATGTCGTAAAGTAGACTATTATAATTAAAGGAAATAGGAAAATCAAACAGAATACATACAATACTGCTTACTTTTGACGAAAATCATAATATTGGGGTGTAAAATGATGAATGAAAAAATTTTAATCGTTGATGATCAATACGGCATTCGTATTTTGCTAAATGAAGTGTTCAATAAAGAAGGCTACCAGACGTTTCAGGCTGCGAACGGCCTGCAGGCGCTTGACATTGTGACAAAAGAACGGCCCGACCTTGTGCTTTTGGACATGAAAATTCCCGGCATGGACGGAATCGAAATCTTAAAACGGATGAAGGTCATTGACGAAAACATCCGGGTCATTATCATGACGGCATACGGAGAGCTCGACATGATCCAGGAATCGAAGGAATTGGGCGCTCTGACGCACTTTGCCAAGCCGTTTGACATCGACGAAATCAGAGACGCCGTCAAAAAATATCTGCCCCTGAAGTCTAACTGACAAAAAGAAGAAACAAATGAATCATGTCATTATGTTGCCGATTTGTCGAAAAGTTGGTATCCTAGTTATGGAGAAAAAGCGATCTGAGTATTTACATATGACAGCAATATATGGGTCATGCTAGGGTGGAAAGCTTTTTTCGCTAGAAGACAATCAGGCTACATAAGGAGGACATTCGACATGCCTTTAGTTTCTATGACGGAAATGTTGAATACAGCTAAAGAAAAAGGGTACGCTGTAGGACAATTTAACTTAAACAACCTTGAGTTTACTCAAGCGATTTTACAAGCAGCTGAAGAAGAAAAATCTCCAGTGATCCTTGGTGTTTCCGAAGGTGCGGGACGCTACATGGGCGGCTTCAAAACAGTCGTTGCTATGGTAAAAGCACTTATGGAAGAGTACAAAGTGACAGTTCCTGTTGCGATTCACTTAGACCATGGTTCAAGCTTTGAATCTTGTGCGAAAGCGATTCATGCAGGTTTCACATCTGTAATGATCGACGCTTCTCACCATCCATTTGAAGAAAACGTAGCAACAACTGCTAAAGTTGTTGAGCTTGCTCATTTCCACGGAGTATCTGTAGAAGCTGAGCTTGGAACAGTAGGCGGACAAGAAGATGACGTTATCGCTGAAGGCGTAATCTACGCTGATCCTAAAGAGTGCCAAGAGCTTGTTGAGCGCACTGGCATCGACTGCCTTGCACCTGCATTAGGTTCTGTTCACGGCCCTTACAAAGGTGAGCCAAACCTTGGCTTCAAAGAAATGGAAGAGATCGGAAAATCAACTGGTCTTCCGCTAGTTCTTCACGGCGGTACTGGAATTCCGACTGCTGACATCAAAAAATCAATTTCACTTGGTACAGCTAAAATCAACGTGAATACTGAAAACCAAATTTCTTCTGCAAAAGCTGTTCGCGAAACATTGGCAGCTAAGCCTGACGAGTACGATCCACGTAAATACCTTGGACCAGCTCGTGAAGCGATCAAAGAAACAGTTATCGGTAAAATGCGTGAATTTGGTTCTTCAAACCAAGCTTAATTCAATTGGAACTTTTTATAGCCGCCTGACAGCTTGACAGGCGGTTTTCCGTCTATCTTTAGAAAGCGCAATCATATTCGCAGTTCAGAAAATTTCTTAATCAGGGAGGCTTTTTGAAAATGTTATTCTTTGTTGATACAGCCAATATCGATGAAATTAGAGAAGCGAATGAATTAGGAATTCTCGCCGGTGTAACGACGAATCCTAGTTTAGTAGCAAAGGAAGCTAACGTATCATTCCACGACCGTCTTCGCGAGATCACAGACGTCGTGAAAGGGTCTGTAAGCGCAGAGGTTATTTCTTTGAAAGCTGAGGAAATGATCGAGGAAGGAAAAGAACTGGCGAAGATCGCTCCGAACATTACGGTGAAAATCCCAATGACGTCTGACGGTTTAAAAGCGGTAAGAGCACTTACTGACTTAGGCATCAAAACAAACGTTACATTGATCTTCAATGCCAACCAGGCGCTTCTTGCTGCCAGAGCGGGGGCAACATATGTATCTCCATTCCTGGGACGTTTAGATGACATCGGCCACAACGGGCTTGACCTGATTTCAGAAGTTAAACAGATTTTTGACATTCACGGCCTTGACACGCAAATCATTGCAGCGTCAATCCGCCATCCGCAGCACGTGACGGAAGCTGCTCTTAGAGGGGCTCATATCGGCACAATGCCGCTGAAAGTCATTCATGCGCTCACTAAACACCCGTTAACAGACAAAGGAATCGAACAATTCCTGGCAGACTGGAACAAATAATGAAAGGGGCGGCAAACAGCTTTATGCCTGTTTGCCGCGGCCTTTGTATTTCACCGACCTGATACAGCGGATCTTCAGATGCTGACGCCGCTTTACAGAGAAGGAATCATTGGGCTGCAGAAGCTGATATTGGAATGAAGGGTATGCGTACTGCTTTTGCCGGATGACGACGATGTCTCTCGAGCCGGCGGGTCTCTGTGCATCTTTTGAAACCTGTACCCCCCCAAAGCTTCGCTATTTTCTTCCTGATATTTTACAATGTGTTGTATTCTTTCTCTTCGAATTGGCTAGATTTTGGACATGAGCTTTATTTGCAGAGACAGAATAAAATGACATTTTATTTAGCTCCGCAGCTATCTTCTTATGGAAGGAGACTATCATGGAAAAGTTGAATATTGCCGGCGGTGACTCGTTAAACGGTACAGTACATATCAGCGGCGCTAAAAACAGCGCTGTTGCGTTAATACCCGCAACCATTTTGGCAAATTCCGAGGTGACAATTGAAGGGCTTCCAGAGATTTCAGATATTGAAACGCTGCGTGACCTGTTAAAGGAAATCGGCGGCAACGTGCATTTTGAGAATGGGGAAATGGTTGTTGACCCTACGTCGATGATCAGCATGCCGCTTCCTAACGGGAAAGTAAAAAAGCTTCGCGCGTCATATTATTTAATGGGGGCGATGCTCGGCCGCTTCAAGCAGGCGGTCATTGGATTGCCTGGCGGCTGTCACTTAGGGCCCCGTCCGATTGATCAGCATATCAAAGGCTTTGAAGCACTCGGAGCTGAAGTAACCAATGAACAAGGCGCCATTTATTTGCGAGCTGAAAGGCTGAGAGGCGCAAGGATTTATTTAGATGTCGTAAGCGTTGGGGCAACGATTAACATTATGCTCGCCGCTGTTTTGGCAGAAGGGAAAACGATCATCGAAAACGCTGCCAAGGAGCCTGAGATCATTGACGTCGCGACATTGCTTACCAGCATGGGCGCCAAAATCAAAGGTGCGGGTACCAATGTGATTCGAATCGACGGCGTGAAGGAACTGCACGGCTGCAAGCATACGATCATTCCGGACAGAATTGAAGCCGGGACATTTATGATTGCAGGGGCTGCAATGGGCAAGGAAGTCATTATCGATAACGTCATCCCCACTCATCTTGAGTCGTTAACGGCAAAGCTGAGAGAAATGGGCTATCATATCGAAACAAGCGACGACCAGCTCCTCATTGTCGGCGGGCAGAAGAACTTAAAGCCGGTTGACGTCAAAACCCTCGTATACCCGGGGTTTCCGACTGATTTACAGCAGCCGATGACGGCGCTCCTGACAAGGGCGAAAGGGACGAGTGTCGTCACAGACACCATCTATTCGGCAAGATTCAAGCACATTGATGAGCTGAGACGAATGGGTGCCAATATGAAAGTAGAAGGCAGATCTGCCATCATCACAGGTCCTGTCGAGCTTCAAGGCGCAAAAGTGAAGGCGAGTGATCTGCGTGCCGGAGCCTGCTTGGTGGTAGCCGGACTAATGGCTGATGGCGTCACGGAAATTACGGGACTGGAGCATATTGACCGCGGATACAGCAGCCTTGAGAAGAAGCTTGAGGGGCTTGGAGCGACAATTTGGCGTGAAAGAATGACTGACGAAGAAATAGAACAGCTTCAAAATTCATAATGGTTTCTTGTGAGAGGAGATCGTGTTGAAATGGAAAGAAGTTTATCAATGGAATTGGTACGTGTAACCGAGGCTGCGGCATTGGCATCAGCAAGATGGATGGGCCGGGGAAAAAAAGATGAGGCTGATGAAGCAGCAACAAGTGCAATGAGAGACGTTTTTGATACAGTGCCGATGAAAGGGACCGTTGTAATCGGTGAAGGGGAAATGGACGAAGCGCCGATGCTGTATATCGGGGAAAAACTCGGAAACGGGTACGGCCCTCGCGTTGATGTCGCAGTTGACCCTCTTGAAGGCACAAACATCTTAGCAAGCGGCGGCTGGAACGCGCTGACGGTTATCGCGGTGGCAGACCATGGCACGCTTCTGAATGCTCCTGACATGTATATGCAAAAAATCGCAGTCGGTCCGGAAGCGGTGGGCTGCATTGACATCGAAGCACCTGTCATTGACAACCTTAAAGCGGTGGCAAAAGCGAAAAACAAGGATGTTGAGGACGTCGTTGCCACAATTTTAAACCGTGAAAGACACGAAAAAATCATTTCCGAGCTTCGTGAGGCCGGCGCCAGAATCAAATTGATCAATGACGGCGATGTCGCAGGCGCCATCAACACGGCTTTCGACCACACGGGCGTTGATATCCTGTTCGGATCAGGCGGCGCTCCTGAGGGTGTGCTTTCCGCTGTTGCGTTAAAAGCACTCGGCGGAGAAATCATTGGTAAACTTCTTCCGCAAAGCGAAGAAGAAATCACTCGCTGTCACAAAATGGGCCTTGATTTAAGCAAAGTCCTTCGCATGGAAGACCTTGTGAAGGGTGATGACGCGATTTTTGCAGCTACAGGGGTTACTGACGGCGAGCTGTTAAAAGGAGTTCAATTCAAAGGCTCTGTCGGTACAACTGAAAGCTTAGTTATCCGTGCAAAATCCGGCACTGTTCGTTTCGTTGACGGCAGACACAGCTTGAAAAAGAAACCAAATCTTGTAATCCGTCCATAACAAACAGAAAAAGCGGGTGTGAGCCCGCTTTAACTTTTGCAGAAAAGCGTCAACTCTATCAATTCCGTGTCAAAACCTTATTTCAGTTGAATAATTTTTTGAAATAAGGTAAAAATAAAGAGTGCTGCGAATTTTTCTGCGTAATACCTTCTTTTAAGCACTAGGAAAGTTTCAATTTCTACCGCATACAGACGATATAAGTATTGATCTTCTCATGTTTTTGTCCTCGCTTCCTTCAAAACTCATTAAGACAATCCTTTTAACAAAAGCGCCGATCATGGGTGGAAGTGTTACCGATAGAAGTTCCTTTATGTTAAAAAAAGAATGTGCTTTGGCGGATGTTGTGCAAAAGCAGCAGATGACATGTTCAGAGTAAGATATTGACTATGAAAAGCGTGGTGTTTTTATGAAAGACGTATCTATTTCCTCTTTGGAAAATATGAAATTGAAAGAGCTTTATGAACTTGCAAGACATTATAAAATCTCCTATTACAGTAAACTGACAAAAAAAGAACTCATTTTCGCCATTCTGAAAGCGAATGCAGAACAGGAAGATCTGCTGTTTATGGAAGGCGTTCTTGAGATCATCCAGTCTGAAGGTTTCGGCTTCCTGAGACCGATCAACTACTCTCCAAGCTCAGAAGACATTTACATCTCAGCTTCACAAATCCGCCGTTTCGATTTGCGGAACGGAGACAAAGTATCTGGCAAGGTTCGCCCGCCAAAAGAAAATGAGCGTTACTATGGACTTTTGCACGTTGAAGCAGTAAATGGGGATGATCCCGAATCTGCAAAAGAGCGTGTGCATTTCCCGGCTCTTACGCCACTTTATCCGGATCGTCAAATGGTGCTTGAAACAAAGCCGAACTTCTTGTCTACAAGAATTATGGACATGATGGCGCCGGTTGGATTTGGACAGCGCGGATTGATTGTTGCGCCGCCGAAAGCCGGAAAAACGATGCTGCTGAAGGAAATTGCCAACAGCATTACAGCGAACCAGCCTGAAGCAGAGCTGATCGTGCTTTTAATTGACGAAAGACCTGAGGAAGTAACCGATATCGAGCGCTCTGTAGCTGGGGATGTCGTCAGCTCAACGTTTGATGAAGTGCCGGAAAACCATATCAAAGTGGCCGAGCTTGTGCTTGAACGTGCGATGCGTCTCGTGGAACACAAAAAAGACGTCATTATCCTGATGGACAGCATCACACGGCTTGCCCGCGCCTACAACTTAGTGATTCCGCCAAGTGGAAGAACGCTTTCCGGGGGGATTGACCCAGCGGCGTTCCACCGTCCGAAACGCTTCTTTGGGGCTGCGAGAAATATCGAAGAGGGCGGCAGCTTAACCATCCTTGCTACGGCTCTGGTTGATACAGGTTCACGTATGGATGATGTCATTTATGAAGAATTCAAGGGAACAGGCAACATGGAGCTCCATCTTGACCGCTCTCTTGCCGAGCGCCGCATCTTCCCTGCCATCGATATCCGCCGTTCAGGAACGCGCAAAGAAGAACTGCTTGTGCCTAAAGAGCATCTTGATCGTTTATGGTCTATCCGCAAAACGATGTCTGATTCACCTGATTTCGCAGAAAAGTTCATGAGAAAAATGAAAAAAACCAAAACAAACCAGGAATTTTTCGATATTCTCAATCAAGAATGGAAACAGGCAAATCTATCATCTGCAAGAAGGTAAATTGTATTTGCAAAAGAAGTAAATCACTGATATAATTTTCTCATATGCGTTTCGGACAATGCTCCGAAATAATAACTCTGTTTCCACACGGGATTCAGGGCGGAAGGAGATGGATACAATGAAAGCAGGAATTCATCCTAATTTCAAAAAAGCAACAGTTAAATGCGCTTGCGGAAATGAATTTGAAACAGGCTCAGTAAAAGAAGAGGTACGCGTTGAGATTTGCTCTGAATGCCACCCATTCTACACTGGCCGTCAAAAATTCGCTTCTGCTGATGGTCGTGTTGATCGCTTTAACAAAAAATACGGTCTTAAGTAATAATAGATTTCTCAACAGGCAAGCAGCAGTCTTGCCTGTTTTTTATATTGTCTAAAACACAGCTGGCAGAGAGAGGGGAGCGAAGCCTATGTACATAATGAAACAAAGCGGGTGGCTTGAGCTGATTTGCGGCAGCATGTTCTCGGGGAAATCTGAAGAGCTGATCAGAAGAGTGAAGAGAGCAACTTATGCCAAGCAGGAAGTCAGGGTATTTAAGCCTGTAATTGATAACCGATACAGCGAAGCTGCTGTTGTCTCCCATAATGGAACATCGATGACGAGCTATGCCATTTCGTCTGCTGCGGACATTTGGGATCACATCAGTGAAAGTACAGATGTGATTGCGGTTGATGAAGTGCAGTTTTTTGATCAGGAAATTGTTGAGGTTTTATCATCTCTTGCCGATAAAGGCTACCGTGTGATAGCAGCAGGCCTTGATATGGATTTTAGGGGAGAGCCGTTCGGTGTCGTCCCGAATATCATGGCGATTGCGGAAAGTGTGACAAAGCTGCAAGCCGTCTGTTCTGTTTGTGGATCACCGGCGAGCAGAACCCAGCGCCTCATTGACGGCAAACCTGCTTCTTACGATGATCCGGTCATTTTGGTTGGTGCATCTGAATCATATGAAGCAAGATGCAGACATCATCACGAAGTCCCAGGTAAATCTAAAAAATAGTCCAAAACATGGGTATAAAGATAGAATGCACCGGCTAAAAACACCGGTGTTTTTTTTATATTCTGATAATATTCAATTAAAAAATTTAAATAAGTATATTAAAAAATTAAGTAATTTTCTTCCCTTGAATTTTGATTTTGACAGGCATACAATAGCTTACGTAATGTAAATAGTTTTGAGACATTGTTCGAATAATTGTCACAAAGTCGCATAAAGATCATGATCGGTCATATTTTAGATGGGTTATTACTTAACTTGGTTAACTATTTCAAGAAAGAAGGAGATTTGCTTGAATAACATAAAAAAAACGAAAGAAGGCCACTTAGAAACAACTCTTAGAGGAAAAGAAGTTTTATCTATTCCTACTTTAAATAAAGGCGTTGCTTTTTCACTAGAAGAAAGACAAGAACTCGGCTTAGAAGGGCTTCTGCCGCCAACTGTACTTTCTCTTGATCAACAAGCACAACGCGCGTACGAGCAATTCCAAGCGCAGCCTGACCGCCTTCGTCAAAATGTTTACTTAAGTGATCTTGCAAACCGTAACGAAGTTCTTTTCTATAAATTGCTGAAAAACCATCTTCGCGAAATGCTTCCTGTTGTGTACACGCCAACAGTTGGTGAAGCGATTCAGGAATACAGCCATGAATATAGAAGACCTCAAGGAATCTACTTGTCAATCGATAACATTGACGGTATTGAAAAAGCGTTTGAAAACCTTCATGCGACAGCAGGCGATATTGATCTTATCGTTGCTACTGACTCCGAAAGCATTCTCGGTATCGGTGACTGGGGTGTAGGCGGTATTAATATCGCAATCGGTAAATTGGCTGTTTACACTGCTGCAGCTGGTATTGACCCTAGCCGTGTTATCCCGGTTGTGCTTGATGTCGGTACGAACAACGAAAAACTTCTAAACGATCCTTTATATATTGGTAACAAGCATGAACGTGTTCAAGGTGAACGCTACGAAGCTTTCATTGACGCTTATGTAAAAGCTGCATTGAAATTCTTCCCTAAAGCGCTTCTTCACTGGGAAGACCTTGGCAACAAAAATGCACGCAACATCATGAAAAAATACAATCATGAAATCCTGACATTTAATGATGATATTCAAGGTACTGGCGCGATTACACTTGCAGGTGTGCTTGCCGCTATGAAGAAAACCGGCGCTTCTATTAAAGATCAGCGTGTTGTTATCTTCGGTGCTGGTTCTGCTGGTATCGGTATTGCTGACCAAATCCGTGACACAATGGTGCTAGCCGGATTATCTGAAGAAGAAGCTAACAAACGTTTCTACACACTTGATTACAGAGGCTTGCTGACTGAAGACATCGAAGGCATCCTTGATTTCCAAAAACCTTACCTTCGCAATGCGGATGAAGTGAAAGACTGGAAGCGCGATGAAAAAGGTCAAATTCCATTCGATGAAGTTGTTCGTCAAGCGAAACCAACGATCTTGATTGGTACTTCAGGGGTTTCAGGTGCATTCACAGAGGAAATTGTAAAAGAAATGGCATCTCACGTAGACCGTCCGGTTATCATGCCGATGTCTAACCCGACTCACCTTGCTGAAGCTGTTCCTGAAGATCTGTTCAAATGGACTGACGGAAAAGTGCTTATTGCAACAGGAAGCCCATTTGACAATGTAGAATACAACGGTGTTTCTTATGAAATCGGACAATCTAACAACGCATTCGCGTTCCCTGGCCTTGGACTTGGTTCAATTGTAGCTGAAGCGCGTATCATTACACCTGCTATGTTTGCTGCAACTGCTGATGCGATTGCTGAAATGGTTGATCTTGAAACACCTGGAGCAGGATTGCTTCCAAGCATTGATAAGCTTCAAGAGGTTTCTATCCAAGTTGCGATTGCCGTTGCTGAAGCAGCAATTAAAGACGGCGTGGCAAATCGTCAGCCTGAAGATGTGAAACAAGCGGTACTTGATGCAATGTGGACACCTGAATACAAAAAAGTCATCGCGAAATAATTAGCGAGTAAATTTTTCTGTCCGAGGGAAAGCTTTTTGTAAAGCTAAAGTATACGGACATAGGATTTGGAGGAGAATATTTTGAGCATCTTAGATATCTTAATCCTCCTGGCGCCGATCTTCTTTGTTATCGTGCTGGGTTGGTTTGCAGGACATTTTGGAAGTTATGATGCCAAGTCGGCAAAAGGGGTAAGTACGTTAGTAACGAAATACGCACTTCCAGCTCACTTTATCGCTGGTATTTTGACAACTTCCAGAAGTGAATTTTTATCACAAGTACCTTTAATGATTTCTTTAATTATTGGGATTGTTGGTTTCTATATCATCATTCTTTTGGTTTGCAGATTTATTTTCAAGTATGATTTAACGAACTCATCTGTATTTTCTTTGAACTCTGCACAGCCGACATTCGCATTTATGGGTATCCCGGTATTGGGAAGCTTATTCGGAGCGAATGAAGTTGCGATTCCGATCGCGGTCACAGGTATCGTGGTTAACGCGATTCTTGATCCGCTCGCGATCATTATCGCTACTGTTGGTGAGTCTTCTAAGAAAAACGAAGAGAGTGGCGACAGCTTCTGGAAGATGACAGGAAAATCAATCCTGCATGGTCTTTGTGAGCCGCTTGCAGCTGCTCCGTTAATCAGTATGATCTTAGTGCTGGTTTTCAATTTCACTCTTCCTGAGCTGGGTGTTAAAATGCTTGATCAGCTTGGAAGCACAACATCTGGTGTTGCTCTCTTTGCTGTCGGTGTTACCGTTGGTATTCGTAAAATTAAACTCAGTATGCCGGCTATCGGTATTGCGTTACTAAAAGTTGCGGTTCAGCCTGCGTTAATGTTCTTGATTGCTCTTGCTATCGGACTTCCGGCTGACCAAACAACAAAAGCAATCCTTCTTGTTGCATTCCCTGGTTCTGCCGTTGCAGCCATGATTGCGACTCGTTTCGAGAAACAAGAAGAAGAAACTGCAACTGCGTTTGTGGTCAGTGCGATTCTGTCATTGATTTCACTTCCAATCATTATCGCGCTTACTGCGTAACAAAAAAAGCTCCCTTTACGGGGAGCTTTTTGCTTTAGGTTTGAAATTTGAACAGTGACAGCAGCGGTTTTTTTCTTGTTTTGTTTTTTTCAGAAGCAGCAGCGGTCTCGGGGATCGGCTGAGCGGTGAATTCTTTCATTTGTGAGGTCAGTGATTGCAGATCTGCAAGAATATCATCGATTTCTCTGCGGTGCTGAAGCAGCTGGTAAGATACACCTTCATCGGCTTTTTGTTTCAGCTGGCGTTCCAGTTCCGACATTCTTGCCATCAATTCACTTTCGTCCTGCCTTTGCTGTAAAAGGGTGTCCAGCTTTTGTTCAAGCTGCTCGATTCTTCGTTCTGTGTCGCTATTTGTTTTTTGGACAAGGAAGCCTGTGCGCTTTTTAGCGCTTTTCGGCAGATGAATATCCTGAATCGCCGTGCCTTCAGAGATTTGTTTTTGAACGGATTTTAGAACCTTCACGTCTTCTGCCGTGAACGAATAGTGTCCGAGCTCATTGCGTTCGGCCGGAAGATTCAGCTGCTTCACCCACCGCTGCACCGTTTTTGCGGAGACGCCGAGTTCACTTGCTACCATATTTGTATTCATGATCCCATACCTCCTTTTAAGCTAGGTATTCGACCATAGAATGCGGTTCCCTTCCCGTTAGACAAAACAGGAAAAGATTCGGCAAAGAAAGTGGGTATCTCCTTTTTTTCTTCAAAAACTGTTATTGTTCATACAGTTCTAATGGAAGCTGGTCAGGGTCAAAAAAGAAGGTGAAACGCTTGCCGGTCAGCGGATCTGTTCTGATTGGCTCTGTTTCGATTCCTTTTTCATGAAGCTCCTGAACCGCCTTATCCAAGCTGCTGACTGTAAAGGCGAGGTGGCGCAGGCCTGCGGCTTCAGGCCGGGTTTGTCGTTTGGGCGGATCGGGAAACGAGAACAGCTCAATGACATACGAGCCGTTAAGCGACAAATCAAGCTTATAGGAGCCGCGCTCTTCGCGGTACGTTTCTTGAATCACCTGAAAACCAAGCTTATGTACGTAGAAAGCTTTCGACTTTTCGTAATCTGAACATATGATTGCAATATGATGTATGGATTTCAGCAACAATATCCCTCCTCGATTCCCAGTATAGCAGAGGGGGCTTTTCCAGCTGGGATTGAAATGCTTTTGACTGGGGTTAATCACTATACTATAATGAGAATGTTACGCACAGGAAAACAGAGGTGAAGACCGTGTTAGACCGTTTAAAATCAATCGAAGAAAGATACGAAAAATTAAATGAGCTTTTAAGCGATCCAGAAGTAGTCAACGATCCGAAAAAGCTGAGAGAATATTCAAAAGAGCAATCTGATATACAAGAAACAGTTGACGTATATAGACAATACAGAGATGCGTCAGAACAGCTGGCTGATGCAAAAGCGATGCTTGAAGAGAAGCTGGACGCTGAGATGCGCGACATGGTGAAGGAAGAGATTTCTGAACTTCAGAAGGAAACGGAAACACTGTCAGAACGGCTGAAAGTGCTCTTGATCCCGAAAGATCCTAATGATGATAAAAACGTTATTATGGAGATCCGCGGAGCCGCGGGAGGCGAGGAAGCCGCTTTATTCGCGGGCAACCTGTACAGAATGTATTCCCGTTATGCCGAGCTTCAGGGCTGGAAGACAGAGGTCATGGAAGCGAATGTAACCGGAACAGGCGGCTACAAAGAGATCATCTTTATGATTACGGGAAGCGGCGCGTATTCTAAACTCAAATATGAAAACGGCGCCCACCGCGTACAGCGTGTTCCGGAAACAGAATCGGGCGGACGCATCCATACATCCACTGCAACAGTAGCATGTCTTCCTGAGGCAGAAGAGGTAGAGGTTGACATCCATGAGAAGGATATCCGTGTCGATACGTTTGCTTCAAGCGGACCGGGCGGACAAAGCGTTAACACAACAATGTCTGCGGTTCGTCTGACTCACTTGCCGACAGGTGTAGTTGTATCATGCCAGGATGAAAAATCTCAAATTAAGAACAAAGAAAAAGCAATGAAGGTTCTCCGTGCCAGAATCTATGATAAATTTCAGCAGGAAGCCCAGGCTGAATATGATCAAACACGGAAATCAGCAGTCGGATCTGGTGACCGCTCTGAACGTATCCGCACATACAACTTCCCGCAAAACCGTGTGACGGATCACAGAATCGGTTTGACGATTCAAAAGCTTGATCAGATTCTTGAAGGAAAACTTGACGAAGTGGTTGAAGCGCTGATTGTTGAAGATCAGGCAAGCAAGCTTCAGCAGTCGGAAGGTTAAGATGAAGACGATATTCGAAGCCCTGAAATGGGCTTCTTCTTATTTAACCGAAGCGGGAAGAGAAGAAAATGCTGCCGAGCTCCTATTGCTTTATGATACCGGAATGGAGAGAAGCAAACTGCTCGCAAGCTTACAGGAACCGATTGGTGAAGACGAGCTGTATCGCTTTAAGCGTCACGTTGAGATGCATAAAGAGGGCGTGCCGGTTCAATACATTATAGGAAAAGAGTTTTTTTATGGACGGGAATTTATGGTGAATGATGATGTGCTGATCCCGCGGCCGGAAACTGAAGAAGTTGTCTTTCATTTGCTTGAAAAATATCGGAGTGTCTTTTCTGAAGACGGCAAGCTCGAAGTTGTTGACGTTGGTACAGGGAGCGGCGCAATAGCCGTCACGCTTGCGCTTGAAAACCAAAGCTTTTCTGTGTCGGCGGTCGATATTTCGAAAGAGGCGCTGCAAGTCGCCTCTGCCAATGCAGAAAAACTCGGAGCAAATGTGCGCTTTTATCAGGGCGATCTGCTTGAGCCTTTTATTAAGGCGGGAAAAAAAGCGGATATCATTGTCTCAAACCCGCCATATATTTCAGAGGAAGAAATGGCTGATCTATCGGAAATTGTCCGTTTTCATGAGCCGCTGCACGCGCTCACCGATGGCGGAGACGGGCTGAAATTTTATAAGCGGTTTATGGAAGACATTCCGCTTGTCATGAAGGATAAAGTATTTGTCGTTTTTGAAATCGGATGGAACCAGGGAGCGGCGGTCAAAGACCTGATCCTCAAGGCGTTTAAGGGAGCGGAAGTGGAAGTGCTGAAAGATATTAATGGAAAAGACAGAACCATATGCGCTCTGATTCATAAAAATAAATAAGCAGCTTGCTGGCGAGTGAATGGATCAAGCTGTTTAACACCAGCAAAGGGGATGTAAACATGAAAAAGGCCCTGACAGCAGGAATCCTGCTCATTGCGATTGAGAGCATGATTGGCACCATTTTTCCGCAGGCTCTTTCATATGAAGCGATTTTTGGCGTTGCGTCTCTCGTTTTAGTGGGGCTCGCGATCATTACATCGGGTTTGGCTGTAAGCGGAAGCGATCAGCGGGCAAACTACCATTCAGAAACCAAAGAAGGCCGTACATCTCGCATGAAAATGGCGGCCGCTTTCTTTGTTGCGGCGATACCTTCCATTCTATGTTATTTGCTGACGATTTTGTTTTAATAAAAAAGGAAGCCTCTTAGGCTTCCTTTTTTTGCACTAAAACAGAGTCCCATATCCAATAGATAAGAGCTGTTAATACAGCGAAAAGATAGAAGGCTGTATTTTGAAACAAAGATTGTCCCGAAGGCTGAAGCACGCCGAAAATGATCGCGTTGGCAATAAAAGCAGCGACAAGGTAATACAGCAGATACAAAGGGCTGAACCGTTTCGGCTTTTTATTCATCATGATTTGAAGCGGCAGTGCGAAGATCAAATAAGGAAACAGAAAATAAAATGCCATTGTGATGAGAGCGGCAATGATAAATGAATGAATATAAATTACTGAATAAAGAACGGACATCGTGAATGCTGATAACAGCACTGTATAATTGTATTTCATCTTAAACCTCCTAAAACACTATCGTACCATAAATAAGATTAACAGCTTGCTAGATTTTTTTCACCCTGCACGTTTACCCCTGGCTCTACTTGTCCATAATAGGGCTAGAAACAAAGCACGGAGAGGAACGGTGGGGACCGATGAAAAAAACAGTAATCATTTGTATATATATCTTTCTTTTACTATCTGGAGCGCTCGTAGGGCTGGCAAAAGAAGAGACGGCACAGAAATCGGAAAATCAGCCGGTGGTCATACCGGATCAGGCGATTCGTCTGAGAATATTGGCAAACAGCGATAGTGATCAAGACCAGCAATTAAAACGTCATATAAGAGACGCGGTGAATAAAGAAATCACAACTTGGGTAAAGGATATTACTTCTATTGAAGAAGCGCGTCGCGTGATTCGTTCAAAGCTGCCTGAAATCAAAGCAATTGCAAAGGAAACAATGGAGAAAGAAGGAGCGAATCAGTCGATATCCGTTGATTTTGACAAAATCTCGTTTCCGACAAAGCTTTACGGCAACATGGTATATCCCGCTGGTGAGTATGAAGCGATTTTGATTACGCTTGGAAAAGGAGACGGCGCCAACTGGTGGTGTGTGCTGTTCCCGCCCCTCTGCTTTCTCGATTTTTCTAACGGGGAAGCCGTCAAAGAACAAGAAGATAAAGAAGCCTCAAAAAAGCAGACTGAAAAAGTGCTTGAGGACGTAACCGCTAAAGCGGAAAAAGCCAAAAAAGAAGAGAACGAAGAAAAAGAAGACGGCACAGAAGTGAAATTCTTTTTAGTCGAATGGATTTCCGACCTTTTTTCCTAATCATCTGGTCTAAAAATAGATTTGCCTCATAGATTGGAAGAAAGAACGCAAAAACGGGGTGAACGGATGTTTTATCAACTGCGGGTGGCAAGGGAAAAAGACGGAGATGTGCTCGAGGCATTTTTAAAACAGGCAAAAACCAGCTATGAAGGCGTGAAAGAAGGCTTCACTCAATTTCTTATGCTGGAGGACAGTGAGAAAAACATTGCCGGATGCCTCGGTATTGAAAAAATAAGCTGTGACCAGGGGCTGCTGCGATCACTTGTCATATCGGACAAGCTTCACCAAGGCCACATTGTCACGCTTTTTCAAAGCATGGAGGTGCTGTGCGAAAAGCATCAGATCAAAACCGTGTACCTAGTAGCAAATCAGCATTCCTCTGCGGACTTTCTGACGGCCATGGGTTTTGAAAGAGCTGAGAGTGTACCGGAGGAGCTGTTTTCTTCTGATCACTTCTGTGAATCGCGGCAAACAGAAGGAGCCGTTTTGATGAAAAAAGCGTCTGGATAAGTGCAGTTTATACACATACTTATCCACTTCTTTATTAGCGTTGTCCACAATTTGTGGATAACGCTTGTTTTATTACAGGACATCTTTTATACTTTCAAAAGGATTACACGCGTAAAACAATCGTTTTATTGTTGTGAATAAGGAGTTTGGTCAGAAATGAAAACGAAAAGATGGTTTGTGGATGTAACAGACGAGTTATCCACAAATGATCCACAAATTGCACAAGCAGCCGCTTTGCTCCGAGAAAATGAGGTCGTTGCCTTTCCGACAGAAACAGTATATGGCCTAGGCGCAAACGCAAAAAATACGGATGCCGTCAAAAAAATATATGAGGCGAAAGGGCGGCCGAGCGATAATCCCCTGATTGTCCACATTGCGGATATCAGCCAGCTTGAGGATTTAACGGGCCCAGCGCCGGAAAAGGCGAAAACATTGATGAAACGGTTTTGGCCGGGAGCACTTACGCTCATTCTGCCTTGCAAACCTGATGCGCTTTCACCTCGTGTAACGGCAGGTCTTGAAACGGTTGCCATTAGAATGCCGGATCATCCGCTTGCCCTTGCATTGATTCGCGAATCGGGACTGCCGATTGCAGCACCGAGCGCCAATCTATCAGGCAAGCCAAGTCCCACAAAAGCAGAGCATGTGGCTCACGACTTGGATGGCCGCATAGCCGGTATTATGGATGGAGGCCCTACCGGAATCGGGGTCGAATCAACCGTGCTTTCATGTGCGGACGACATGCCTGTTCTCTTGCGTCCTGGCGGCATTACGAAGGAACAAATTGAAGCGGTGATCGGGCCGATCCATGTGGATAAAGGGCTCAGCGACCAAAACGAGAAGCCGATTTCTCCAGGGATGAAATATACACATTATGCGCCGACAGCGCCTCTTGCCATTTGCGAAGGCAGCCCAGAGCGCATTCAGCACCTCATTCAAGAATATCAACAGGGCGGAAGACGGGTCGGTGTCCTGACGACAGAAGAAAACGCGGGCGTTTATTCCGCTGATTATGTGAAGAGCTGCGGAAGACGGGCTCAGCTTGAGACTGTTGCGGCAGGGCTGTATGATGCTTTGCGCAGCTTTGATGAGAATAAGGTGGACTTTATTATTGCGGAATCCTTTCCGGACACAGGTGTCGGTCTTGCTATTATGAACAGGCTGATGAAAGCCGCCGGAGGAAGAGTGATTCGCTGAAAGCAGTCAGATGTTCTAACCCTTTTTGGACACGCATAGGCTAAAAAAGCGGGGCGTGTCCAAGGGGGTTATTTATGTATGTCGGATTTGTTTATAGGCGAACTGATTACATTAAGCATCATGGCGTTTGCTTTAGGGATGGATGCTTTTTCTGTCGGCCTTGGAATGGGCATGGTCAAACTTAGAAAGAAGCAGATATTCTATATTGGTTTCATCATCGGCCTCTTTCACGTCATCATGCCTCTCGCAGGGATGGCGGCCGGTAACATGCTGTCAGGGCTCCTCGGCGTGTTAGCGGTTTATATCGGTGGGGCGCTGCTTTTTGTTCTTGGGGTTCAAATGCTTATGGCCTCTTTTAAACAGTCAGAAGAACGATTCATGTCACCGGCAGGGCCGGGCTTATTGCTGTTTGCCATCGGCGTCAGCCTTGACAGCTTTTCCGTCGGCTTGAGCTTGGGGATATACGGCTCGCATCCGCTCCTCACAATTACCCTGTTCGGGCTGTTCAGCATGATGTTGACATGGCTGGGCCTGCTGGTCGGAAAACAAGTGCAGTCATGGCTTGGCACATACAGCGAAGCGCTCGGGGGCATCATATTAATCGTGTTTGGATTAAAGCTGCTTTTGCCAATTTAATATACCAATAAAAGAAACGAAGTCGCCGTTTCTTTTTTCTTCATATATAATAGAGAAAAATAAGGGGTGACTGACATGGATATTATTTTTGTCTGTACTGGAAATACGTGCCGCAGCCCAATGGCTGAGGCGCTTTTTAAATCAATTGCAGAAATGGAAGGGCTGAATGTCAATGTCCGCTCGGCAGGCGTGTTTGCTTCACCTAATGGGAAAGCGACGCCTCATGCAGTCGAAGCGCTGTTTGAAAAACACATTGCCCTTAATCATGTGTCTTCTCCATTAACTGAAGAACATATGGAGTCGGCTGATTTGGTTCTGGCTATGACCCATCAGCACAAGCAGATCATTGCCAGTCAATTTGGACGTTATCGTGATAAAGTGTTTACGTTAAAAGAATATGTCACAGGCAGCCATGGTGATGTCATCGATCCGTTCGGCGGCTCAATTGACATCTATAAACAAACGCGAGATGAGCTTGAAGAGCTTCTTCGGCAGCTGGCAAAACAGCTGAAAAAAGACCGCAGATAAGTTGTCAGAAAATCTGTAAACAGGTCATTTGCAAATCCTGCGTGAAGGAGTAGAATATAGTGAAAAGCACATCATATGGTGTGAATCAAAGAGCGGACAGGCTGCGCGGTCAATAATAAAGCGGGCGGGCCGCATCACACACGCTGGGAGGAAAAGCAGATGAAAGTAGCCATTGCATCGGATCATGGCGGCGTTCACATTCGAAATGAAATCAAAGAGTTAATGGACGAATTGCAAATTGAATATATTGATATGGGCTGTGACTGCGGCAGCGGCTCTGTCGATTATCCGGATTATGCTTTTCCGGTGGCCGAAAAAGTGGTTAGCGGCGAAGTTGACAGAGGCATTTTAATTTGCGGGACAGGCATCGGCATGAGCATTTCCGCTAATAAAGTAAAAGGGATTCGCTGCGCGCTGGCGCACGATACCTTCAGCGCGAAGGCGACGAGGGAGCATAATGACACAAACATCCTTGCGATGGGTGAACGGGTGATCGGACCTGGTTTGGCTCGGGAAATTGCAAAAATCTGGCTGACTACTGAGTTTACCGGGGGAAGACACCAAACGCGTATTGGAAAAATCTCAGATTATGAAGAGAAAAACCTGTAGGGGTGCTGTTTAATGAATGAGTTGAAACAAACGTGGAAGACGATGCTGTCTGAGTTTCAGGACCAAGCGGAATTGAAACAAGATCAGCTCTTCGTCCTTGGATGCAGCACGAGCGAAGTGGCCGGCAGCCGGATCGGCACATCGGGCAGTGTAGATATCGCTGAAAGCATCTACAGCGGACTTGCTGAGCTTCGGGAAAAAACGGGAATCCATCTGGCGTTTCAATGCTGCGAGCATTTAAACAGAGCGCTTGTCGTCGAAGCAGAAACGGCCAAGCTGTTCAGGCTTCCAACCGTTTCTGCCGTGCCCGTTCCAAAAGCGGGCGGAGCGATGGCGTCTTATGCGTTTAAGCAGATGAAGTCTCCTGTTCTTGTTGAAACCATTCAGGCTGACGCCGGAATTGATATAGGCGATACGTTTATCGGCATGCATCTGAAGCCGGTGGCTGTCCCTGTGCGTGTCTCTCAAAACAGCCTCGGTTCAGCTCATGTGACATTGGCGCGTACACGGCCGAAACTAATCGGCGGAGTGCGGGCGGTTTATGAGTGCGAATGAAAGGACTGCATAGCCAGTCTTTTCTTTTATTTTAAGACAGTGAAATAAATTCCGAACTTTAAATTAAATTTAAGTTATTAATATTCGTTTTTACCAATAAAAATTTAGATTTTTTAAAAATAATCTTTTACATCGGCCTTAAAAACCATGTACAATAGTGATGGTAAAAACAAAGAACAGGATACGGATAGGAGAGGATCTCGCTGATGAAACATTTACCTGCGCAAGACGAACAAGTGTTTAACGCCATTAAAAATGAGCGTGAACGCCAACAGACTAAGATCGAATTGATTGCTTCTGAGAACTTTGTAAGTGAAGCTGTTATGGAAGCACAAGGATCTGTTTTGACAAATAAATACGCAGAAGGATATCCGGGCAAACGCTACTACGGCGGATGCGAGCACGTCGATGTCGTTGAAGATATCGCTCGTGACCGCGCGAAGGAAATCTTTGGAGCGGAGCATGTAAACGTTCAGCCTCATTCAGGCGCACAAGCAAACATGGCAGTGTACTTCACGATTTTGGAGCAAGGCGATACTGTACTTGGGATGAACCTCTCCCACGGCGGCCATTTAACACACGGAAGCCCAGTCAACTTCAGCGGTGTTCAATATAACTTTGTTGAGTACGGCGTAAATAAAGAAACTCAATATATTGATTACGATGACGTGCGTGAAAAAGCCCTCGCTCATAAACCGAAGCTTATCGTAGCAGGAGCAAGTGCGTATCCTCGTACAATCGACTTTAAGAAATTCCGTGAAATTGCTGATGAAGTCGGCGCTTACTTCATGGTGGATATGGCACATATCGCAGGACTTGTTGCGGCAGGCCTTCATCCAAACCCGGTTCCTTACGCTGATTTCGTTACAACAACAACACATAAAACACTTCGCGGTCCTCGAGGCGGTATGATCCTTTGCCGTGAAGAGTTTGGCAAGAAAATTGATAAATCGATCTTCCCTGGGATTCAAGGCGGCCCGCTGATGCACGTTATTGCCGCAAAAGCTGTTTCATTCGGTGAAGTATTGCAGGACGATTTCAAAACATATGCACAAAACGTCATTTCAAACGCGAAACGTCTGGCTGAAGCCTTAACGAAAGAGGGCATCCAGCTCGTTTCAGGCGGAACAGACAACCACCTTATCCTTGTTGACCTTCGTTCGCTCGGACTGACTGGTAAGGTTGCGGAGCATGTACTTGATGAAATCGGTATTACGTCTAACAAAAACGCGATTCCATATGATCCTGAAAAACCTTTTGTAACAAGCGGCATCCGTCTTGGTACAGCTGCTGTAACCAGCCGTGGTTTTGACGGAGACGCATTAGAAGAAGTCGGTGCTATCATTGCGCTTGCATTGAAAAACCACGAAGATGAAGGAAAACTTGAAGAAGCAAGACAGCGTGTAGCTGCTCTGACTGATAAATTTCCTTTATATAAAGAATTAGATTATTAAGATCTTAAAACCCGCTTGGGCTTATGCCCGGCGGGTTTTTTGACGATGTTCTTGAAACTCAATGTCTTTTTTTGTAGAATCAATAGAAGTGTGTAATTGTTGATGGGACAATAAAAAAGGAGCTGAAACACAGTATGGGAAAGGTTTATGTATTTGATCATCCTTTAATTCAGCACAAGCTGACATATATACGGAATGAAAATACAGGTACGAAGGATTTTAGAGAGTTAGTAGATGAAGTGGCTACACTCATGGCATTTGAAATTACCCGCGATCTTCCTCTGGAAGAAGTGGATATCAATACACCGGTTCAGGCTGCGAAATCGAAAGTCATCTCAGGGAAAAAACTCGGAGTGGTTCCTATCCTCAGAGCAGGATTGGGAATGGTTGACGGCATTTTAAAGCTGATTCCTGCGGCAAAAGTGGGACATGTCGGCCTTTACCGTGATCCAGAAACCTTAAAACCCGTGGAATACTATGTCAAGCTTCCTTCTGATGTGGAAGAGCGTGAATTCATCGTGGTTGACCCGATGCTCGCTACAGGCGGTTCCGCAGTTGAAGCCATTCACAGCCTTAAAAAACGCGGTGCGAAAAATATCCGTTTCATGTGTCTTGTAGCAGCGCCGGAGGGTGTGGAAGAATTGCAGAAGCATCATTCGGACGTTGATATTTACATTGCGGCGCTAGATGAAAAATTAAATGAAAAAGGATATATTGTTCCAGGTCTCGGAGATGCGGGTGACCGCATGTTTGGAACAAAATAAAAAATGAAATCCCCAAAAGGGGGGGTTTCATTTTTTTATCCAGTTTTTTGCTATTCGGTGAATCTGTATACAATTATAGGTGAAAATGTGAACATTCTGTGGAGACGTAAAGTATAAAAAGTTTTTTAACTTTAAACAGATTGACACATGTTAGGGGCTATTGTATGCTAAACGAGGGTATTATGAGAAGGTTTTCATAGCTTTCATTATAGTCCTCATCCTCAATGTAAATCCTCTCAGCAAACCCGTATTATGAGGATTTATTTAAGCGAATGAAACAGCATCCCTGCAAGGCTTGCGGATGAATGATTTTTTCGAACAGGCCCGTTTTGCCGGTCAAAAAAGGTCTTCTACTAAGGGTTAACCGCTGATTTTTGCCGTATCCAAGCTATACATTATTTTTTCATCAGGAGACAGATAATTGATGGACGATCCCAAGCTTACATTTAGCAGACAACGCAAATATTTATTGTTCATTTTGGCAGTGTATGTACTGGGTTATGGTTTAACAGCGTATAAAACCGTTTTTTTAGGCCTTATTCTGGGAACTGTTTTCAGTTTGTTTAATTTTTTACTGCTCGTCAGAAGAATGAATGCTTTTGACAGAGCTGTTGAGAAAGGAAAGTCCATACGATCTCTCGGGAGCGCAGCGCGGTGGTGCAATGCGATTCTTGCTGTGGCTGTTGCCTATAAAAATCCCGAATACTTTCATATGGCAAGTACAGTTATTGGATTAATGACAATATACCCTGTCATTATGATAGATTCCTTTATCCAGCTTAAACGTTCATCAATGGAAGAGAGGTGAAAACCCTTTGAATCATGGTTACAGAACTATAGAATTTCTAGGTCTTACTTTTAATCTGACAAACATTCTGATGATTACTGTGGCGAGTGTGATTGTTTTATTGATTGCTATATTGACGACAAGAACGCTTTCGATCCGTCCCGGAAAAGCCCAGAACTTTATGGAATGGATTGTTGATTTCGTCCGCAATATTATTGGCAGTACAATGGATTTAAAAACAGGGGCTAACTTCTTGGCACTTGGTGTCACATTGCTGATGTACATATTTGTGTCGAATATGCTGGGGCTGCCGTTCTCTATTACAATCGGACATGAGCTCTGGTGGAAGTCTCCGACAGCCGATCCTGCCATTACATTAACGCTAGCCGTGATGGTTGTTGCTTTAACCCACTACTATGGTGTGAAGATGAAAGGGCTCAAGGAATATTCCAAAGACTATTTAAGACCTGTTCCATTCATGCTCCCGATGAAAATCATCGAAGAGTTTGCGAATACGCTGACTCTAGGTTTGCGGCTGTATGGTAACATCTTCGCCGGTGAGATTCTTCTCGGCCTGCTTGCGGGATTAGCAACAAGCCATTATTCGCAAAGCGTGGCTCTCGGTCTTGTCGGTACAATCGGTGCCATTCTGCCGATGCTGGCATGGCAAGCATTCAGTTTATTTATTGGTGCTATCCAGGCATTTATCTTTACAATGCTGACGATGGTGTACATGTCTCATAAAATCAGTCATGATCATTAAAACATTATATCCAAACGGATAACATTTTAAAGGAGGAACTTTTTCATGAATTTAATAGCAGCTGCGATTGCAATTGGTTTAGGCGCACTTGGTGCAGGTATTGGTAACGGTTTGATTGTTTCACGTACGGTAGAGGGGATTGCCCGTCAGCCGGAAGCAGGTAAAGAACTGAGAACTCTTATGTTCATGGGTATCGCATTAGTTGAAGCCCTTCCTATTATCGCTGTCGTTATCGCATTCTTAGCGTTCTTTGGCTAAGCATAAAAGCCTTATATGAACTAAAAATGGCGAAGATCATTCCAAGAGAACCTTCGCCATTGCTTTATGTCTGATAAGCATCCCGCCTTGCCGGCTGAAAAGAGACAAGTGCGGCTGCTGGATCAGCAAAGAAAAACCTGCAGAAGGGAGTTGCCGTAGTAGATGTCTCAATTACCACTTGAACTAGGATTGTCGTTTAACGGCGGAGATATCCTGTTCCAACTGTTAGCTATGTTAATCTTATTAGCGCTTCTGAAGAAATACGCTTTAGGGCCGCTATTAAACATAATGAAACAGCGTGAAGACCACATCGCTGGAGAAATTACGTCTGCTGAAGAAAAAAATAAAGAAGCGCAGCAGCTGATTGAAGAGCAGCGCGTTCTTTTAAAAGAAGCAAGACAGGAATCCCAAACTCTTATCGAAAACGCAAAGAAACTGGGAGAGAAGCAAAAAGAAGAGATTATTCAGGCTGCACGTGCAGAATCTGAACGTCTGAAAGAAGCAGCAAGAACTGAAATCGTGAAGGAAAAAGAACAGGCGGTTTCTGCTCTCCGTGAGCAAGTAGCGTCTCTTTCTGTCATGATTGCGTCGAAAGTGATCGAAAAAGAACTGGATGAACAAGCGCAAGAGAAATTGATCCAGGACTATCTTAAAGAGGTAGGAGAAAGCCGATGAGTGGATCAGCTGTCTCTAAACGATATGCATCAGCTCTTTTTGATATAGCCAATGAGTCCGCTCAGCTGAATCAAGTAGAAGAAGAGCTAACTGTTGTAAAACAAGTATTTCAAAATGAAAAAGCGCTTAATGATGTGTTGAACCATCCGAAGGTGCCGGCTGCGAAGAAAAAAGAGCTGATCCAAAATGCATTTGGCTCTTTGTCACAGTCCGTGCTTAATACGATTTTTCTTTTGATTGACCGCCATCGTGCCGCGATTGTGCCTGAGCTCACAGATGAGTTTATCAAACTCGCAAATGAGGCCCGTCAAACAGAAGACGCAATCGTATATTCAGTGAAACCGCTGACGGATGCAGAAATGTTACCATTATCACAAGTGTTTGCAAAAAAAGCCGGAGTCGCTTCACTGAGAATCAGAAATGAAGTGCAGACGGATTTAATAGGCGGCATTAAAGTCCGCATTGGAAACCGGATTTATGACGGCAGCGTAAGCGGGAAGCTTCAGCGCATTGAACGTCAATTAGCCGGGGAAAATCGATAGAAGGGGTGAAACCTAAGTGAGCATCAAAGCTGAAGAGATTAGCACGCTGATAAAACAGCAAATACAAAATTATCAATCTGATATTGAAGTTCAAGACGTAGGTACAGTCATCCAAGTCGGTGACGGTATTGCACGTGTGCACGGCCTTGATAACTGTATGGCCGGTGAACTTGTCGAATTTTCAAACGGTGTTTTGGGTATGGCTCAAAACCTTGAGGAATCAAACGTAGGTATCGTCATCTTAGGACCTTTCAGTGAGATCCGTGAGGGAGACGAAGTAAAAAGAACAGGCCGCATCATGGAGGTTCCTGTTGGTGAAGAGTTAATCGGCCGTATTGTAAATCCGTTAGGCCAGCCGGTAGACGGACTTGGCCCGATCCTTACAAGCAAAACTCGTCCGATTGAGAGCCCTGCACCAGGCGTTATGGACCGTAAATCCGTTCATGAACCGCTTCAAACCGGTATCAAAGCGATCGATGCCCTGATTCCAATCGGCCGCGGCCAGCGTGAGCTGATCATCGGTGACCGTCAAACAGGTAAAACATCTGTTGCGATCGATGCGATTCTGAACCAAAAAGACCAAGACATGATCTGCGTATATGTTGCGATCGGTCAAAAAGAATCAACAGTCCGCGGCGTAGTAGAAACATTGCGTAAACACGGCGCGCTTGATTATACAATTGTTGTAACGGCGTCTGCGTCACAGCCGGCACCGCTTCTGTACCTGGCACCGTATGCTGGGGTTACAATGGCAGAAGAATTTATGTACAGCGGCAAGCACGTTCTTGTTGTATACGATGATCTTTCTAAACAAGCGGCTGCTTACCGTGAGCTGTCCTTGCTTCTTCGCCGTCCGCCAGGCCGTGAAGCGTTCCCTGGGGATGTATTCTATCTTCATTCCCGTCTGCTTGAGCGTGCAGCAAAGCTTAGCGACGCGAAAGGCGCAGGATCAATTACAGCTCTGCCGTTCGTAGAAACACAAGCCGGAGATATCTCTGCTTATATTCCGACGAACGTCATTTCCATCACCGACGGACAGATCTTCCTGCAATCTGATTTGTTCTTCTCAGGCGTACGTCCAGCGATCAATGCCGGATTGTCTGTATCCCGTGTCGGCGGCTCAGCGCAAATCAAAGCGATGAAAAAAGTATCAGGTACTTTGCGTCTTGACCTTGCGTCATACCGTGAGCTGGAAGCATTCGCTCAATTCGGTTCTGACCTCGACCAAGCGACTCAGGCAAAACTGAACCGCGGTGCGCGTACAGTTGAAGTGCTGAAGCAGGATCTGAACAAGCCGCTTCCGGTTGAAAAGCAAGTAGCCATTCTTTATGCGCTGACAAAAGGATATCTCGATGATATTCCTGTGGCGGATATCAGACGTTTTGAAGAAGAGTACTACATGTACCTTGACCAAAACCATAAAGACCTGCTTGACGGAATTGCGAAAACAGGAAACCTTCCTGCTGATGAAGACTTCAATGCTGCAATCGAAGGCTTCAAACGCACATTTGCACCAAGCAACTAACTCGAATGCTGATGAGAGAAAAAGGTTCTCTTTTTCTCTCTTTTTACGCAGATGAAGAGAAAAGGTGGTGAAATCTTTGGCCTCATTACGCGATATTAAGTCAAGGATCACGTCAACGAAAAAAACAAGTCAGATTACAAAAGCCATGCAGATGGTATCTGCGGCTAAGCTGAATCGTGCTGAAAACAATGCAAAATCATTTGTGCCATATATGGATAAAATCCAAGAGGTTGTGTCAAACGTCGGAAGAGTTTCCGGCAACGTGAAGCACCCGATGCTTCTCAGCAGAGAAGTGAAAAAAACGGCATACCTTGTCATTACGTCTGACCGCGGTCTTGCCGGCGCTTTTAACAGTTCGGTTTTACGGAGTGCTTATCAGGCCATGCAAGAACGTCATCAGTCTAAGGATGAGTATGCGGTGATTGCCATCGGAAGAGTGGGCCGTGATTTCTTTAAGAAACGTGAGATTCCGATCATTTCCGAGTTAACAGGACTTGGGGATGAAGTGACGTTTACAGAAATTAAAGATCTTGCCCGTCAAACGATCCAAATGTTTATAGACGGTGCGTTTGATGAATTGCACCTTGTTTATAACCATTTTGTCAGCGCCATTACTCAAGAAGTAACGGAGAAAAAACTTCTGCCGTTATCTGATTTGGGCAGCGGCGGCGGAAAAAGAACGGCGTCTTATGAATTTGAACCATCTGAAGAGGAGGTTCTGGAGGTTTTGCTTCCTCAATATGCAGAAAGCTTAATCTTCGGTGCGCTTCTTGACAGTAAAGCAAGTGAGCACGCTGCAAGAATGACGGCGATGAAAAATGCGACAGACAACGCGAAGGAACTTATCGATTCACTTTCGCTTTCTTACAACCGCGCTCGCCAAGCAGCCATCACACAAGAAATTACGGAAATTGTCGGCGGAGCAGCCGCTTTAGAATAGAAAGATTTTGTCAGGAGGGATAGCGATGAAGAAAGGACGCGTTAGCCAGGTATTAGGACCGGTCGTCGACGTGCGTTTTGAAGACGGTCACTTGCCTGAAATTTATAATGCGATTAAAATTTCACAGCCAGCTGCAAGTGAAAACGAAGTAGGTATTGATTTAACGCTTGAGGTCGCTCTTCATTTAGGTGATGATACAGTCCGTACAATCGCAATGGCATCTACAGATGGTGTTCAGCGCGGTATGGAAGCTGTAGATACAGGAGCGCCAATCTCAGTACCGGTTGGTGATGTAACACTTGGACGTGTATTTAACGTTCTCGGAGAAAATATTGATTTGAATGAGCCGGTTCCTGCGGATGCGAAAAAGGATCCGATTCACAGACAGGCGCCTTCATTCGATCAGCTTTCAACAGAAGTTGAAATTCTTGAAACAGGTATTAAGGTTGTTGATTTGCTTGCTCCTTACATTAAGGGCGGTAAAATCGGATTGTTCGGTGGTGCCGGTGTAGGTAAAACCGTATTAATCCAGGAATTAATCAACAACATCGCGCAAGAGCACGGCGGTATCTCTGTATTCGCCGGCGTAGGAGAGCGTACTCGTGAAGGGAACGACCTTTTCTACGAAATGAGTGACTCTGGCGTAATCAACAAAACAGCCATGGTATTCGGACAAATGAACGAGCCGCCGGGCGCACGTATGCGTGTTGCTTTGACAGGCCTTACAATGGCTGAGCACTTCCGTGATGTACAAGGACAGGACGTACTGTTCTTTATCGATAACATTTTCCGTTTCACACAAGCGGGTTCAGAGGTTTCAGCCCTTCTTGGCCGTATGCCTTCAGCGGTTGGTTATCAGCCGACGCTTGCAACTGAGATGGGTCAGCTCCAAGAGCGTATCACGTCTACGAATGTTGGATCAGTTACATCTATCCAGGCGATCTACGTGCCTGCCGATGACTACACTGACCCGGCGCCGGCAACAACGTTCGCTCACTTGGATGCGACAACAAACCTTGAGCGTAAATTAACTGAAATGGGTATTTACCCTGCGGTTGATCCGTTGGCATCTACATCACGCGCCCTTGCTCCTGAAATTGTTGGAGAAGAGCACTATGCGGTTGCGCGTGAAGTACAGTCAACGCTTCAGCGTTACAAAGAGCTTCAAGATATCATTGCGATTCTCGGTATGGATGAATTAGGCGAGGAAGACAAACTTGTCGTTCACCGCGCTCGTCGTATCCAGTTCTTCCTTTCTCAGAACTTCCACGTGGCTGAACAGTTCACTGGACAAAAAGGTTCTTACGTGCCTGTAAAAGAGACGGTACAAGGCTTCAAAGAAATCTTAGCCGGTAAATATGACCATCTTCCAGAAGATGCATTCCGTCTTGTAGGCCGTATCGAAGAAGTTGTTGAGAAAGCAAAAGAAATGGGTGTAGAAGTTTAATCTGGTCCTAGGAGGGTAAAAGCATGAAGACCGTTAAAGTCAATATCGTTACTCCCGACGGCCCAGTATACGATGCGGATATCGAAATGGTGAGTGTGAGAGCCGAAAGCGGCGATCTCGGTATTTTGCCAGGCCATATTCCAACCGTGGCTCCTCTTAAAATCGGCGCTGTCCGTCTGAAAAAAGACGGGCAGACTGAAATGGTTGCCGTCAGCGGCGGTTTTGTAGAAGTCCGTCCTGATCAGGTCACCATCCTTGCCCAGGCTGCCGAGACAGCAGAAGGCATCGATAAAGAGCGCGCTGAAGCTGCACGCCAGCGGGCGCAGGAGCGTTTGAATACTCAATCAGATGATACTGACATTCGTCGGGCTGAGCTTGCGTTACAGCGGGCTTTGAACAGATTGGATGTAGCAGGGAAATAAGAAAAAATCCTTCTCTTTATGAGAAGGATTTTTTTATGAACGCACAAGAGAATCAAACAGCGATAACAGCGGGCGATCCTCTTTTTGGCGCAGGTATAAACCATCACAGGCATTCATTGTATGCCACGATTTGCGATGTCTTCTAAAGCCAAGTGTATAAGCGCCGTCTTTATAGGGATAAGGTTTTACAACCCATTCAGCATCTTCATGGCGGGCAATCACGCAATCTATAAGATAAACACTGATCATTTTCTCGAATTCTTCAATAGGAAGATTCCAATCAGCAAGCAAAAGCTCTTGTATACTTTGAAAATAAAGGTTTTCAAGCTCTTCAAGGCTTTCTCTCGTATAGGTAAGAGAAATGTTAAAAAACTGACACAATTCATTCAGTTCTTCAATCTGTGACTGTCTATAATCATAATAGAATGCAATTGCTTCCCATTCCTGATCAAAAATTGGCAGGTCCTCACCATATTGCTTTTCAGGCTGAAAAAAAGAATGATTCACATTTGCCAGCTCCTTTCCAATAAAGTATACCATGTAAAAGAATCGCACTTTAAGCGGGGATTAGCCCTAGATTTGGCTGATTATTCCGTTCTGTATAAAATGTATCATCTTTATCTGTGCTTCTTATATAATAAGAAAGGGTATGAACGCAGAGAAAGGAGTGTAATAGATGAGTGTATTGGGACAGCAGGCTGCAATCGGCATTGTCGTTCACCTGATTTTTATAGCAGTGACTTGGTGGGCGTTGCAAGCCGTCAATATAGATCCGTTAATCAAAAAAGGCAAAGTCGTGCAGGCTAGACTCCTGATGATTTTGCTGACAATTGCCATTGGAACGGCCGTTGCCAATTTCTTTTTAGATTATCTCAATTATTCACAGCAGCTTCCCTATCTATTTTAATAGGTTTTGAACATTATTATCATTAAATGGTTGGGAGAAGCGGGTTGAAGCGAATAGCTCGAGTTTTGACGAAGATTTTTACGTATGGCGCCTCTTGCCTCCGGTAAAACTGGGGATAAGGGGGAGAGATGAACATGAAGAAAAAACAAGTAAGCCACGCTATTATCATTTCCGTCATGTTAAGCTTCGTCATTGCTGTTTTCCATACCATTCATGCGAGTGAATTAACGCCGTTAGCAAAAATGGCAGAGGGGATGGAACGCCAAGATGTGTCAATAGATAAGTGGACATTGCATGCAAAACAAAACATGTCACTGACCGAAAAAGAATTTTATCAAAAAGTGCAACGTTTAAAATCAGAGTATCGTCAATATGATTGGGTGATTGCACGGGAAGATAAAATGATAAAGGCAATTGGCACATATACTGACAAAAAAAATCGTACTTCTTTTAGACTGCAGCTTGTCACAACCCTCAAAAAACACAATCCAACTTCGTATTTATTATATGAGCAAATGAGTCTAGAGACACCGGATAGCTGGAATGATACATATGAACAGTTTGAACGGGAGACACTTGGGATATTCCAAGAAAAAGTAGTTATTTTTACTTGTCTAAATGGTCACTTAGATGATAATATGAATATTGTTTTGCAAAAAAAAGCAAATCAGTTATTAAATGAATTTCAAGCAAGATCAGTAGAACATGTAGTTGAGCCAAATTTCGTTTCTATTTCTGCGTTTACAGATGAGTGGGAAGAGTACATTATGACCTCGAAACATAAAATGAATTTGCAAGTTGCACTTAGAAGTGCAGGAATGGGCGGAAAACATACCGTTACGGTTGGCACACCAATCGTTACGACTGAATATTAATATAGAGAATTTAGGGACGCGGAGGGGAATACCTTGGAAAAAATCATCGTCCGCGGCGGTCAGAAGTTAAACGGCACAGTCAAAGTTGAAGGCGCTAAAAATGCCGTTTTACCTGTTATCGCTGCATCTTTATTAGCAAGTGAAGAAAAAAGCGTAATTTGTGATGTACCTACGCTCTCCGATGTATATACAATTAACGAAGTGTTGCGTCATTTAGGAGCAGATGTGCATTTTGAAAATAATGAAGTGACTGTAAATGCTTCATACGCTTTGCAAACTGAAGCACCTTTTGAATATGTTCGTAAAATGCGTGCGTCTGTGCTTGTCATGGGGCCGCTTCTTGCGCGTACAGGTCATGCAAGAGTTGCACTTCCGGGCGGATGCGCAATTGGTTCCAGACCGATTGATCAGCATTTAAAAGGTTTTGAAGCAATGGGCGCAGAAATCAAAGTCGGTAATGGCTTCATTGAAGCTGAAGTAAAAGGCCGACTGCAAGGCGCAAAAATTTATCTGGACTTCCCAAGTGTAGGAGCTACAGAGAACCTGATTATGGCAGCCGCTCTAGCTGAAGGAACAACAACGCTGGAAAACGTGGCAAAAGAACCCGAAATCGTTGATTTAGCAAACTATATCAACGGCATGGGCGGAAAAATCCGCGGAGCTGGCACCGGCACCATCAAAATTGAAGGAGTCGAAAAGCTTCACGGCGTAAAACACCATATTATTCCTGACCGTATTGAAGCGGGCACATTTATGGTTGCTGCTGCAATCACTGAAGGAAACGTATTAGTAAAAGGAGCGGTTCCTGAGCACCTCACCTCTTTAATTGCAAAAATGGAAGAGATGGGTGTAACAATTAAGGATGAAGGTGAAGGTCTGCGTGTCATCGGCCCGAAAGAACTTAAACCGATTGACATCAAAACAATGCCTCACCCGGGCTTCCCGACTGATATGCAGTCACAAATGATGGCGCTTCTGCTTCGTGCAAGCGGCACAAGCATGATTACAGAAACCGTTTTTGAAAACCGTTTTATGCATGCGGAAGAATTCCGCCGTATGAATGGTGATATCAAGATTGAAGGACGTTCTGTCATCATTAACGGTCCTGTACAGCTTCAGGGAGCTGAAGTTGCAGCGACTGATTTGCGTGCAGGTGCAGCGCTGATTCTTGCGGGGTTAGTGGCTGAAGGTCACACACGTGTTACTGAATTGAAGCACTTAGACCGCGGTTACGTTGATTTCCATCAGAAGCTTGCCGCTCTGGGCGCAGACATCGAACGTGTAAATGATGAGTCTGCTTCTGAGCAAGAGAATAAAGAAGTCGTTTCTGACTTAAATGCATAAACTTACTTGAAAATCAGTATGTCACTCTGGCATACTGGTTTTTTATTTTTTGTGTATTATCATCATTATGCGCAAAATAGCAAAAAAGAATACGTAAATGACAAATAAAGTTTCTGTCCAAAACGAGAGTCATATTAGCTTGTCCCTGCCCATAGACTAGACTAGAGTCGAATCCCGAGCAGGAGGCAGCTGAATATGAAACAATTCGCAATCACACTATCCGTACTATGTGCATTGATTCTCTTGGTTCCCACACTCTTGGTTATACCATTCCAGCATAATAAGGAAGCGGGGGCCAGCGTAGAATCAGAAAAGACAGCAGTCAGCACGAAACCAGCATCGAAAGGAGCAGAGACATTGAAAGCATCACCTGTTTCTATTCCCGTCTATCGAACCGCAAATCAATCCGTAGAAAACATTCCGCTTGAAGAGTATGTGATTGGAGTCGTCGCCTCCGAAATGCCGGCAACCTTTGAATCTGAAGCACTGAAAGCCCAGGCCCTCGCCGCCAGAACATTTATTGTCAGACTGATGGTGTCAAATTCAGCGGTTGAGGCTCCTAAAGGCTCACTGGTGGATGATACACAGATGTTTCAGGTGTATAAAAACAAAGCGGAGCTGAAAAAGCAATGGGGCACAAGCTATGAGACAAAACTGAAGAAAATCACAGATGCGGTAGCCAGTACGCAAGGCAAAATCTTAACGTACAACAACCAGCCGATTGAAGCATCCTTTTTCTCCACAAGCAACGGCTACACAGAGAATGCAGAAGCTTATTGGACAAGTGCTATCCCATATTTAAAAAGCGTCAAAAGCCCATGGGATAAAAAGTCTCCGGAATATAAGGCAACGAAAACCTTTACAGCGGCAGAATTTCAGCAAAAGCTTGGCGTCAAGCTGGATGGATCTAGCGCAGTAGGGAAGATTACCGGCGAGACACCGGGCCACCAGGTCGCAACTGCCGTCATTAACGGCAAGACGCTGAAAGGAAGAGACATACGTGAAAAGCTGGGTCTCAACTCCGCCGATTTTGAATGGAAGCGAAATGGAGACACAATTACAGTCACGACGAGAGGATTTGGCCACGGTGTTGGGATGAGCCAATACGGAGCGAATTTTATGGCCAAAGAAGGCAAAACGGTTGATGACATTGTAAAGTACTATTACCAAGGCACACAAATTTCTGAGGCAGATGCGTTTTTGAATAAATACATGGCGAAAAAGTAGAAAAAGACGCTCTTTGGGCGTCTTTTTCTGTTCTTGAATGTCTTTTATCTAAGAGCGGCTGAAACGGTTTAGAGGAGCTTCTGGCCGTCTTTAAGGATCAGTCCTTTTTTCCTGATTTCAGGCTTTGAGATTGTGGTAAAGTCATCCACATTTGTCGACAGACTTCGACAGACTCATATAACGAAAGCCGAAAGGCGGACAATCTTCTCTTTTCATAGGGGCGTTAGGTGGAAATCACTAATAAAAACATAGGTTTCTATGCAAAAGTAAACAACAGCAATGGGGAAGCCCGCCCTATTTATTTCTCGGTTTTTGTTGATTACGATAGATTATGTTCAGCGTTGAACATCTGCACGCAGAAACAAATTGGTAAAGGGGTACGAACATGAAGAAAAGATTTTCACTGATCATGATGACAGGATTGCTTTTTGGATTAACTTCACCTGCTTTTGCAGCTGAAAAGACAGAAACGGAGGCTAAAGCGCCGGCGAACGTGGCGGTCTTGCTTGATGCCAGCGGAAGTATGGCGAAAAGAATAGATGGTGTATCTAAATTTAATTCAGCCAAAAAAGAAATTTCAAAGTTTGCGAGCTCATTGCCAGAAGGAACTCAGGTGAAAATGAGCGTGTTTGGCTCTGAAGGAAACAATAAAAATTCCGGAAAAGTTCAGTCATGTGAAGCCATTCGCAACGTATACGGCTTCCAAAGCTTTAACGAGCAAAGCTTCCTCAATTCTCTCAATACAATTGGGCCGACTGGCTGGACGCCAATTGCCAAAGCGCTGAACGAAGCGAAATCTTCTTTTGACCAGCTTGATGCAAAAGGGGAAAAAGTGGTGTATCTGTTGACAGACGGTGAGGAAACGTGCGGAGGAAACCCGATTAAAACAGCAAAGGAACTGCAAAAAGACAATATCACTGTTAATGTGATCGGCTTTGATTATAAAGAGGGATACAAAGGCCAGCTGAACGCAATTGCGAAAGTAGGCGGCGGTGAATACTTCCCGGCTTATACCCAAAAAGATGTTGAGAAAATTTTCACTCAGCAATCACTAATGTTATCTAAATAAGAAAAAAGAGGCTGGTGATGGTCAGCCTCTTTTTGTATGTAACAAAAACTTCAAAACTAATTAGCTGTCTGCCTGTAGCATAGTAGCAGATTTCCGTTTTTCTGTCATAATCAAGGCGAAAAAAGAATGAATGATCACACAATCTGTTTATGCTTTCTGGGCGGAAATGGCTAAAAATGAACGGCATTTCAAGCGATTTTGGACAGATCGTGAAAGCAGCACAAAAGGCAGCATGTCCTATATCTTTTTGCATTTTCGTATTCTAGCATAAAGAAGAATCCAACATATAGTTGGAAAATATGAAAAAGAAAGGAAGTAATCGTATGAAAAAATTGCTGGCTGCCGGTATCATTGGATTGTTGACTGTTTCCATTGCCTCCCCGTCTTTTGCCGCTGAGAAACAGGCTGATACAAATGTAGCTGTTTTGTTTGATGGAAGCGGAAGCATGGTTCAAAAAACAGGAGGAGAGCGCAAAATAGACATTGCCAAAAAATCAGTAAAATCTTTTGCCGAACTTCTTCCAAAGGATACAAATCTTATGCTTCGCGTTTTCGGGCATGCAGGGAACAATAAACTGTCCGGTAAAGCCCTTTCGTGCAGTACGACGGAAACCATTTACGGCCTTCATCCATATGAAGGGTCTCTGTTTGACAATTCATTGAGTGAGCTCAAGCCGACTGGATGGACACCGATTGCCAAAGCACTTGCAGACACAAGAAAAGAATTTGAAGCATTTGACGCAGACGGGAAAAACGTGGTGTATTTAATCACTGACGGTGAAGAAACGTGCGGCGGAGACCCTGCGGCGGAAATCGAAAAGCTCCGTGCATCAAATGTGGATACGATTGTAAACATCATTGGCTTCAACTTTGATGTCAAGGGTAATGAAGAGATGAAACAAGCAGCTGTCGCTGGCGGCGGAGAATATATTTCAGCGAACAGTGCGGATGAGTTCGAACAGGCTTGGGAAAAAGAAGCACAAAAATTTACTGAGTAAAGGAACCTAAAGATCAGGCGCTCCCCCAGGCGCCTTTTTTTATTGGTTTAAAAACAGTTTGGGCGGGAATGATACCCTAAAAAGGGGTTGAACATATGAAATTATTCGGAATGATTTTTCTTATAGCAACCGTTGCATTCATATTGCTTGGTGTTCTTCTAAAACTGGCAGCCTTCTTTTTTGTCAGCATTCTCACCTTGATCGCAGCTATTGTGCTGTTTACGGTTCTGAAAAAGAATCAGTATAATCAACCATAGAGTCCTTTCTATAGAGGGCTCTCAGCGTGTCGACAAGCCCAGCGTTCGTTGTCAATGCACATTGGTAAAAGGAATGGCGGCTAAATGCTTAGGCGCCCTGCCTAAACACCGCCGTCATCACATCCTGTGAAAGCCCTTTATATAGAGGGCTCTTTTTGTGTCTCAGAATTCGACAAAATCCGAGGAGTGTGAAAAAATATAAAGGCAGGAACATTGCGGAGGGGAAGAGACATTGAACGATAAAGTAACTGCGGTCAGGGATGTATGGCGCTATGAACAAGGGGAAATAAGCAAAGTAGAAGACCGGATGGTGACGGAATTCCCTTTGACAGTGATACTGAATGGCAGTGAATTTGTGACGCTCGTTTGTACGCCTGAGCATATCGAAGAGCTTGTCATCGGATTTCTCGCATCAGAGGGTGTTATACGATTTCAAAAAGAAATTAAAAGGTTTACAATAGATGAAAGTCTCGGTTTTGTATATGTCGACCTCGTTCACCCTGAGACATTGGATCAAAAGGATTATACGAAACGGGTGATCGGCTCATGCTGCGGAAAGGGCCGTCATTTTTATTTTCAGCAGGATGTCAAAACAGCCAAGACGGCTGTCAGCCAAATCAAGATATCGCCTGAGGCATGTCTGGCGCTTATGAAAGACATGCAGCAAGGGAGCGGGACGTTTCAGGATACGGGAGGCGTCCATAATGCGGCGCTTTGCGACACAGAGAAGCTTCTGTTGATGCGCACAGATATCGGTCGGCATAACGCACTTGATAAACTATACGGACACTGCCTTTTAAACGGGATGTCCGTACGCGACAAACTGATTGTGTTCAGCGGCAGAATCTCATCAGAGGTCCTGTTAAAAGCGGCCAAAATCGGCGTGTCGATTGTCATTTCCAAATCGGCCCCGACGGAGCTTGCGATTCAAATGGCTGAAGAATTGAATATCACAGCGATTGGATTTGTCAGAAACGGATCATTTAATGTATATACACACCCTGAGAGAATCAGGGAGTAGGAAGGGGCTGTAGCTATGATTACAGAGTCGCGTCAGATGTTGGATAAAAGAAACAGACCGCTGAGAGACCTTCGCATTTCTGTTACAGACCGCTGCAACTTCCGATGCACGTACTGTATGCCCGCCGAATTATTCGGCCCTGATTATCCTTTTTTAAAGAAAGAGGAGCTGCTTTCATTTGAGGAGCTGGAACGGCTTGCGACATTGTTTGTCACAAGATTTGGCGTTGAAAAAATCCGCTTGACCGGCGGAGAGCCCCTCATGAGAAAGGATATGCCGGAGTTAATCAAAAAACTGGCCCGCATACCGGGTATTCGTGACATCGCGATGACGACAAACGGATCACTGCTGCCTGTTTATGCTAAGAGGCTCAAGGAGGCTGGGCTGAAAAGGGTTACGATCAGCCTTGATTCTTTAGAAGACGAGCGTTTTAAGAAGATAAACGGGCGCGGTGTTTCTGTCAGCAAGGTGCTGGAAGGCATTGAAGCGGCGAAGCAAGCGGGGCTCGGTGTTAAAATCAATATGGTCGTTCAAAAGGGCGTCAATGAAAAAGATATACTGCCTATGGCCCGTTATTTTAAAGAAAAAGGGCATATCCTGAGATTCATTGAATTTATGGACGTAGGCAACACCAACCAATGGGAAAAAAAAGACGTCATGACAAAGGCGGAAATCATAGATTTGATCAATAAACACATGCCGGTTGAGCCGATAGCGCCTAATTATATAGGCGAAGTGGCTTCCAGATTCCGCTACTTGGACGGCTCTGGAGAAATCGGCGTCATATCATCTGTATCTGATGCATTCTGCGGATCTTGCAACAGAGCCCGTCTTTCTGCAAGAGGAGAGCTGTTTACCTGCTTATTCGCTTCAAGCGGATTTGACCTCAGAGCTCCGGTTCGCCAGGAATTAAGTGATGACGAACTATCAGAAATGATCGGGACAGTATGGAAAAATCGGATCGATCAGTATTCAGTCGATCGTACGCTATCAAAAGCATCTGGCAAAAAGAAAGTGGAAATGTCTTATATTGGCGGGTAATATGAAGTCAAAAGCTTATCGGCACTGTCCGGTAAGCTTTTTTATTAGAATCCGAGTGCAAAAAATACGTATAAAAACCGAAATATATAAGGATAGGCATAAAGAAGGAATCATTGTAAGAAAATTTAATTCCAAAGCCATACATTATGATAAAATATAACCAATTAGAAAATAGAAAGGGTTGGAGGGGCATGGCCGCGTACGAGATCCCGTCATCTCAAGTAGGAGTGAAAATCAATAAGTGGTATAAGCACATTTTAGCATTTCAAGTGGCTGATGCCGTAAAGCTGAAAGAAGAAATTGATCTAGATATCGAACAGATGGAAGAGGATCAGCTGCTTCTCCTGTATTATCAGCTGATCAGCTACCGGCACCAAATTATGCTGGATTATGTAAAGCCTGACCTGCACGAGGAATCTCAGCTTCAATATCGTGAATTGATCAAAACGCTGGAAAGCAATCAGGACAGCATCTCCGGATTATCTGAGTATTATTTTCACTTGTTTAGAGGAATGTACGAATTTGAACAGAACAATTACATCTCGGCTATATCCTTTTATCGGAAAGCTGAGAAGATGCTTGCGTTTGTAGAAGATGAAATTGAAAGAGCGGAATTTCATTTTAAAGTGGCGGAAGTCTTTTATATTATGAAGCAGACGCACTTTTCCATGAACCACGCCGTACAGGCGCTGGAGACGTATAAGGCTCACGATTTTTACAGAGTCAGAAGAATTCAATGCCATTTCGTCATATCAGGAAACTACATTGACTACAGAAATTATGAAAAAGCGCTTGAACATTTAGATGACGCGTATCGCCTTGCTTTATTGGAAGGACAGCCCCGTTTAATCGGATCAGCCCTTTATAATATTGGGAATTGCTATGATGACAAGGGGGAGCTGGATCAGGCCGCCGAATACTTTGAAAAAGCGCTTCCTGTCTTCGAAGATTATCAGCTGGAACAGCTTCCAAAAGCGCTCTTCAGCCTGACTCGCGTTCTTTTCAAAAAACAAGATAGCGAAGCCGCGATGCGGTACTATGAAAAAGGGATTGCCATTGCCCAAAAACGAAACGACTTCTTCAGTCTGGCAAAATATAAATTTCTGCAGGCATTATATGTGGAATCTGTCAATTTGGATATGATTCAAGAAGTATTTGATTATATGGAAGAAAAGGGCCTGTACGTATATATTGAAGAATTTGCTTTAGATGCTGCCTCCTATTTCAGTCATCGCGAACAATATAAAGAAGCGGTGTATTTTTATGAAAAAGCGGTCAGCATGAGAGAGATGATTCAAAGGAACGATTGCTTATATGAAGTATGAGGCAAAACCATCTGCTGGCAGATGGTTTTTTTTTTATGCAAAAAAAGGGGAGCATCGGAACGTTTATTTCCGGGGAGAACAGGAAAAATCGCTACAGCACTGTTTTTTGAACAAAAGCCGTTTTGGGATGCATCTGCACGTGAGGGGGAATTCAATGTTTGGTTTTAATGATATGGTGAAGTTTCTGTGGTCTTTCCTCATTGTTCTGCCGCTTGTACAGATTATACATGTTTCAGGGCACAGCTTTATGGCTTTTATTTTTGGCGGAAAAGGATCGTTGGATATAGGCATGGGAAAAACGCTGCTTAAAATTGGACCCATACGGTTCAGAACGATTTATTTTATCGATTCTTTTTGCCGGTACGGGGAGTTGAAAATTGACAATCGATTCTCAAATGCACTCGTGTATGCAGGGGGCTGCTTGTTTAACCTCATCACGATTTTTGCAATCAATCTGCTGATTATACACAGTGTATTAAAGCCGAATGTGTTTTTCTATCAGTTTGTCTATTTTTCTACGTATTATGTGTTTTTTGCCCTGCTGCCGGTCCGATATTCGGAGAAAAAGTCATCAGACGGGCTGGCGATATACAAGGTGCTCCGTTACGGAGAGCGCTACGAAATCGATAAATAACATTAGAATGTTTATTGCCTCTCAGATCGGGAAGGTAACAAGTACACACATAATTGAGAGGGGAGAATTAACATGGGTAACGATAGTGTAAAAGACAAAATGAAGGGCGGCTTTAATAAAGCCAAAGGAGAAGTGAAGGATAAAGTCGGAGATATGGCTGACAGAACGGACATGCAGGCTGAAGGCAAAAAAGATAAGGCGAAAGGCGAAATCCAAAAGGATATCGGGAAAGCCAAGGATAAATTTTCAGATAAAGATTAATCGTACGGAAGAGGCAGGAAACGAAATGTTTCTTGTCTTTTTTTGTTCGCTTTTTCTGATGTGAATAAATATAACAAAAAAAGAAGCTGATTTGGTCAAGGTAACTAAATTTTTTAAATATTCTTTGAATTAATAGGCCTCTTCTATATAATAATGACATAAGTTGTAAACTTTTATAACATCATTTGAAGAAATCAAACAAAGGGGTTTTGATGACGGAATGTACTGCACCGAAGAAAGTGTCGGAAGCCACGGGAGTGCGAAAAAACAGTTGATATCGACACAAGCGGGGATTCAGTGAAGGCTGGAATTCTTCACTCGTTAAGAGGAACGGTGGCGATCAGCGAAGTGACCGTCCATGATACGGAGTTAATGGCAATAGTCGGGTTCTCGGTATCGTGGTGGACGGCGCCTCAGACTGGCCTCCATGCCATGCTTCCGGTTGCGGAGCAAAACAACGGGCTGCCATCAGGAATGTAACGTCTGGTTATGATCAATCGATGGTTTAGCACAGCCTTAGCATGGAGGTTTACCCGGGGCAGATTGTCGCTGTATTAGGCCGAAATGGAGTCGGCCAATCCACTTCATAGGCCGCTTTCGGCTAAACAGGGGGGCTATTTGTTTTAATCAAACATTTGTTCAAAACGAAAAGGCGGCCAACAGCAGCAGCTTGCAATTGCCAGAGCGCTGATGGTAAATCTGAAAAATATTTTACTTAATGAACAATTGGAAGGAATTCAGATTTTAATTGTCGAACTAGTCAGACAAGTTATTATAGAAATTTCCAGAAAAAAAGACATTTGTTATCTTAGTCGAGCGCAGTCTGGAAAACGCGTTAATCTGTGCTGACTATCTTTCCGTGATCGACAGGGGAACGGTTGTTGACCATGGCAAGGCTGATGAAGAAACGGCATGCCGCTTTGAAAGGCACCCTACCGTATGACCCCCATTCTCGAAGAAAGGGAGGTGATGTCCCGCCTGCATGCTTCACAAATTCATAGTAACCGCATCCGCTTTATATGACAAAAGAAGGAGGATTACAGATGAAACTGACACCGGTTGAACAAGAAAAATTGCTCATTTTTGCAGCGGGGGAATTAGCCAAACAGCGAAAGGCGCGGGGCGTTCTGCTGAACTATCCTGAGGCTGCTGCTTATATCACCTGCTTTATTATGGAAGGCGCACGTGATGGGAAGGGAGTAGCAGAGCTGATGGAAGCCGGCCGCCATGTATTAACGGAAAAAGATGTGATGGAGGGGGTGCCTGAGATGCTTGACAGCATTCAGGTGGAGGCCACATTTCCGGATGGAGTAAAGCTTGTTACGGTACATCAGCCAATTTCTGCGGAGGTGAAGTCATGAAGCCGGGAGCATTTCAAATTGCTGAGGGAACCATTACGATTAATGAAGGCCGTGAGATACGGGAGGTAACGGTAAAAAACACCGGATCACGCTCCATTCAAGTCGGTTCGCATTTTCATTTTGCGGAGGCCAACGGGGCTTTATTATTTGACCGTGAGCTGGCGATCGGCATGCGTCTTGATGTTCCATCAGGCACGTCGGTCCGTTTTGAGCCTGGAGAGCAGAAAACGGTCTCACTAGTGGAAATCAGAGGACGCAAGACAATTAGAGGGCTGAACGGAATGGCCGACACGTTTATCGATGAACGCGGCAAAGAAAAAACGTTGGCCAACTTAAAACAAGCCGGCTGGATGGAGGGTGTAATCCGATGAAAATGTCACGGGAGGAATATGCGGAACTGTTTGGCCCGACAACGGGCGATAAAATCAGATTGGGCGACACGGATTTATGGATCGAAGTCGAAAGGGATTTCACAGTATATGGTGAAGAAATGATCTTTGGCGGCGGAAAAACAATCCGCGACGGCATGGGCCAAAACGGCAGAATCACAGGGAAGGACGGCGCTTTGGATTTGGTTATCACCAACGTCGTGCTATTGGATTACACAGGCATTGTCAAAGCGGATGTCGGTGTGAAAGACGGCCGGATTGTCGGTGTCGGAAAAAGCGGAAATCCTGATATCATGGATGGAGTCGATCCGCACATGGTCATCGGAGCGGGGACAGAGGTGATTTCCGGTGAAGGCAAAATTTTAACAGCCGGGGGAGTGGACACGCACATTCATTTTATTTGTCCTCAGCAGATGGAAGTTGCGCTTTCTTCAGGTGTGACGACCCTTTTGGGAGGCGGAACAGGACCCGCTACAGGAAGCAAAGCGACAACATGTACATCCGGCGCGTGGTATATGGCAAGGATGCTGGAAGCGGCCGAGGAGTTTCCGATCAATGTCGGCTTCTTAGGGAAAGGGAATGCATCCGATAAAGCGCCGCTGATCGAGCAGGTGGAAGCAGGCGCCATCGGCCTTAAGCTTCATGAAGACTGGGGCACGACGCCAAGCGCCATTAAAACGTGTATGGAAGTCGTGGACGAGGCTGATATTCAAGTTGCCATCCATACCGATACGATTAACGAAGCGGGCTTTTTGGAAAACACGCTCGACGCAATCGGGGACCGGGTCATTCATACTTATCACATTGAAGGTGCAGGCGGCGGCCATGCCCCGGATATTATGAAGCTCGCCTCTTACGCGAACATTCTGCCGTCATCTACAACGCCAACCATTCCTTATACCGTTAATACGATGGATGAGCATCTTGACATGATGATGGTCTGCCACCATTTAGATGCGAAAGTGCCTGAAGATGTGGCGTTCAGCCATTCCAGAATCAGGGCTGCGACGATTGCCGCGGAGGATATTCTCCATGATATCGGTGCGATCAGCATGACATCATCGGATTCCCAAGCGATGGGGCGGGTCGGTGAAGTGATCATCCGAACATGGCAGGTAGCCGATAAAATGAAAAAACAGCGCGGCGCTCTTGCCGGCGAAAACGGGAATGACAATGTGCGCGCAAAACGGTACATTGCCAAATACACGATTAATCCGGCAATTACGCACGGGCTCAGCCATGAAGTCGGCTCGGTGGAAAAAGGGAAGCTTGCTGATCTCGTTCTGTGGGACCCAGTATTTTTCGGCGTAAAACCGGAACTGGTCTTAAAGGGCGGCATGATTGCACGTGCACAAATGGGAGATCCGAACGCGTCCATCCCGACTCCTGAACCGGTTTTCATGCGCCAAATGTATGCGTCTTACGGAAAAGCCAACCGCTCAACCTCGATTACATTTATGTCTCAGGCAAGCATAGAGCGTGGTGTGGCGGAAAGCTTAGGGCTGGAAAAAAGGATTTCTCCAGTCAAAAATATCAGAAAGCTGAGCAAGCTGGATATGAAGCTGAATTCGGCTTTGCCGAAGATTGAGATTGATCCAAAAACCTATCAGGTCTTTGCTGACGGGGAGGAATTGTCTTGCCAGCCTGTCGATTATGTCCCACTTGGACAAAGATATTTCTTATTCTGATAAGACGCGGCCGGAGTGCATCCGGCCGTTCTATTGACTAAAAACGGTGCACAAAACCCGTGTATTTAGTGTATATTAGATGTTGACAAACGAATCAAACGTAACTATTATAGTTACAACGGTGGTGAAAAAACATGATTAACAGCCGTCTTGCTGTTGCCATTCATATTTTATCCCTCATCTCGATGGATGAAAAAACATCTTCAGAAATCATTGCAGACAGTGTCAACACGAATCCGGTAGTTGTGCGAAGAATGATCAGCCTGCTGAAAAAAGCTGATATTCTCACATCACGCGCCGGGGTGCCGGGTGCAAGCCTCAAAAAAGATCCTGCTGATATTTCTCTTTTAGAAGTGTACCGGGCTGTCCAAAAGCAAGAAGAACTCTTTGCGGTTCATGAAAACCCGAATCCGAAATGTCCGGTAGGGAAAAAAATTCAGAACGCTCTGGATGAAACGTTTGAAAGTGTGCAAAGAGCGATGGAAAATGAACTGGCGAGCAAGTCATTAAAAGATGTTATGAATCATCTCTTTTAATCAAAAGGGATGACTTCTCACCGCTAACATGTAACTAAAATTGTTACAAATAAGGAGGAAATGAAAAATGAAAATTGGTATTATAGGCGCAAGCGGGAAAGCGGGAAACGAGATTTTGAAAGAAGCGAAAAAAAGAGGCCATGAAGTGACAGCCATCGTCAGAAACGCTTCAAAAGTGCAGGAGCAAGACGTAGCGATTTTGGAAAAAGATGTGTTTGAACTGACTGCGGAAGACATCAAGCCTTTCGACGCGGTCGTAAACGCTTTTGGAGCAGCACCCGGCCAAGAACATCTTCATGTTGAAGCAGGAAGAGAACTCATCAGCATTTTAAAGGACGCGAAGCACACAAGATTGCTTGTTGTTGGCGGAGCGGGAAGCCTGTTTGTTGATGAAGCCAAAACAACCCGTTTAATGGATACGCCGGAATTTCCGAAAGAATATTTGCCAACCGCATCAAATCAAGGCGAGAACCTGAAAGATTTGCAGCAGACAGACTCCATTTCCTGGACGTTCCTCAGTCCTGCGGCATTTTTTGATCCAGCAGGAAAACGGACTGGCTCTTACCAAAAAGGAAAAGACAATGTCATCGTAAATGCAAAAGGCGACAGCTATATCAGCTATGCAGATTATGCCATTGCCGTGTTGGACGAGCTTGAACATCCCGAACACAAAAATGAACGCTTCACAGTGGTAAGCGAAGCGGAATAATAAAAAACCCGGAGCCAGCTCCGGGTTTTTCTCATTAATAAGTGCTGTACGTATCGCTGAAAAGGCCGTCAGCAATCCCAAGCATTAAAAAGATGAAGAAGGCGATAATCGCAAGAATGGATACAGCAATGCTTACGATCAAATAAATCCCTTGCATCTTTACGAATTTCGCGTAATTCTCCAGCATTAAGTCTTCAGACTGTCCGCTATTGTATTCAGCCATTTGGCCTGCTTCCCTAGCTGACCTCATCAAAAAGATACCGGAAATAATTTGCAGTACGCCTGGCACGGCACCGATTAGAAAAAAGAACGCGCCTGAAAGCGCGGTAATTGCGCCCATAATAATAAATAAAATGCCTGTAGCTTTTCCCCATTTCGAAATACTGATGAGGGTTTTGTTCATTGTTTCAGGATTCATGTATACTGGCTCCCCTTTACAAAAAAATACTCACTTTTCTTTTATACACTATTTGTGAGAAGTTTTGTATATAGTAAATAACATTTTGGGGATTGACCCTAACGTTGCGTGATTGTTTACGATAAAAAAGAGGAGGTGTTATGTATGAAATATCAAGTTAAACAAGTGGCGGAGATATCAGGTGTTAGCATTCGGACGCTTCATCACTATGACAATATTGAGCTTCTGAATCCTTCAGCGCTTACTGATGCTGGGTATCGTTTGTACAGTGACGCAGACCTGGAAAGACTGCAGCAGATTTTATTTTTCAAGGAAATCGGGTTTCGTCTGGATGAGATTAAGGAGATGCTGGATCATCCGAATTTTGACCGGAAAGCGGCACTTCAGTCGCAAAAGGAGATATTGATGAAGAAAAAACAAAGAATGGATGAGATGATTCAAACAATTGACAGGACGCTTTTGTCCGTTGATGGAGGGGAAACGATGAATAAGAGGGATTTATTTGCCGGATTAAGCATGAAAGACATTGAAGAGCACCAGCAGACATACGCTGATGAAGTCAGAAAGCTGTATGGAAAGGAAATCGCAGAAGAAACAGAGAAAAGGACATCTGCATACTCGGCAGATGATTGGCGCACGATCATGGCTGAATTTGATTCGATTTACAGACGAATTGCGGCGCGAATGAAACATGGGCCCGATGATGCAGAGGTTCAGGCCGCTGTGGGGGCATTTCGTGATCATATTTGCCAATATCATTACGATTGCACACTCGACATTTTCAGAGGACTCGGGGAAGTGTATATCACTGACGAGCGATTTACCGATTCAATCAATCAATATGGAGAAGGTCTTGCCGCTTTTTTGCGGGAGGCAATCATCATTTACTGTGACCATCAGGAAAACCCCCGGCCGTAAAGGCCGGGGGTTTTTGGCGCATCTTATAAGATCGGCGACAACAGCCGCGAGACGGATTCTTTTATTCGAATCCACAACGGGCGCTGCAGATACTCCTCATAGGTGAATTTTCTGGATACTAGCAAATCTTCTTTAAAAGTTGAAACCAGTTTTTTAGCAATGGTGATATCGTATATAAATGCATTAACCTCAAAATTCAGCCTGAAGCTTCGGACATCAATGTTGGCTGTGCCGACTGACGCGATTTCGTCATCCACCACGATGGTTTTCGCGTGAATAAAGCCGTTATCGTAAATATAGACAGTGGCTCCGGCTTTCAGCAGATCGCCGATATACGAAAGTGTCGCCCAGTATACAAAGGCGTGATCGGGCTTGTTCGGAATCATAATGTTAACGTCAATGCCCGAAAGGCAAGCGATCCTTAAAGCATCCAGCAGGCTTGCATCTGGGATAAAATAAGGTGTTTGTATCAAAATGGAACGCTTGGCGTTTGAAATCATTTTGATGTAGCCATTTTTAATTTGTTCCCATTCCGAATCAGGGCCGCTTGTGACAATCTGCATCCCGACGTTGCCTTTTGGGCCGTAATCAGGAAAGTGATTTGGAATATATGTCAGCGTATGGTGATGAGAAGCTTGGTTCCAGTCAAGGATGAACCGTGTTTGGATGGCGTGCACGGCCGTTCCTTGCAGCCGGATATGCGTATCCCGCCAATAACCGAATTTTGGATTAAGCCCTAGATACTCATCTCCGACGTTAAAGCCTCCGACATAACCGGTCATACCGTCTATGATCACAAGCTTTCGATGGTTCCGGTAATTCAGCCGCAGGTTAATCGGCCTGAGCTTTGACGGGAAAAAGACCTCCACATGCCCGCCAGCCTCGCGAAGCTCTTTAAAAAACTTTTTTCTCAGCGTTCTGGACCCGAGTTCATCATAAAGCACTCTGACCTGAACACCTTCTTTCGCCTTTTGGATGAGAGCGTCCCGCAATTTTTTGCCTAATTCATCGCCTTTATAAATATAATACTGTAAATGGATATGATCCTTAGCCTTTGAAATGTCACTCAGCAGCCGCTGAAATTTATCCCGTCCATCTGTAATGACGTCAACTGAATTATCCTCTGTAAACACAGCATGGTTATTCATAATCAGCATATAAATTAAATCTTTGTTATCAAAGGTTGCCCGGTTGTTAAACTGGAATTGCTTGGTTTCTAAATCTTCAAGCTGATGCTTCAGCAGCCTTTCAATTCCAATCTTTTTCCGGTCTTCCCATTGAAACAAATGCTTGCGTCTGAGATTATGGCCGAATAATAAGTATAAAATAAAGCCTAAAACGGGAATAAAGAAAAGAACAAGCAGCCACGCCCAAGATGCACTGGCATCGCGCCGTTCTTTGAAGATGACAATGATGGCCAAAAGAATATTTAAAATGAAAAAAAGTGATAAAAGGATGGAAGAAATACTCACTTTGTAACCCCGCTCATTCATATTTATCAAGAAGATTGCCATTAGTATTCCATGAATAACAGTGATCTGATTCCCATTACAAATTATAACACTCACATTTTAAAAGAATAAAGAGCGGCGATCCAGATTCTTCGTGAAAAATACGGGCAGATTTCTTTAAAACCAGCTTGCACCTGCGTTAAAATAAACACATATGATAACGTTCGTGAAGCTTGAAACATCAAATAAAGGGGGAGGATTACATGAACTTTTACAGAGTCGAACAAATGCCGGGGTTCATCAAAACAGAAATGCAAAAAATTCAAAAGGCCGTACAGCCTTTCATGAAAAAAACCGTCATTTACCGTTTTCTTGCTATTCCGCTTGCTGCATTCTCTCTCTTTAATTTAGCTGCTTTTCTATTTCATGCTTCAGCTGACAGGGAGTCCCTGATCAGCGCAGGCATATTCGCCCTTTTGGCGGCGCTCGGGCTCGCATTTTTTAAAGAGGCAGGCTATCAGCATAAACAAATCCAAAAAACGGTTCACATCTATATGCTGAACAGGATCAAAAAGAGCGAAATCCTTTCAGAAGAGCGGAAAAGCTCCTACGCACGACAAATAAAGGAAGAGCCTTTTGCGATGCGGAGTTTTGTTGAATTTTTGACTGAGGAAGACAGACGCAAAAAAATGTATTAAAGAAGATCTGCACCCGGATTGTTGAGATTTTCCAGACGATCCGGGTGTGTTTTTTTGCATGCAGACACCCGAAATAAAAAGTGCGGTTTCGGATTGATTCCGACTTCATCCGTTTTTTTGATATTCATTTCTGGGTAACAGCGTTGCTTTGTTGATTTCCTCTACTAGAGATGTCTATTGTATGCTTGCTTCAGGATTTGGTGTTTACGCCGGCCTGCTTTGAATAGTCAAATAAAATAGGCATGGTTCCGTTTATATGGAACTCATGCCCTGTCCTGTCTCATCATTATTCAAACACCGGATCATCCTCATAATAATAAGAATCCGGATCATCATACGAAGGCGTGTTCTCAAAAGCAGCAATGCCGATTACCACCAGCACGAAAATGGCTACAATGATCCCGATCAGGACAGTAACGATACTGGATGCTGCATAAAACAGCTGCATTTTTATAAATGTCCCGTAATTTTCAAGCATGCTTTCGCCAGCGCTGCCGGTTAGATTTCCTTCGGCTTCCGCGGCTGCTTTTGCTGAGCGCATCAAAAATACGCCTGAAATAATGAGCAGTACGCCCGGAATGGCGCCAATCACTGTCATCAAAACAGAAAGAGTGACAAGCGATCCCATAATGATTAACAAGATGCCAGAAATTTTGCCCCACTTGGCAATGTCGGATAGCGACTTGACAGCAGAGGCACTCAGCTGGCGGGTCTCCTGCTCAACAGGTGCAGTCTCCTGTTTAACAAGGCTATTTTCTTCATTATGATTTTCAATTTCGTTTTCATCTTTATCCAGACTAATCATGAAAGCTCTCTCCCTAAAATTTTTAAATCGTATCTTTTCCCGTCCATTTCGGCGATGCCGGGGAATAGTCCCCATTCTGCAAACCCGTGCTTTTCAAACAGCTTCAGGCTTGGTTTATTATGCCCGAAAATGAAGGCCATAAGTGAGCGGATGCCAAGATTCGGGGCAATGCGGAGCGCTTCTTGAAGCAAATATGATCCAACACCTTTGCCGCGGCATGCTTCGTCAATGTATATGCTGACTTCCGCTGTTTTATTATAGGCTGGCCTTCCATAAAATGTTTCAAAGCTGATCCAGGCAGCGACGTTTCCGTTTTCATCCTCGGCCACATAGAGCGGACGTGCCTCTGTATGTCCCGAAAACCATTCCATCCGGTCTTCAGGAGTTACCGGTTCGGTATCGGCTGTTACCATTCGAGAAGCAATCGTTGAATTATAAATCGCAACAACAGCCTCCAGATCTTTATTTTCAGCAAGGCGCAATGTCATGTTCATACGTTTTTGGCACTCCTCTCAAAAAAATACATATTTTCGTTCAGTCTGTGCAAACTACATCTAAAAAAGTTTTTTTGGATAGGTTGTATATATTTTCAGAAAAGTGTTCAGAATGTTGCTGAGGTGATGAAACAATGAGAGAGGAAGAAAAGAAAACTTCTCAAGTCAAAAAACTTCAGCAGTTTTTTCGTAAACGCTGGGTGTTCCCTGCAATTTACTTAGTCAGTGCGGCCGTCATTTTAACAGCTGTCCTTTGGTATCAATCAGTATCAAATGATGAGGTAAAGGATCAGTTGGCTGATAACGGCGGAAACTCCGCATATGACAACAACGACGATGCAGTTGAAGTAGGAAAGTCAATGGAAAATGTCGCAATGCCGGTTGTTGATTCTGAAAACGTTTCTGTTGTGAAAAAGTTCTATGAAACCGATGCCGCAAAAGAAGAGAAAGAAGCAGCACTCGTTACCTATAATAACACGTACAGCCTAAGCAAAGGAATTGACTTAGCTGAGAAAGACGGAAAAGATTTCGATGTCTCTGCTTCTCTGAGCGGTACGGTTGTTAAAGCTGAAAAAGATCCAGTGCTGGGATATGTTGTGGAAGTAGAACATGCCGACGGTTTATCGACTGTGTATCAATCTCTTTCCGAAGTAAGCGTTGAGCAAGGTGACAAAGTAAAACAAAATCAAGTGATCGGAAAATCTGGCAAGAACCTTTACAGTGAAGACAGCGGAAACCACGTGCACTTTGAAATCCGTAAAGATGGGGTCGCAATGAATCCGTTAAACTTTATGGACAAACCAGTTTCTTCTATTGAAAAAGCAGCAGCTGCTGAAGAAAAAGCTGCCACCCAAGAAACAGAAGAATCCATTCAGCAATCTTCCGAGAAAAAGGACGGATCAACTGAAAAAGGAACAGAAGAAAAATCCGGTGAGAAAAAGGATGATTCAACTGACAAATCTGGTTCTAAAGAAAGCAGCACAACAGAAGACACTGAACAGTCTTAATGAAGAAAACGTCTATCCTTGTGATGGGCGTTTTTTTCTGTTACTTTTTGCTTTGTTTTACCGTCTATGTAGTTACATGTAGGCACGTACGTTATAAAGGAGGTTATGTCATGAACCGCCTATTGCTCGCAGGCTGGATCTTTTTTATCCTGCTTTCTGTCTGTACGGAAAGCTTCAGCGGCATGGTCGTATCGCAAACGGTGGCTTTTCATTTTCAGCCGCACCCTGATCTGTCTCAATTTTTAGTTATGGATTTTACTGAGCTTACTGTACCTGAAGCGTTTATTCAAAAAATCGGACACGCGTTTTCCTTCTTTGTGCTGACATATTTGCTGTGGAAACAGCGGGGCAGTATAAGATCAGCTTCAGCCAGCTCATTCGCGTTTGCTTTTTTTACAGAAGTTCTTCAGCTCTTCTTCAGCAGGAATGGTTGTATCCGGGATGTGCTCATCGATGCTGTTGGAATTGGATTGTTTTATGGTTTATATGTGTTGGCGAAGCGAAGAAAACAAGAGATGTATGAGAAATATTAAAGCCGGCTGTCTTGATTTCAGACGCCGGCTTTTGTCTTTCTTAGAAATTTTGATCGGTTGGTTTTTTCGTCAGTTTATTGATAATGGCTTCGTAGATCCTCACGATCAAATCGACGAACGGGCGAAGCAGATCTGAAAATCTAAAGAAAAGGAACCCGATAATGATGGCGACAACGAGGCTGCCCAATACATCTACCGGATAGTGATGTCCCACCCAAATTCTCGAAAAGCCTGTCAATAGCCCAAAAATGACAAGCGGCCAGCCGATTTTGCGGTTTCTGAAAAGCATCGCAATAGAAATCGCTAATGCACCTGTCGTATGGTCACTTGGAAATGAAGCATCCGCAGCATGCGGAATCAGTGTATGCACTGTATGCGCAACGAACGGACGCGGTTCGAAATAAACAAGCGTAATCAAATAGTTGATCACAAGGCCTGCAATTCCTGTGATGCCTGCGTATAGCACATGTTTTCTGCTTTGTGTGTTCCCAAACAGCCAGATTGCCAATAGGATAAGGGCATAGGCGACAATGGCATATTCCGTGATGAAGACCATAATGGAATCGAGAACTGAATTGTGATGAGATAGTCCATGGATTGCTTTAAAAATTTCGTAGTTCAAATAATCACCTTTTACATTTTTATATTTAGTAGACTAATCTTACTCATGAAAAGTTTCAAATAAAAATAGAGATTGTCTGAAATAACGGCGCTTGAAGAGAATTCGAAGAGGAATCGCGGTTTCTGGGGGGATTCTGTGCACAAAAAAAGAGATCCGGAGTGTCCGAATCTCGTACCGATATTAAAGTGCTTCAGGTCCTTCTTCGCCTGTGCGGATGTTGATCGTATTGCTGATTTCATAGACAAATATTTTACCGTCACCCGGTGATCCCGTTTTCAGCACCCTTTTAGCGGTCTCTGTCACTTGATCAACAGGAACCTTGCTGACCACGATTTCTATTTTTAAACGCTCGTATACATTGCTTTCTATTTTTACCCCTCGATAGAGCTCCGTATGTGCTTTTTGAAGGCCGCAGCCGTGTACATTGGAGAAAGTCAGAGAGGTCACTCCGATTTTTCCGAGTTCCTGCTTCAGCTTTTCAAAATTTGCCGGACGCGTTACAATTTCTACCTTGAACATTTGACCGCTCATAGCGTCACTCCTTACATAGAATCTTGATATGCTTTTTCCCCGTGCATCGTTAAGTCAAGCCCAAGTGACTCTTCTTCTTCAGTTGCGCGAAGGGGAAGGAAGAGGCTTACAATTTTAATAATAACGAAAGTGACAATAAATACAAAAACATAAGTGGCGGCGATGGCGACGATTTGTTTCCAGATTAAGCTTGCATCACCGTAAAATAACCCATCTGCGCCCGCTGAGTTAACAGAGGTTGTTGCGAATAATCCTGTTGCGATTCCGCCCCATGTGCCGCCGATCCCGTGCAGGCCAAAGGCGTCAAGCGCGTCGTCGTATCCGAATTTCTTTTTAAGCGAGAATACTCCCCAGAAACAAACTGCCCCGCCGATGATGCCGATAATAATAGAAGCGAACGGTGTGACAAATCCGGCAGCCGGCGTAATGGCGACAAGCCCGGCGATTGCGCCAGATACCGCTCCGAGCATTGTCGGTTTTTTGTTAATGATCCATTCTACTAAGATCCAGCCGGCGATCCCGGCTGCAGCCGCGGTGTTTGTGTTGATGAACGCGTACATGGCTACACCATCTAAAGTCAAAGCGCTGCCGACGTTAAAGCCGAACCAGCCGAACCAAATCAAAGCTCCTCCTAAGAAGGTGTAAATGAGGTTATGCGGAGAAGACGCTGTACCGTCTTTCCGTTTGCCGAGCACAATGGCAAGAACAAGTCCTGCCACACCGGAGGAAATATGAACAACATTGCCGCCAGCAAAATCGAGCGCTCCAAGCTGGCCGATCCAGCCGCCGCCCCATACCCAGTGCGCTACGGGTGTGTAAACCAAAGAGGCCCATAAAACCGAGAATAAAAGAAAAGCGCCGAATCGCATCCGCTCTGCGAAGGCCCCGGAAATAATCGCTGTAGTCAGAACGGCAAACGTCATTTGGAACATCATAAATAACGAGTGGGGGATGGTATCGCTGTAATCTCCCGGATCAAATCCGACCCCTTTGAGGCCGGCCCACTCCAGCCCGCCGATGATTGAATTGCCTGGTGCGAAGGCAAGTGTATATCCGAACAGCACCCAAACGATGGAAACGATGGCAATGGAAGAGAAACTGTGCATGGCAGTGCTCAGCACATTTTTGCTCTTTACCATTCCTCCATAAAATAACGCTAATCCCGGGGTCATCAGCCACACGAGTAAAGCGCAAAAGAACATAAAAACTGTATCGCCCATTTGCATGTCTCATTCCTCCGTATCTTTCAGAATAAAAAGCAATTATTATATTTCTTCATTATAGAGAAAAAAGAATGATAAAACATTTTCATGTAAGATTTCCTGACATGGTTTTTAAGGAATGTTATCGAGGGACGGAAAGAAAGGAGAATGGCATTTTTTACGATATAAGACTTTGTATCTATAAAAGAAGCTATTCATATGAGCTGAAAAGGGAATTGACATTAATTAGAATACTATATACTGTATTAAGTGTACTATATCAAATAATACACTGAGGGGGATGTATGATGAAGAAAGGCGGCAGGCTGAGGAAAGCGGTACGCAAGTCGATTCCCGCGACGTTCCGATTGTTTTTAGCCTTTAATTTTTTCGTGTACGGTCTGGCGAAAGTGGTAATTGGCCAGTTTGGCGAGGTGACGCCTGAAATCGAGGCGGCTGCCGGGAAGGGGTTTACGATCGCGTGGACATTTTTCGGTTATTCTCATGTCTATGAACTGTTTATAGGTTTTGGTGAAATCCTGGCAGCTGTTTTATTACTGATTCCGCGAACGGCTGCATTAGGGGCGGTTATTTTTATGCCCATTATTGTGAACATCGTCTTGATTAACTATTGTTTTGACATTGGCGTGCAGGATCTTAGCACGATATTAATGGTTATGTGTCTTATCCTGCTTTGGATGGACCGCCGCAAATTCATGGGCATTTTCAGGCAGGAACCGATAGACAGCAGGCAGGTGATGAAGTGATGACGCCCCTTATGATTACTGTGCTTGCCGGTTTGTTCGTATGCACAACCTGTTACTACTACATAAAAGAAAAATCATGAGAAAACGCTCCTTCTGAGAATTTCACAAGCATCATAAAAGAACTTAGGCAGTGTGAAGAGTAAAATATGCAATGTGAGAAACACTAACAGTATCAGGAGGAGACGTATGATGAATACACTCAACATTGATTTTCAAAAAACAGCATTGGTTATCATTGATTTACAAAAGGGGATTGTGCCGATTGATCAAAGCGGCCAGGTTGTCCCGAACGCGAAAAAGCTCGTAGATGAATTTCGGAAACATAACGGGTTCATCAGCTTTGTAAATGTAGCCTTTCATGATGGAGCGGACGCCCTGAAGCCGCAAACGGATGAGCCTGCGCAGGGAGGTTCAGGGGAAATGCCGGCGGACTGGGCCGAATTTGTTCCGGAAATCGGTGTGCAGGATGGCGATTATACTGTGACAAAACGGCAATGGGGTGCTTTTTTTGGCACAGATTTAGACTTGCAGCTGAGACGTCGCGGCATTGATACGATTGTATTGTGCGGCATCGCAACGAATATCGGGGTGGAAAGCACAGCACGGGAGGCATTTCAGCTTGGCTATCAGCAGATTTTTATTACAGATGCCATGTCCACATTTAGCGATGAAGAGCATGAAGCCACACTGCGCTTTATTTTCCCGAGAATCGGTAAATCGCGGGCAACGGAAGAGTTTCTGGAACAAGTGAAATGATGTTATCGAAAAAAAGCCGAGCTGTTTTTTTAACAGCTGTGGCTTCGGGAACAATGCTGAATCCGCTGAACTCGTCTATGATCTCTCTTGCGCTCCATAGCATCCAGCATGAGTTTCACCTCTCGTTTACAACGGTTTCCTGGCTGATTTCCTCGTTTTACTTGGCGAGTGCCGTAGCGCAGCCCGTAACGGGAAAGCTCGGTGATTTGATTGGGCGGAAACGCTTGTTTTTATTCGGGCTTATTCTTGTTGCGGTTTCTGCCATCGGAGCGCCGTTTGCGCCGACGTTTATGACATTATTGGTCATGCGGCTGTTTCAATCGGTGGGGAGCAGTGCGATTTATCCGTCAGGTGTCGGCTTGATTCGGAATCATATTCATGAGCGCCAAGCTTCAGCCTTGGCTGTACTCTCTATTTTTGCGTCCGCCATGACGGCGCTGGGGCCGACAGTCGGCGGGTTTTTGATTGTATGGGGAGGCTGGCCGGCGATCTTTATCGTTAATTTGCCGTTTATTATCCTCAGCTTCTTATTGGGCCTGTATATGTTCCCGAAAGATCAGAAAAAAGGGGCAGGAATCAAAACCATTATTCGGCAGCTCGACATTCTTGGAATTGTTTTATTTGCCGGGGGAATCATTTTCCTTCTATCCTTTTTGCTGTCGTTCAGCACGTCGCCGCATGCGGTTGAAGGTGTGCTTGGCTTACTTCTGCTCTGTGCGTTTGTCTGGCGCGAGCTGAAAACGGATAAGCCGTTTATTGATGTCCGTCTGTTTAAAACACAGCGAAACCTGTCAGCCGTGTATGTTCAGTTTATATTATTGAATGTTTTCTTCTATTGTTTATTTTTTGGTTTGCCAAGTTACTTTCAGGATGAAATGCATCTTTCTGTTCAAACGAGCGGCCTGTTTATGCTGTTTATGTCTGGAATGAGCATCGTTGTGTCACCTCTAACCGGCAAATGGATCGACCGATCTGGTGTCGTCAAGCCGATCTTTGCGGGAGCACTTTTGATGACGGCTGGAGCCGTGCTCTTAACCATCTTTTTTATCAATGTCCAGACCATCGGTAAAGGGCTCATTCTGTCGCTCCTGGGTATAGGCTACGGACTGGGCAATGTCGCGCTTCAGGCAGCGATGCTGGAAACGAGTCCTTCCAACATGGTAGGAACGACTTCAGGCCTGTTTCAAACCTGCCGTTACCTAGGATCGATTTTGTCTTCGGTGATCCTTGGCATTCTTTTTGGTAAAGAAATCACGGCAGCCCATTTTGATATGATGGGAATCATTATGATTATAGCGGGCGGAGCAAGCCTGTTAATGGCTGTGAGATTTGCTGCATTAATGAAAACTGCATCTTAAGAAAGAGACGGGCTCTGAGGTCTGTCTCTTTTTCTTGTTTAAGCTGTTCAAATACAAACGGGAAAATTGTATATCATAGCCAGTGTTATTGTCTGACTCTTCAGTTATATTAAGTGACATCTAATGTCAAAAAACATAACGTGTGACGACATATAGACAATATGGAAAGGGGAGCCGGCTATGAAATTAAAAGAGAGTCAGCAGCAATCCAACAGGCTGAGCAATGAAGATCTGGTGCCTTTGGGACAGGAAAAACGGACGTGGAAAGCAATGAACTTTGCCTCCATTTGGATGGGATGTATACATAACATACCGACCTACGCGACCGTGGGAGGATTAATTGCGATCGGCCTTTCGCCTTGGCAGGTGCTGGCGATCATTATTACGGCATCACTTATCCTATTTGGCGCTCTTGCCTTAAACGGCCATGCGGGGACAAAATACGGGCTGCCGTTTCCAGTGATCATTCGGGCTTCTTACGGGATATACGGCGCGAATATCCCCGCGCTTCTAAGGGCGTTTACAGCTATCATGTGGCTTGGCATCCAGACATTTGCGGGTAGCACGGCACTGAACATTTTGCTTTTGAATATGTGGCCAGGCTGGGGAGAAATTGGCGGCGAGTGGAACATTCTCGGCATTCACTTGTCCGGTTTGCTTTCCTTTGTATTCTTTTGGGCTATTCATTTACTCGTATTGCATCACGGCATGGAGTCGATTAAACGTTTTGAGGTGTGGGCAGGGCCTTTAGTGTATCTGGTATTTGGCGGCATGGTATGGTGGGCCGTTGATATTGCCGGAGGATTGGGCCCGATATACTCTCAACCAGGAAAGTTTCATACGTTTTCAGAAACATTCTGGCCGTTTGCTGCCGGAGTTACTGGCATCATCGGCATCTGGGCGACGTTGATCTTAAATATACCTGATTTTACACGCTTTGCTGAAACACAAAAAGAGCAAATCAAAGGACAATTTTACGGCTTGCCGGGAACGTTTGCGCTGTTCGCATTCGCAAGTATTACGGTGACCTCCGGCTCGCAGGTCGCGTTCGGAGAGCCGATTTGGGATGTTGTCGATATTTTGGCGCGATTTGATAACCCTTATGTCATCGTTTTGTCCGTGATCACGCTCTGCATCGCCACGATCTCTGTAAATGTCGCGGCGAACATCGTATCGCCCGCTTATGATATAGCGAATGCCCTGCCGAAATATATCAATTTCAAACGTGGCAGCTTTATCACAGCGTTGCTCGCTTTATTTACGGTTCCATGGAAGCTGATGGAGAGCGCGACAAGCGTGTATGCGTTTCTTGGCTTAATAGGCGGCATGCTTGGACCGGTGGCAGGCGTGATGATGGCCGACTATTTTATCATTCGCAAACGTGAGCTCTCGGTAGATGACCTGTATTCCGAAACAGGACGGTATGTGTATTGGAAGGGCTACAATTACCGTGCGTTTGCAGCCACAATGTTAGGGGCGCTGATTTCGCTGATTGGCATGTATGTTCCTGCATTGAAGAGCTTATACGATATATCTTGGTTTGTAGGTGTGCTAATCTCCTTTCTTTTCTACATTGTTCTGATGCGTGTTCACCCGCCTGCATCATTGGCAATTGAAACGGTTGAACATGCGCAGGTCAGCCAGGCTGAATAAGATCTATTTAGACGGTATATTTTCATATTTTTGAATGGTTTTCCATAAATAGAACATTTATAATGGTTTTAGAAATCTATTCTAAAACGAAATGGGAATCGAAAATGAGAAAATGGTATTTTATTCTTTTGGCGGGTGTTTTAACGTCTGTCATCCTCGCTTTCGTTTATGATAAGACAAAAGCGAATGAGGAAGGATCTGGGGATTATCTGTATGTTTCGCCAAATGGCAGTGATCAAAATGAAGGAACAAAAGAAAAGCCGTTTCGTACATTGGCACACGCATCTGAGAAGGCTGCTGCCGGCACAACTGTCATGATTCGGGAGGGCACGTATCATGAGACCCTTGATGTAAAGCACAGCGGTACGGATGGAAAGCCTATCACATTCCGAAACTATGAAAATGAAAACGTCGTGATTAGCGGTGAATCCGTTACGGACGCTGAATATGAAACACCGCTTATTCGTATTCACGATAAACATGACATTGCCATCAGCGGTTTAACAATTCAAGATCTTTCTGTTTCATCTGAGGAAGCAACTGCTATAGGGATTTATGTATCAGGGTCCAGCAGTCATATCGCCATTAAGGATAATCACATCCGGGGGATTAAGACAACAGCGGATGAAGGAAATGCTCACGGAATCGCAGTTTATGGGACTGGCAGCATGAAAGACATCCGAATCGAGGACAATACAGTTGAGAAACTGACGCTTGGAGCGAGTGAAGCAGTTGTGCTGAACGGTAATATCGACGGCTTCACAGTTGCAGGCAATGTGGTCCGCAACAATAATAACATCGGGATTGATCTAATTGGTTATGAGGGAACCGCGGATAAAAACGATTACGTGCGAAACGGAGTCGTAGAAAACAATACAGTTTATCAAAACTCGACTTACGGCAATCCTGCTTATGGAGATGAATACTCAGCGGGCGGGATTTATGTCGATGGAGGACACGATATCGAAATTAAGAACAACACAGTTTACGATAACGATATTGGGATTGAAGCAACGTCTGAACACAAAGGAAAGTATGCAAATGCCATTCAGATCACAGACAACAAAGTGTACAACAATGCGTACACCGGTATTTCAATCGGAGGATATGACAAAAAGCGGGGCGGCACCAGCAATTCTCTGATTGCCCGCAATATTATGTACCGGAATGACACAAAGGGACTGTACGGCGGACAGCTGCTGCTGCAGTACGATACGAAAAACAACACAATTGAAAAGAATATATTGACGGCTGGTGATTCCAGATTATTTATCGGAAACGATTTTACAGAAAATGAAGGAAATACGGTCAATCATAACGTGTACCACAAGGAAGCGGATCAAGACGGCATATGGATGTGGAAAAAGAAAGAATATGATTCATTTTCGTCGTATCGAAAAGCAACAAAAAACGATCAGCAATCCATATATGCCGATCCGATGTTTCGTGATGAAGCGTCCTATGATTTTTCGTTAGATCCTGATTCACCTGCGCGGCCTGTCATTGAATAATTGCTATAAGCGGCGTTCTCTTAGAGAGCGCCGTTTTTTATATGTAAAAAAGACTGCCGGGATTTCCCGGCAGCCTGAAATTTATTCTGCAATAGACACTTTTCCTTCAGCCTCTGCAGGTTTTTTCTGGCTCCACGTATAGAGAAGCAGAGCAATTAAAACGAACAGCCCCGCTGTTAAATAAATGGCAGAGAAGCCGGCAGATGCTACAAACAATCCGAATACATACGATCCTACAGCAATTCCGCTGTCAAAGAAGGTAAAGAACGTTGCCGTTGCAAAACCGGAGCGGTGAGCCGGAGATTTCTGTATCGCCAATGTTTGCATGCAAGGAACGATTGATCCGTAGCCAAGACCGATAACCGCCCCTGAAAGCAGAAGCATTAAGCCGCTATGTGTGAAGGACAGCATGCAGAGTCCAACAGAGAAAATCAGGATTGATGGGTAAATGACAATGCCCGGTCCGACTTTGTCGAACAATTTCCCTGTGAACGGGCGCGCAATCATCATTGTCACCGCAAAGCAAACAAAGAAATATCCGCTGATATCCGAAAGGTCAACTGATTTGGCGAATACAGACAGATATGATGTGACTGTTGAATAACAGAAAGAAATAAACAAACCGACCGTCGCAATTTTGAGTGCGCCCTTTTCAAACATATCCGAGAACGCAAAACGGAATACAGTCGTGCCGCTGTCCTTACTTTGCGGCACTTTTATCAAGAACGAAACAAGTAAGCCCGCAACCATAAACAGCGCAAAGGCTGTAAAGAATACAGGAAAGCTTACCACTCTCATCAAATTCAGGCCAAGGAAAGGCCCGATCGCCATAGCGAGGTTCATAGACATGGCAAAGTATCCAAGCCCTTCACCGCGCCGTTTGGCTGGAATAATATCAGCGGCAATTGCACCTGTAACAGTCGTTAAAATGCTGAACCAAATCCCTTGGAAGAACCGCAATCCGAGCAGCAGGGAAAAGTTATGAATCGGCATATACAGAAAAGATGATAGGGCGAAGAGCGCCATTGATACAATCGCCATTCTTTTCTTCCCGAAACGCTCAACGATGGCTCCGGAGAAAGGCCGTGTAATGATCGCAGACAGAAGGAACAGGCTGATTAAAAGCCCGCCTTGTGATTCTGTGCCGCCAAGCTCTTGCAGCGTATAGATCGGCAATACAGTTAAAAATGTATAAAAGAACACAAACACAAATAAATTGACAAGCAGGACCATAATAAAATCCTTGGTCCATATCGCATCCGTTTTTTTCAAATGTATGTCACTTCCTTATTTTCATTGTTGTAAAAACATGCGGAATAAATGAGAAAAAGCTTCTTTATCTTCATCCCGGAAATCTGCAAGCAGCTCTTCCTCGAATTTCAGCATTTTCACATTGATTTCTTCGTATTTTTTCTCGGCTTCTTTTGTGAGGACAACAAGTTTTTCCCGTTTGTCTTCACCTTGCCGTCTCTGAACCCAGCCGTTCTCCTCCAGGCGTTTGATCGTCCGAGTCACAGTCGGCGCTTCCACATTTAAATAGGACCAAATCTCTTTTTGAGTCATTGGTCCGATCGTACGCAAACAATATAAAACTGACCATTGAGATGAATAAAGGCCGAATGGCTCTAGCTGTTCATTGGCTTTCTTGGCAATCAGGCGGGCGCTTTGGTTGATTTGATGAATGAGGTGTCTGTTGACGTAGGACATGTCGGTCTCCTTCTAAAAAACTTACCTAAGTAACTAATTGCTTATTTCATTTTACAGGAGCGATCAATAGTTGTAAAGATGAAAATTTAGTGACGCGAAATAGTTTGCTGAATCTGAAAAAGTTCGTTTCACCCCTTGTCCTTATTGAGTTTTTAGCATATTCCCAAAAGAATGCTAATACACTGTTACAAACCTAACAAAGAGAGTGTTTGAGGTGAGGGATCGTGGGCATATTTCACAAACTTACTTTTAAAACCATACAACGAAGAAGCGGCATAATGAACGACTCTTTACAGAATACGGATCTCATTTCACACTTCTCACATCCATTTTAGGGAGGTCGAGTGGTGTGCACGATTACATCAAAGAGCGAACAATCAAGATAGGGAAGTACATCGTGGAGACAAAGAAAACCGTTCGTGTCATTGCGAAGGAATTTGGTGTTTCCAAAAGTACAGTACACAAGGATTTAACAGAGCGTCTGCCTGAAATTAACCCCGACTTGGCAAACGAAGTGAAAGAAATACTCGATTATCATAAATCCATCAGGCATTTAAGAGGAGGAGAAGCGACAAAGCTCAAATATAAAAAAGATGAAATTCTCGAAGGAGAGCCTGTTCAGCAATCGTAATCACCTGGCATTGCCTTCTTGAAATCGTTCATAAAACATCCGCAAAAATTTGTAAAGAACTTATTGTGCTTCCAACTTTTTTTCTATATTTTATGATAATATATATAATTAGGGCACAATGTGGATATTTACTGTGAAACAGATTTTCAAGGAGGATATAAATAGATGTTTGCAAGGGATATTGGTATTGACCTCGGTACTGCAAATGTACTGATCCATGTTAAAGGTAAAGGAATTGTTCTGAATGAACCTTCCGTTGTTGCACTTGATAAAAACAGCGGCAAAGTGCTGGCGGTTGGCGAAGAGGCAAGACGAATGGTTGGACGTACACCTGGGAATATTGTTGCGATTCGCCCGCTGAAAGACGGAGTTATTGCTGACTTTGAAGTAACAGAAGCAATGCTGAAACATTTTATTAACAAGCTGAATGTAAAAGGCCTGTTCTCAAAGCCGCGCATGCTCATTTGCTGCCCGACGAATATTACATCCGTTGAGCAAAAAGCAATTAAAGAAGCTGCAGAAAAAAGCGGCGGGAAACATGTGTACCTTGAAGAAGAACCTAAAGTTGCCGCTATCGGCGCGGGTATGGAAATATTCCAGCCAAGCGGTAACATGGTTGTAGACATCGGAGGCGGGACGACGGATATCGCGGTTATTTCAATGGGCGATATTGTCACCTCCTCTTCTATTAAAATGGCTGGGGACAAGTTTGACATGGAAATCTTAAATTATATCAAACGCGAGTACAAGCTGCTGATCGGCGAACGTACTGCGGAGGATATTAAGATTAAAGTCGCAACTGTTTTCCCAGACGCACGTCACGAGGAAATTTCCATTCGCGGACGGGACATGGTTTCCGGTCTTCCAAGAACAATTACAGTAAACAGTAAAGAAGTTGAAGAAGCCCTTCGTGAATCTGTCGCTGTTATTGTTCAGGCTGCGAAACAAGTGCTTGAAAGAACACCGCCTGAACTTTCTGCTGATATTATTGACCGCGGCGTTATTATTACCGGCGGAGGCGCGCTCTTAAACGGCCTTGACCAGCTGCTTGCTGAAGAGCTGAAGGTACCGGTCCTCGTTGCTGAAAATCCTATGGATTGCGTAGCCATCGGCACAGGTGTCATGCTTGATAATATGGACAAGCTTCCTAAACGCAAACTAAGCTGATTTCACAAACCTCATTCTGAAAAAGAATGAGGTTTTTTTATGAAAAAGCCTTCACGAAAAGATGTTAAATGACGATAATAGGATAAAATACTGAGTTTTTATTATAGAACGAACGTTCCTATATGACAACTGGAAAAAATGCCATTTTTAGAGGTGGGAAATTTGTTAAAAGGATTATATACAGCAACATCCGCAATGATTGCCCAGCAGCGAAGAACGGAAATGCTTTCAAATAATATTGCTAACGCAAATACATCAGGATATAAAGCTGATCAAGGCTCTATGCGCGCGTTCCCTGAGATGCTGCTCAGCAGAATAGAATCAAAATCTCCGGCCGGGACATCAAGGACGGAAATCGGTTCCGTGAATACCGGAGTATATATGCAGGAGCTCAAGCCTCTCTTTACACAGGGAAGCCTGAAGTCCACAGACCAGCCTACAGACATTGCATTGATCGAAAATCAAGTTCCGATGAATGCGGAAACCAATGAAAAAGCTGCTCTTTTTTATCCGGTTCAAACAGCGGATGGAATCCGTTATTCAAAAAGCAGCACATTTTCACTAAATGAGAACAATCAGCTGACGATCAACGGACGCCCTATTTTATCGACGGATCGCCAGCCAATCACTGTTGATAATGAGAATTTCACTGTGTCTGAAAACGGTACTGTGACAACGAACGGACGCACAGCCGGCCAGATTGATGTCAGAATGGCGGAAGATGTCCGCAATCTCAAACGGGACGGAAATGATTTGTACAGCACGGCGGACGGTAATGATCTGCCAAGCGCAGCCGGAAATAATCAGGTAGCCTATTCATTAAAACAAGGCGTCTCAGAGCTTTCAAACGTGGATGTGACAAGCGCCTATACAGAAATGACTGAAGCGTACAGATCGTTTGAGGCGAATCAGAAGGTTATTCAGGCTTACGATAAAAGTATGGATAAAGCAGCAAATGAAATTGGGAAAATTTAAGATAACGGAAGAAAAAAACGGGGGACATAAACTATGCTCAGGTCAATGCTAACGGCATCAACAACCTTAAACCAGCTGCAGCAGCAGATTGACACAATCAGCAGCAACCTTTCAAACAGCAACACAACCGGCTATAAGGCAAAAGATACGAATTTTTCTGAGCTTGTCAGACAGCAATTCGATCAGGTTGATGAAAAAAACGAGGAAGTGGCAAAAGCCCGAAAAACGCCGCCCGGCTTGCGCCTTGGCGTCGGAGCGATGATGAATTCACGCCTAGTCTCTGATCAAGGAAGCATTCAGAAGACCGATCGCGATCTGGATATCGCATTTACGTCTCCATACCAGTATCTTCAGGTAAATGTAAATGGAAACCGCCAGTATACGAGGGACGGGGCGCTGTATGTAACGCCGTCCGCTGCGAATGCCAACCAGCTGCAGCTCGTCACTGGAAATGGGTATCCCGTACTTGATGAGAACGGCAATACAGTGAACATCGACAGCTCAATGAAGAATATCACCATCAATAAGAACGGTACCTTAACCGCATCTGACGGAAACGCGGTTCAGCGGTTTAATCTTGGCGTTGTCCAAGTGAATAACCCTCAAGAGCTGAAATCCGAAGGGAATAACCTTTTCTCTATTGATAATGCGGCAGCTTTTGAAGAGCTGAACGGCGCTAATAGACAAAACATCGGCATGCAGCAGGGCTCACTTGAGATGTCCAATGTCGATATTTCAGAACAAATGACAGATTTGATCACGTCCCAGCGTTCATATCAGCTGAACAGCAGAACGATCACAATGGGAGATCAAATGCTCGGTTTAATCAATTCAGTCAGATAATAAGAAAATGGGCGTTTTTCAATCAGCCGCGCATGATAAAAAAAGCGGCTTTTTCGAAATCGTCCTTTTTTTTGTAGTATTCCGTAATATCTTCTAACAGCACTTCTAAATCCACCCACGCCTCGATTTTTTCTAATTCAAGCACATATTCGAGCAGCTGCTCATAAGGGTCTTCGGCTGATGTGTAGAGGGCTTCAAGCGTTTTTAATTTTAAATAAATGGTTTGAATGTCTACCTTTTCAGATAATTCTTTTCCTTTTTGAAGGACGGCTTTAGCTTCTGTGATGTTCCCTGTTTTAAAAAGCGCTCTGACAGACTCGTACACACAATGAAGATATGAGACTGGTGAATTCATTTCAAATTCTTGATTCTTTAATACTTTTCTAAAGTAAAGAAGCGCTTCCTGGTCTTTTTTCTCGGTCGCTTTTAAAAAGCCAAGGTTATAATAAGCGTGGCATAGCAGGTTTTCGTCATGTAGTTGCTGGGTTTTCTTAATGATTTCTTTGAAAAGCTGTTCAGCTTTTTCATAGCGTTCTTGATCAATATAATTCACGGCGAGCAAAAGTTTACAGGTGATTACCTTTTTGATATAGCCGAATTGGTGCAAATAGATGTGTAATGCTTTTTTGACGTATTGGATGGAAAGCGGCGGTGATTTCATCAAGTAATAGGCGCCGGCGGTTTGATAATATAAATCAGCGGCTTCAAACGTATTTTGAATGGCGGCCAGGTACTGTTCAGCTTTTTTAAAATGATGTACTGCATGTTTCGGAGCTGTTTTTACCATCTCGTATAACCCAGAGAAAAAATACAGATAATATTTCAATTCATCATCCATTTTGTCTTCCAGGCCATATAGGTCATCGAACAATGAATCGAGTCCGTTCTGGTTTTCAAAAAGCAGCTGATGGCGGGCCTGAAACAATTGATAACGCATCCAAAGTTTTGTGTTTTTTTTGATCTTCGGAAGGTGCTGGTCAATTTTCTCTTTCAGTGTGCAAACGTGATTCATTTTGCGTTTGCTCATTGCGGAATACCACTCGTCTAACATGTTTAGCATTCTTTTTTCAATAAACTTCGAAATCATTTTCCTACCTCTTTGCTATTGGTAAAATCTATAATTATCATATCATAACTTTTGACGGCTCTCATTGACAGTTGGTTACATTTTAGCGCAGTTGAAAAAGAGATTAATTCATAATATACTTTTCAAATGTACAGATTGGATCTTTGATGATTGCTATACATACTAATGCAGATGAAGGAGATGTCAAGACAATGCTTGATACTCAGCAAATTAAAGAAATTATTCCTCACCGTTATCCGTTTTTGCTTGTGGATCGGATTACGGAAGTTGAAGAGGGCAAACGGGCAAAAGGCTATAAAAATGTAACCGCTAATGAAGAGTTCTTTAACGGACATTTTCCTCAGTACCCAGTTATGCCCGGCGTATTAATCGTAGAAGCACTCGCTCAAGTCGGAGCTGTTGCGATGTTGATTAAAGAAGAAAACCGCGGCAGACTGGCTTTTTTTGCAGGCATTGATAACTGCCGCTTTAAAAAACAAGTCAAGCCTGGTGACCAGCTTCACCTTGAGGTTGAAATCATTCGTGCCCGCGGCACAATCGGGCGCGGAAAAGGCGTTGCCACAGTTGATGGCGAAGTCGTTTGCGAAGTAGAACTGACTTTTGCCCTCGGAGAATAATTGAAAAAAGGCAGATGGCCAGCGGCACATTTGTCTTTTTTTCTTTACAAATATAGAAAAGCAGGTGATTGTATGTGGAATGAATTTAAAGCCTTTGCCATGCGGGGTAATATCGTAGACCTTGCGATTGGTGTTGTGATAGGCGGCGCTTTCGGAAAGATCGTCACATCTCTAGTAAATGATATCATTATGCCTTTGGTCGGTTTGCTGCTGGGAGGGCTTGACTTTTCAGGCCTGTCGTTTACGTTTGGCGATGCTGTAGTGAAGTATGGAAGCTTTATACAGACGATTGTGAACTTCTTAATTATATCGTTCTCCATTTTTATCGTCATTCGGACTTTGAATGGGTTAAGGCGCAAAAAAGAAGCAGAAGAAGAAGAGGCTGCAGAGGAAGCGGTGGATGCGCAGGAGGAGCTGCTGAAAGAAATCAGAGACCTGCTGAAGCAGCAAGCAAAGTCGCCGGAATAAAAAAGATGCCGTTAGAAACGGCGTCTTTTTTTATCTCAATTTTCGTTTAGGTTCGTTCTGTGTCCTTCAGTTCTTTAGGACTTCCTGTTGTTTCAGCGAGATGAATGAGCATTGAGACAGAGGTGCCTGCATCCGGAATGCTGCTGATCATCAACTCGCTTCCGCAAAAATGTTTCAGCCGCTGATTGATATTTTTCAATCCGACGCTGCGATCGAAATCCGCAGATAAGAGGTCCTTTTGTTTTTCAGGAGTCATCCCGGCACCGTTATCCTCTACATTGATGTAATACTCATTTTTGCTTTGTTTTTTAGCTGTCAGTTTGATCCATCCTCCGCCTCTTTTCTTGCTGACACCGTGGAGAACGGCATTTTCCACCAAGGGCTGAATCATTAAAGGCGGAAGGATAAAGTCAATGTCTTCATCTATATCGAAAAGAACTTCAAGCCGATTACCGAATCGCGTCTTTTCTATAGAAAGATAGGAATTGATAATCGAAAGCTCATGTCTGAAGGAACTGATGGCTGATGTATTTTGAAAGTCAAAACTCATTCTTAAATAGTTGGTAAATTCCTCTGTTACCTCCCGGGCCTTTTCAATATCCAAATGAGTGAGAGAAATAATCGTGTTTAATACATTATAAAGAAAATGAGGCTTGATTTGCGATTGGAGAAATGCCATTTCCATTCTAGTGGCTTGATTTGCTGTATGTTTCATCATGATCAGGTTTTGAATACGCGCCATAAATTCAGAGTAATGATAAGGTTTTTGCAAAATGTCATTCGCTCCGGCATGAAAAGCCTTGTATTTGTCATGGCCGATAATGGCAGCTGTAATGATCAGAACCGGAAGATCAACCATGCTGAATCGTTCGCGAATTTTCATACAGACTTCGAAACCAGTCATATCCGGCATCATCAAGTCCAAAATAACCAAATCAAGCTTCGTGCAAGAGATGATTTCTAATGCTTCCTTTCCGTTCTTCACAGCAATCACATTGTAGGGCACACCTTCAAGCATATCGCTCAAAATTTTTAAACTGTCAATGTTATCATCGACAATCAGGATGGTTGGAGCGTCAATATGCTCAGAGTAATAAGGCGTGCTAAATGAGATATCTGATAGATCTCTCTCGGATTGTAATTCAGGAAGGCGTTTTTTTGTTTCAGATACAGGTTCATTTTGGGCGATCGGCAAGGTGAAATGGAATGCCGAACCTTTTCCTTCTTCCGATTCGACCCAAATGTCTCCGTTATGGAGCTGAACCAGCTGTTTGACAATGCTGAGGCCAAGACCGGCACCATCGTCTTTATTCTTTTCGGCTTGCTGAAAAGACTCAAAGATGGTTTGGCGATCGGCTTCTGAAATGCCGCTTCCTGTATCCGCTACTGTCACTTTGATCATGTTGTCGTTCAGTCTTGAAGCAGAAAGTGTGATTTGGCCCTCTGTTGTATATTTGATTGCATTGTCTACTAAATTGGTTAATATTTGGCGGAAGCGGTTTTCATCTGCGAGCACTAAAGGAAGATCGTCAGGGATATGGTTCATCATATTCAAGTTTTTATGTCTCGATAAAAGATTGTAGAAATTCATTTCCGAACAAACTAAAGTATAAATATCAACAGGAACCGGGTGGATTTGAAGCATGCCCTGCTTTATTTTTTCTAAATCTAGAATGTCATTTACCAGATTGGACAGCCTGTAGCCCATGCGGATGACGAGCTGCATATTTTCTTTCTCTTCTTCTATCGTTCTTTTTCCTTTGCCGGCCAGCAGGGTCTGGCATATATTAATGATGCTGTTCAGCGGTGTTTTGAATTCATGTGATGTTTTGGCGATAAATTCATCCTTTAGCCGGTCAATTCTGAGCAATTTCCACGACAGCACTTCATTTTCACGGAATGCTCCGGCAAATTGCTGCGCCATCAGCAGAACGATCGCCAGTAAAGCGATAACTGTTGGCAGTGAATAAATCGAATTAAAGGAAAAAGCCGTTTTGCCGCTATAAGCTGAAATGGTGGTTAAAATGACAAAAGCACTCATTGATATAGATGCAATAGTAAGATACAGACTTCCTTCCATTTTGCGGATCGCAGCAATCGTAAAAATATATGTAATATAAACCAGAGTCGAGACGGCTAGCACAGAATGTAAGATGTACGAGGTATGGCCGATAAAACCCACGGTTAAAAAATCTGTGACTAAGACCAGCCCGGAAGAAACAGTGGCAATGCGAATAAAACGCTTTGAAACAATCTCTCTGTAAGCAAAAAAGAGATAGAGAAATACCGCAATGCTGACGAGCACTGTAGAGATTGCCCTCAATGAATTTAGCAGTGAAAATGAAATTGACGGAAAGAGGAGAAATATAATCCGCTCTTTTCCGATCATCAGAATAATGAACGAAAACAGAAGACACATAACAGAAAAAAACAACAAATGTTTATCTTTTTTTCTTTGCAGGAAAAAGCCCAGAAAATATAATCCGGTAATGAAAAAAGCTGTAATCATGATTGTATCATTAAGAAAGGAAATTTTATTTTCCCGCACTATTTGCTCCTGGGTGCCAAAAGTAATTGGCTTTGCGATTCCCCATCCCGGCGTTTTTCCGAAGTTCGAAAATTGTACGACAAGTTCATTGTCACCCTTGTGAAGCGTAAAAAAGCTCGTATATGGGCGGTTTTGTGCCGCAAAATCAGGTTTATTTGAAGGGTTGCCGCTTTGGCCAATGAATTGTCCATTAAAATAGATGCGATTGGCACTGTAAATAAACGACGTGCTGATCCCAAAAACCTGATTGTCTTGCTTTGATCTGATGGTCAGCTTATACGTTCCGTAATCCACATTGATACCCTGCTTGGCTAGCTTCACATTGCTGGGGACATCAACGAAGAGAGGATCTTTTCCTTTTGCTGAGGCGATCTCTTTTGGTGACAGAATCTGATTTGGATACAATGTCCATTCTCCGTTCAGCTGTACATTCCCATCCTTCTGAAAATCCCACTTCTCCAGGTTCATGACCCCATGCCTTGCCGCAGGAAGCGTTGTTCCGGAAAAATGGTCAATGGCAATGAAAACCATAAAAAATGCAGCGTAACCGAAAATAATTGAAGTAAAGATGAATTTTTCTTTCATATTATAGCTCCTTTATTCAAGCAGGCTCATTCTAAATTCCTACCTTTTTATAAATATTGTAAGTGCAAAATTTCAAAAACTACAATAGAAAGAAAAAGAATCCAGATAAAGGGGTTATTTGTCATGATATAATAGAAGTTATTTACTGATATCTCGATTTTACATATAGGGTGGGATGTTTTGTGAAAGCGTTAATTGTTGATGATGAGCACTTGGCATTGCTTCATTTTAAGAAAATGCTTGAACGAACAAACGCCTTTCAATCTATTATGGCGTATCAAGATCCAGTTGAAGCCTTAGAGCATCCTGAGACTCCTGCTGTAGATGCGGTGTTTCTTGATATTGAAATGCCGGGGGTAAACGGCATTGAGCTTGCTGAGGCGATTCAATCGATGAATGAAAACATCCAAGTCGTTTTCATCACGGCTTATAATGAGTTTGCTATCAAAGCGTTTGAGCTAAATGCCATTGATTATTTGCTGAAGCCTGTCATATACAAGCGGCTTGAGACAACTGTTGAACGAATCAAAACGAATAATATGCTCAGACAAAATGCAGAAAATACCGAGGCGCATTTTTCCATCCAATGCTTTGGGAGCTTGCAGTTTCATCAAACCTTAAAGGATGTCAAAACAAGCATTCCAGTCAAGTGGAGAACGTCGAAAGCACGTGAAATATACTTATTTTTGCTTCACAATCAAGGCCATGTGGTCAGTAAAGAAATGCTAATCGATCTTTTTTGGCCTCATTACGATGTTTCAAAAGCAAGCACCCAACTTTACTCCACCATTTACCAAATACGAAAATTATTCAGCCAGATCCCTTTCAGCCAAACTATCGAGAAGACTGATACTGGGTATATTCTTCGGCTTTCAGGCGCAAAAATCGATGTTGTCGAATGGGAAAAATCACTAAAAGGGGCGCCGCCGCTCAATACGGCTACATTACATCTGCACATGGATATTTTCATGTCCTATCAAAATCATTACCTAATGGAGCACGGTTATCTTTGGGCAGAACCGGAAAAGACGCGTCTTTCCCAGCTTTGGCTCGGAAAGGCCTATGAACTGATCGATTATCATATTCATGAAATGAACGATCATCAAGCGATGGACATTTGCCTGCAAGCCGAGAAAATTGAGCCATGCGATCATAAAATTATGCAATACAAGCTGCAGCTATTCAACAAAAACGGGAAGGTAGAAGAGGCGATAAAAGAATATCAGCGTTACAAACAAATGAAGGATCAAATTAATTAAAGAACTCCAAACCAGTATGTGTCGATTGCCTTTCGATGCACACTGGTTTTTTTGTGCACTTAAAGGGAAGGCCCTCGCCATATGTCTCCTGGGTGAAACTTCAACTCTCTCCAATTCACTTCAATCTTACATGATTTCTGAGTTGTACAGAAATTGTATAGTTCCATTTCATACAATGTAGTTTGGTTCGGATGGCAAATCTTAGTTTTGAAACTCATTCGGTATTAGCAGTTCTTTTTGGGGAATGAGACATGATGTTATGGTCTCGCGGATCAATCGGCAAGTGAAAGATAGATAAGAAAGGGAGGAATGAAAAGTTGAGAACGAGGAGTTTTCCCTTAGGGCTGAAAAAAAGCGGGCGGATCGTTATGATCATAAGCCTTGCCATCTTTTTCTTCTTCAGCCAGATCGCCAGCTATACTCTTACAGCACAGGCTGTGGACGTAACGTCAAGTGACAGCCAATTCTTCGATTCGGTAACAGTTAAGGACGCCAAGGGCCAGATTGTTGACGGATCAAAAGGAAACAAACCGGCACTAACACCGGGGGACGAAGTGAAACTGACATATGAATGGTCATTGAAAAAAGACAAAAAAGCAGATAGCGAACAGGATATCAATGTGGAGATACCTAAAAGCTTTACATTTGATAAAGGTGCAGAAGGTGAGATCAAATCTGCTGATCAGGTCATCGGCAGCTATCAAGTGCCGGCGGGCAGCAGCACCATGACAGTAAAATTAACAACTGCATCCGCAGATTCTCCTGATGCCAAGGGGACCATTACACTGCCAGCTAAGTTTACTGCAGATGTAAAAGGCGATGAACATACAGCAGCAGCCCTTTTTCAGCTAGGGGGAGGCAAAACCCAGCAGGTGATCATTCCTGTTAAGAAAGAGGAGACACCAGATGCCGAGGCGGAAGAGCCAAAAAACGACTCTTCTGATACTGCGGGTGATCAGGAAGGGAAAGATGACAAACCTGCACCTTCAGTCAGCAAGGATCAAAAAGAGGAAGAACAGCAGCCGTCAGATGACGCTAAGAGCGGCGAAGCCTCTAAGAGTGATGATTCAAAAAAAGTGTCATCCTCAAGTCAATCAGCTTCCAAAAGCTTGCAAACTGAAGAAAAACAAATCACGCAAAATATTTTAACTGGCGTGACGTTGACGGACGAAAACGGAAAGCCATATGACAAGGGCAATCGCGCCAATACGAATTCTCCGGTGAAAATTTCAATTGATTGGGCCATTCCCGACAATTTAGGAAAAACAATCAATGCCGGCGATAAATATGAATTTGATTTGCCTAAAGAATTTATTATGCATAATGACATTGTGAACCTGCCTTTAAGCGCCGGAGACACCACATACGGGACATTTTCTATTGATACGAACGGACATGTGGTAATGACATTTAACGGCGAGGTAAAAGACAGTTCTAATGTCAAAGGCACATTGGTTATCAATACGCAGTTCAACGAGAAAAAAATAACGGGTTCGACAACACAAAAGATCCCATTTCCTGTGAATGCCGATACTCCTGAAACAACAGTTTATTTTAAACCCAATGTGAGTAAAACCATTGATAAATCAGGTGTGCTGGATAAAGGCATCAACCCTGGTAAAGTAACATGGACGGTCGATGTCAATAAAAAGTTGGATCAAGTCAAAAATGCCAAACTCACGGAAAGCCTTCCAGATGGCGTAATCTACCGTTCAGTTAAAGTGTATGAACTCAATGTGAACATTGATGGTTCTGTCAGCAGAGGAAATGAAGTTTCTTCCGGCTACAGTGTTGATTCAAAAGGAAATGTCACATTTGACGGGACAATTGATTCAGCATACCGCCTTGTATACGAAACCGACATTGACAATAGTGCGAAGCCGAGTGAAGGCGGAAATGTAACGCTGACGAACAAGGCGGCATTCAGCGGAGACAACTTGGAACCCATTTCTGCCGAAGCCACTGTTGCAGCCAAATATGGAAGAATGATCGCGAAATCATCGACCGGCTATGATGGAGAATCTCAAACATTCAGCTGGGCTCTTTCATACAATTACGGTGAGAAACAGATCGACCAATCCAAGGCCAGCATTAAAGATGCTTTTGGAACTGGCGATTTGCATCTTGTGAAAGATTCTTTGAAGGTTATTCCTATTACCTTTGGACAGAACGGCAGTGAGCAAGCGGGAACGCCTTTAAAGGAAGGCGAGGACTATACGCTGATCGATAATGGAAGCGGATTTGAAGTCAAATTTAATAAAACCATTACCAGCGCGTACAAAATCACATATCAAACAAAGGTCAACAGCGGAGTGATCATTGATAAATCTACAACATACACCAACAGCGTTGTGACCGGAACAGGGGATTCAAAAGAGGCTTCCGGAATAGCCATTCAGCAAAACCTCATCAAAGGATATTCAAACGTAGATTATGAGAAGAAGACGGCTGATTGGACGATTACAGTTAATAAAAATAAATACTTGATGAACAATTGGACTTTGAATGATCAATTTGAAAGCGGCGGAATGGTTCTGCTTGATGAATCGTTCAAGCTTCAAGACACAACGAACAACAAAACATTGCAGAAAGACAAAGACTACACGTTAATAAAAAAACCGGATCATAAAGGCTTTACTTTGGCATTGATCGGGGATTATGCAAAAACAGACAGTCAATTTAAGATCACTTATACGACAACGTTCAATGCCGATTATTCTAACGAAAGCGTTAAGAATACAGCTCAGTCGACATGGACTGATCAAAACGGCAATGAGCGCACGAATAAGGTATCAAGCGGTTTTACGCCGAATCATCAGACTTCAAATAATGGTTTCAAAAACGGATCATATAACGCGGTTTCAAAGGAAATCACGTGGAAAATCGGCGTCAACTATAACGGCGAGCCGACGAAAAACCCTTATATCAAAGATGCCATAACAGATCCTCAGCAATTTGTGCCGGGTTCCGTTGTCGTTAAGAGTTATACGATCAATAAAAACGGCTCGATCACAGAAGGAGACGCGCTTGATCCTTCCAAGTATGATGTCGAAGAGCCTTCTGCAAAAAATGAACGCACGCTGACGGTACACCTTAAAACAGGCGATTCTGTACCATATCTGATTGAGTTTAAGACATCACTCAAAGGACAGGTCATTGATCAGAATCAGTACACAAACAAGGCAACCTACTATAATGACGGTTATGCAGACCGCACACTGACGGGCTCTGTTTCAGTTACGAACGGAGGAAGTCTGGTTTTCAAAGGCGGTAAACAAAATGGAAGCTATATCGATTGGAACATCAATGTCAACTCCAGCCAATCAACGCTGGATGACGTAAAAGTTACTGATACGCCGGATGAAAATCAAATATTAGATGCGGATTCTTTTAAAGTGTATCAAGCAAAATATGATGAAAACGGAGTGGTCAAAGACAGCAGCGGAAATCTGACTGCGGGAGATGTCGAGCTTCAAAAAGACAAAGACTACACGTTAGACATCAAAACGGACAATACAACAGGTGAACAATCGTTTGTCCTGAAATTCATAGGCAGCTATAAACAAATTGACCGCGCCTATGTGATCAAATACCGGTCACTGATTAACATAGCCGGCACGAACGGCCACGTTAAAAATAAGGTGTCCATTTCAGGAACAAATGTGAAGGAGCAGACTCAAGAAAACAGCAGCTCGATCTTTGTTGCCATTTCAAGCGGCGACGGTTCCGGATCCGGAGAAAAAGGAAGCCTGACGATTTTTAAGACTGGAGAGGACGATAAAGCTCTTGAAGGAGCAGAATTCCAGTTATGGTCTGAGGACTCCAAACAGCTCCTCCGCACTGGTACGACGGATGCCGGCGGGAAGCTTACATTCGGAAATATTCGCTACGGTTCCTATGTATTAAAAGAAGTCAAAGCGCCTGACGGATATACCATCAGTGATGCTTATGCAAAAGGAGTCTCTGTTAAGATAGACAGCAACTCCTCCAAGACAGGAGCGCTGCACAAAGTCATAAATCAACAGAACAAGGTGACGCTTATCAAACAAGACGAACAAAACAATCCTTTGGCGGGTGCTGTTTTCAAGCTGGAGAAAAAATCAAATGACGGCACCTATACTCTCATACGAACAGATATAAAATCTGATAAAAACGGAAAAGTAGAAATGAACGGTTTGCCGGCGGGCTACTATCGCTTGACAGAAACACAAGCTCCTGAAGGCTTTATCGTAAATACAAAAGCGATTCACTTCTCAGTCGCAAAGAATGAAAAGAATCAAGTGTCCGACGTTAATTTAGGGAAAATGACCAACTATCAAGGAAAAGTCTCACTGACGAAGGAAAATGCTGAAGGCCAGAAACTTGAAGGCGCAGTATTCAACATTGTCGATCAAGATGGAAAGGTCGTTCAAGAGAAGCTGACTTCAGATAAAGACGGTAAAATCGAGGCTTCGGGTCTTGCGCCGGGACGCTACGCCTTTGTGGAAATAAAAGCGCCAGCCGGCTATGTGCTGAATACAAAGAAAAAAGAATTTACCATCTCAGAATCTGCAGCAGGAAAGCCTGAAGCCGCAGATGCCGGAATCGCCGTTAACGATAAAGGCTCTGTTGAGCTGACGAAGGAAGATGCCGATGGCCAGAAGCTTGAAGGAGCCGTCTTTAAGATTATCGACAAGGAAGGTAATGCGGTTCAAGAAGGACTGACCTCAGATAAAAATGGGAAAGTCGCAGCTTCAGGCCTTGCACCGGGACACTACGCTTTTGTTGAAACGAAAGCGCCAGCGGGCTATGTGCTGAATACAGAGAAAATTGAGTTTGAGATCTCTGATTCCTCTGAAGGAAAGCCTGAAGCTACAGATGCCGGGATCGCTACTAACCATAAAGGCTCCGTTGAGTTGACGAAGGAAAATGCTGAAGGCAAGAAGCTTGAAGGTGCAGTATTCAATATTGTCGACGAGGAAGGAAATACGGTTCAAGAAGAGCTGACTTCCGATAAAGATGGAAAAGTAAAGGCTTCGGGCCTTGCGCCGGGACGTTACGCCTTTGTTGAAACGAAAGCGCCAGCCGGTTATGTGCTGAACACGGAGAAAATAGAGTTTACCATCTCAGAATTTGCAGCAGGAAAGCCTGAAGCCGCAGATGCCGGGATCGCCGTGAACTATCAAGGATCGGTTCAGCTGATGAAGGAAGATCAAGATGGAAAAGGCTTGGCAGGCGCGGTATTCAAAATCACGGACAGCAATGGGAAAACAGTGAGAGACGATCTAGTCTCAAAAGAAGGCGGCAAAATTGAAGTTGACGGGTTAGCGCCGGGAAGCTATCAATTTATCGAAAAACAGGCGCCAGATGGATATCTTTTATCCGAAAAGCCAGTGTCATTCACCATTAAAGCAGAATATGGCGGCAAACCTGAGCAAGTGAAAGCAACAGCGGTTAATACGAAGAACCTTGTTGTCCTCACCAAAGTGGATCTGCATGATCAGCATAAAGTTCTGCAAGGTGCGGAGTTCAATTTGACAGATGCCAACGGCAAAGTGCTGAAGTCCGGTTTGGTTACCGATGACGAAGGACAAATCACGGTGCACGGCCTTAAAGCTGGCGAATATCAGTTTGTTGAAATAAAAGCGCCTAAAGATTATGAGTTGGACCAAACTCCTATATCGTTCAAGATCACAAACACAGACACGAAAACAGTCGAAATCACCGCGGAAAACATATTGGCACCAGGTGACGTAAATGTGAAAAAAGTGGATCAAGACGATAAAAATACCGTTTTGGAGGGCGCTGAATTCAAGTTATTGGACGAAAGCGGCAAGCCTGTAAAAACTGACGGGTATGGAAAAGAGCTTTCTGAACTCTGGAAAACAGATCAAAATGGGCAGTTCACTGTAAAAGGCCTTGCGCCGGGAAGCTACCAATTGATTGAAACGAAGGCTCCCGAAGGTTATAAACTTGACGAAACACCGATTGAATTCACAATTGAAAAAGGACAGTCAAAAGCTGTTGAGATCGTAGTTTCTAATCAAAAAGTGAAAACACCAGCGCCTGATAAACATGATCATCCTGATAAACCTGCACCGGGTGGAAATGGAAAAGATGATGGAGATCATCCGAATACCAATGGTACAGATGGCAGCTCGGATGGTCAGTCGAACACAGACAAAACCCTTCCAAAAACCGGAGATACAGACAGCATGCTGACAGCAATGATCGGTATCATGCTGCTTATGGCAGGCGGAGGCTTAGCTGTTGCCTCAAGAAAGAAACAAAGAAAAGGATAAAGTTGAAGGCACCTGATCATCGAAGAATCGATCAGGTGCTTTTTTGAAAAGTGAAAGTGACACGGAGCGTTTTTAGAAGGATGCATAAGAAAGGGTTTTTTGCATGTACAAGAAAATGATCATTACGGTGTTCATCCTTTTCGGACTGCTGCTGATCTCTTCTCCTTATATCAAAGGTGGAATTATAGCTTATCTTAGCAAAAGCCAGAGTGAATCGGCCCTAACTGTGGAGCAGCTGAAAAAAAATAATGAGAGAGAAGCGGAATATGAATTTGATTCAATCGAGCCGCCTGAGTTGATGGATGCTGTAAAGGCCGGCTTTGATCACGATCAAAAAGCGGTTATCGGGCGGATAACAATTAAAAGTGTTGATCTGGAGCTTCCGATCGTAAAAGGCACAACCAATGAAAATCTTTTGATAGGGGCGGCAACAATGCGCCCGGATCAAAAAATGGGCGAGGGAAATTATCCGTTGGCGGGCCATCATTTGAAGCAAAAGAATCTCCTGTTCGGACCTCTGGAAAATATAAAAACAGGTGCCCAAATTGTCATCACGGATTTTAAAAAGGATTATATCTATTCTGTAACATCGAAAGACATCATATCGGAAATGGATGCAGATGTAATTGAGGAGACAAACAAAAAAGAGATTACGTTAATCACATGTGACAAGGCTGTCAAAACCGAAGGGCGCCTCGTTGTGAAAGGGGAATTGGTTGATTCTTTTGGCCATACAAATTAAATATGGAAAAGAAAAGCTGCCGTTCAAAACGGCAGCTTTTTTCATGCAGAACATATCTATTCTAAATGTCTATTGTGATGCTCTTCGGTTCTGAGTCTGTTTTGGGGAACATGCCCCCTCATATTTATAATTTTTGCTTAAATGCCTCAATGAGTTTTGTTCCTGTATAGCCCTCTTTTACAAGGGACTCGAGAATGGTTTCAGTGCCCTGCTGTTTTCTTGTGACCATTTGTCCGTAGAGTAAAACCTGAATGCTTTCTTCCAGCTTGACGATATTTTTCACTGCTGCTGTCAGCTGGGCGGGGCGATTGCTTTTTTTAGTGATCGTTACAAATACTTTGGCTTCAGATTGGCTGTTTTGAAGCTGTTCAAAAAAAGACAGATGTTCTTTCTGTACAAGCGCCTCAATCAGCCAGTGATTTTCACCGTCTTCTTTATTTATAATCAGTCCGTCAATAAGGGGAAACTGTTCAATTGATTGTTCTTCCTTGTCCACTCGTTCCACATTCAGGTCAACCAGTTTAAAGGTTTTCATTTCTTCTCACCCCGATTACTTCCAAAGTTTTCTTGCCTTCCATTATAACATAAACGTTTTCGAGGAAAAAATCCTGCAATGTTGGGGCTAAAGAATTTTGTATGAGCGAAACATTTAATAATTTCTATTTTTTCATTATACTGTAACTGACTATGGATTACGGAGAGATGTGGTATGAATCAATTTCGTTTAAAAGAAATTTATATTGACGGCGTTCCTTCTGAAAGTCATTTGATTCAAAAGGAAGTAACATATATGTTAAGCCGTAAAGAAGTGTTTGAGGTTCATCTGAACAAAAAAGGAAGAATAAGTTTTTTATACGAAACACAAGATGGCATGGAGCAGTATAAAATCAAGCTGTCAATGCCGGAAAAAAAATTGAGCTTTCAGTGGTTTGCGTGGGATGGCTCTTCCTATGTGCGCATGAATACGCAAAACTGGCTGACAAAGCAAATCTTTTTCCGTTTTTTAAAAAGTACATATTTCTTCAAAGGAAAAAAGCAAAAGATGTTTTTAGCTGAAGGAAAAATGAAAACGAAAGATAAAAACAGAGGCTGAAAGCCATTTTTAAGCGTTTTTCTTTTCTTGTTGCATCATTTACAATACATACAACCGCAAGGAGAGGAGGAATCGCATGTTCAATCAGGTCATGCTTGTCGGACGTCTTACAAAAGATCCTGATCTTCGCTACACTTCCGCCGGTGCGGCAGTTGCACATGTTACGCTCGCGGTGAACCGCAGCTTCAAGAATGCTTCAGGTGAAATCGAAGCTGATTACGTCAATTGCACACTTTGGAGAAAAACAGCTGAAAACACGGCGTTGTATTGCCAAAAAGGTTCTCTCGTCGGCGTAAGCGGACGGATTCAGACAAGAAGCTATGAAAACGCGGAAGGCGTTAACGTGTATGTAACAGAAGTGTTGGCTGACACTGTTCGTTTTATGGACCCTAAACCCCGGGAAAAAGCTGCTGATTGACACCCCCTGCTCCTCCCGTTATCTATCCATTCACTATTATCCAGATCTTCGCATCATCCCCTCAAAATTGACCAGTCGACCAGACTGGTTCTTTCTTTTTGTCCACTTAGGAAAAATTGGTTCTCTAGACGCATTTTTACTTAAAATCACTTATTAATATTGAATAAGATTAAATAAAAACTTATAATTACTTATAAATGATTGCTGAGAAAAGGAATGAGGGCGTGTACCAAGAAGAAAGATTAGTAGCGATTTTGGATTTTTTAAAACAGCATAACCGAATTACAACGGAGCAGATCTGTACGCTCCTGCAAGTGTCAAGGGATACAGCGCGACGAGATCTTGTGAAACTTGAGGAACAGAATGCCATCATCCGCACAAGAGGCGGCGCCATTTTGCCGACTGTGCATCAGAAAATTCAAAGCTATTCCGGCCGCCTGAAAACAGTGTCTGAGGAAAAAAATAAGATCGGCAGGCTTGCAGCATCGCTTATTCATGATGGTGACCGGGTGATTTTAGACGCCTCTACAACTGTTCAGGCATGTGCAAAGCATTTGAATGCGGTTGATTGTACGGTAATCACCAATTCGATTAATCTTGCGGATGTGCTGTCCGATAAAGAGGGAATTGAAATTTATCTGCTGGGAGGCAAGCTGGAAAAGGAGCACCGCTTTCTGTACGGGTCCTCTGTGATTGAAAAGCTCTCAAGCTACCATGTTGATAAAGCGCTGATTGGTGTGGTAGGTATTTCCGAACATGGCATTACAATTGCGCATGAAGAGGATGGCATGGTGAAGCGGAAAATGATACAGCAGGCAAAGCAGGTCATCGCGCTTGCAGATCATTCGAAGCTGGGCAGCACTAGTTTTTATCAGTATGCGGAGCTGAATGAAATCGACCTTTTGATTACAGACAGGCTGCCGAATCAGGCATTTTGTGACTTGCTTGACCGAAACGGCGTTGAGCTTCTCGTGACAGAGCAGGATGAAGGAAAGGACTGACAAACGTGAAATTAATTGCGATTGACTTAGATGGAACCTTACTCAACAGCAAGCATCAGGTAAGCTTGGAAAATGAAAACGCACTGCGGCAGGCGCAGCGGAACGGTATTGAGGTGGTGGTGTCAACTGGGCGCGCTCATTTTGATGTCATGTCAATCTTTGAACCGCTGGGGATCAAAACATGGGTCATCAGTGCGAACGGCGCCGTCATTCACAATCCCGAGGGCAGGCTTTATCATCACGAAACGATTGATACGAAACGGGCGTATGACATTCTCTCATGGCTTGAGTCGGAAAACTATTATTATGAGGTATTCACAGGTTCAGCGATTTATACGCCGCAAAACGGCAGAGAACTTCTTGATGTTGAGCTGGACAGATTCAGAAGCGCAAATCCGGAAGCGGATCTTTCTGTCCTTAAGCAGGCGGCCGAGGTGCAATACAGCCAATCGGGCTTTGCTTACATTAACTCCTTTCAAGAGCTGTTTGAAGCCGATCAGCCAATCGATTTTTATAATATTCTCGGCTTTTCTTTCTTCAAAGAAAAGCTTGAGGCAGGCTGGAAAAGATATGAGCATGCCGAAGATTTGACGCTTGTCAGTTCGGCTGAGCACAACTTTGAGCTTTCTTCCCGCAAAGCTTCCAAGGGGCAGGCGCTGAAGAGGCTTGCGGAACAGCTGAATATTCCGCTCGAGGAAACCGCGGCTGTAGGTGACAGTTTAAATGACAAATCGATGCTGGAGGCTGCGGGAAAAGGTGTAGCGATGGGCAATGCCCGGGAAGACATCAAATCGATAGCCGATGCTGTCACCTTAACCAATGACGAACATGGTGTCGCACATATGATGAAACATTTGCTGTAGGTATATGTGCTGCCACAAAAGCGCATCCTGTTGATAACCGGCGTAACGGATTTTTTGGAAATTCGGCGTGACGGCTATGAACGGAAAAAAGCTGGCTCTTTCAGAGCCAGCTTTTTTAGTCATGATTATTGCACTGTTGCGCTTAATGTAAACAGTTCTTCGAGCTCCTGTGTGGAAAGCTCGGTAATCCAGTTTTCACTTTGGATAATTTGATCGTTCAGGGTTTGCTTGGATTCAAGCATGACATCAATTTTTTCTTCGATTGTTCCTGTCGTAATCATTTTATGAACGTGGACAAAGCGCTCCTGGCCTATGCGGTATGCACGGTCAGTCGCTTGATTTTCAACCGCCGGGTTCCACCATCTGTCATAATGGATGACGTGATTGGCGGCGGTCAAATTAAGTCCGGTGCCTCCAGCTTTGAGTGAAAGAATCAGTGTCGGATATTCTTTCCTTTGAAATTTCTCAACGAGTGTATCCCGCTCTTGCTTGGAGAGACTCCCATTTAAAAATTGCACAGGTTCCCCGAACGTTTTTTCAAGCAGCCGCTTCATCATGTTCCCCATCTGAATGTATTGCGTGAAAATCAGGCAGCTTTCGTTTTGGGCGCGGATCGCTGTCATCAGTTCCAGCAATTTTTCGAGCTTGACTGATCTGCCGGCCAGCAGCTCGGTTTGCTCTTCCTTTAAATAAAGCGCGGGATGATCGCATATTTGCTTGAGCCGTCCAAGCATGCTGAGGATCAGCGCTTTTCGCTGCATGCCGGTCAGGGATGTCATATGGTCAAAAGTGTCTTTGACGAGCTGCTCATAAAGGGATGCCTGCTCGGCTGACAGCGGGATAAATTCTTTTTCTTCCAGCTTCTCAGGAAGATTAAGCGCGACCTCTTCATCCCGTTTCGTCCGGCGGAGAAGGAATGGCCGGATTAATTGCTGAAGCTGTCCGATTCTCTTTTCGTCCCGGTCTTTTTCGATCGGCAGCACATAGCGTTTATGGAAGCCGGTCAAACTGCCGAGGTAGCCTTTATTCATGAAGTCAAAAATAGACCACAGCTCCGTCAGTCGGTTTTCCATCGGCGTGCCGCTCAGCGCGATATGGTGAAGCCCCTTCAGCTTCCTGATTGCGCGTGATTGCTTCGTATGCGCGTTTTTAATATTTTGCGCTTCATCAAGGCAGATCGTGTTCCATGTCACAGAAGAAAGCTCTTCAGTATCGGCATGTGACAGACCGTATGAAGTGAGCACCACGTCTGCGTTTTCATAATGCGCGGCGAAATCATCACCCTTTGGCCGGCGCGGCCCATAATGGAGCGCGACAGACAGATCAGGGGCAAAGGTTTGAAGCTCCCGCTGCCAGTTGCCAAGTACGGATGTCGGCGCAATAATCAAATGAGGCTTTTTTTGCCGGCCTATTTCCTTCACGTGAAGGAAATAGGCGATCATTTGAATCGTTTTCCCAAGCCCCATATCGTCAGCCAGACAGGCGCCAAAACCGCTTTCCCGCAGAAACAGCAGCCAGTTCATGCCGTATTTCTGATAAGGGCGGAGCGTTCCTTTGAAAGAAGGACTGACTTCGTGCTCCGGCAGGTTTTCCGCGGCAGTGAGCTTTCGAATCAGTGACCTGAGCTGTTTAGACAGATCAAACTGAATGCCGGCGAAAGCGGATGTATCAATCAGATCCGAATCCTCAAGTCCGCCATCCTGCTGATCCATTAGCTCACGCGCCAGAATATCAGACATGTGGAGTCCCTCTGATTCTGCTTTTTCCATCAGGCGTTTCATCTGTTTGATAAACTGCGGATCGATTTTAACCCATTGCCCGCGGATATTAACAAGGCGCCTGTTGCTGGCGACAAGCTCATTAAATTCAGCCTCAGTCAGTTCAATTCCATTTGTCGCAAACCGCCAGTTGAAATCAAGCAGTGCATTCATGCCGACAAATGACTCGCCGCGCGGGGAGGACGACACCTTTGCTTTCAGCATCATGTTGCTGTCTCTGACAATCTGCCACCAGGACGGCAGGAGGATTTCTACCCCCATATCGACAAGCGTCTCACTTGCTTCTGACAGGAAGATCCAGGCTTCTTCCTCCGAGATCAGCGTTGTCCCGGAATCAAACGACAGCCACGGAACCGTTCTGTGAAAGCGGTCCTGCTCACGCGCGATTTTATCGCTGTACGCCTGCCACGATTTTTTGAGGCTCTTCAGTCCGTCAAAGAATTCTACAGCACCGCTCTTTTTATCGCGTAAAAACATCTCGATCTTCCATTCGTCTTCGTCAAAGTCCGGTTCATTTAAGCGTAAGCCGACAGTAAATGGAGATTGATCGTCAATCCAGCCAATGCCTTCCAGAAAATCCTCTTCATCAAGAAAATGGCCGCGGAATGTCGTAACCGCAGGCGATTTCTCCTTGATATGTTCCCATTTCTCCCGCAGGTCATCGTCGTACTGGATGTAATCCTGTACGGCAGCGGAAAACCATTCCGCAGTAAAGCCTTCCAGTATATTATCGCGGTCTTTCCAGCGAAAAACACCGTTTGTCCATGCGTCATAGTCAGGCATAAAATCGCCGTCCGCGATAAATTCATAGATGGTCGATGCCGCCTCGATCAGCGGCTCCGTTTCTTCTGTAAGCTGCACGGAGCTGAATGAGTTGAACGAGTTTTTGCCGAGAAGCTCTACAGTCATCCATGGAGATAGCAGGACAGCAGTCGTCCCGATGAAGCTGACATCCTCTAGAAAGGTTCCGTAAAATGAGGATTCATGCCATTGGAACAAATGCTTTTTCATATGGCTGTAGGGAAGAGGCTGCTCATTCTCATCAAAGGCTGAGAGCGTAAATGACCCATCTTCCATTTGTTCGACGTGGATGAGAATTTCTTTAAGACTCGCCATCAATCAACTTTCCTTTCTGCAGTTCTTCTTGAAGCGCACGCAGGCGCTTGTAATGCGAGCTCAGCAGCTGAATATACCGCTCCCACACCTTCTGCTTTTTCGCTTTTTTGTACAGGGTGCGCAATTTTTTCAAATACCGGGCGGCTTCCTTGTACGAGCTGCGGTTCTTCTGATCAATGAAAAAAGCCACTTCTCTATGGTAAGCCGGTATAAGCGCCTCAGGGTCGCTCGCTGCAATTTCCTTGAGCATCATTTTATCCATTTCATTGATGGAAAAGCCGACAAGGCTATGAATTTCAATCCACTCGGCATAGCGTTTTTTTTCATATAAATGATGGCTGTATTCTGTGAACGTATACGGCAGACAGCCCGCGGCAAAGCGTTCAAACAGCGCTTGATCATTGGTTTGCTTCACATAGGCATTCAACAGAAGGAACAGCTCGCCGATCACATCGCGAATCTCTTTAAACGGCTTATCCAGCTTCGTATAACCCATCGCAATTGGTTCAATTTGCTGGTACCATGTTTTAAGCCGTTTCCAGTCCTTCTTGGCAGTCATTTCACTCAGCCATTGGAACGTATAAGGGAGCGCTTCCGGCGGGAATTGATCCGCTTCCGCAAAAATAACGTCATCATTCTTTTGCAGGAATTCCAAATGCAGGCGCCCGAATTGCAATTCGGGAGAAAAACGCCGTCCAGCTTCTTTTTTCAATATCTCCTGTTCGCGTGCCACCCATTTTGGCCGCGACAGCAGCGCACTCCAAATTTCACCGAAGACGCGGATGCGTTCATATTGGAAAATTTCTTCTTTCAACAGCAAAGGTCGGATAACATCCGGTGTTTTATCCAAAAACGGATCAAGCGCAAAAGACAGCGCGTACGTTTTTAATTTATCAATAGAGCTGTAGATTGTATCCATCAGCTGTTCAACGTACGGATTGAGGGAATAAAAATCTTGTTCGGGGTTCAGCTTGCCCGCTTCAATCAATGTGAACATGCGAAGCCAAACCGCAATCGCGGTATGAATCTGGTACAGGCTTTTCAGCTCCGGCTTGTTCGGCGCATGTTTTTTTAATGCGGACAGGTAGCCGTAATAGAGGCCCTGCATGTTTTGGCTGCCTTCTGGCGTACGTGCCTGCCAGAGAGAAAACTCTGAATCAAAAAAAGCAAGCCAGCTTGAAAGCGATTCTTCATTAGGCAGCACCTTTTCCTGAAACTGGCGGCGGACGAGCTCTTTGCTTTCCTCAAGCTTTTCCCTCTCGAGCCAATACTCTGTAAAAGTACCCACTCGCTCGAACATTGCATATACATATAAAAACACAGCCAGCATATGGCGGCAGATTCTTCCGGACGGACATGAACAGCCGCTTTTGACTATGACAAACAAGTTCAATGTGACCCGCACAGGCACAACATCCTGCACGTAAGCCGTAACTTCCGTCGGACTCACTGCTTGTAAACGATAGACTGAATCCTGCCGATATAAAATAAGGGCTTTTTTAATCAGCTGAACATTTTCTTCATTGTAAGGAAGAAGTTCTTTTAACTGTTCAGCAGATGCCAGCACATCGTCTTTGGAAATCATATTCTGAAGCATGATTATCGCTCCTAACCGAGTCACGTAATAAAAAGATCCAATTTCTCTATTATATCGCAACACATCGGCCTTAAAAAGTTTTTCCTAAAAAAGGACATAAAAAATGGGATGTGTCGAATGATGTATTAGAGATTGCAAATTGATAACCAGCATCATATAATAATCGTGTTTTCAACTTAATGGAAGCTGAAAGGAATAAAAAGATGAGTGAAAAGAAATTGAATCAAGAAGAATTTCTGAAAATTTTGATGCATGCACATGAAATTGGTGAGCAGTCATCTGAGATGACGACGAAGGAAATGCTTGAAAATTTGATTTCTCATATTAAAAATGGATATGCAACATAAAAATCCCGCACGCCTTTAGCGGGATTTTTTTATGCGAGAGGACGTGACTGCCCGAATAAGAGAAAATGAGACAGCGCTGTCAACACAGTAAATATAGCGCTTACATAAAAAGTGCTAACATAACGCATTGTAAAAAAATGTCGAATTATGTCACGTGAAAAGCTGGAGAAATGCGGTTTCAACGTTGTATAATCGTAGATGGAAAAGGATGTTATAAGAGATTTGGAGGTATCATGGGAGAATCTACAAGCTTAAAAGAGATATTATCAACGTTAACAAAACGCATACTTTTGATTATGATTGTAACCGCGGCTGCCACTGCTGCCGGCGGACTCATTAGTTTCTTCGCACTTACACCCATCTATGAAAATTCAACTCAGATTCTGGTCAACCAATCGAAAAATGAACGAAAAGAAGTCCAATTTAACGATGTCCAAACCAATCTTCAGTTAATCAATACGTACAATGTCATCATTAAGAGCCCTGCCATCTTAGATGAAGTCATTAAAGAAATGGGCCTGTCGATGACATCCCAAGAACTGAATGACAAAATTACTGTATCCAGCGAACAGGACTCCCAAGTGGTCAACATATCAGTCAGGGATGAAAACGCGGAAACAGCGGCTCATATTGCCAATACTATAGCATCTGTTTTTCAAGACAAAATCACATCTATTATGAATGTTGACAATGTCAGCATTCTGTCAAAAGCCGAGGTTTCAGAACATCCGTCCCCTGTATCGCCAAAGCCGCTTCTAAACATTGCCATCGCGTTTGCGGCCGGATTGGCGGGAAGCATCGGACTGGCCTTCCTGCTTGAGCATTTGGATAATACGATCAAATCGGAAGAGCAGCTCGAATCCTTGCTGGACATACCTGTTTTAGGGACAGTTTCCACCATTGCGAATGAGCAGAAAACAGCAAAGACCTTACAGGGTTTCCAATCTGAAAAAACGGGGAGTGGACATTTTGGCGCTTAAAAAAAGCAGAGACTCGCGGATGCGGAGAAATGTCATTGCAATGACAGAGCCGAAATCCTTGAACTCTGAACAATATCGGACGATTCGCACGAATATAGAATTTGCTTCAGTGGACCGGCAAATGAAATCAGTCATGATTACATCGGCTTGTCCGGGGGAAGGAAAATCAACAACGGCCGCCAATCTGGCTGTCGTATTCGCCCAACAGGGAAAAAAAGTGCTCCTGATTGATGCTGATTTGCGAAAACCAACAGTACATACGGCCTTTTTTCTTGAAAATACGGTTGGCTTAACATCTGTTTTATTAAAGAAAAGCTCTATGGAGCAGGCTGTACAAGCATCGAATGAAAAACATCTTGACGTGCTGACGAGCGGCCCGATCCCGCCAAACCCGGCCGAGCTTCTCTCCTCGAAGTGGATGAAGGAGCTTGCATACGAAGCGTGTGCGGCATATGATATGGTCATTTTTGATACGCCGCCTATTCTTGCCGTAGCAGATGCACAGATTTTAGGCAACGTGGCAGACGGTTCTGTTCTGGTTATTTCAAGTGGGAAAACAGAAAAAGAACAAGCCGCAAAAGCGAAAGAGGCGCTTGAAACGTGCAAAAGCAAGCTCCTTGGGGCGATTATGAACGGCAAAAAGCTTTCGAAGCACTCTGAATACGGATATTACGGAAACAAGGACAATTTCATGCAAAATAAATAACGTGCATCGTGCCCGTTATTTATTTTTGCGAAAAAAGGGGGCTAGGACATGATCGATATTCACTGTCACATTCTTCCCGCATTGGATGACGGGGCAGGTGATTCGGCCGACAGCATAGAAATGGCAAGAGCCGCTGTTCGTCAGGGAATCCGGACGATCATTGCGACACCTCATCATAACAACGGTGTGTATAAAAACGAGCCAGCCGCAGTCAGAGAAGCAGCAAATCAGTTAAACAAACGTTTAATCAAAGAAGACATTCCTTTACATGTGCTTCCGGGACAGGAAATCAGAATCTACGGCGAGGTGGAACAAGACCTTGCCAAACAGCAGCTGCTTTCGCTGAATGATACAAAACACATCTTGATTGAGTTTCCGTTTGATCACGTTCCCCGATATGCGGAGCAGCTTTTTTATGATTTGCAGCTGAAAGGATATATTCCGGTTATCGCCCATCCTGAACGCAACAGGGAAATTCGCGAAAACCCGTCTTTGCTGTATCATCTTGTGGAAAAAGGAGCAGCATCTCAGATTACTTCAGGAAGTCTTGCGGGGACCTTCGGCAAGCAGCTGAAAGCATTTTCTCTCCGGCTGGTTGAAGCCAATTTGATCCATTTCGTAGCCTCAGATGCCCATAATGTGAAAACGAGAAATTTTCACACCCAAGAGGCTCTTTATGTTCTAGAGAAAGAATTCGGCTCGGAACTTCCTTATATGCTGACGGAAAATGCAGAGCTTCTCCTGCGGAATCAGACCATCTTCAGACAGCCTCCGCAACCGGTCAAAAGAAGAAAATTGTTTGGTCTTTTTTAACAGCCGATTCTCATTTCACCACTTTCTTTTTGAGAGCGATATAATAGTGTATTGTATGGTTGAATCACATTTCAGAAATCTGTACAGGCTGTACCCGACAGGCTATGCGGGAGATCATTCGCATTCATGATAGGATGTTCTCATACGATATTACGGAAGCTGCAAAGCAGCAATTTAACTGTTGGAGGGAAACAATGAATATAACAGTCATCGGAACAGGCTATGTCGGTCTTGTGACAGGTGTTTCTCTTTCTGAGATTGGACATCATGTAACCTGCATTGATATTGACGCTCACAAGATTGATGAAATGAGAAAGGGCATTTCCCCCATATTTGAACCAGGTCTTGAAGAGCTGATGAGAAAAAATACAGCTGATGGACGGCTGAACTTTGAAACGAGCTATGAGAAAGGCTTGGCACAGGCAGACATCATTTTTATAGCGGTCGGCACACCGCAGAAAAGCGACGGGCACGCCAATCTGGAGCAAATTACAGATGCGGCCAAACGCATCGCAAAGCATGTCAAACGAGATACAGTCGTGGTAACGAAAAGCACAGTGCCCGTTGGGACAAACGATTTGATTAATGGACTGATCACTGAACATCTAGCGGAGCCTGTCAGTATTTCGGTCGCATCCAATCCGGAATTTTTGCGTGAGGGGTCGGCGATCTATGATACCTTTCATGGTGACAGGATCGTGATCGGGACGGCCGATGAGAAAACAGCAAATACGCTGGAGGAGCTTTTCCGTCCGTTTCAAATCCCGATATACCAAACGGATATCAGAAGCGCCGAGATGATCAAATATGCCTCAAATGCTTTTCTGGCCACTAAGATCAGTTTTATAAACGAAATTTCGAATATATGTGAAAAGGTCGGCGCCGATATTGAAGCAGTCGCGTACGGGATGGGACAGGATAAGCGGATCGGGAGCCAGTTTTTGAAAGCGGGCATAGGCTACGGCGGCTCTTGTTTTCCAAAGGACACAAACGCCCTCGTGCAAATTGCCGGCAATGTCGAGCATGATTTTGAACTGCTGAAATCGGTTATCAAAGTCAACAACAATCAGCAGGCGATGCTGGTTGATAAAGCGCTGAACAGGCTCGGCGGGGTGACGGGAAAAACGATTGCCCTTTTAGGCCTGTCATTTAAACCGAATACCGACGATATGAGAGAAGCGCCGTCAATTGTTATTGCAGACCGTCTCGCTGCGCTCGACGCCCGTATTAGAGCCTACGATCCCATTGCAGTTAGCCATGCAAAGCATGTTCTCCCGCAAGCTGTTGAATATAAAGAGACGATCGAGGAAGCTGTCAAAGGGTCTGACGCCGTCATGATTTTAACCGACTGGGCTGACATTAAACAATTCCCGTTAGCGGCTTATCAGGATTTGATGGAAACGCCGCTCATATTTGACGGCAGAAACTGCTACACATTGGATGAAGCTGCGGCTTCAGAAGTGGAGTATTATTCTGTCGGTCGGAAGGCGGTTGTTCCGTCAGGTGCAATTCAATAGTTGTAAAAGAAAGGCTGGTTGCGCACCAGTCTTTTTTTCATCTATTGCGGGGTGCTGAATACATTTGCTACTATTTAACTATTGTTTGGAAAATTATACAGAAGTAGGGCTTCTTTAAACAATCGTTTGAAAAACATTAGAAGAAACGAAGAAAACCAGAAAATAAAACCTTGGAGATGCCGGAAAAGGAGAGAATCTGATGAATCATCTGCCCGAAAAAATGAGACCGTACCGCGACTTGCTGGAGAAATCAGCGAAAGAATACGTGAAACTGAATGTGAGAAAAGGGAAAACAGGACGATATGACAGCAAAATTGCCGGTGATCCCTATTTCCCCAAGCATGAAACATATCCGACTGACGAAAATGGACAGCCGATGAAGCTTCTGGCGCAGATTAATTTCTCGCACATTCCCCAGCTTGACGGCTACCCTTCTTCAGGTATCCTGCAGTTCTACATTTCTGTTCATGATGACGTCTATGGATTGAATTTTGACGATCGATGTGAACAAAAGAATTTCAGAGTGATCTATTTTGAAAATATCGTAGAAAACGATGACGAGCTTGTTTCTGATTTTTCATTTATTGGCACAGGCGAATGTGATTTTCCGATTTTATCAGAAGCGGCAGTCGAGCCTGTGAAATCTTCGGAATGGGTGCTGCCTACAGATTTTCAATTTGAGCAGTATACGGGCATGGAAACAATGGAGTTCTTTGGTCAGTTCGGCGAGGATGAAGAAGACATTTATAATGAACTGGCTGAAAACGGATTTGGCCATAAAATCGGCGGATACGCTTCTTTTACCCAGCATGATCCACGGGAATACGCATATAAAGAACACACCATCATGCTTTTACAAATTGATTCAGACGATGATATCGATTCAATGTGGGGAGACGTCGGCATCGCCAATTTTTTCATCACACCTGACGATCTAAGGAAAAAAGACTTTTCAAACGTTCTGTACAACTGGGACTGCAGCTAATACAAGCTTTTGATCCAAAGGGTCAGAAGCGGGGAATAATAGAAGCCAAAGACAAAATCAGACGTGATCGACCTGATGAACAATAAGCTCAGCACGGTAAGAGACAGGCCAACAAAATCTGTCTCTTTCAAGTGTCTTTTTAACTATGACTTTAGGTGATTTTATTTTATAAAACGTTTTCTTTAACTGTATAACGAACAAAAACAAGATCAAATACCTACATTTCAAGAGCGTTATATGCCTAAATTAAGCCATTTACCCTATTTAAGCCGCCTTCTGGCTATTTTAAAATATAATATATGGAAATAAAGTATGGAAAAGTCTATCTTCATCAGCCCCTCCATACGACTTTTTGAGTATTAAGAGGTGATTCAGATGGGTTATGAAAGTATGCTGGCGGATATCAAAAGTTCGCTCAACGGAAAAATTTCCGACGTGGAAGACAAGATCGAAAAACTGAAAAAAGCAAAAAAGGACATAGACACACTGCAAGAAGAGGCAATCACTGAAATCAAAGAAATTGTGAAACCTGAATTGGGCAAGCACTGGACGGGAACAAAAGCCGATGATTTCGACAAGGGAAGAGAAGAGGCGAAATCGGAAGCATCTAAGATTGTGAATGATAAATATAACGAGTATATGGCTTCGATTCAAAGCAAAATATTCTGGCTTGAGACAGAGAAATTTGAGCTGAATTTGACAAAAAGTGCAGCGAATGCCGCAGGCGACCTTCTTGCTAAAGGAGAAGATTTCGTAGAAGAAGCAGGAAGACAAATTAGTAAACTAAAATGGTGGTGATCTTTTTTTATGTCAGAAATTAAGCTGAAGTACGACACAGTCATCAAAACATTAGATTCTGTCAAAGATGCGCTTGCTGACGTATCAATCGGCGCCGCAGGATCCAACGGAAAAAACAGCCTCGATTATACGAAAAAATACCATGAGCGTGAGGAGAACATCAAAACCATGCTCGGAGATTACAAAAAAGCGGTACAGAAAAATATCGAGGATACAAAGGATAATGTAGATTCACTCAAAGAGCAGGACGAGGCGATAGCGGTAAAATAGAAAAGAAAGGGCAGTGCGATGAGCAAAGTATTTGAATCTAAATCTTTAATCGAAGAAGCGAAGAGCAGAAAAAAGCAATATGAGACGCTTGAGGAGCAGCTGAATACGCTGAAAAAAGCGTTTCAGGGAGTTGCAGATTTAGGCGATAATTTTAAAGGAAAAGGCGCGGACAATATTAAAGATTTTTTTCAGGGACAGGCGGAAATCGTAGACAGCTGGCTGACGCTTGTCTCTGCTCAAATTGCGTTTTTAAATGGCATTTCAGGAGATATTAAAGATCAAGAACTGAATGATTCATATGTGGAAACTTCTTTTTTGGATCATGAGCTGCCCAATGGAGACCTGAAAGCCTCAGAGATAGTCTCCGCCCATAAAGAAGAAATCGATTCTATTTTGTCAGGCATCAGCGATATTATTGACCTCGACATGTATACGCTTGACGACTATGCAGATAAGATGGGCGATGCCCAAAAAATCAGACGTGACACGATCACAGCTGTCGATAAGCTTGATGAATCCCTGACAACTGAATATCAAAATTTAGAATCTCTGGACAACGCAGTGCTCACCAAATATTCCGTTCTCATGCAGGCCACCAGCAATGGGAAGAGCGCTTCTCCTATGTACTATGACAAAAAAGCCTTCCACAGCAATGAAGTCTACAAAAGCGTCATTGAAGTAGAAAATCAAGGAACAACCTATATCGATGCAAAAACCCAGCAAGCAGAAGCAAGACGGCTCCAGGAAAAAGCCGAGGAAGAAGCAAACAAACCGTGGTACGAAAAAACATGGGATGGAGTTTGCAACTTTACTGGAGAAGTCACTGGCTATTATGATTATAAAAGAGCAACCGAAGGCGTTGATCCGGTTACCGGAGAAAAACTCTCCACCGCAGAGCGTGTGACAGCAGGAGCTATGGCCGCTGCCGGATTCATACCAGTCGTCGGCTGGGCAGGCCGGGCCTTCAAAGGCGGAAAAGCCATCTACAAAACCGGAAAAGCAGCTATCGCTGCTGAACACGCATTAGACGCCTACAAAACAGGCAAATCCTTAGACATTCTCAAAATGACAGAAATGGGCGCATACGGCCTTGTTGCGTCAAACGGATTCTCAGAAGCCGTCACAGGCCGGGATATGTTCGGAAACAAAGTGTCTGAGGAGAAGCGGAAGCAAGGGGCGCTCGAAGCGGCATTGAGCTTGGTTGGAGCCGGTGCATTGGCGAAACACATTGATAAAGGCATCCCGCTTGCAACCCATTCAAAAGTCCAAAAAGCAAACAAAACACTAGAGAAAGTAAAACAATTCAAAGTCCCAACAAACGTCCGCGTGTACGCAGAACGCCCTGTAACTCCGGATGGCTTTACATTCGGAATCCCGACAGTACGTGTCGATGTGGAAAAGACGGCTGTTAAGGACTTTGGGATTGTGAAGATGGTTAGTGATGGCGGTCGTAAGGGAAGCTCTCATAGTCCTAACATTTCTAAAAATCACGATAAAGTAGCGCACGATGGATATTATGGTCGTAAAGAATTTAGAACGATGCTTAATAATGCTTCGTTTACTCCGCATGGCCATAAACATGTTAAGGCTAAAACACCTGAAGAAGCAAAACGTTTTAGTATGACAGGTAAAAAAGCTGCTCAGTACTTACCAGATGTGAATAACAAAGCTTTAGAAAAAGAGGCACTTCTAAAAGGTCATATTATTGATAATGGAAATAACAACTATTATTTCATTTATGATGCAGGAAAAACAGTCGGTTATGATCTAGGTACACCAACAAGCTGGATTAGAGCGGAGTTTTCTGGTGGTGAATATCATGGTCATCCGATTGCTGGAAGTCGATTAGATAAGTATTTAAAACAACTTGGTATTGATAAGTAATAGGAGGCTTTTATGAGAAAGATAAAAAAAATGCCAGAAATAAGTTTACAACCCTTAAGGATTCCAAAAGGATGGACCATAAATCAAAACAGTTTTAGAGAAATTGATCCGAAAAACCTAGCACCAGAAGATGAAAAATGGTTGTTTTTTTCACAAGATTTAATGCAATTAACATACTCTCGTAAAAATTACTTACTTGATTTAGGTTGGTATCCAGATGCGGATGCTAATGGGTTTTATCAACTAGTTATGATGCAAAATGAGGATTGGGATCAACCCATATATGAATTTCAGACAAATAGCCATATAGAAATAGTTAAAAATATAGAATTTATATTAAACAAAGTTACGAATAATGAAATGTAGTTAAACATTTAATTAAAACTATTAATAAAGTTTGCAGAACCTGGAGTTGTGAGTTTTCAAACAATTTTCAAAGTAAAAATGAATACAAAGAAAAACAGACACTAGTTAACAGGAGGTAGGATTGATTTTAGATGCATGTTAAACAAATACATTCTTTCAACCTAAACAGAGAAGAATTTGTAAAAACACAACAATCCCTTATCCATAAAATCAACCTATCCACCTCCATCAACCTAGACTCCATCAACACCTGCGCAGGCGTCGATCTCGCCTATTGGGAGCAGAACGGAGAACCGTATGGGGTGTGCTGTATTATCGTAATTGACGCTGATACAAAAGAAGTCATTGAAAAAGTGCACAGCATGGGGAGAATCAGCGTGCCGTATGTTTCCGGTTTTCTTGCGTTTCGCGAGCTGCCCTTGATCATCGAGGCGGCGAAAAAGCTGGAGACGGAGCCGGATGTCTTCTTGTTTGATGGCAACGGATATCTGCATTACAATCATATGGGCGTTGCCACCCATGCGGCTTTTTTTCTGGGCAAGCCGACGATTGGGATTGCGAAAACCTATCTCAAAATCAAAGGCTATGATTTCGTGATGCCTGAAAATGAAGTCGGTGCATACACCGATATTCTCATTGACGGCGAGGTATATGGCCGGGCGCTGCGAACGCGGGGGGACGTGAAGCCTATTTTCTTGTCTTGCGGTAATTATATTGATTTAGATAGCAGCTATCAGATCACGATGAGCTTGATCAATCAAGAAAGCAGATTGCCGATCCCTGTCCGCCTGGCTGACCTTGAGACGCATGTTTTGCGAACGTTTTATCAGAAAAATCACATGTAAAACTTGCAGGCCGGGAGCTGCAAGTTTTTTCATTGACTCCTATATAAGGGCATTCTGTGAGAATGCGAGGAACCATATATCAAACGGCATTTCTGGGCCAAAATAAAAAAGCACCTGTCCAGGTGCTTTTTTCTATAAATGAGGAATCACCAGGCCCCCATATAAAAACGCCGCAATAATCAAAAATGCCGGATGCATTTTGAATTTTGTCATGGCAAGGAGGGAGATCCCCGCAATCACAATAGATTGGATCCAGCCGATCGCTTTGATGCCGTCTGCGCCGATTTGCCAGGTAAGAATGAGCATCATGACCGCGATGACAGGCTGGACGGACAGCGTCATGCCTTTGATGACAGGTGATTGGCGGAAGCGCTGGATGATGCGCAGCAGGACGATCAATGCGAGCGCCGACGGTACGACGGTTGCGATCAGGGCAATTAGGAAGCCGGGCCACCCGCCTGCGCTGTAGCCGACATACGCAGCGATTTTCGTGGCGATCGGGCCCGGCAATGCGTTCGCAAGTGCGAGCATATTTGAGAATTGATCGTTTGAGAGCCAGCTGTATCTGTTTACGACTTCTTCAAACATTAGCGGGATAGACGCTGGTCCGCCGCCATATCCCAGTAGGTTTGCGATAAAAAACGCCATAAATAAATAGATCGATATCATGAGGCTGACATTCCTTTATCTTTTGAATGTTTATTTGTGATTTTGTCTTTCAGTTTAAAATGAAACGCCCCGTACGCTAAGAAAATGATAATGACCAGGCCGGGATTAATCTGTAAAGTTTGCAGGCCGATAAAAGCGATGATAAAAAACAGGATGCCGGTAACCCAGCCGAAACCTTTAAGCGCTTTTTGGCCAAACTCGTACGCCATGATTCCGAGCATTACCGCAATTACCGGCGTGACGGCACCGATCATACCTGCAACAATTGCTGAATGGCTTAACACATTTACAGCCGCAAACAAGCCCACCATCGCAAGACATGTAGGCAGAATGTGGGCGAGGGTCGCCACAACTGCACCTAATGTGCCTTTTAGCTTAAAGCCCAGATAAGCAGCCATTTTGGTGGCAATCGGTCCGGGAAGCGCATTAGCGATTGCTAATATTTCTCCGAATTCATCATCGTCAATCCATTTATATTTATTGACCGCTTCATGGCGGATCAGCGGAATCACGGAAGGTCCGCCGCCGAACCCTAATATGCCGGTGCGAACCATTGCGGCCGTCATATCCCGATAAGGATGGTTTTTCATTCGTTTCTCTCCTTTACAGCTTCATTCCCATACGGCTTTTGTATCGTTTGATCAGCATCTGGCAATCAACACTGACGACGCCTCGCAATGGATACAGCCGTTTTGTTAAAAATTCTTCCATTTCTTGATCGTTGGCAAAGATCCCATGCATATGCAGCTTGCTCGGGCCTGTCATGTGATAAAGGCTGGTGACCGCAGGCTCTTCCTCAAGCTTAAGAGCGACCTCTTCTAAAAATTGCGGTTCTACCTCGACATTGAAAAACACGGAAACATGAATGCCGATTTTAGCGGGATTGATAACAGCGGTGAATTTTTCAATAACACCGGCTTCAATTAATTGGTTGATACGGGCCTGGACGGCGACCCGTGATAAATCGACTCTTTTGCCAAGATCCGTATAAGAAATTCTGCCTTCTTCATGCAAAATCGTGAGAATTTGTTTATCAGTCTCATCAAGTACAAGGTTGGGGATTTGATATTCATGACTCAATTGCTCCACCTGCTTTCGTAGCCTTTTAGCAATCATTTTATCATAAAAGTTACGTATCGAAATAATAATTTTTTATTTGTTTTCGAAATGAATGCGAAAATATCTTATTATTTGCGAAAAGAAGAAAGTTCGTCAGTTTTTCTGCCGGATCAGTAGATGTGAAAAATCAGGCTCCCTATACTGAAGAAAATTTCTTAAAAAAGGGGACTTGTGATGAACAAATCTGTCATCGGTACAAAGCAAATGGTCGTCAGTCCGCATTACCTCGCTTCTCAAGCCGGAAACCGCATACTGGATAAGGGAGGCAACGCGTTTGACGCCGCTGTTGCGGTGAGTGCTTGTCTTGCGGTTGTGTACCCGCATATGACCGGACTTGGCGGGGATTCCTTTTGGCTGATCTTTCACCAGGAAACAAAGGCAGTAAAAGTCTACAATGGCAGCGGCCGTTCAGGAAAAAACGTAACGAGAAATGTATATAAGGGAAAAAGCGCGATTCCGCTGCGGGGGATTGACAGTGCCATTACCGTGCCGGGAATGGTTGATAGCTGGGATGCGGTCCTGAAGGAGTACGGGCGTCTGTCTCTTGCAGATGTATTGGAGCCCGCACGCGATTATGCCCAAAATGGGTTTCCTGTATCAGCTGATCAGTGTCGTCACACAGAAAAGAATATTGAATTGCTGGCTTCCACGCCTTACACGGCTGACATCTTCACGAGAAGGGGCAATGCACCTGTCCCGGGAGAGCGGTTTGTGCAAAAAGAGCTTGCAGACAGTCTGAACTTGATTGCTGAAAAAGGAAGAAGCGCATTTTATGAAGGAGATCTCGCTCAGCGGATTGTCTCACATTTACAGAATAACGGCAGTTACATGACAATCGATGATTTTAAAGCGCATCGGGGTGAGTGGGCAGCGCCTGTATCAAGTGATTATCGAGGATACAGTGTGTATCAGGCGCCGCCGAATTCTCAGGGATTTACCGGTTTATTAACACTAAACATTTTGGAAAACTATGATTTCACCCAAATCGAGCACGGTTCATTTGAGTATTATCATGTGCTTGTGGAGGCGTTGAAAAAGAGTTTTGTAGATCGGAATGCCTTTTTGACTGACCCTGCGTTTGCTGACATTCCGCTTGAAAGGCTTTTAGATAAAAATTATGCGAAACGATTGGCGGGAGAAATCGGCTATCTGGCAGAACCGGCAGAAAGCAGGCCGGTGGGAAGTGATACGGCATATGCGGCCGTAATCGATGTGGATGGCAACGCAGTGTCATTCATTCAAAGCCTGTACTTTGAATTTGGCTCGGCAGTCACTGCCGGTGATACAGGCATATTACTGCAAAACCGCGGATCATTTTTCTCACTGGATGAAAATCATGTCAACAAGCTTGAACCGAGAAAGCGCACCTTCCATACGTTGATGCCGGCTATGGTCTGTAAAGGCGGAAAGCCAAAAATTCTGTACGGCACACAAGGCGGCGAAGGCCAGCCGCAGACCCAGACGGCCATCATTACCCGAATGCTGGACTACGGAATGCATCCACAACAGGCAATCAGCGAACCGCGCTGGGTATGGGGCAGAACGTGGGGAGAGGAATACGAAGGTCTCAGAGTCGAGGGCAGATTTACAGACAAAACAATCCAAAAACTGAAAGACAGCGGGCATCTCGTGGAGGTTGTCGGTGACTATGATCCGCTGATGGGACACGCGGCTGCAATCAAAGTTGATGAAGAAGGCTTTCTCCAAGGCGGAGCCGATCCTCGGGGAGACGGAGCGGCTGTGGGGATTTAAATAACTATAGGGTACAAATATAAATCAAAAGCATAAACATAAGGGAGACCTCTACAATGTGGTACATATACTGTTTATCTTCAGGTCTATAATGCCCCTCCATAAAAATTCGTATTGAGTCAATCACAATAAAAAATAAAAGAAGCAAATATTCAACTGGAAAAAAGGAGAGTGAAACCACAAACAAAATAAGTAAAGTGATTTCGATCCATTTGTGTGTATTGCTGACATGCTTATATCGCCAGCCGGATTTATCAATACCGTATTTTTTCTTTATAAAAAATTGAGAGGCGAGACTGATGGTAATAGCGATCAGCATTAAAATCCAAAAGTTTGTCATTCCAATTCCTCCTAATCTACCTTTATACGAAGAAAAAGGAAAAACGTTTCATAAAAGAACACCCCGAGCTTACTCTGGGTGTTCTTTTTTTTGATATTTTTTCAGTTATTTACAGGCGATATTTTGTAATCATAAGGTCTTTTTGACTAGTTTCTTCTATTTAAATAGTCCTTCTCTTCAGCTGGGACGAATCAGTGTGAATTCTTCCCCCAGCTTGGCATAGTGATTTCCCGCCAATCGTGAGGCAGGCTTTAATTCATCCGTTAAAATATATCCCTTTTCTGCATCATACACCTTTTCATCTAGGTGGAAGCAGACAACTCTTCCGATGAGCAGATCTGCTGTAGTGACGCCTTGATCATTGTCAAAGGTAATATGCCGCTCTAATTTGCACTCAAAGCGAACGCGGGCTTCCTTAATGCCGGGAACTGAAACAGCTTTGCTTTCAACAGGATGAAGCGAGGTGCGTGTAAGCTCGCTTTCATCCGGCCTTAAGCTTGCAGCTGTTTCATTGATATCTTCAATGATGGCTTCATCACTGACATGAACGACAAATTCTCCGTTCTCCACTGCGTTTCGTGCTGTATCTTTTTGGCGTCCTTCCGTCCTGTTAACAGAAATACTGAGAAGCGGAGGATCTGAGCTGACGACGTTATAAAAACTGAAAGGCGCGGCATTGACCGCTCCTCCTGAAGAAAGTGTTGTCACAAATGCAATGGGGCGGGGAATAACGGTACCTGACAATAGCTTGTATGTGTCTTTGGCACTAAGCTGATCAGCTTGAAATATGTACATAGCAACAAACCGCCTTTATCGTTAGGATACCTTGATTATAACGAAATGGTTTAAAGGAAACCAAATGATGCGGGTTGCATATGTTATGTCATGACATATATCTAATACAGGGCAAATAAAAAAATAGGCTTCCGTACCTCCGCCGGCAGCCTATTGAAACAATGAAAACTTAGATTATTTGTATTTCTTTTTGACTACCCAGCAATTGCCGTCTTTCCAGTATTCTTTTTTGCTGTCATAATCATCGTGTCTTTTGTAGTCGTCGCAGTGGTGGTGCGGTTTTTTGTAGTATTTCTTATGGGAACGATAAGATTTTTTGTGTGTACGGCATGATTTCTTATAGCTGCGAGATTTTTTCTTGTGAGAACAGTATGACTTTTTGTAGCTGCGAGATTTTTTGTAAGAACGGCAAGATTTTTTGTAGCTGCGAGATTTTTTGTAAGAACGGCAAGATTTTTTATAGCTGCGAGATTTTTTGTGAGAACGGTACGATTTTTTGTGGCTGCGTGATTTCTTGTGAGAGCAGTATGATTTTTTATGGCTGCGAGATTTTTTGTGAGAACAGAATGATTTTTTGTGACTGCGAGATTTTTTGTGAGAGCAGTATGATTTTTTATGGCTGCGAGATTTTTTGTGAGTGCGGTGCGACTTTTTATGACTGCGTTTTTTTCCATGAGGCTCTTGGTATAAATAATCCTTTAAACCTTCTTTTTTTGCGGATTTCACCGCTTCTTTGATGTCAGAATGGGAATAGTGGCCCAATTTGAAATCCTCCTTTTAAAAATGATGTTAAGGATGAAGATCCTTACTACCCTCATAGTACGCGCGGTTTTAAAAAGTGTATAAGTGTTCCGCTGAGATCTTATAAAAATAAAAGCCTAATATTTGTAAGGAGGATTATGGATGAAGAATCAATCCAATTTACCGCTTTATCAGCTGTTTGTTCATCCAAAAGATTTGCGTGAATTAAAGAAGGATATATGGGACGATGATCCGGTGCCAGCTGTGATGAAGGTAAATCAAAAAAGGCTGGATATTGATATCGCTTATCGGGGATCACATATCAGAGACTTCAAAAAGAAGTCATACCATATTTCCTTTTATCAGCCGAAAACATTCCGCGGCGCGCGAGAGATTCACTTAAATGCGGAGTATAAAGACCCTTCCTTGATGAGAAACAAATTGTCTCTGGATTTTTTCTCGGAGCTAGGGACACTGTCTCCAAAGGCAGAGTTTGTGTTTGTAAAAGTGAATGGGAAGAATGAAGGGGTTTATCTTGAACTTGAATCCGTAGATGAATATTATTTGGCGAAAAGGAAGCTGGCTGATGGCGCGATTTTTTACGCGGTGGATGATGATGCTAACTTTTCTCTGATGAGCGATTTGGAAAAGGAAACGAAGACGTCGCTGGAGCTTGGATATGAAAAGAAGACAGGGACTGTGGAAGATGATTTTTATTTACAGGATATGATTTTTAAAATTAATACTGTCCCTAAAGCTCAGTTTAAGTCAGAAGTGACAAAACACGTGGATGTCGATAAGTATTTGCGCTGGCTTGCCGGTATTGTATTCACCTCGAACTATGACGGGTTTGTCCACAACTACGCATTATACAGAAGCGGGGAAACCGGATTATTTGAGGTGATTCCTTGGGATTATGATGCGACCTGGGGCAGGGATATCCATGGAGAGCGGATGGCTGCCGATTATGTAAGAATTCAAGGATTTAATACACTAACCGCCCGGATATTGGATGAATCCGAGTTTCGCAAGTCCTACAAGCGCCTGTTAGAAAAAACGCTCCAATCTCTTTTTACGATAGAATATATGGAACCGAAAATCATGGCGATGTATGAGCGGATTAGGCCTTTTATCTTGATGGACCCATACAAAAAGAATGATGTTGAGCGTTTTGACCGTGAGCCGGATGTGATTTGTGAATATATTAAAAACCGTTCACAATACCTCAAAAATAATTTAAGTATTTTATGAATGTGTGAAAATAGGTATTTTGCTGAAAAAGCGACAATTAGGCTATTGAATTAGTTCAACAAATAAACGTGACACGTATATATGCAATATGTTTATCATCTATGTATAAGTGACTAGGAGGAACTTGAATGAGCAAGAGGAGAATGAAGTATCATTCAAATGATGAAATATCTTATTATAACTTTTTGCATTCAATGAAAGATAAAATTGTTACTGTATATCGTGGAGGTCCGGAATCTAAAAAAGGGAAATTAACTGCTGTAAAATCAGATTATATTGCTTTACAAGCTGAAAAAAAAATAATTTATTATCAGTTGGATCATGTGAAAAGTATTACTGAGGATACCAATAATAGCACCACAGCAATTGAGACTGAGGAAATGCCCGACGCTGACGATTTTCATAGCTTAATCGGACAATTCATGAACCAATCAGTTCAATTTAATCAAGGGGGTCCGGAATCTAAAAAAGGAAGATTGGTCTGGCTGGGAGATGATTACGCTGCGTTAAACACAAATGAGGATGGGGTAGTGTATTTTAATATCCATCACATAAAGAGTATAAGTAAACATGAGCCCGATTTGAAAATAGAAGGACAGACGCCATCAGGTGTCTTGGAAGCTGATGATTTAAGCGAGGTTTTTAAGAGTCTGACTCATAAATGGGTTTCAATTAATCGTGGAGGTCCGGAAGCCATTGAGGGTATCCTTGTAGATAATGCCGACGGCCATTATACTATAGTGAAAAATCAAGAGGTGCTTCGCATCTATTCTTATCACATAAAAAGCATCAGCTTAGGCCCAAAAGGGTCGTACAAAAAAGAGGATCAAAAGAATGAACAAAGCCAGGAAGACAATAATGATAAGGACAGCAATTCGTTCATTTCTTCAAAATCATATAGCTCATCAAAATCATCTAAACGATCACTAAAATCTTCAGATTATCAATCATCCAAATCTGGCCGTTCGTCACGTTCAAAAAGTTCATCAAAATCATCTAAACGATCACTAAAATCTTCGGATTATCAATCATCCAAATCTGGCCGTTCGTCACGTTCAAAAAGTTCATCAAAATCATCTAAACGATCTCCAAGATCATCAGATTATCAATCATCAAAATCATACAGCTCATCAGGTTCAAAGAGTTCATCAAAATCATCTAAACGATCACCAAGATCTTCAGATTATCAATCATCAAGATCACCAGGTTATTCAAGTTCAATAAAAAGTTCAGGAAAACAAAAGGAAGATTATAGCTATGAAACGATTGTCAGAACGATAGACTATCACTGGAAACGTAAATTTTAATAGATAATGGAGGAGCATCAGATTAAGTGATGCCCTTTTTCAGTTAAAGGAGGAGAATCGTGAAAGGTTTGAATCAATTCCTTAACACAGATGTTGAGGTTGTCATTTCAGGAGATACAAGGTTTGTCGGCACCCTCATAGATATCGGACAGGATATTTTTGTTATTTTTGATGGCTGCAATTATCTTTATATTCCCTTGTTGCATCTTCATCAAATGAAAAAGGCGAAAATAATGACCAGTACTGAGAAGCCATTTTTGATCAATCCGGAAGATCCAATGATAGAGGCAGAAACTCAAGCTTTTTCATATAGAAATACATTAAACAAGGTCAAAGGCCAGTTTATTGAAGTTTATGTAACTGGGGGTCGATCGATCCATGGGTATGTTACAAATGTTTTAAACGATTATATTGTATTTTTCTCACCTGTATTTAAAATACTTTTTATATCTATGCATCATTTAAAATGGTTTACCCCTTATTCAACTGAACAAACACCGTACACTCTTGACAACTCACAATTGCCTGTCGTGCCTTCCAAAGTTCCTCTTGTGCGTAATTTTGAGGAGCAGATCAAAAAAAATATTGGTGAATTGGTCATATTTGATATGGGAGAGGTGCCAGAAAAAGTTGGTCTATTAAAGGATGTCTCTAATAATATCATTGAGCTTATTAACGCAAATGGAGAGCCAATCATTTGGAAGTTAAATCATCTAAAGACAATGCATCTTCCCTAGTGTATGCAAAACTGCCCTCTTGAATAGCAGAAGGCAGTTTTTCGTTTCATACTGTACTAAAGAAATAACCAACTGATCCAAAAATATAAACATGTTAACGTAAAAAGTACAGTCAGCGGAATGATGATAATGGTCGTTTTTATATATTCGCCCCATGAAATACTTTCATCATGCTGTTTTAATATATGCATCCAAATAAGCGTTGCTAAGGTTCCCATAGGTAATAATAATGAACCGATATCACTGCCGATAATATTTGCCAAGTAGATGATTTTTGTTGTTGAAGGATTCAGGGTCATTTCAGTTAAGGTAAAAGTACTGATCATTAAAGCTGGATGGTTGTTAAAGAGATTAGAAAAAACTGAAGTAGAGATACCTGATGCGAAAGTTGCGTGGGCGAGGCTTCCAGAAACGACAGGTTCAAAATAATTCACAAGTAACTCAGTGAATCCAATATTATGCAGACCATAAATTAAGACATACATAGTAAAAGCGAATATAAAAATGTGCCAAGGCGATTTATATAACAAGTCTCTTGGGGAGGTTTTGAAATAAATCCATCTCCAGCTCAACAGGATAAAAGATCCGATGACAGCGACTAGAGGAACAGAAATACCGGTATATGATGCTGCAAATAGACTCATTCTGACGAGAAAAACAAATGCAAGCACAAACAACATGATTTTTGTTTGATTTCGTTCTGGTAAAGGAGCTGATGGCGAATGAAGAGGATGGTACCTTCTATGCCGCAGAGACTGAAAATGGCTCGGTATATCTGGCAGGTTCTTGGGAAGACGTTTATAAAAGAACATAAACAGTAGACAAGTCATAAAAATGAGTCCCATCATACTAGGGACAAACATCATGGCAGTGTGAAGATACAGATCCATTCCAATGATTTTGAGAGAAATTAAATTAACAATATTACTTACGCCAATCGGTGCGCTAGAGGCTGTGGCTATTAAAACACCGCTTAATAAATATGGGGCTTTTTGATGTTTTTTTAAACCTAAATATTTTAGTACAAGCAAAAGGATTGGAGTTGTGATCAAAATGCTCCCATCATTATTCAGGAAAATGGTCATGAGAAAGCAGAGCAAATTGGTTAGCCAAAAAAGCTTGATGCCTGAACCCTTGGATTGTTGGAGCAGTTTTGCAGCCACCCAATAAAAGAAACCAAAGCTTTCTAGTGCAATGGCCATAATCATAGTGGCAAGGATTGTAACCGATGCACCCGTGACTTTTGTTCCGATTTCCCCTAAGTCTGCCAATGACACACTTCCGCACAATAAAACCATTAAAGCGCCAAATGTGGCGGGGATAGCTTCATTTAGTCCTTTTGGTCTCCAGAAAATAAAAATCATTGTTACGAAAAAAGCGAGCAATGTGAATATGCCGGTGAACTCAATAATTTACTTCACCTCTCTATCTTTCATTTTTAAAATCAAACTAATGTCCTGCGCTTACTAATGTCCTTGCCAACTATTTGTACTGTATGTATACGTATACTGATATGAAGTTGTACTAAGCGATTATATTAAATTAATAAAATTTCCATAAGAATCCCAAAAGAAAAAAGAGATTGCAAGTATCTTTCATGTACCTGCATCACTCTCTTTAGTTCTTGTCTGCTGACAATTTGAAATATGAATAAAATGCTTTATAAGCGGATTATGATTGTCTTTACGGTAAGCGATAACCCATTCGGCATTAAGCTGTATTTGGTCCATTTTTCGATAAGTAACATCCAAATTAAATAATTTTTTGGCTGAGGAAGGAACAAATGTCATACCAATTCCGGCACTGACTAAACCAATCACCATTTGATATTCTGTGGCCTCCTGGACAATGTTGGGTCTGAAGCCCGCTTGTTCACAGAACTGAATAAAATCCATGTATAGAGTAGGCCATGCTTCTTTAGCAACAGTAATAATTGGTTCATCTCTTAAATCCTCAATCGTAATTGATTCCTTAGAAGTCAATGGGTGTTGCTTAGGCAAAGCTAAAACACAAGGGCTGCTTTGGGCGGTTTCGATATGTAAAGCTGTATGCTGTAAGGGAGGATGAAGTATACCAATATCAATGTTGCCCTTTAGTAGCTCCTCCTGCTGCCTAGACGAGGATATTTCACGCAGTTCTATTTTCACAGATGGGAATTTTTTACGATATTCCCGGACAATCGGCGGCAGAAATTCATATGTAGCTGATCCGACAAAACCGATTACGAGAAGGCCTTGCTCGCCGCGGGCCGTCCGCTGTGCCAGTTCAATTCCTTGTCCGATTTGCATCAAGGCCATGCGGCAATGATTTAAAAAGATTTCTCCTGCTGCGGTAAGCTCGACAAATCGTTTTGTCCTTTTCAGAAGCGTAACTCCGACTTCTTCCTCCAGCTGTTTGATCTGCTGGCTGAGAGGAGGCTGCGTCATGTTCAGCCGCCGGGCAGCCTTTCCGAAATGAAGCTCTTCGGCTACTGCGATAAAGTATTGAAGATGGCGAAGCTCCATTCAATATGCATTCCTTTCCATAGGTTAATAATTCGTATTACATATTAATCATAAGGCGAATCGATATTGGAGGTCAATTTCCAAAGAGTGTATAGTGAAACTTATCACAAGATATTTAAAATTTTACGTTTAAAATGCATAATAAGGAGTGAGGGTGTTGACAAAAGCAACAAAAGAACAAAAATCCCTTGTGAAAAACAGAGGGGCGGAGCTTGTTGTTGATTGCTTGGTGGAGCAAGGTGTCACACATGTATTTGGCATTCCAGGTGCAAAAATTGATGCGGTATTTGACGCTTTACAAGATAAAGGACCTGAAATTATCGTTGCTCGGCACGAACAAAACGCAGCATTCATGGCCCAAGCAGTCGGCCGTTTAACTGGAAAACCGGGAGTCGTGTTAGTCACATCAGGACCGGGTGCCTCTAACTTGGCAACAGGCCTGTTGACAGCGAACACTGAAGGAGACCCTGTCGTTGCGCTTGCTGGAAACGTGATCCGTGCAGATCGTTTAAAACGGACACATCAATCTTTGGATAATGCGGCGCTATTCCAGCCGATTACAAAATACAGTGTAGAAGTTCAAGATGTAAAAAATATACCGGAAGCTGTTACAAATGCGTTTAGGATAGCGTCAGCAGGGCAGGCTGGGGCCGCTTTTGTGAGCTTTCCGCAAGATGTTGTGAATGAAGTCACAAATACGAAAAACGTGCGTGCTGTTGCAGCACCAAAACTCGGTCCTGCAGCAGATGATGCAATCAGTGCGGCCATAGCAAAAATCCAAACAGCAAAACTTCCTGTCGTTTTGGTCGGCATGAAAGGCGGAAGACCGGAAGCAATTAAAGCGGTTCGCAAGCTTTTGAAAAAGTTTCAGCTTCCATTTGTTGAAACATATCAAGCTGCCGGTACCCTTTCTAGAGATTTAGAGGATCAGTATTTTGGCCGTATCGGTTTGTTCCGCAACCAGCCTGGCGATTTACTGCTAGAGCAGGCAGATGTTGTTCTGACGATCGGCTATGACCCGATTGAATATGATCCGAAATTCTGGAATGTCAATGGAGACCGGACAATTATCCATTTAGACGAGATTATCGCTGACATTGATCATGCTTACCAGCCTGATCTTGAATTGATCGGTGACATTCCGTCCACGATCAATCATATCGAACACGATGCTGTGAAAGTGGAATTTGCAGAGCGTGAGCAGAAAATCCTTTCTGATTTAAAACAATATATGCATGAAGGTGAGCAGGTGCCTGCAGATTGGAAATCAGACAGAGCGCACCCTCTTGAAATCGTTAAAGAGTTGCGTAATGCAGTCGATGATCATGTTACAGTAACTTGCGATATCGGTTCGCACGCCATTTGGATGTCACGTTATTTCCGCAGCTACGAGCCGTTAACATTAATGATCAGTAACGGTATGCAAACACTCGGCGTTGCGCTTCCTTGGGCAATCGGCGCTTCATTGGTGAAACCGGGAGAAAAAGTGGTTTCTGTCTCTGGTGACGGCGGTTTCTTATTCTCAGCAATGGAATTAGAGACAGCAGTTCGACTAAAAGCACCAATTGTACACATTGTATGGAACGACAGCACATATGACATGGTTGCATTCCAGCAATTGAAAAAATATAACCGTACATCTGCGGTCGATTTCGGAAATATCGATATCGTAAAATATGCGGAAAGCTTCGGAGCAACTGGCTTGCGCGTGGAATCACCAGACCAGCTGGCAGATGTTCTGCGTCAAGGCATGAACGCTGAAGGTCCTGTCATCATCGATGTCCCGGTTGACTACAGTGATAACATTAATTTAGCAAGTGACAAGCTTCCGAAAGAATTCGGGGAACTCATGAAAACGAAAGCTCTCTAGCACTCTGCGCATCACGACACTGTTTTATGAACAGCACTAAATAAAAGGAGTGAAGGGAAATATGAAACGAGAAAGCAACATTCAAGTGCTCAGCCGCGGCCAAAAAGACCAGCCTGTGAGCCAGATTTATCAAGTATCAACAATGACTTCTCTATTAGACGGAGTATATGACGGAGATTTTGAACTGTCAGAGATTCCGAAATATGGAGACTTCGGTATCGGAACCTTTAACAAGCTTGACGGAGAGCTGATTGGGTTTGACGGCGAATTTTACCGTCTCCGTTCAGACGGAACCGCGACACCGGTCCAAAACGGGGATCGTTCTCCGTTCTGTTCATTTACGTTCTTTACACCGGACATGACGCACAAAATTGATGCGAAAATGACACGCGAAGACTTTGAAAAAGAGATCAACAGCATGCTGCCAAGCAGAAACTTATTTTATGCAATTCGTATTGACGGATTGTTTAAAAAGGTGCAGACAAGAACGGTAGAACTTCAAGAAAAACCTTACGTGCCAATGGTTGAAGCGGTCAAAACACAGCCGATTTTCAACTTCGACAATGTGAGAGGAACGATCGTAGGTTTCTTGACACCAGCTTATGCAAACGGAATCGCCGTTTCTGGCTATCACCTGCACTTCATTGACGAAGGACGCAATTCAGGCGGACACGTTTTTGACTATGTGCTTGAGGATTGCACGGTTACGATTTCTCAAAAAATGAACATGAATCTCAGACTTCCGAACACAGCGGATTTCTTTAATGCGAATCTGGATAATCCTGATTTTGCGAAAGATATCGAAACAACTGAAGGAAGTCCTGAATAAAAGAAAAAAAGAAAGCCCCTTTTAGCAGGGCTTTCTTTTTATTTGGCTCTTTTCCTGATTTTAGTTAAAATAACATCAAAACAGTAAAGGTGTGGTCTGATGAAAATATTGGTTTTGGCAGTGCATCCTCATATGGAGACCTCAGTTGTTAATAAGGCGTGGGCTGAGGAATTGAGTAAACATGACAATATCACAGTACGGGATCTTTATAAGGAATACCCGGATGAAGAAATAGATGTTGCGAAGGAACAGCAGCTGTGCGAGGAATACGATCGGATTGTCTTTCAATTCCCGCTATATTGGTACAGCTCTCCGCCGCTCTTGAAAAAATGGCAGGATCTTGTGCTGACTTACGGCTGGGCTTTTGGTTCAGAAGGAAATGCCTTGCATGGCAAGGAGCTGATGCTGGCTGTATCAACAGGGAGCGAAGCGGAAAAATATCAAGCGGGCGGAGCAAATCATTACTCGATCAGTGAGCTATTGAAACCATTTCAGGCCACGAGTAATCTGATCGGCATGAAGTATCTGCCTCCATATGTGTTCTATGGCGTGAATTATGCAGCTGCAGAGGATATTTCTCACAGTGCAAAACGGTTAGCCGAATACATCCAGCAGCCTTTTGTTTAAAATACAGCCCTGTCCAACATACGGCAGGGCTGTATTTGTTTAAAAATCCGGCAGCTCAGACAGGTTATTTTCCTTGATGCCGTCCGGTTCACTTCGCAAAATGTCACGCCCGTATTTATGGAAGACATCAACATGAGCGAGTTTTCCTGATTTTGCTTCTGACAGCGCAGTAGGGTAGTCGAGCTCTCTTCCTGTATTGGTTTTCACTGCGATAATATTGTCTTCCTCATTTCTTCTAACCGCAATAATTTCTTCTTTTCCAGATGGAACATTTTCTTGATCGACAGTTGTTTGCCGGGCTTTATACGATTCATATGCTGCTTCAAATTGATCCATATTTACACCTCCGCTTTTTAGCGTGAACAAAAATGTCGATGATCATGTAAGGTTTCGACACAGCATACGACAATATTTCCTGAGAAATATCTTGGGAATGTGACAAATCAATTCATAATAAAAGGGATTCCGCATAAATGCGGAATCCCTCTCAGTTATTTTGTCATGTGTAAATCCTTTGTTCTCATATAACCTGTCGCACCGCCGTAATCAACGAATACCCAATCAAAATCAAAACCGCCTTTATTCGTTTTACTCCAGCCTAAAAAAGAAACGCTTGTGTCTGCTGGAAGAGTCTTAATGCTCTTTCCGTCAGCGGAAGTATATACTTTTGTTTTTGTTTTGGTTTTTACCGTTGTCGCTGCTTTTACAATGTAATGAGTGGAGACAAATCCTATTTTTCCGTTTTTATACTGAACCTTTGCCCAGTCAGCATTTGAGAAGGAAATCAGCTTTAAGCTATCTCCTAGGTGCAGCGTATCGGCTTTCTGGCTTGATGCGGAAGGCTTCGTTCTGACATTTAGAGCCTCTGCTGATACCAAATAAGAATCAATCGGATAACTGTATAAATCATCAATGCTTACCGTTGTTTCTGGCTGTTGAGCATGGATCGTTCCAGCGCCGCCAGCAGCCGCCGCAGTCATTCCAGCCGCAAGTGCTAATGTTGAAAATAGTTTTGTTGGTTTGTTCATGCCGTTCCTCTCCTCACGTAAGAGAAATAATTCATTCTATATCTCTATTCACGTTATCGCAGGTTCCTAAACATCAGACAATTATTTTTGTGTTTCTAGTTTGAGAGGCGCGGATATTGTTTTTTGCACTTTTTTCCCGTGCAAAATATCATCTGCTGCTTCTGTAGCCAATTTACCGATTAATTCAGGCTGCTGAGCGACGGTGGCTGACAGCTTTCCGTTTTTAATGGAAGCGAGCGCATCTTTATTGCCGTCAAAACCGATCACCAATATGTCTTTCCCCGAGCTGTTAATTGCCTCGAGAGCACCGAGCGCCATTTCATCGTTGTGAGCAAAAACAGCTTGGATATCAGGATGTCCCTGCAGCAGGTTTTCCATGACAGTCAGGCCTTTCGTGCGGTCAAAGTCAGCTGATTGTTTTGTGACAACTTGGAGTTTTTGGTCTGCGATGTTATGGAATCCTGAGCCGCGTTCCCGTGTGGCAGATGCGCCGGGGACGCCTTCAAGCTCTGCCACCTTTGCTCCTTTTCCAAGTTTGTCGGCAATAAACACCGCGGCCATTTCACCGCCTTTTACATTATCGGAAGCAACGAGGGTTTCAACTTTTCCTTGTTCGGCAGATCGATCGATTGTTACGACGGGCACACCGACTGCGTTTGCAGATTCTACTGCTGTTGAGATCGCCGAAGAATCAGTCGGGTTGATTAATAATGCATCAACACCTTGCTGAATTAAATCTTCCACGTCACTCGTCTGTTTCGATGAATCATTTTGTGCATCAACAATGATGACTTTCATTCCCCGTTTTTTAGCTTCTTTTTCGATACCCTTTTTTAATGAGACAAAAAAAGGATTATTAAGTGTTGATACGGACAAGCCAATGGTGAATTCCTTTTTGTTCCCCGAGTTTGACGGCTTTGCCCATTGGGGAGGCTCAAGCGAACAGGCGGTTAACAAAAATAATGATAACGTTAAAATGACGGATACAGCCTTTTTCATGTGAAAACCCTCCTAAGCTGACTTCTTGCGGTCTAATAATACCGCAATCAAGATAACAATCCCTTTGACAACCAGCTGATAAAATGATGAAACGCCAAGCAGATTAAGCCCGTTATTAAGTGTGCCGATGATCAGGACCCCGATCAAAGTGCCGACAATGCGTCCGCGGCCGCCGGAAAGACTTGTCCCTCCTAAGACGACTGCCGCGATAGCATCAAGTTCGTACGATTCTCCCGCAGTCGGCTGGGCCGAATGCAGGCGGGAAGTCAATATGGCACCTGCAAGAGCGGATAAAAGCCCGGCTAAAGAATAGATCATCACTTTCACGCGCGTCACTTTGATGCCTGAAATGAGCGCGGCTTTTTCGTTGCCGCCGATAGCGTACGTTCGGCGTCCGAATGGTGTTTTATGAAGAAGCACCCAAAGGATGACAAAGGCAAGAACCATCGTAATTGCCGGTACAGGAATGCCTAAAAAGTAACCGCGTCCGAACATCTGAAAAGCGTAGTTTGTGCCAAGTCCGGTAATCGGATTTCCATCTGTATACACTAGCGTCAGTCCGCGAAACACAGTCATGGTCGCAAGCGTGGCGATAAAGGGCGCCATTTTTCCTTTAGTAATCAATAATCCGTTGATCATGCCTAGTACGGCACCAATGATACAGCCAAGGATGATCGCGAGAACCGGATCGACACCGGACACAATCATCCCCGCAACTAAAGCACTGGACAGGGCAAGAATAGCGCCGACAGAAAGATCAATGCCGCCTGTCAAAATGACAAAGGTCATCCCGAACGCGATTAATCCGTTAATGGCGACCTGGCGAAGCAGGTTTAAAATATTCAGCGGTTCAAGAAAGCTGGGATTTAAAATAGATACAATGATAACGAGAATAAATAAACCAAGAAACGGGCCGAGTTTTTGCATGACTCCGTCGAAGTGAATCCGTTTTTGTTCTGTTTGCAGTTGTTCCGTTTTCATATTACCGCCCTCCCGTGGCAAGTGTCATAATTCGTTCTTGTGTTGCTTCTCGCGCATGGATTTCTCCGCTTATTCTGCCTTCATGGACAACGATAATCCGATCGCTCATTCCCAGAATTTCAGGCAGCTCTGATGACACCATGATGATAGCGACGCCGCGTTCGGTCAGCTCATTCATCAGCGTATAAATCTCTCGTTTGGCGCCAACATCCACACCTCTGGTTGGCTCATCCAAGATAAGCACTTTCGGTCCGATGCCGATCCACTTGGCTATCACCACTTTTTGCTGGTTTCCTCCTGATAAATGGCGTGCGTGCGTTTCCGGTGATGCTGTTTTGATAGTGAGGCGTTTGATTAACAGATCGACAAATTCAGCCTCCCGCTTATGATCAATGAGACCCTTTGGTGAGAAGCTGGACAGATTGGGCAGGGCAATATTTTCGCGGATCGAGGTGTCGAGCAGGAGCCCTTCATCCTTGCGATTCTCTGTAATAAAGCCGAGACCTTTTTTCACGGCTTCCTGCGGGTTCTTAATAGCCGTTTTTTTCCCAGCGATCCATATCTCACCCGTGTCCAGCCTGTCAACGCCGAACAGCGCTCTCATCATTTCTGTCCGGCCGGCTCCCATCAATCCCGAAACACCGACGATTTCACCGGAACGAACATAAAAGCTGACGTCCTCAAAACTCCCTTTTACGGAAGCATTTTTCACCTCGAATACTTTGTCACCGAGAGAAGGAGTGCGTTTTGGATATCGTTCAGTCAGCTCCCGTCCGACCATTTTTTTGACGACTTCATCAAAATCAGTTTCTGAGATGTTTGTTGTATCTACCGTTTTTCCGTCACGCATGATGGTAATTCTGTCGCAAATCGCAAAAATTTCTTCCATGCGATGCGAAATATAGACAATGGAGACGCCGTTCTTTTTTAACGCTGTAATGACCTCAAAGAGCTTGCTGATTTCACGTTCAGTCAACGCTGCGGTCGGTTCATCCATAATGATGACCTCGGCATTTGTCATAAGCGCTTTTGCGATTTCGATCATTTGCTGCTGTCCGACGGAACATTCGCCGGCTTCTTGATCAAGAGAAAGAGAGACGGAGAGTTTGTCAAACTGCTCCTTTGCTAGCGCTTTCATTTTTCTTGTTTGTAAGACGCCCAGCTTGGAGGATATCTCTTTACCGATAAATAGATTCTCAAGAACGGTCATTTCCGGCCAGATATTCAATTCCTGATGGATAAAGGCTATTCCATGCTGTTCCGCTTCTTTTGGATTGGAAAAATACGTTTCGTTTCCGTTTATGCTGATTTGACCATGATCCGATTTGTGCAGGCCTGTCAAAATGTTCATAAGCGTGGACTTGCCGGCGCCGTTTTCTCCCATTAATGCGTGAACCTCGCCAGGCATGAGCTGAAAGGAAACACCTGACAGCACCTGGTTTTTTCCGAATGCTTTATGAATGTCTTTCATTTCAATCTGCATGTTTCATCCTCCTTTCTAGAAAAGCACACCCGCCTGCAGGATGCAGTTGGCATATGGTGTGAATTCTCCTGTTCTTATGACTGCCTTTGCTTCTTTTGTCAGCAGCTTAAACTCCTCGTGAGAAAGGTATTCAATCTCTTGTTCAGAGAAAAGATTTTCTAGAAATTTCGCATTCTCCTGATTGGATGCTTTTATGTCAGATGCAGCAATGACTTTTTCGATGACCATCTCGTCAGCGAGCACTGCCGCTGTATCTTGGAAAGCCGGAAGGCCCGGCTTCAGTGAAAGATCAATTTTCAAAACGCCGTCAGGAACCGGCAGTCCGGCATCCGCGATGACAATTTTATCAGTGTGGCCAAGGTCTGCTAAAATCTTGGCAAGATGGCTGTTCAGTATACCGTGTTTTTTCATGAAAGCAGCTCCTCTACTTCATTTCTTGTCGGCATTCCGCCTTGGGCACCGAAGGAACAGACAGAAAGGGAAGCGGCACGATTGGCAAACCGCAATGCGGCTTCAATATCTTTTCCCTCAGCCAGGGCCACGGCAAAGGCTGCGTTAAACGTATCACCGGCTCCGGTTGTATCAACGGGCTCAACAGGGAAGGACGGGATGAGCACCTCTTTGCTGCCAGCCGAATAGCGGACGCCTTGTTTTCCTTCTGTAATAAAGAGCTTTGCCGGATAAAGCGCCAGAGCTTCAGAAATGGTAAGCTCAGGGAATAAAATCGAAGCCTCGTGTTCATTCGGCGTCAGATAGGTGGCGTGATCAATTGTTTCCTGCTTGATCGGGCGGGCCGGTGCTGGGTTTAGCATGATCGGGATATCGTGAGAATGGCAGTATTTGCACACCTCATCAACCGTTTCTTCTGGGATTTCCTGCTGAATCAGCACCATATCGACCTTTTCAATCTGTTCGAGCGCGTTTAACGCATACGCTGGGGTGATGTCATCGTTCGCGCCTTTGACAACGACAATGCTGTTGTCGCCTTCAGCAAGCACAATATGAGCGGTTCCGCTTTCTGTATGTGTAACCGGTTCCATATAGTCAGTGCAAACGCCGTTAGCTTTGAGATTATTCAAAATAGCTGTTCCATAATGATCGTCTCCGACCTTGCCGACCATAAACACTTGCGCCCCAAGTCTAGCTGCGGCAACGGCCTGATTTGCTCCTTTGCCGCCCGGCACAGTCTGAAATGACGTGCCAAGAACCGTTTCACCGGCTTTTGGGCGTCTGTCCGAGGTGACCACTAAATCCATAGAACAGCTACCAATCACACAAATATTACGCATCTTAATCTTCCTTTCTTGTCGTCTTTCTTCCTATATAGGTGACAGGCATTTGAATTGCCGTTTCTGCCAGCGGCTGTTTTTTGATGATACCCAAAAGCAGTTTGGCAGCTTCTCTCCCCATATCATATGCGGGCTGTTTAATTGTAGAAAGTGGCGGGAACAGAAGTCCGCTTTGCGGAATGTCATCATAGCCGATAATTTGAATGTCCTCCGGCACGTTTTTTCCGCGCCGCAATGCTTCATGTAAAACGGCAGCGGCTTGAATATCATTACTCGCGATCACACCATCTGTCGCTGGATAAGCGGCAAACAGCTCCTTCGCCATCGATTGTGCATCTTTAATTGAAAATGAAGCCGTCTCAATGACCTGAAAATCAACTTCAGCCTGCTTTAAGATTTCCAAAGCACCGTTAAAGCGATCTTGAGCGGTCGGCAGGTGAGCGGGTCCTCTCAAGAGCGTAATGCGCTGGCTTTTCCCGTGAATGATAGCCTGAGCGGCTAACTTTCCTCCTGTATAGCCGTCACTGGACACAGAAGGAGCCCCTTCAAGTGTTCTGTCCAGAAAAACAACTGGATAATTCATGCCGCTGTATTCCTCGAGATCCGGGTAATTTGTTGCGGCAATAATGCCTGCGACATGATTTTGCTTAAAGGTTTGAAGGTATTCAAGTTCTTTTTTCAATTCCTCGTCACTGTTGCCGAAAATAAGGCGATAGCCTTCCCGGTTCAATTCATCCTCCGCACCGCGGGCAAGCTGGGGGAAGAAAGGGTTTGTGATATCCGGGAGCAAAAGTCCGATCAGTCGGGATTCTCTTTTATATAGAGATCTGGCGACTTCGTTCGGGTAATAGTTCAGCTTCGCCATCGCCGCTATGACACGCGTTCGCGTTTCTTCGTGTACATAGCCGTTATCATTCAGGACGCGGGAAACCGTCGCAACTGAAACGCCCGCCGCTCCGGCGACATCTTTAATTGTAGCCAAAACAGCTCCTCCTTGTTTATGTAACCGTTTACATAGATAGATTATCATGAACAATCCGAAGTTAGCAATAAAAATATCAAAAGAAATCTACTTGTAAATTGTATATATAATTGAAAAATTTAAGGTTTTCACTCTTTTTTTGACAAAGTCTTCACAAATATGGATGAAGATTTCTTGAACAAATATTAAGTTTTATTAAAATTGTTTCAAAGTCATGCGTTTAGACCTGTAAATGGTGAGAAACAGAAAAGACTATCATCCCAGAAAATGTTTAATTATGTTAGAGAATTCGGACTCGTATGTTTAGCGTTTTCATGGCTGGTCCCATTAGTCATTTTGGAATGGGCCTAATATTGCCGCTTCCATGCAGAAAGGATGACATTATGACCTTGTCCTTAAGAAACAGGATAAAACTATTTTGTGTTCATAAGAACCGGAAACACGCATGATAGCAGGAGATGCTTGATAACACAGGCTGAAAAAAAGATTGATTTGAAATGCATATTAAATACAAACAGCGGGGTGTGACTATACGTCCAGAAGGATATCAGGAGAAAAATGAAAGCGCATTCTCTTCGATTTTTAAAAAAAGTGATAAGGTGTAAGTCCTGCTGTTTTCCAAAAATAGAAAACAGTTTGTAGGTATAAAATCTCTTTCAAAAGAGAAGTTTGGCTTAGTCGATTAGGGAAGATTATGTTACATAATGCCGATTGAGAATTCATAGTGATTCTATATACTGATGAATGAATTTACAACAATATAGAAGGAGATGTCGAAAAGCAATGTGGTTACTCATTATAGCCTGTGCTGTCATACTGGTCATCGGAATATTAGAAAAACGACGACATCAGAAAAACATTGATGCCCTCCCTGTTCGGGTGAATATTAACGGCATCCGCGGAAAATCGACTGTGACAAGGCTGACAACCGGAATATTAATAGAAGCCGGTTACAAGACTGTTGGAAAAACAACAGGAACAGATGCAAGAATGATTTACTGGGACACACCGGAGGAAAAGCCGATTAAACGGAAACCTCAGGGGCCGAATATCGGAGAGCAAAAAGAAGTCATGAGAGAAACAGTAGAAAGAGGGGCTAACGCGATTGTCAGTGAATGCATGGCTGTTAACCCAGATTATCAAATCATCTTTCAGGAAGAACTTCTGCAGGCCAATATCGGCGTCATTGTGAATGTTTTAGAAGACCATATGGATGTCATGGGGCCGACGCTTGATGAAATTGCAGAAGCGTTTACCGCTACAATTCCTTATAATGGCCATCTTGTCATTACAGATAGTGAATATACCGAGTTCTTTAAACAAAAAGCAAAAGAACGAAACACAAAAGTCATCATTGCTGATAACTCAAAAATTACAGATGAATATTTACGTAAATTTGAATACATGGTATTCCCTGATAACGCTTCTCTGGCGCTGGGTGTGGCTCAAGCACTCGGCATTGACGAAGAAACAGCATTTAAGGGAATGCTGAATGCGCCGCCAGATCCGGGAGCAATGAGAATTCTTCCGCTGATCAGTCCGAGCGAGCCTGGGCACTTTGTTAATGGGTTTGCCGCAAACGACGCTTCTTCTACTTTGAATATATGGAAACGTGTAAAAGAAATCGGTTACCCGACCGATGATCCGATCATCATCATGAACTGCCGCGCAGACCGTGTCGATCGGACACAGCAATTCGCAAATGACGTATTGCCTTATATTGAAGCAAGTGAACTGATCTTAATCGGTGAAACAACAGAACCGATCGTAAAAGCCTACGAAGAAGGCAAAATTCCTGCAGACAAACTGCATGATCTAGAGTATAAGTCAACAGATGAAATTATGGAATTGTTAAAGAAAAGAATGCACAACCGTGTCATATATGGCGTCGGCAATATTCATGGTGCCGCAGAGCCTTTAATTGAAAAAATCCACGAATACAAGGTAAAGCAGCTCGTAAGCTAGGGGGAAATGCAGACATGTTCGGATCAGATTTATACATCGCACTAATTTTAGGTGTACTACTCAGTTTAATTTTTGCGGAAAAAACAGGGATCGTGCCGGCAGGACTGGTTGTACCGGGATATTTAGGACTTGTGTTTAATCAGCCGGTCTTTATTTTACTTGTTTTGCTAGTGAGCTTGCTCACTTATGTCATTGTGAAATACGGTTTATCCAAATTTATGATTTTGTACGGACGCCGAAAATTCGCTGCCATGCTGATAACAGGGATCGTTCTGAAAATCGCGTTTGATTTTCTATACCCGATTGTACCATTTGAAATCGCAGAATTTAGAGGAATCGGCATCATCGTGCCAGGTTTAATTGCCAATACCATTCAGAAACAAGGTTTAACCATTACGTTCGGAAGCACGCTGCTATTGAGCGGAGCGACCTTTGCAATCATGTTTGTTTACTACTTAATTTAATGTAAGGTGTGTCAAACGATGAAAAAAGAACTGAGCTTTCATGAAAAGCTGCTAAAGCTGACAAAACAGCAAAAAAAGAAAACCAATAAGCACGTATTTATTGCCATTCCGATCGTTTTTGTCCTTATGTTCGCTTTCATGTGGGCGGGAAAAGCGGAAACGCCGAAGGTCAAAACGTATTCTGACGACGTACTCTCAGCCTCATTTGTAGGCGATATTATGATGGGACGCTATGTTGAAAAAGTAACGGAGCAAAAAGGGGCAGACAGTATTTTTCAATATGTTGAACCGATCTTTAGAGCTTCGGATTATGTAGCAGGAAACTTTGAAAACCCGGTAACCTATCAAAAGAATTATAAACAAGCAGATAAAAAGATTCATCTGCAGACGAATAAGGAATCAGTAAAAGTCTTGAAGGACATGAATTTCACAGTTCTCAACAGCGCCAACAACCACGCAATGGATTACGGCGTTCAGGGCATGAAAGATACACTTGGAGAATTTGCGAAGCAAAACCTTGATATCGTTGGAGCGGGATACAGCTTAAGTGATGCGAAAAAGAAAATTTCGTACCAGAAAGTCAACGGGGTAACGATTGCGACGCTTGGCTTTACCGATGTGTCCGGGAAAGGTTTTGCGGCTAAAAAGAATACGCCGGGCGTGCTGCCCGCAGATCCTGAAATCTTCATCCCTATGATTTCAGAAGCGAAAAAACATGCGGACATTGTTGTTGTGCAGTCACACTGGGGACAAGAGTATGACAATGATCCAAATGACCGCCAGCGCCAGCTTGCAAGAGCCATGTCTGATGCGGGAGCTGACATCATCGTCGGCCATCACCCGCACGTTTTAGAACCGATTGAAGTATATAACGGAACCGTCATTTTCTACAGCCTCGGCAACTTTGTCTTTGATCAAGGCTGGACGAGAACAAGAGACAGTGCACTGGTTCAGTATCACCTGAAGAAAAATGGAACAGGCCGCTTTGAAGTGACACCGATCGATATCCATGAAGCGACACCTGCACCTGTGAAAAAAGACAGCCTTAAACAGAAAACCATTATTCGCGAACTGACGAAAGACTCTAATTTCGCTTGGAAAGTAGAAGACGGAAAACTGACGTTTGATATTGATCATAGTGACAAACTAAAATCTAAATAAACGGAGTGATAAAGATGAAATTTGTCAAAGCCATCTGGCCATTTGTTGCCGTAGCCATCGTGTTCATGTTTATGTCAGCTTTTAAATTCAATGATCAGCTGACAGATCAGGAAAAACAGAAGATTGATATGGAAATGAATAAAATCCAACAGCAGGAAGAACCGGTAAACGCCAATAAATAATTCAAAAAAGAGAGTGTCTGATGAGACACTCTCTTTTTATTTGCCCAGCATATTCATTCTGTAAAAATATCAAAAAGTCTCTTAACATATTCAAAAAAATACCGATGTTAAAACTGCAAAAAGAGGAGGAGATAATAAAAGTGAACACACTGGCAAACTGGAAGAAGTTTTTGCTTGTGGCGGTTATCATTTGTTTTTTGGTTCCAATTATGACAAAAGCGGAGATTGCGGAAGCTGATACATCATCAGAATTGATTGTCAGCGAAGCAAAAAAACTGCTTGGATATCAGTATAAATATGGCGGGGAAACGCCGAAAGAGGGTTTCGATCCATCAGGATTGATACAATATGTGTTCAGTAAGGCTGATATTCATCTGCCGAGATCTGTAAACGACCAGTATAAAATCGGAACAGCTGTAAAGCCGGAAAACCTGAAGCCGGGTGATATTTTGTTTTTCAAGAAAGAGGGAAGCACCGGCACTGTTCCGACACATGACGCCCTTTATATCGGAGACGGCCAAATGGTTCACAGTACACAGTCAAAAGGGGTTATCATCACCAATTACAAAAAAAGCAGCTATTGGAGCGGAACTTATATCGGAGCGAGACGAATCGCTGCCGATCCGGCAACGGCTGATGTTCCTGTCGTTCAGGAGGCCGAAAAATATATCGGTGTCCCATATGTGTTTGGCGGAAGCACGCCGTCAGAGGGCTTTGATTGCTCGGGGCTTGTGCAATATGTGTTTCAACAGGCACTCGGCATTTATCTGCCGCGATCAGCCGAACAGCAGTGGGCAGTGGGCGAGAAGGTAGCCCCTCAGAACATAAAGCCTGGTGATGTCGTCTATTTCAGCAATACGTATAAAACGGGAATTTCACATGCAGGCATTTATGCGGGCGCAGGCAGGTTCATTCAGGCAAGCCGGTCAGAAAAAGTAACCATTTCCTATTTGTCAGAGGATTACTGGAAATCGAAGATGACGGGTATTCGCCGATTTGACAACCTGACAATCCCGAAAGAAAATCCGATTGTTTCCGAAGCGACGCTTTATGTCGGAGAAGTACCTTACAAACAGGGCGGAGTAACACCTGAGACAGGATTTGATACAGCTGGATTTGTCCAATATGTCTACCAGAAAGCAGCTGGCATTTCCCTGCCTCGATACGCAACAAGCCAGTACAATGCCGGAACTAAGATTGAGAAGGCGGACCTGATGCCGGGAGACATTGTGTTCTTTCAATCAACAAGCTTAAATCCCTCCATCTATATCGGAAACGGACAAGTTGTTCATGTCACATTATCAAACGGCGTGACCATCACCAATATGAACACGAGCACATATTGGAAGGATAAATACGCAGGAAGTATACGGGTGCAATAAAAGAAAAAGACTCCAATCTCTGGAGTCTTTTCTTTATGCATATTGGCCTGAAAGAAGCTGGTCTATAAAGTAGGCCACACCATTTTCGTCATTGCTTTTTGTGACAAAGGTGCTTTTTTCTTTTAATTCATCAATCGCATTTTCCATGGCGATTCGGTGTCCGGCGACTTCAAACATGGACAAATCGTTTGGACTATCGCCGATCGCATAGATATCCTGTGTTTCAATTCCGTATATGTCAGCCAGCTTTGTTAACGCGCGTCCTTTTCCTGATGAGGCCGGCAGGATTTCGATAATATGTTTTCCTGAAGAAGTTTGCGCCAGTTTTTTATGATGCTTCAGTTCTTCCTTCGCTTGTTTCAGCTTGTCCATATCAAAGGAGAAGCAAAGAAGCTTATAAATGTTTTCACCGCCGTCAAAAACCGATTCGATATGAGGGATTGGTTTAATGCCAAACTGTTTGAATTGAGTCATGGCTCCTTGCCACAATTCATCCGTCTGCTCGTTTGGATTTGCGCTCTTTAGAATGTCAAGCTCCGCGTGCAGCTTAGCTTCGCCGTCAAAAGGAGAAAGCAGATGGTCATCTGTATATACCTCAAAATAAATGTTTTTTGAAAGTAAGTAATCAGCAATCGCTTTACCGGCTTCCTGATCCATTAATGTCCGGCTGATCAAACGGTAACCCGTGTCATGGATCGTACCGCCATTAGCTGCAATGATAGGGATGTCCAAGTCATTCAGCAGCGCTTTTACATCAAATGTCGCTCTTCCCGTGCAAATGGTGACGAGGATGCCGGCATCAACGGCCCGCTTGATCGCCTCTCTGTTTTCCGCAGAAATGACGCTTTCTTTATTCAGTAATGTTCCGTCTAGATCAATCGCAATACATTTCATATGTAGGGGAACCTCCTTAAAAATGAAGCTGCTTCGTGTAGTATGTTCAGCTTGCCTGTGAAACATAATCCATATAAATTAAGGCTAATCGTTACTTTGATAATTTTCAATAAGGAAATATGTAAAACGGGATGGCGTAATCGCCATCCCGTTCATTATACATCTAAATCGTTTTGCAGCTCTTCTTTAACTTCCTGCAGCTTTTGCTGATTCAATTTGAAATAATAGACTCCGGCAGGTTCATAATCATAACCCGTCAGCTGAATAGACTCAACTGATTTCAATGAAGTGATGAACGGGAACAGGCCGATGGCATCTTTAAGAGATAAGTTCATTTTTAAATTTTGCCCCATCGTATCCACAATATCATCATAAGCCGGAATTGAGCTCAATGATTTTGATTTATCTATAATGGCGCTCAGCACTTCCATTTGTCTTTGCCCGCGTAAAAGGTCACTGTCCGCTTTACGTGTTCTTACGTAAGCGAGCGCTTCTTCACCATCAAGCGTATGTGTTCCTTTTTGAAGAACGACTTTACCTTTTGTATCTTTTTTGATTTGCTGAATGACTTTATCGCTTTTTACCGTTACTTTGACGCCATTTAACTCGTTTACGACGTCTTCAAAAGCCGTGAAATTGCTTTCTACGACATAATCGACGGGAATATCCAGCATTTGTTCAACTGTTTTCACAGTCAGGTCAACTCCGCCGTAGGCGTGAGCATGTGTGAATTTATCATACCCGTGGCCTGGGATATTTACATAGGCATCACGCGGAATGCTCAGCATTTTAGCTGTTTTTTCTTTCCGATTAAATGTAACCAGCACATTCGCGTCACTTCTTGCCTGATCGACGGTCTCGCCGTTTTTCTCCCTGGCATCAATTCCTAAGAGCAATACAGAAAATGAATCTTTTCCAGGATCAAATTCTTTGATCCGTTTTACGGATTGTTCTCCGCGTGCAAGGCTGACGTGAGCTTCCTTAGAAGCATTGTTCAGCTTTACAAAAGCGTAGGCGCCGACAGAGCCTGCCGCAATGACTAGAAAAGCCATTAAACCGGCAACAACTTTCACCCATTTTTTTAGTTTTCTTTTTTTCTTTCTGCGCTGTGATCGTTCTTCCATATATCAATACCTCACGTTTCTTTAATATTTGAAGCGTACCATTCTATTTGCCATGGGGCAACTCCTCGAAAGACATTTTTCGATAAATATTCCTATATTTATAAGTTCTTGTTTTTGAAAATTGATAATGATGATGTGCTGAATCACCTTATATTGGACGCCGCAGCAGGTAAAATGTTTCAGTGACATTGAAAAAAATACAAGTAAATGATTGGAAAACCTATGATCAGCAAAATAAAAAGGTTTAATAGCCGGAAAAAGAGGCTAAAAGATTTCTAAAAAAATCCCACAGACAATGTCATTGCAGCTGATGGAGAAAGGGAGTCATTATTATGAAAAAGCAGTCAAATATATGGCTTTATTTTTTCGGAGCTCTTGGAGGCGCGTTATATGGCTATGATACCGGAGTGATTTCCGGAGCTATTTTATTTATGAAAAAGGAGTTAGGCTTAAACGCGTTTACAGAAGGTCTTGTTGTCAGCTCCTTGCTGGTTGGGGCGATATTAGGCTCAGGAGCGGCCGGCAAGCTGACTGACCGTTTCGGAAGAAAAAAAGCAATTATGGCAGCCGCGCTGCTGTTTTGTATAGGCGGTCTTGGTGTGGCACTGGCCCCAAATAAGGGAGTCATGGTGCTGTTTCGCATCATTTTGGGACTTGCAGTCGGAACATCGACGACAATCGTGCCCCTTTATTTATCTGAACTGGCGCCAAAACATAAACGCGGGGCGCTGTCATCGCTGAATCAGCTGATGATCACGGTCGGCATCCTTCTTTCTTACATTGTCAATTACATATTTGCCGATGCCGAAGCGTGGCGCTGGATGCTTGGATTGGCTGCTGTGCCGTCATTGCTCTTGCTCATTGGCATTTTGTTTATGCCGGAGAGCCCGCGCTGGCTGTTCACGAATGGCGAAGAAAGCAAAGCGAAGAAAATTCTTGAAAAATTGCGTGGCACAAAAGATATTGATCAGGAAATACATGATATAAAAGAAGCGGAAAAGCAGGATGAAGGCGGCCTGAAGGAGCTGTTCGATCCATGGGTGCGCCCAGCGCTTATTGCAGGTTTGGGACTCGCTTTTTTGCAGCAATTTATCGGAACGAATACGATCATCTACTATGCGCCAAAGACCTTTACAAACGTCGGATTCGGAAATTCCGCTTCGATTTTAGGCACAGTCGGAATCGGCACAGTCAATGTTCTCATGACATTAGTAGCGATTAAAATCATCGACAAGATTGGAAGAAAGCCGTTACTGCTATTCGGGAATGCGGGAATGGTGATCAGCTTGATCGTTCTCGCTTTAGTAAATCTCTTTTTCGATAACACTCCTGCTGCCTCATGGACGACCGTCATTTGTTTAGGTGTCTTTATTGTTGTCTTTGCAGTCAGCTGGGGACCGGTTGTGTGGGTGATGCTTCCTGAATTGTTCCCCCTTCACGTCAGAGGGATCGGAACCGGGGTATCTACCTTGATGCTGCACGTTGGGACATTGATTGTTTCATTAACCTATCCAATATTAATGGAAGCGATCGGCATCAGTTATTTATTCCTGATTTATGCGGCGATCGGTATCATGGCGTTCTTATTTGTCCGTTTTAAAGTGACAGAGACAAAGGGAAAAAGCCTTGAAGAAATTGAGCAGGACTTAAGAAACAAAAACGGGCAGGGAGGATCAGCTGGAAAACAGCAGACTGTCGGAACATAAAAAAGGGTGCGCGATCATGCGCACCCTTTTGATTGCTTACTTTCCCACCGTGCCAAAGTTAATGATTTTAAAAGAAATATCGTACTTAAAATCAGCCTCAGAAAATATTTCATCCCAATGCCCTTTTACTTTATTCCAGTAGTCAGGGTGTTGAATCCTTATGTGGTCTGATAAAAAGACCGGATCGGTTTTATACTCGTGCTGCAGTTTATCCATTACCTGCTTTACGTCTCGTTCAAGCTTTTTCTCAAAAATGTTCTCCAGCCTGTGCAAATATCTTTTGCTAAAGGAGTTTTCATTCGGGTTTTGGTCTTCTGTCAGGATGCCCTTTGTTTTAACAGAAATCTGAAAGACAGGCTTTCCGTTTTCAATGACGGGCTTAATTTTCGTTTTCGACTTTTTAATTTCAAACGTAATCGGATGTCCTTTATCTGTCGTTGGCATGACACCGCCTTGGATCGTCCCCATGACCCATGTCAGTGTTTGGGTTTCATCAGCTGAAAGAAACCCAACGAGTTTATTGCTGCCTCTTTTGATAACGCCTGAACCGTCATACTTGGCTTTTCCCTTTTGGTTTTTCACGGCTTGAATAAGATAACTGTACCCGTTCTGAGAGTATATAGATGCTCTGCCGATGCGCAGCGGTATGATAATCTTACCGTTATATCCGCTGTGAGTTGTCAAATCAATCAGTTTTTCTGAGGGCATCGGCTGCTGCTGATTGGGGTTTCCTTTTGTGAAAACATCAGCTGCATTCCCTCGGGCTGCCATCAAATAGCTGCTTCGCCGCAGCTCATCATCCCGGATAAAGTGGTTGAAGACTTGGTCTACATTTTGATTCCTCATCAGTTTTTCTCCCAAAAGAATCACTTTTAAATGATCGCTATAAACAGGAGGGTCCTTGATGGATACGTCACTGACTGCTTCCAGGATCGTTTTCCCGTAGGACGTCACATTAACAAATTCGGGTTTTCCGGATGATTGGCTGTCTTCGCTTTGGGGAAGAAGGTTTTGATACGTCAGTTTGTACTGGTGATCATCTGTCTCATCAATCGCCAGCCCTCTGGCAAAGGATAGTTTCTCAATATTTTTAACATCCCAGCACCCGCAGAGAACCTGCAGCATTAGAAACATGACTGCGAGTTTTGTTGCTGTTTTCATTGCAGCTGACTCCTCCCAAGTTTTTTCTGTACCCAGCTTAAAAGCCAGACGAAGAATGGAATTGCAATCACAATTAAGAAAGCATATCCAAGAAGCGTCCCGTAATAAAACACGTCATTCAAGTCCTTGGGATACATCGTTATGAAAAACGTCGCAACCAGCATTGCAGTCAGCAGCCAAGCATTGTTTTTATTTTTTAGATGAAAGATTTCCGTTAACCCGATATGGGCGCCTTTGAAGGATCCGAGCATACAGGTAAATTGCTGAGCTGTCCAGGTCAGCTGTAAGAACAAATCAAATCGTTCAATAAAAATACCCGGAACCTCTAATGCGTGGATGAGGGAAATGGTCGGCCATGTCACCGTTTTTGCCTCAGCCACAGTCATACAGCCAATCACAATGAACAAAGTAATGCTGTAGAACACTGTAGAAGTCCCGATCCCAAAAGCAACAGCCTTTTTCGCTTGCTTCGGATCTCTCATAAATGGGACGAGATAAAAGATGATTTCAAATCCTGAGAAATATAAAAGTGTTTTTGGGAATAAAGAGAAAAAACTTTGATAGCCTCCTTCAAAAACAGGCCGGATAAAATCGAACTGGAACAAGCGAAAGCTGAACATCAAAAGCATCATAAAAATAATAAGGGTTATAGGAAAAATATATGCGTATACTTTTGCAATTGAATAAACGCCTCCGCCCACATGATAGATGGCAACTGCAAGAAATATAAACACAACAACTGCCATTGGCGTGTTTTTCAACAAAAAGAATCCGACAACCTCTCCCAAAATCCGAGCTTGAAAGCAAACAATCCCAATGAAATATAGACAGATATATAAATTCAATAGAAAGCCGATGAATGTTCCAGCTACAATGCTGTTGAGCTTAAAAAGGGTTTTTTCGCTGTTTTTTTGAAGGAAAGGCAAAAAAAGCAGAACAATGATAATAAAAATAACGCCCTGCAGCAGTATCATAAGCCATCCGCTCGGACTGCCGGTTTCGGCAGCTGAGCGGGGAAGGGTCAGCACCCCGGCACCGATCAGTGTGCTGCTGATCATAATGAGCGTCTGCATAAATGTCAGTTTATGCTCTGATTTCCTCATAGCCATCACCTTTGTCTGATGTTATCTTCGGGATCGTTTCGTGTCGGTCTTCTTTTTAAAAACATCGTGGGAATACGGATGACTGTGTCTTTCAAATCCTGTCCAGGCTGCGCCATGATCGGGATAATGTAATCCTGTCCAAAGCTTTTCAGGCGCATGAGATGGCCGATCACAAACAGATAAACCATTATAACGCCATACATGCCAAGCGCTGTTGCACTTATCATAACCCCGATCCGAATGATCCGCAGCGGAAAGTTATAGGCGTATGAAGGAACGGTAAAGGATGCCAGTGCTGTGACAGAAACGACAATGACCATAAGCGCACTGACAATTTGTGCCTGAACAGCTGCCTGTCCGATGACGACCCCGCCGATAAGGCCAATTGTCTGTCCAATCGGCTTAGGCAGCCTTAATCCGGCTTCTCGAATCAATTCGATCGTAAAGATCATGATAAAGGCCTCTATAAAAGGCGGGAACGGTACGTTAAGCCTGCTGCCTGCAATGGAAATGGCCATTCTAGTCGGCAACAGCCCGGTGTGAAAAGAAACGAGAGAAATATACAGACCGGGCAAATAAATGGTGATCAGGATGCTGGAATAACGAAGAAGGCGTACAAGTGACATTGGGATCCAGCGCTGGCTGTAATCATCGGGCGAATGAATAAATTCGTCAACCGTAGCCGGTACAATCAAAGCAAACGGCGTACCATCCACTAATATGGATACTCGTCCTTCTAATAGAGCAGCCTCTACACGATCTGGCCGTTCTGTACTTAAAATCGTGGGGAAAATTGAAAATGGTTCGTCTTCAATCAGCTGTTCAAGCGTCCCCGATTCCGGCAAATTATCTATATTGACTGATTTCAGCCTTTTAAACACTTCTTTGACGACATAATCGGGGGCGATATCCTGAATATAAGCGACAGCGATTTTCTTTTTCGTCCTTTTTCCGAGTGTCATTTCTTTGATGACAAGATTAGGGTCACTCGTCCGTTCACGTATAAGCGCCGTGTTTGTCCGCAGTTTTTCAATAAATCCTATTTTAGGGCCGCGTTCCACGACTTCGGAGGAGGGTTCATCAAGACTGCGTGTTGCGACTGACTTTGTGTCGAAAGCTAATCCTCCGCGATAGCCATCAGCGAGCAAAATGGCTTGACCTGAAAAAACGAGTTGCTCTATTTCTTTCATTGTAGAAACAACGCTGTGGTGAAAGCCGAAAAAAAAGGCGGATAAGTCTTCAATCGAGCTTTCCTTATGGGCTAACGCCTCTTTTTGTAAAGGAGAAATGACGTATTGCGCCAGCATTTTATTCTCTGTCAGACCGTCAATATACAGTAAACACGCCTTTTGTCTGCTATCTCCGAAAGCAAATGTATAAAACATCATATCGTCGTTTTGTCCCAATGTTTTTTTCAGTGTGTTTAAATTGTTCTGGAGATCAGAGTCGATTTGCATAGTTTCTCTCCTTCGTAAACAGATTGACGGTTTTTATTAATTTGTATCAAAAAAGGAGAATTATTCTTATCGAGGAAAAGGCTGAAACAAAGCTTCTTTTCGACGTGATATAATAGATAGGAAGCGTTTTCTTTGAAGGGGTAGTGAAAAGATGATGCTTTGTACATATGTTGTCATCGGAAAAAAGACAGCTTATACGGGCGTTTGTAAGAGGGGCGCACCGGGAAAATGATGATCAGTTATTTACAGGGGAGGGGTACGGATCATGACGCAATCACCGATTTTTCTAACGCCTGTGTTTAAAGAAAAAATCTGGGGCGGAACCGCTTTACGAGATAGATTTGGATACAGTATTCCTTCAGAATCAACGGGGGAATGCTGGGCCATTTCCGCTCATCCAAAAGGACCGAGCACTGTTGCAAATGGCCCGTATAAAGGAAAGACATTAATCGAGCTTTGGGAAGAGCACCGTGAAGTATTCGGCGGCGTAGAGGGGGATCGGTTTCCGCTTCTGACAAAGCTGCTGGATGTGAGGGAAGATACGTCAATTAAAGTTCACCCTGATGATTACTATGCCGGAGAAAACGAAGAGGGAGAACTCGGCAAGACGGAATGCTGGTACATTATCGACTGTAAGGAAAACGCAGAAATCATTTACGGGCATACGGCCCGCTCAAAAACCGAACTTGTCACAATGATCAACAGCGGTGACTGGGAGGGCCTGCTGCGAAGAATCAAAATTAAACCGGGTGATTTTTATTATGTGCCGAGCGGAACGCTGCATGCATTGTGCAAGGGGGCCCTTGTTTTAGAGACTCAGCAAAATTCAGATGCCACATACCGGGTTTACGATTATGACCGGGTTGATAGCAACGGAAGTCCGAGAGAGCTTCATTTTGCCAAAGCGGTCAATGCCGCCACGGTTCCCCATGTGGACGGGTATATAGATGAATCGACAGAATCAAGAAAAGGAATAACCATTAAAACATTTGTCCAAGGGGAATATTTTTCGGTGTATAAATGGGACATCAATGGCGAAGCTGAAATGGCTCAGGATGAATCCTTTCTGATTTGCAGCGTGATAGAAGGAAGCGGTTTGCTCATGGATGAGGACAAAACATGTCCGCTCAAAAAAGGCGATCACTTTATTTTGCCGGCTCAAATGCCCGATTTTACGATAAAAGGAACTTGTACCCTTATCGTGTCTCATATTTAAACTTAATCTCACTTCGAGATTAAGTTTTTTTTATTAGAAAATGGAAGTGATTCACCTATAAATGAAGCATGCGCGTGCCGATAAATAAACTAGTTTTATATACTCATAGAATAAGAAAGAGGAGAAGGAATGAAAAAGAGACTAATCGCACCTATGCTTCTATCCGCCGCGTCCCTTGCCTTTTTTGCCATATCTGGTTCTGCCCAGGCAGCCGCGTATACCGACTACTCACTATATAAAGTAGAGCCGTCGAATACGTTCAGTACAGAAAGCCAAGCCTCACAAGCTGTCGCCAAACTGGAAAAAGATACTGGCTGGGATGCATCCTATCAGGCTTCAGGCACAACAACGACCTACCAAATTTCCGCCTCAGGCATTCATAGCGAATCAGAAGCGAAAGCAATACTGAGCGGACTCGCCAAACAGACATCGATTACAGGAACGTCAAGTCCTGTTGGAAGCAAACAGCCATATGTCACCATCTCTTCAGGTGCCATCTCCGGAGAAAAACAGGCCAACACTATCCTAGCAAAGCTGAAACAGGAGACGGGAGTGGCTGGCGCTGTAAAAGCTTACGGAGCAGCTCAGCCCTATATGAACGTCATGACATCAGACATTGCTGATGAGACAAAAGTCAAGGCGCTTATCCAGAGCCTGGCCAAGCAAACGGGGATTAAAAGCTCGTATCAGCCCATCACACACACGGTGTCTGTCACAACCATTCAGTCTGGCACAATCGTGGGAGACAGCAGAGCAGCGCAGATCAAAAACGCCTTCCAAAAGGAATCTGGGCTGCAGGCATCATTAAAGGAAACAGTGAAAGGGCAAGCCTATTATACGTTCACAACTGCTGCCATTTCAGATGAAGCGAATGCCAAGACTCTATTGCAGCAGCTGAAACAGAGCACTGGCATCACAGGCAGCTACAAGTCCATCAATCAAAAAACAACCGTTGAGTCATACAATGTCCAATCAGCTTATTTCAAAGGACTGAATACAGTAAAGGATGCCATCAGCCAAATCAAGAAAAACACCGGCGTATCCGGCAGTTATCAACAGGTTGGAAAAGACACATCATATACCGTGAATATGAAGGGTATAACAAAACAGCAGCTCCAAAAAATAGACACTTTCTTTAAAAAGAAAAAATGGCATTACACGTCATCCAGCGTCAAAAAAACGACAACGTCTGCAGCTTATCAAATCACGACGGCAAAGATTTTAGGCGAGCAGCAAGCAAACAAAGCAGCAGCCTTCTTTGCTCAGAAAAAAGTAAAAGCTGCAAAAACAGCAGCTGGATCAACAGCAGAAAATCAATATCAGCTCATCTCAGAAGAAACATCAGATCAAGCAAAGGTCACAAAGGGTTTGAACATATTAAAGAAAAATCAGCTGAGTGCTTCTGCGAAATCCGTCAAAAAACAAATAGCTGACACGTTTAAAATCACAACCGAATCTCTGCTTGATCAAACGAAAGTCAATCAGGCACTCACGTTTTTCAAATCGAATCATATATCAGCAGCAAGCCAGAAAACCGGTCAGACAGCTGCGAGCAGCTACCAAATCACAACTGAAGCTATCATCAGCCAAGAAGAGATTGACCGCGTTTTAACATTTTTCAAACAAAATAAAATCGCAGTCACAACATCAAAAACAGGCCAGACTGCATATACACAATACAAAATCGTGACAACACAGCTCAGCAGCAAAACAGCATTGAACAATGGGTTAACCTATCTTAAATCGAAAAGTGTAACCCCGAGCTATACAACGAAAAGCAATACGCTTTATAAAATCAGCGTAAATGAGCAGTTCACAGGCAATGATACAGCTGCTGCGGCATCAACGAAGCTAAAACAATTATACGGATGGACATCATCTATCGTGAAGATCAAAAACGGCCCGCAAATCATGAAAACAAATTACAATCTCTCGCTTCGTGATATGGTCCAAAAACAAATGACAGTAAGTCCGCAAACAGACGGAGCGGCTTACGTATCGCTCACGTACATTAATACAGCAACATCAACCGTTACGGCTGATGTACTAAATATCCGGTCAACGCCGGAAGTCAGCCCGACAAACGTGATCGGCCAATTTAAAAAAGGCGATAAAGTGAAAATCATCGGACAGATAAACGGCTGGGCTAAGATCAATTTGGGCTGGCGAAACGCAAGCAGTGATGAAGTAGTTCAATACGTGGATCCGAATAACTTTTCCAGAGACAGCAAATACTACTTCCAATTTCTCAAGCTGTCACAGACAGCGGGCCTCAGCGTTACTGAGGTCAATCAGAAAGTGCTTGCGGGTAAAGGCATCCTGACAGGGAGAGCAAAGGCATTTATCGATGCCGCCAATCAATATAGCATCAACGAACTGTATTTAATCTCACACGCTCTTCTGGAAACAGGAAACGGGACATCCGCCTTAGCCAATGGATTAACCTATAACGGAAAAACCGTATACAACATGTATGGAATTGGAGCATACGACAGCAATCCGAATTACTACGGAGCCAAATATGCGTACGAACAGGGCTGGTTCACACCAGAAGCGGCCATTATCGGCGGAGCTAAATTCATAGGCTCATCGTATATCCACAACACAGCTTACAATCAGGACACACTGTACAAAATGAGATGGTCAGCTACAGCGACACATCAATACGCAACTGACATCGGCTGGGCGTACAAACAAGTAAACCGCATGTACAGCCTGTATTCATTGCTGGACGGCTATACACTTTACTTTGATGTTCCGGAATATCAATAAAAAAAACACCTTTTGCGGCTGCAAAAGGTGTTTTTGATTTATCTTTTAAGAACTTTATCCTCTGATGGCTCTTCTTCCTGAGGGAAAACAATTTGATCGACGACTCGCTCACTTGCTTTTCCATCAAGATCATCGAAGAAATAATGAACAAATGAATCAATTTGCTCAAAGTTATACTTCTCTTCTTTAATGATCGAAATCATTTGCTCAGACGTTTTCGCAAGAGGGCCAGGAATAAAGTCAAAGTAATCGTAATAGAAATCACGTTTGCGAATATAATCATCTACATCATAGCTGAAGAAGATCATTGGTTTATTTAATAAAGCATACTCAAAGCAAACAGAAGAGTAATCCGTTATCAGAATATCTGTTACGAGCAATAGCTCGTTAATTTCCCTGAACGAAGAGAAATCATAAAAGAAATCGCTGTACTGATAAGGTATATTGGCATCGTTTCGTACGAATGGATGAATTTTGAATAAGAAGATATATTCATCCTTTAACTCTCGATACAGACGGTCAAAATCAAGCACTTCAAAAGGATAATGAGCTGATTGCTGACCGTTTCCGCGGAAGGTTGGAGCAAAAAGAATGACCTTTTTGTCCTTTAGAAACGGATATTCCGTGTAAAGGCGTTCTTTTACAAATGCCTTCTTCGCTTCATCAAAGAAAAAGTCTGTTCGCGGTACGCCCGTAGCAATGACGTTCTCAATGTCTACCCCAAAGCCCTCTGCGTAGTGCTTCCGTATATTTTCAGAGCTGACAATAACCTTCGTGTAGTTTCTATGGTTTTTCGAATGCGGTGACGGTCCTCCTGGCAGACCGATTCGGCTGTAGCCGAATGTCTTAAAGGCGCCGACAGCATGCCACAGCTGGACAAGGTCCGCATTTTTACGGATTTTTAACGGATAAATAATCGGATAAAAATCATCTATAAAAATGATTTTGCTTGTCGCAAAATGATAAGCCATCGACATCAGTTCAGACAGGCTTTTTCTATCTCGAATGCTGCTCTTTAAGAAAAATTTGAAATCAAAATTTTCTTCACGTTTCAGCAGCTCTTCATAAACAAATTCGAAGTTTCCTGTCATATCAAGCCGGCTGTCAGAAGCAAAGACAATTTTATTAGACTTAATTGGAAGCAGGCGGAATACATCATAAGCAAAATGGAATAAGCTTGTATTCAGCTTGCGCAAAAAGCGGTTTGCCTCTTTTCCAGTATCCAGCTCCAAAAGGCTCGGATCAATTTCCTGCAGTTTGTTGCAAGACAAATTAATCGTTTTTTCGCCCTCATCATAATTAACAATCAAATTGAACTTCATCAGCTTTTTAGCAGAATGAAATTCCATTTTTGTGGCATACACATCATTAGATAGGAAATTACTGACATTTCCGACTGTATGCACTTCCTGATGTTTTACATTTTGGTCATCTACAGCTTCAATCTCGAGAAACAGTTTATACTCGCCCTGCGGAAGAGGCTTGTCATTCATCAGCTTAGAAAAGTTAATCTGCTGTGAAAACCCTGCCCACTTATAGGCTCCAGGCACATTTGAAGTATCAATTGACAGCTTATCTACCGGAACATCCCGCAGTGAAACAGCTGTAAATAAAACACCGTTGTTCACCAATAATAAACGTTTTCGAACCTGATCCTCTTTTTGAAGCGGCAGGCCCTTGATATACATATAACCCGCAATTTTTAGGATTGACCCATTCCAAGAAAACTCAGAAATCTTTCTGACAGGGACTTGCTGGTTTTCTTCAATTCGCTTCGTTTTATCAAATAGAGAAAAAACCCTGTTATCAGCTGGATGGACAATGACAGCTGCATTTTCTTTTTGGGTTTTCTTTTTTGATCTGAAAAGTCTGTTCTTAATCTTTCTTGCCAGCTTCACTTTGTACCTCACTTTCTCCTAATCGGCACCAGATGTTAAAAATGATGAAATAAAATCGGCCACCCGCTCTGAAGATTTGCCGTCCTGATGGGTGATAAATGCCTGTGAAAAATCTTCAATACGTTTCGTATCAGCCTCGTGATCACTCTCGATATCGTGTACAAGCGATGGAACGTCTTTCGAAATCGGCCCGGGTACAAACGATTCAAACGGGTAGTAGAAATCACGTTCTTCCAAGTAGTCTTCTAAATCCGGACAGTAAAAATACATCGGACGTTTCAGCAGGCTGTACTCGAAAATAACTGAAGAATAATCGGTTATCAGCCCATCAGAGATTGCCATCAAATCGTACAAAGAGTACGAATCAGTTAAATCCAGCACAAAATCATCCTCTTCCGTGTGCGCATGTTTGCGCATATACGGATGAAGATGGAGGATCACGACATAATCTTTATGGTTTAGCGCCGATTTTAATTGTAGCAGATCAAGCGGTATAGCGTCACCCTCTTGATGATGTCCGCTGCCTCGAAAAGTAGGAGCATACAAAAGCTTTTTTTTATGCTTCAGTTCAGGATAAACCCGATGAAACTCATCCAGTACAGTGCGAATATGTTCCTTATGATAAAAATAATCCGTTCTTGGAATGCCGAGCGGCAAAATCTGCTTTTGCTCCATTTGAAAGGCTTCGGCGAAATGCGGAACGGCAGCGGGTGCACTGACAATGGCATAATCATAGTTTGAATGCACGGGAACAATCTTCAAATAATCAGAAGAAGGGCCGAACGGCTTGTTCACAATGCTGTAGCCAAATTTTTTAAACGCGCCGCAAGCATGCCAAAGCTGGATGGCAACAGTTTCCTTTCGTTTTGGCACAACATACAAAGGAAAATAATAATCATCCAACAAAAGCACGCGGCATGTTGCAAGGTGATATAACGAGCTGAAAAGGTGAAGCAAATATGCAGCTCGTCCAATCAGCCCCTTATCCATCTTGCGGAACAGCAGGGTGATGCGAAGAGACGGATCTTGCTTCAGCTTTTCATAGACACCTTTAAAATTATCACTTAAATGATCCTCACGATAGGAAGCTATGACAATTTTGTTGTGCTGTACTGGTAATAAAGCGCTCAATAGTTTATAAGCAGTGCCGAATACTCCTTTTACAATTCGTGTAAGGAATGTTTTCACTGTTTAAATTTCCCATTCAATAACAGTTTTTCCCCAAGATGAAGTCAAATCTGCTTCAAACGCGTTTGTAATTTCCTCAATACTGCGTACCGGGAAGCGTCCGCCAACTAATGTTTCTAAATAATCAACGACTTCAGGGTATTGAGCTAAAAAGTCTACAGTACGGGCAAAATCCTCGCGTCCGCTGCGGCTGCTGCCGATCAGCGTAATCCCTTTTTCAAGCACCATTCTTGTTTCAATTTCAACAGGGTATTCAGACACGCCTAGGAGCGCTACACACGCTTCAGGATGGACATGGGCAATGATTTGCTCAATTGCGCTTTCGCTGCCGCGTCCGCCCACGCATTCAAAGGCATGATCAATTCTGACATCTTCAGGAATGTCGTTAATTTGATAAGCTGCATCAACAAAAGAAAAATGATCAAGCTTGTAAGGTGTTTTTCCGAAAATAAACACCTTGCTGTCTGGATATTTTTTCTTCAGTAGAAGCGTCATGATAAATCCGAGATTTCCGTCCCCCCAGACACCGAATGTGTCACGCTTCTTATGCGCCATGCGCTCAAAGCGGGAAAGCGCGTGAACTGCAATTGTAATAAGCTCAGTGAAGGCTGCGACATGCGGATTAATGCTGTCTGGAAGCTCAACAAGCCGATCAGGCGCCATGAACATATAATCCTGCATAAATCCATCATAACCGCTTGAACGGAATCTGCTGGAACGCAGGTAATTCTCTGCGATGACTTCATGCTCTTCAACCGGTGTATTTGGCACCATAACAACCCGGGTTCCGACTTTAAATGTGCCTGTCGGATCAAACATGACTTTTCCGATCCCTTCATGGATCAGAGCCATCGGCAGTTTTTTGTCCATCGCTTCTTTGCCGCGTGAGCCAGTATAATAACGCTGGTCTGCAGCACAGATGGATAAATGGGTAGGACGGACGACGACCTTATCTGAATGGACAACTTTATCTTTATATGTCACTTCAAATTGTCGGGCAGAAACTAAACGATATGTTTGATTAATCATTGTGAAATTCGCTCCTGTAAAATGGCATTAGCCACTTTTAAGTCATATGGTGTCGTTACTTTAATGTTAAAGACTTCACCGCGGACCAGCTTCACTTTTTCACCCGCTAACGAGCAGATCTTGCAAGCGTCAGTAAGGACAGCTTTTTGCTCATCGGACAGTTTATTATAAAGCTCGACCAATTTGCTGATCCGGAAGCTTTGCGGTGTTTGCCCCTGATACATGTTATCGCGGACAGGGATATCAGAAATAAATTCCTGGTCTTCTGAAGCAATAATTGTATCAATGGCTGAGATAACAGTATCAACCGCGCCGTATTGAAGAACAGCATCAATGTTTTCATCGATAATGCGATGAGTGAGAAACGGACGCACAGAATCGTGAGTGATGATCACGTCATCATCCTGAATACCGAATTCTTTTTCAATATAGCGGATGCCGCTCATAATAGATTCATTACGGTCGCTGCCGCCTTCAACGACAATCAGGCGATCATCCTGCCCGATGAATTTCTTTAAAATGTCTTTTGTATGGTTAATCCACTCTTTAGGGGAGACGATTAAAATCTTATCGAAACGGTCATTTAATAAAAACTTTTCAACCGTATGAATGATAATTGGGCGTTTATTTAACGGCAAAAACTGTTTTGGCATATTAACGTTCCCCATGCGGGAACCTTTTCCACCGGCTAGAATCTCAGCATAAATCATAAAATGACTCCTTCCTTACTACAACTCATAATGTTTTATAAAAGGTTTTCATATTATTTGCAATACCGATCTCTATTATATATAAAGATCAGTTTAATTTCTCATTTACATAGCTTAAAAGCAGCTTGCTGGCATTCCCTCTCGAGTACAGATTCCATTCACGTGAAAAGCGCTCCACTTCAGATTGAAGCCTGTTCATATCTTTCAGCTGGTCCAAGAGCATTCCTGAATCACGGCAAGGAACCCCAGGGATTACCTCTGTATAATGGCGGATTAAACCGCGGGTTCTGTTGTAAGCCTCCATATCATACGTATAAAACAAAATGGGTTTGTCCAGCAAAGCAAATTCAAAAGGGACAGAAGAATAATCTGATATTAACAGATCACTCATTTTTAAAAGGTCTGCAAGAGGGAGATCTGATACGTCTTTTATCCACGCACTATCCCCATGCAATTGAGCAGATTGCTTCATAACAGGATGAAGTTTTACTGCAAGTAAATATTCTCCTTTTAAATCATGCTGCAGCTGTTTTTCTGAAAACGGCAGCGAAAAGCTTTCAAACTGATGATCCCTAAAGGTTGGCGCATACAGGATGATTTTTTTCTCTGCTGGCAGGTGATATTTGCTTTTAAGGTCATTGCTGTTTTCTTTCACCTCATAGTAAGCATCGGTTAAAGGCACGCCAAACCGAAGAAATTTATCACCTTTTATATCGAAGAATTCCTTGAATATGTCAGCCATATGTTCAGAACCGACGACAATCCGGTCAAATGAAGCATACACTTTACGAAAGCGTCTCACGTCAGCCCGCGAACGATTCTGTGTGTTGATATCCTTTAACCCAAATCGTTTAAACGCTCCATTCGCATGCCAAACTTGGATACACTCGATATCAGGTCTGCAGGTCAAAACGGTTGTCAAAACAAAATAGTTATCAACAATCACAGCTTTACTGCTCAGCATAGAAAAGACCGCTTTATATATATGAAGCGGGTGTTTTTCGTTAATAACTGAAACAGTAAGCTCAGGAAATTCTGTTTCCAGCGATTTGGCATGCTGGGTCAGAAGTACATGAATGGGAAATGAGTAGTGTCCCATCTGATATTCCTTTAATATTGCCCGGGCATTATCAGGAAAGGAAACAAGAAGGGTCACTTGACTTCCCGGTTTGACCCAAAACAGCAATGCGCCGATGACTTTGATGAACAAATAGTAAAAAAACGCAAACCAGGATTTCAATCTGTCATCAGCTCAAAACGGCTGCCGCGGATTGTCGGCAGGCACAGCGAAAGATTCATGCATTTCATTACATACCATAGCTCCTTTAAGGCCCATTACAGATGGCGTGATTGATCTTTGACCTGTCCCGTATATTGCGGCTTTGCTGAAGTTCGTTCATGTTTCAGCACGGCTGTAACATACTTAGGAATGCTAAGCATTCTTCTCCAGCGCGCAGGGTTTGTGATCAGCCTGTACATCCATTCAAGGTGAAAACGGATAAAAAATGAGGGCGCTCTTTTGACATTGCCGCTGAACACATCAAAGCTTCCGCCCAGCCCTACAGAAACAGCCTGAGGGAATAGATGTCGGTATTTATGGATAAAGAACTCCTGATTAGGATAACCTAAAGCAACAAATACCATGTCAGGATTTGAGGCTGCGATCTTGTCTGCCACCTCATGTTGATTCTTCACATAGCCGTCAGAATATCCGGCAATTTCAATCCCAGGATAATCACGTTCGACTCGCTCGATTGTCTGAGCAATCACATGCTTAGCTGCACCGTAAAAGAAAACCCGTTTTTTCTTTTGATCAGCCTTCTCAAGCAAAGACGTAAACAAATCATAACCGGCGATTCTGGATTGAAGCGGCTTACCAATTAGCTTGGAAACCAACACAACACCAATGCCATCCGGCAAAATAAAATCAGCAGATGAAAGAACCGCTTCATAACGCGGATTTTGCATCGCTTCAAATCCGATTTCAGGATTCGCTGTTACGATGAACGCACCTTTATTCTGGTCCAAAAATGACATTTCTAAATGTGATACAAATGAAGTCAGTTCACCGTCTACAAAATCTAATTGATTAATGGGTTTCGTTTGCATCGTATCAACCCTCCTTTTCATCTATATGTCTATAAAAAACACGTGTCATTCGTATAGTTTGATTAAAGACTCTTTGTCTGAAAACATTTTACTCTATCTTACCACAAAAATCTTTAGGAACTTTTAACATTCACATTACAATTCCTTCACGTTTTGACGATGAATTAATATGAGGAGGGCGTACAAAATAAATGACGCAGCAGAAAGAAAATCGTTTCACTTAAAAACGCGACAAAAGATTCGATTTTTTCGAAAAAGAAAACTTGTTATAATGGGTATGGATAAGACATTAGACCTGTAAAAATTATACATCAATACAACGATGATACCAAAAAATGCTGGTGATTGACATTTTTAAAGAGCCTTAACTTTTATAGGAACTTATGCTATTATTGTTCAATATTAATGGTACGTAAAAAATGTGTCGAAATTATAAACAATCTGTTAAGGTTTGTGGTTTTTTTCTGGTACTCTCAGTTGAAAACAGTTGGAAGGTGATGTTATCTGATGAAGAAAGTGATAACGTACGGAACATTTGATTTATTTCATTATGGACACATGAAGCTGCTACAAAGAGCAAAAAATCTGGGTGATTACTTAATCGTGGGATTATCTACAGATGAATTTAATCTTCAAAAACAAAAAAAATCGCATCATCCCTATGAACATCGAAAATTCATTTTAGAAACAATTGATTTTGTGGATGAAGTGATTCCCGAAAAAAACTGGGAACAAAAAATTTCAGATATTCAAAAGTACGATATAGATACATTTGTGATCGGCGATGATTGGAAAGGGAAATTTGACTTCTTAAAGGAATATTGTGAGGTCATTTACCTTCCGAGAACAGAAGGCATTTCAACTACCCAAATCAAAAAAGACATGGCTAGTTTATAGAAGCACTAACTTAAAGAGGCTTGAAGTAATTCAGTTGCTTCTTTTTTTCTTGTTTGCGCAAATATAAATTTTTTACTCTTTAAGGAGTTCATTATGAAATCTTTTATTTTACAAAAATGCAGAAGTTTATTAGTCAGGGTGTATTCAGTTCTTTTTAAGACTTTTGCTCTTCTGCCAAGAAACAATAAATTAATTTTATTTGAAAGCTACTCAGGAAAACAGTTTAGCTGCAATCCCCGAGCAATCTATGAATATTTACAGGAAAATAAAGATCAATATGATTATAAAATGATATGGAGCATTGATAAACGATATTTGTCGGCATTAGACGGCGTAGATGCAGCATATATAAAAAGGTTTTCTTTTAAGTGGATTTGGTACATGGCTACAGCGAAATATTGGATTACAAACAGCCGGCTCCCTTTATGGATTCCAAAACCAAAAAACACATTGTATGTACAGACGTGGCACGGCACTCCGCTAAAAAAACTTGCTAATGATATGGATGAAGTGCATATGCCCGGAACCACAACTGAAAAATATAAACAGAATTTTCTGCAGGAAGCAAGCAAATGGGATTATTTGATTTCTCCTAATGCTTATTCGACTGAAATTTTTAAACGGGCATTTCAATTTAAAAAACAAATTTTAGAAACAGGTTATCCGAGAAATGATTATTTATTTTCGCCAAAAACACATAACGAGAAAAATAATATAAAGCAGAAGCTCGGTATAGATATAAGTAAAAAAGTTATTTTATACGCACCTACATGGCGTGACAACCTATATCATAAAAAAGGCGCCTATAAATTCGATATTCATTTGAATTTAAAAAAATTAAAAGAACATCTAGGCGATGAATATGTTGTTATACTTCGAATGCATTATTTAGTAGCTGATGTTATTGAGTTAGAAGGCTTAGAAGAATTTGCATATGACCTGTCTATGTATAAGGATATTCGTGAACTATATTTTATTTCAGATATCTTAATTACTGATTACTCTTCTGTATTCTTTGATTTTGGGTCACTTAAAAAACCTATTATCTTTTTTGTTCCCGATATTGAAACATACAGGGATAAATTAAGAGGGTTTTATTATGACTTTGAAAGTGAAGCTCCTGGACCGTTATTGATGACCACAGAGGAAGTAATTAAAACTATTCATGATGTCGAAAGTTTTGATTATATTACTAACGATAATTATCAGAAATTTCATAGTAAGTTTTGTTATTTAGAAGCAGGCGAGTCAACAAAGAGAGTTGTAAAAAGGATTTTTGGATAATAGGAAGTCATTTAAAAGCAAGCAGAGAAAGGCGAGGCTTAATGGACTACGGCATATATTTAATAAACATAAAAGTTGAAAACGAAAATATCATATTGGATCTGATGTGTGAAAAAAAGGATTTTTATGATCACTTTTTTAGTAGAATAAAGAATGTTGTTCTTACAACTTTTAATGGGCACATAGATATCTTATCTAATATCTCTTTACTTAGCGATGAAGGCATCATGAAAGTTGTTATCCCGTTAAATGAGCTTAAGTCTTGTTCGGATCGAACAGTTTTTAAACTGAAGCTTATTTTAGATAATGATGAAGTTTTTATTGATATCCTAAACCATTTAAATGATACATTTAAACTGGTTATTGACGGATCTGTGCTAGAGTTGGTTCCACAAGAGAATGATAATTTAATCATAAATAAAACAAGCCTTTCCGAATTGGCTTTTGTTGTTGAAAATGTCCAAATGTCATTAAATTGCACTACCTTTTTTGGATCTCATTCATTTTTCTTTTTAAATAACTCAGTCAAATTCATAAATTGTTACTTAGAAAACGAAGTAACTAAGGAACAATTATTAATACCAAAGAAATCTTTTGTACTATTAGAAGACTCAACTTTTGAAATATCCTTAGCAATGAAAGATTATCCTTTATATCAAGGTAATTGGTACTTTTATACTGAAGTTAAGGTAGGTGAAGAGCAGTTTACAGTTAAAATGAAAACTGATATTAATGCTGCTTTACAAACCAAGGAGTTTTTTACTGAAAATGGCGAACTCTTTGTTCATAATGTTGCTCAAAATCAAAATGAAGAATTGCTAATTAACATTTCAAAATTTAATGAACAGTTAATTCAAACTAAAGTTCATCATTTAAGCATCGATAATAATAATTTTCATATAAAATGTGAGGTCATTCCAAATGAGAATGAGCAAATTTTTATAAAAAAATTAGTTTTTATCAATAGAAAAACTGAAGATAAGCACATGGTTCATTTGCAGGAAAATGATCATGATAATGGATTTTTACAGGTAAGTGTTCCTTTTTTAAGACAAAGCTTCTTTGAGACTGATGGAATATGGGATGTTTATCTAGATTTTGATACAAACGGTTTAACAGTTAGCCAAAGATTATCTTTTGATTCTGCAAATGATAAATCCGCAGGTAAATTTATTAGTCTGCCTAAAACCATTTACAATTCTAAAGGAAGCATTAAAAGAGCACGTATGTATGCTACTCTAGATAACAATTTAGCAGTTTTAATAAAAGATTCAGCGATTTATGGAGATATATCTTATATACATCATGATGGTGATGATGTAATAGTTAAAGGTTCTATAGAGATATTAGATACAGATTTTGAAATTGATAGTATTTTTTTAGCAAATGAGAATGAGCAAAAAATTTATTTTAATAATAACCTTGAAAAGAGAAAAAATTCTTCTTGGCGATTTGAGAGCAGGCTTAAAATAAATAAAGCAGATATAGATGTAATGAATCATTTCATATTTGATTTTTATATCTCAATTCTTATAAAGGATCAAGAATATGTAGTAAAACTGAAGTCGAACTTGGACAATATTTTAGATAAATCACAATCTCATGTTTATCCGGAGTTTATAATTAAAGATATTAAACCGTTCTCAATACAGCCTAAGTTTAATAAGTTAAATGAATTATCTTTTGTTTTTTCTTCTTATATTAATGCTGAATGCACAGGTATAATCAGCAAAAATAAAGAAATAGAAATTCGCTTAGCTATTGAAAAAAATAATTTGATATACGATAAAATTTATTTGAAGTTAAGAGACAAGAATAGCAGTTCGATCTTGCTAGAACCCGCACTAAAACAGGAACAGGAAGACTATAAAGAAATTGTGTTTTTAATAAATGTAAGCGAAGCTAAGAGTTATGGCTTGGAAAAACAAATGCAATACGATGTTGGTCTATGTTTATTAATTAATGATAAGTATGTTGAGTCATCAATAAAAATAAAAGATTTGAAACTAATAAATAGTAAGTCAACATTTAAATCTGGTGCAATTAAAATGAATAATTCCCTCTTTTTATCTGCTTTTATTGATAAAAGAAACTCTCATTTAAAGTTAGAATTGAGGGACATAAAGGCCACTGAGAAGAAATCGGAAAAAATAAGGTTTATATTTGCGGGACTGGTTGCAAAAATTTTAAAGCCGTTTGTTAATAAACCAGTGTGGTTTGTTGGAGAGAATTTAGGAGAAGTAGCACAGGATAATGGGTTTGCATTTTTTGAATACTGTGTTCGAAATAAAAGACACGAAAAATACTACTATGTAAGTAAGGAAGATAACAAAAACCCTGATAACATTTCAAAATATCCGAAAAACATTATAACTTATGACAGTTTTAAACATCTCGTATTTTATCACTTAAGTGAATATTTAATTGTAAGCCATGGTATTAGAGATGTTATCCCTAGTGTCATTCATAATAAAATGAGTGAAAATCCAAAAGAAATTATCTATTTGCAGCATGGCATCATTGCAATGAAAAAATTGAGTTTTAATAGAAAGTCATATAACAGTAAGATTAAAAAGTTTGTCGTTTCATCTGATTACGAAAAGCACATTTTAGTGAAGGAAATGAATTTTAAAAAAGATCAAGTGATGGTTACAGGATTATCGAGATTTGATACATTGATTGACAACAGTACAAAGGTGCAACCCAAACAAATACTCCTTATTCCGACTTGGAGAGAGTGGATTGACGACTTTGCAAGTTCGAAATTCTATCTTAAATACAGTGGGTTTTTAAATAATAAGAAACTGCATAAACTTTTAGAAGACAACAATATTATATTGAAGTTCTTCATGCATATAGAACTGCAAAAAAAATATAGTAACTATTTTAAAGATCTGCATAAAAACATAAAATTAGTAAAGGTCGGAGAAGAGAGCGTTAAAAGTCTCGTCAGTGAAAGTTCTTTAATGATAACTGATTACTCAAGCGTAGCTTTTGATTTTAATTATCTGGAAAAGCCTGTAGTCTTTTATCAATTTGATTTACCAGACTATTTACATTACAGAGGGTCTTATGTCAATTTAAAAACAGATTTATTTGGTCAAACAGCTTATACCGATGAGAGCTTATTGGAAATCGTTCAAAAACAAATTGAAAATGATTTCAAGTATGAGAAAAAATACACAGTGAAATCAAAGAAATTTTATAAATATCAGGATAAACAAAATTCAGAACGTATTTATAACCAAATAAAAATGCTTAAATAGAAAGGAGGACAATTTAGTGAAAATTACTTTTTTGGTTTACAATATCTATGGTATGGGCGGAACAGTGAGAACTGTTGCTAACACAGCTAATTATTTGGCTGCCCAAAACTATGACGTTGAAATTATAAGTGTTAGAAGAACAAGGGGTAAACCTATGTTTGATATAGACAAGAGAGTTAAACTGAAACCAATATTTGATGCAAGAAGAGGAAAGCTCTTTGGTAAGAATACACCTTTATATAAGAAAATTATTAAAAGAATTTTAATGAAGATACCAAGTGTGTTTATTGATAAGAATGAAGATCTATATCATATGTTTAATTTATTTGTAGACCTTAAAATTCTAAAAAAACTTTCAGAAATTAATCAGGGTGTACTTATAACGACCATTCCATCTTTTAATTTCTTATCTGCTAAATTTGTTAATCGTAATGTCATTAAAATTGGCCAAGAGCATAAGTATTTTGGCGGATATGAAAAGTCAATTCAAACGAAAATCAGAAAGTATTATAAAAAGCTGGATGCTCTGACATGCTTAACTGATGCAGAAATTAATGATTATCAGAAGCTTCTAATTAAGCATTCTACAGATTTATATAAAATAGAGAATGCAACACACATGCCAAAGGAGAGCTCAAATCTAGAAGAAAAAACAGTAATTGCTGCTGGGAGATTTGTTCATGAAAAAGGTTTTGACCTATTGATTGAAGCATTTGAAAAAGTGGCTCAACAATATCCAGAATGGAAATTGAAGATTTTTGGTGATGGTGTGGAGAAAGATTCATTGCGTCAAATGATATTCGATAAGAAGTTGTATAATAATGTTTTCTTAATGCCAAAAACAGATAACATTATTAATGAGATGGCCAATTCCTCGATATACGCATTGAGCTCAAGAAATGAATCATTCGGAATGGTTATCATTGAAGCTATGTCCGTAGGGGTTCCTTGTGTTAGTTATTCTTGTATTGGTCCTGCTGAAATTATCAAAGATGGTGAAGATGGGGTATTAGTTGAAAGAAATGATGTAGATAAGCTAGCAGAATCTTTAACCACTATAATAAAAGAAGATGATTTGAGGAAAACAATGGGCAGGAATGCGAAGGAAAATGTAAAAAGATACTCATTTGAAGTTGTAGGAAAGAAGTGGGAAAATCTTTTAAATGAGCAAGAATTCAAAAAAAACAAAACTCCCTTAAAAAAGGTTTATTCTCAAATTAAGGTCCAATAATGCTGTAATTAGTATTTCGAGACAAATATCTCGAAATACTTTTTTGTTTACTATATCTATATTTTAGTTAAAAATGAAATGTAAGTTTTTTCACTGACCTTAAACCTGCTATGATGTGAAAAAAACTCTATTATCTGTTACAATATTCACCGGTGCTTTCAAATTTCTTTAACCGAAAGATCCAAAAAATCATTTAAGTCTAAGGAAGATAAACAATGAATGCATTAGTAAGAATCGTAAAAGAGCAAGTGACATCGTTTCCTTTAATTTTGCGCTTAGCTTCGTATGAGACAAAGTCTCAGTATCAGATGAATTATCTTGGCGTATTATGGCAGTTTCTCAATCCTCTCATTCAAATGCTGGCGTATTGGTTTGTATTTGGTATGGGGATTCGTAACAGCAAGCCAGTCATAACAGGTATTGGAGAAGTTCCTTTTATTGTTTGGATGCTGGCTGGTTTGATCCCGTGGTTTTTTATTAGCCCGACGATTCTGGATGGATCAAACAGTGTATTTAAACGGATCAATATGGTGGCGAAAATGAATTTTCCGATCAGTTCACTGCCTTCTGTTGTGATTGCTTCAAATTTATTTAGTTATTTTGTAATGATGGGTGTTTATGTCATTGTGCTTTTAGCAAGCGGTATTTATCCTAGCTTGCATTGGATACAATATATTTACTATTTAATCTGCATGATTGTGTTTATGTTTTCATTTAGCTTGTTTAACTCTACAATCAGTGTGCTTGTCAGAGATTATCAATTTCTGCTGCAGGCCGTAACCAGATTATTGTTCTTTTTACTTCCGATTTTTTGGAATATCTCAGAGCAGCTCGGGAAAAATCACCCGAATCTTCTGCCTGTGCTTAAGCTGAATCCGATTTTTTATCTGATAGAAGGATTTAGGAACAGCTTCTTAGACGGAAAATGGTTTTTCCAAGACATGAAGTACACGCTGTATTTCTGGCTGTTCACATTCCTTTTATTGTTAGTGGGTTCTATTCTGCATATGAAATTCAGAGACAAGTTTGTTGACTTTCTTTAATACGTAAGGAGATTGTACGATGAAACTAAAAGTTTCGTTTCGAAATGTTTCAAAGCAATATCATTTGTATAAAAAACAATCGGACAAGATAAAAGGATTGTTTTTTCCGGCTAAGGATAATGGTTTTTTTGCTGTGCGGAATGTCTCCTTTGACGTGTATGAGGGAGAGACAATCGGCTTTGTAGGGATAAATGGATCAGGGAAATCAACCATGTCTAACCTGCTGGCTAAAATTATTCCGCCGACCAGCGGTGAAATTGAAATGAACGGCCAGCCGTCGCTGATTGCGATTGCTGCCGGTTTAAATAACCAATTAACGGGCCGGGACAATGTCCGGCTCAAGTGTTTGATGATGGGGTTAACCAATAAAGAAATTGATGATATGTATGACAGCATCGTTGAATTTGCCGAGATTGGCGATTTTATTAATCAGCCGGTTAAAAACTATTCTAGCGGGATGAAATCTCGTCTCGGTTTTGCGATTTCCGTGCATATTGACCCTGACATTTTAATAATTGACGAAGCGCTTTCTGTAGGGGACCAAACGTTTTATCAGAAGTGTGTAGACAGAATAAATGAGTTTAAAAAGCAAGGAAAAACGATTTTCTTTGTCAGCCACTCAATCGGTCAGATTGAAAAGATGTGTGACCGTGTTGCTTGGATGCACTATGGCGAGCTTCGTATGTTTGATGAAACAAAAACGGTTGTCAAAGAGTATAAAGCGTTTATTGACTGGTTTAATAAGCTGTCTAAAAAAGAAAAAGAGACATATAAAAAAGAGCAGACGGAAGAGAGGAAGAAAGAAGATCCTGAAGCGTTTGCCCGTTTCCGCCAAAAGAAGAAAAAGCCGAAATCATTGGCTAATGCGGTTCAAATTGCTATTTTGTCTATCCTGACTGTATTCATGGCAGGAACGATGTTCTTTAATGCTCCGCTTCGTACAATTGCTTCGTTTGGCGCTATCCCGCAAAATGAAGTGAAGAATCATCATGGCAATGCAAAGGGCAAGTCAGAGGAACGCTTAACCGCAGTCAATAAGCAAGGGTTTATAGCAAATGAAAAAGCGGCTGCTTATAAAGATCAGGGTTTGAAACAGAAGGCTGACGTTACACTGCCATTCGGTACAGAGGTGTCGGTAGCTGCAAAAGGCAAACAGGCAGCGAAAATAAAGTTTAACGGACAGTCTTATTTTGTTAAAAAGAGCGCTGTTGCAGCTAACATGAAACATGCTGAATTGCATGCCGCTGCATTTACGTCTTATGTCTCGCAAAACGCAGCTTCTTCCTATGAATACTTTCTGAAATTCCTGGGAGACAGCAGAACCAGCATTCAATCCAAGTTGAATGGATATACTGAAGGGGATACGGCTGACGGCAGAAAAACATTAGATTTTGATTATGAAAAAATCAGCTATGTGTTGGAGAATGATAAAGCAACAGAGCTTATTTTTCATAACATTTCTCCTATCACCCCGGCGTCACTATCCTTAAGTGATAGCGATGTATTGTATGACAGCAGCAAGAAGCGTTTTCTTGTGAATACAGCTGATCAGGTTTTTGCAGTTGATAATGAAGAGCATACACTGACTTTGATGTTGAAATAAAAAAAGGCTATTGGATGAATGTCCAATAGCCTTTTTGTTTAGATTTCTTCTTTGTTTAGTAAACCTTCCATAAATGGAACGAGCTGATCGCGAAGCTCTTTATCCTGCATCGCAAATTCTAGAGTTGTTGTGATAAAGCCGAGCTTTTCACCAACATCATAACGCTTGCCTTCAAAGTCGTAAGCAAACACTCTTTGAATTTCATTCAGTTTTTGAATGGCGTCTGTGAGCTGAATTTCTCCGCCGGCGCCAACCTGCTGCTCTTCTAAATACATGAAGATCTCAGGCGTGAATACGTAACGGCCTAAGATGGCAAGATTAGAAGGTGCTGTGCCTTTAGGCGGTTTTTCAACGAAGTTTTTCACCTGATAACGGCGGCCTTCACTTGTCAGCGGGTCAATAATGCCGTAGCGGTGGGTTTCTTCTTCAGGCACCTGCTGAACACCGATAATAGAAGAAAGTGTTTTTTCATATTCATCCATTAATTGGCGCAACCCTGGTGTTTCAGCCTGAACAATATCGTCTCCAAGCAGTACCGCAAACGGCTCATCGCCGATAAAGTTGCGCGCGCACCAGACAGCATGTCCGAGACCTTTAGGTTCTTTTTGGCGGATATAGTGAATGTCAGCCAGATTAGAAGCCTTTTTCACTTTTTCAAGCAGCTCAGTTTTTCCTTTTTCTTCTAGGTTTCTTTCAAGCTCAGGAGAGTAATCAAAATGATCCTCAATCGCACGCTTGCTTTTTCCTGTTACGATAATAATATCTTCAATACCGGCTTCAACAGCTTCTTCAATTATGTATTGAATGGTAGGTTTATCAACGATAGGAAGCATTTCTTTCGGCATTGCTTTCGTAGCCGGCAAGAATCTCGTTCCGAGACCTGCGGCAGGGATTATGGCTTTACGTACTTTTTTCAATTTCAAAGCACCTTCCTTAAGAACAGATTTAGGGTCACTCTTTTGAATGCTGAGTATTTAAAATGTTTGAGTTTCTTTTCTCATCAATACCCTATTTTCATTCTGTTAAACACATTTAATCATATAAGAAAAACCAATATTAAACAAGAGTCAATTCAGTGACTTTGGGGTCGAGGAAATACAAAAAAATATCATTAATTGATAGATATAACAGTTTCACCTGATCCGGTATTTCAAGAAATATAACAGCTTCTTCATCTCTAGAGCCTGCTCAGCAAAAGTGATATAATGTAGTTCTGAAAATGTGACTGTACGAATTTATTCGAAAGGTAATAAATAGATGATGACAATTAAGGTTTCTACTCCAAAATTAGCATTTGTTTGTCAAGAGCTGAATGCTGCAAAAAAGTTTAGTATCAATACGATCGATTGGAATTATCCAATGGAAATTGTCACTTTACATCATGAGCCCAATGGGCCTTCTTCTTTTAAAGATACTGCTGTTATTAATATGTACAGCTACTTTAAAGGTTCTGAACCTCAGAAAGATAAAATCAAGCATCCGATTGAACAAGAAGGTTTAACATATATTCAAGAACCAAATAAGCCAATTTATCGTTATTACAATAATGGACGTTATATCAAATATCAAAGGTTTACAGCATCAGGAGAACTTGCTGTCATTGATTACTTTAATGAAAGCAGGCAAAGATTTAAAAGGGAAGAATATGATTTGTCTGGATATGTACACAGCTTAATGTACATGGATCTGGACACTAACAAACCGAAGCAGCATCTTTATTTAAGGGCAGATGGCACTTGTTATATGACAAAATGGTATAAGAATGATGGAACAACTGAAAAAATTGTCATTTTTGACGAAAAAGAGAATATAGTTAGTGTATTGTATTCAGAAAATGAACTTTCCCGTTATTTTCTGAGCCGCTTGATAAAGGAAGCGGATTATTTATTTATGACTTCTGAAGTTGAGTTATATACTACATTAAAATCTCTTTCAGTTGAATATTCTTCCATGTATCTAGGTTTTATAGAGACGAATGAGATGTTGGAAAACCCTGAAAAGGAAATAGGCCACCTTGATGCTTTCGTGGTTCCTTCCTTGAAGAGATATCATGACATAATTAAAAATACGGGGCCTCGCACAAATATTTATTACGTTTCTGAAGAGCCGTTTACCCGCAAGCGTTTTGTGGACAAACTAATAGATCAGGTGCCATTTAATAATCAATTGAAGGATATGAATGTTGAGCTGTTAATGGCAGAATGGCAATCAAAATCCGATTTATATTTGTCAGCCAAGGTTGAATTTAAAGGCTGCATTCCTCCCCATTCTGTGGGCCGCCATAAAATGTATTGGAAGTTAAAAAATAAAAAGAGCGGCACTGAAAGCACGTTTAACGCAAAAGTAAACAGCGAGGAAGAACTAATATTTACCGTAAGCGGTACACTTCGTGTTCACTCTGTATTAGATCAGTTGTCCACCATTGAATTGCATCTCTGTTCCGAGTGGGATAATAGCTTCTTTGCATCAGGTGTGCGAATAACCGGTTCAAAGGAAATTCCATTATCAGAACAAAGTATTTCAGGCTGGCAAGTTACTTTAGAAAAAGAAAATAATTATTTGCGTGTTCAGACTGCCGAGGGATTTCGGAGAAAATTAATGAAACGGCTGTTTGTGAAAAAATAGCAGACAAGGTTTTACCAGAAGAAGGAGCTTGAAGATGAGAAGGATCTTTTCACTAATATATGAAATAGACATTGAAAAAGGCGGCATTACAAGCTCTATGATGTCAAGATCTTTTACATTTGCGGAGCGCGGCCATAAAATCGATTTGGTTACACTTGATTATAAAGACAATTATGATCAGATTGAGCAAGTGCTGAAGAGCGCTGGAAGGCTGCATGCTGATGTAAATATCCTCAATATTTATGATGACTATAAAAATCAGCATAAGCATATAAAAATTGGGGAAGCGCAACAAAGTTACTATGATCAAAATTGTAATCGCTTTGAAGAACCATATGCTGCGCATCATAATGAGGAAAAATTAGAAACGGAATACTTCAAGAATGGCTTATATATAAAAAAGAAAAAATGGGATGAGTCGGATAATCTTTTATATGTAGATCATTTCAATGAAAATATGCAAATGACAAAGCGAGAATTCTTTCATGGCGGTTATGTAAATAAAACTGTGATATTCGATACAAGAAGCGGAAAAATCAATCAAATTCACTACACAGCACCCGACGGTTTCTGTTATTTAACAGAATGGTACCATTTTAAAACAGGAGCCAGTCAAGGAGTTATGCTGTTTGGCCGTGATGAAAAGGAAGCTGTATTTTTCAAAAACAAGCACCAGTTTCATACACATTGGCTTGAAACGTTATGTGAGAAAGAAAAGGACCCTATTATCATCTGTGATGGAGTCGGAAGTGCTTCAAAAGTAAATGAAATGCGTGCAGGATTGGCAAAAAGATTTTACTGTGTTCACTCAAATCATTTAGATTATCCTTATACGTTAGGCAGCAAAGTTCGAAACAATCATCAATATGCGATGGAGCATATTAAGGATTATGACGGGCTGATCGTATTAACGAATGAACAAAAAGAAGATATCATGAAGGATTTTGAGTCGAACAATAATATTTTTGTTATTCCTCATGCACCAAGAAGGCTTGAAAAATTAGAAACGTATGAAAAAAAGAAAAACGAGTTTGTCATGGTGGCCAGATATCATGAGGAAAAAGGGATCGATAAGGTCATAAAAGCAATGGGAATCGTAAAAAAATCCCGGCCGGATATTGTCCTGAATATATATGGCAGCGGTCCTGGCCATAAGGAATACCAGCAATTGATCGATGATCTTAAGTTAGATAATGTACATTTAAAAGGGTATGTCGCAAATCCTGCTCCATTTTATCAGCAGGCACTTGCCACATTATTAACATCAAAATTTGAGGGGTTTAGTCTCGCGATTTGTGAATCGTTTTCGTGCGCAACCCCTGTTGTCAGTTTTGATGTGAAATACAGCCCGAGGGAGCTCATAAAAGAACACGAAACGGGAATGCTTGTAGAACCTGATAATATTGACATGCTTGCTGAAAGTATCATTTATTTGTACGACAACCCTGAGAGAGCCATTCAATACGGAAAAAACGCAAAGAACTTAATGGATACTGAATATAGTGAAGCCCGATTATTTGAAAGATGGGAAGAAGTATTTGAAATGACGAAATAGTGCTTTTTTATACTGTTTTTGTTCATTATATGAGCTTTTGTGAATGAAATAGAAGCGGATAAGGATAGAGGTGTCATGGTGAAAATTACTGCAGCAGTACCCACATACAACTCAGAACATTTTATCTCCCGCTGCCTGGATAGTCTGGTTCAACAAACCATGCCGAATAATGAGTACGAAATTATTTGTGTAGATGATTGTTCTCAGGATGGCACGGTTTCAATATTAAAAAAGTACAGTGAACAGTATTCTAATATAACGGTTATAGAACGAGAAAAAAACTCGGGAGGGCCGGGAGAGCCGCGAAACCAGGCGATACGTGCTGCGAACGGTGAATACATTTTTTTTATTGATTCCGATGATTATGTAGGAATCGAAGCGTTTGAGAGAATGTATCAATTTGCAAAACAGCATGATTCAGATATTGTGCTTGGGAAAATGGTCGGTGTAAACGGCAGATCGGTCCCGCAAGCTATTTTTAAGGAAACGAAACCTGAGGCGGATCTTGTAAAATCTCCGCTTGTTTACTCAATAGGACCGACAAAACTTTTTAAAGTTTCACTGCTTAGAATGCATGACATATATTTCCCCTCTAATATACAGGCTACAGAGGATCAGGTATTTGTCATGCAGGCTTATTTAGAAGCGGACAAAATTTCTGTCTTGGCCGATTATGATTATTACTATGCTGTACAGCATGACGGCGAGCATATGACGTTTGCATACGTTGCGCCTCAAAGCTACTATGGCGCAATGAAGGTAATCATAGATATGATTCGTAATAGCCGTCTTTCACATAATCGCAAAATGAAGTTTATGGCGAAGTTTTTAAATCGTCATTTTGATTTTTCCAGAACAACGGACTTTACCGTAACAATCGAGGACGAACGGGAGCAGCAAACATGGATGACAGAGCTGCATCATTTTGTTGAACAAAATATACCACGGGAAATTGATAAGCTTGTTCATTCTCATACGCGGTTAAAATTACACTTTGTACGCCATAATGACCTAAAGGGCTTGAAGCAGTTTGAAGCTGATAAAGAAAATATGGCCCAATATACGTCAGTTAAAAATGGTCATATCATAGCAAACTATCCCAGCCTTATCTCATATCATTTGGCAGAGAATGAACGGATTGTTGATGACAGAAACAAAATCAGTCATTACGTGAGCGAATTTCAAATGAAGGACAACACTTTCACATTAAGAGGGTCGGTTACCCACACGGCTTTACAACCAGAGCATCAAGCTATGCAAACTTTATACGGCATTTGGGTGCACCGTGATAGAAAAACTGAAAAAATCATTTCTCCAGTGTATTCCCAGGACGGAGAATTTGAATTTCTCACGAAGTTTACTGATTTGGCTATTCATGAAGAAGATATTGGTGTTTGGGATTTCTTTATTGAATCGGGGATAGACGGCTATAAAAAACGCGTCCGAATTGGCAGCAGCAGAGAACCGTATCCTTATTCAAAACATGCTAAATATATTGGGAATAACGGGGAATATGCTTTCAGCGCACGGCCGTACTTTACTAAAACCTATGATAATTTGTCGGTGGATATCAGAAAGCAGGAAGTTCTGAAAGTCGAATTCAGAGATAATGATTCGGACCAGCATTTAACGTTCGTATTTCCTGGAAGCCAATTGTTTTTCCCGAAGCAATCTTTATTATTGCTCGAATGCAATAACCAAGAGTTTTTAATCCCAATAAAAAATCAAATCAGTTCAGCTGATGGGACAGTGATACAGGTTGATCGGAATCTCGTTCAGCAAAAGTTTGCTCCGGCTTATTTACAAAACACCAATATTGTTTTATCCATTAATTCTTATAAAACCACATTGGTTCCGAAAAAGGATGTCAGTGTGTACTTTTGCAGTAAAAATATTGAAAAAAAGCTATGGTGCTTTAAAATAAAGAAGAAAGTAGATCTATTTATACAATCGGACCAATCGAAATTCTATCTAACAGCCCGTTAAACAAAGAAACCAGGTGACAAATATGAAAAAACTAAAAGTTATGACCGTTTTCGGGACCAGGCCTGAAGCGATCAAGATGGCACCGCTTGTGCTTGAATTGAAAAAATATCCTGAAATAGATTCCTATGTAACGGTAACTGCACAGCACAGACAGATGCTCGATCAGGTGTTAGATGCGTTTCACATCAAGCCTGACTTCGATTTGAACATTATGAAGGAGCGGCAGACACTGGCAGAGATTACGTCTAACGCACTTGTAAAATTGGATGAGTTGTTTAAAGATATTAAACCCGATATTGTGCTTGTCCATGGTGATACAACGACGACGTTTGCCGGAAGCCTAGCCGCTTTTTACCATCAAATTGCTGTCGGTCATGTGGAGGCGGGGCTTCGTACAGGGAATAAGTATTCCCCGTTTCCGGAAGAGCTCAATCGACAGATGACAGGGGCGATTGCTGATTTGCATTTTGCTCCGACAGGCCAGGCGAAAGACAATTTATTAAAAGAAAACAAAAAGGCCGACTCTATTTTTGTAACGGGCAATACAGCGATTGACGCACTCAACACAACGGTTAGGGATGCTTACTCACATCCTGTTCTCGATCAGGTGGGTGAGGATAAAATGATTCTCTTGACCGCTCACCGCCGGGAAAATTTGGGTGAGCCAATGGAAAACATGTTCAAGGCCATTCGCAGAATTGTAGGGGAATTTGAAGATGTACAAGTCGTTTACCCTGTGCACCTGAATCCTGTTGTCCGGGAAGCGGCTCAGAAGCATTTTGGTGATTCTGACAGAGTGCATCTGATTGAACCTTTAGAGGTGATTGATTTCCATAACTTTGCAGCGAAATCGCATTTTATATTGACAGATTCGGGCGGCGTGCAGGAGGAAGCCCCATCTCTCGGGAAACCGGTGCTTGTTCTGCGTGATACGACGGAACGGCCTGAAGGAGTGGAAGCGGGAACGCTGAAACTTGCAGGGACGGATGAGGAAAACATTTATCAGCTGGCAAAACAGCTGTTAACTGATCATGATGAGTACAAGAAAATGTCCCAGGCTTCTAATCCGTATGGAGATGGAGAGGCTTCCCGCCGGATTGTGGAAGAATTGCTGTTTCATTATGGGTATCGGAAAGAACAACCGGATTCATTTACAGGCAAATAAAAAAGAAGCTTTGCACATTGTGCGAAGCTTCTTTTTTGTTTTACTTTTCGAGGCTTTCCTTCAGCTCTTTTGTAATATCTGAAAGGGCGCTTTCATCAGCTTGGTAGTAGTAAATTCCATTGATTTTCGTGCCTGTACCTTTTAGTTCGTGCTGTTTAATATGTTTCCGCGCACCTTTGTAATCGGACTGGATATCCCACATGTTATCGAAGGTCAAGTTCGTTTTCACATTATCTTCAACAACTTTAAACATATCTCCGAATTTCGTGATGGAAGAAATATTAGCGCCTTTATTAATAATACCTTGGATGACTTGGCGCTGGCGGTCCTGGCGTCCGAAGTCGCCTCTCGGATCTTCTTTTCTCATCCGGGTATAAGCGAGCGCTTCTTTTCCGTTCAGTGTGATTTCTCCTTTGCCGAACGAATAACCGTCATAGCTGAAGGCGAATGTGCTGTTAACAGTAATGCCGCCAAGTGTATCAACAACGTCTCTAAAGCTTTCCATGTTCACTTTTACAAAATAATCAACCGGAACATCGAGGAAGTTCTCGACCGTGTCAACCGTCATCTGCGTGCCGCCGAAAGCGTATGAATGGTTGATTTTATCCATTGTGCCTTTTCCGATAATTTTTGTATACGTGTCACGCGGAATGCTGACCATGTCGGTTGTATTCGTTTTTGGGTTAACAGTCATATAAATGAGCGTATCGGCACGGCCCTTATCGCCGTCGCGTTCATCCACACCCATGATTAAGACGGAAAAAGGATCTTTTTTATTGATACTGACCTCTTTATCCCTCTTTTTCGATTTATCAATGCTTTCATGAATACTTGCCACGGTTGATGCTGCTTTATGCCATAAGTAGTATGCATAGCCTCCAGTTCCGAGTACAAATACGGCCACAATGGCTAAAATGACAAGTAACGCCTTTCTTTTTTTCTTTCTTTTTTCAGCTCTCATAATAAAGTCCTCGCTTTTTTGTAATCTAGTACGATTATAAGTTTCTTAATATTTGAAAACAACTAAAATTTGTCTGATTCTTTACAATAGACGGCTCCTTGTAACAAATGTTTCGGTATTTTAAGAAAATCCGCAAAAATTTTTCGTTGTTTTGAAAGAAATCTTAAAATAAGCTTAAAATTGTCGATAAAAAGTGGAGAGGTGATATAGGAATGAAAAAAATTGCTATTTTAATGTTCTCAATGCTGCTTCTTTTGTCTGCGTGCGGCACAGCTCAGAACACATCAGGAGCAGAAACAAATTCAGACAGCCAGGATGCAGCTGCAGAAGAGACAGTAACGAAGGAAGGCACTTTTGCCGGTTTGGCGGACAGCCATACAATTGCAGTCACTATTGATGATAAAGAGACGTCGATTCAGGTTGGTTCAGACCTTCAGGACAAAATGAACAGCATTTCAGAAGGGCAAAAAGTTGTTGTCAAATATATAAAAGATTCAAATGGCGCTTTAATGCTTAAGGATCTTGAGACAAAGTAATAAAAAACTCTTAGGGGGTTCCATGTTTTGAAAAAAATGAAGCTCTTGCTTCTATCGTCAGTCACTGCGGCGGCTGTAGCATGTCCGGCGTTTATGCAGACTGCGAAAGCCGCAGATAAAACCATTTCGGTTAAGCTGAGTAATTATGTAGGCAGCAAATCAAGTTTGGATGTCGATATCACAGGCGGATATGAAATTTCCGGCTCAAGAATTGCGGATACGGAGCGATATGGAGGAGCAACTCGTTTTGATGTTGCCAATAATGTCGCCTCTGCCGGATGGACAAATCCAACGACTGTGGTCATTGTAAATCGGGACGCTTTTGCCGATGCGCTCTCAGCAACCCCGCTTGCCAAAAAGTACGATGCACCGATTTTATTAACAGACGCAGATTCGCTAACACCAAAAACAGAAAGCGAAATTGCAAAATTAAATCCTGACAATATTCTCATCATTGGCGGTACAATCAGTGTTTCTAAAAATGTAGAAAATACATTAAAAAAATATGGTTCTATCGATCGGATTGGCGGAGCAACCCGTTACGAGGTTTCTAAAAACATAGCCGATCGGATGGGGAATTACAGCCAGGCAGTAGTGGCCACAGGCATGGTCTTTACGGATGCACTGTCAATCGCGCCATATGCTGCAATGAACGGTTATCCGATTTTACTTGCGGGAGACAATAACATCCGCAGTGATTACAAAATTCCAAGCAAGGTTACAATTGTCGGCGGTCCGTTGAGTGTCAGCACTGGTGTGGAAGCTGCATTAAAAAAGAAGGCAACTGTGAAACGGATTGGTGGCGTTTCACGATATGAGGTATCTGCCAATATCGTTAAAGAATTAAATATGAAAGCAACAAAGGTATTTATGTCAAACGGCCAAACATTCGCGGATGCATTAACGGGATCTGTGCTTGCAGCAAAGCAGGGAAGCCCTTTACTGCTGGTTGAATCAGGAAGCCTGCCGTCACCAGTCGCTGATGTGGTAGCGTCAAAAGGGACTCAGTCATTTGCGCTGCTTGGAGGAAGCATCTCCATCAGTGATACGCTAAAGAACAAACTGGCAGATACTTTTGCAGGAACTGGATATACAGTCAAGTTAACCGGCGGAAACCTGGTGCTTTATAAAAACAGTACTGCAATCAAGACGCTTGGAACATCTTTTACAGCACAGCCTAAAAAGTATGCAACTACAAATTCTATCAGTCTAAATGGAACGCCATATCTCGGAAACATGAAATTTACAATAGAGTCAGGCAAATATATTCGTCCGATCAATGTGAATATCCCCTTTGAAGATTATTTAAAGGGTGTTGTGCCTCATGAAATGCCGGCCAGCTGGCAGAAAGAAGCGCTTAAAGCCCAAGCTGTCGCAGCGAGAACTTATTCCATCAATTCGGCCGGAAAAGAAGTAAAAGACACCACTGCTTTTCAGGTATATGGCGGATATGACTGGAATTCGAAAACTTCAGAAGTTGTTGAAGCTACAAAAGGAAAAGTTTTGAAATACAATGGAAATTTGATTTCAGCTACGTATTCCTCAAGCAACGGCGGCTATACAGAAGCGAGCGGTGAGGTGTGGAGCAGCCAGCTTCCTTATTTAATCGCCAAAAAAGATACGTACGACCCGCAAATCAGCTGGTCTCTGTCTTTAAATAAAACCCAGCTTGATAAGAGCAGTCTGAATCTGAAAAGCCCGGGTTCATGGTGGAGCTCTAAAAATGAAACAAACTCAGCATATTTGAGCGGTTTGAAAAGCTGGTTTATTAAAAATAAATACAGCAATGCTGAGTCTATCAAAATCACGAAAATATCCAGTGTGAAATTCAGCACGGAGAAAACTGCCGGTCAGCGGCCGGAAACAGCAAGCGTCACATTCTCATATTTCGTGAAAGAAAAATCAAATGGCTATATCCTGTCAAATGGAAGCCTCAGTGAAAAAACAGCAACAATTACTGTACCTGCAACAGAGCTGAGAACGATGCTTGGCGCTTCCAATATGAAGAGTACATATGCTTCTGTCTCAAGCAATACAAACGCCTTTCTCATTAGCGGTAAAGGATACGGACACGGCATAGGCATGAGTCAGTACGGAGCCAATGCCAGAGCAGCTGCCGGACAATCTTATACAACGATTTTAAGTTTTTACTATCCGGGAACAACTCTATCAAGCTATTAAAAGATTGTTAGAGTCAAAGGAGGCGAGATGCCTCCTTTGTTCGTTATTTGATTTATGAATCATTATGAATCTTTGGAGGGACTATCTTTGCGGATCTTTCTTAAAAGCATACCTATGCTGATACTAGGAGTCGTGTTATTTGTACCAAATGCGTTTGCGGCAAACTCTGTTACAAGGCTGGATGGAGCAAGCAGATATGAGGTTGCTGTGAATGTTTCAAAACAAGGCTGGAGCAGTGCGAGCACTGTTGTTGTGGCAAACGGAACAGCGTATGCAGATGTATTAACTGCTGCACCTTTGGCTTACAAATACAATGCCCCGATTTTATTGACGGAATCATCTAAACTGACTGCGCCGACTAAAGACAGAATCAGCCAGCTTAAACCGAGCAAGGTCATCGTCATTGGCGGAACGATCAGTGTTTCTAACAACGTTGTAAGCGACATTAAAAAATTGGGTATTTCCAATGTGGAACGGATCGGCGGAAGAAGCCGCTATGAAGTTGCCCAAAATATTTCTAAAAAGTTATCTTCAAATTCAAAAGCGGTAATCGCAAATGGCACGGCATATGCTGACAGTCTGGCGATCGGTTCTTATGCTGCCCGTAATGGTATTCCAATTTTACTGACTACTGCAAGCTCCATTCCTGCACCAACGAAAAGTGCGATGAACAGCAAAGGGACATCATCGACTATTGTGGTCGGAGGAGAAATCAGTGTCTCTAAAAATGTTTACAGCCAGCTTCCTTCACCAACAAGAATCGGCGGAAACAGCCGTTTTGAAGTGGCTGCAAACATAGCGAAAAAATATTATTCTTCATCAAAAGCTGCATTTGTCAGCAATGGCTATCAATATGCAGATGCTTTAGCGGGTTCTGTGCTGGCGGCGAAGCAAAATCGCCCAATGCTATTTACTGACGCCGGTTCATTGCCGACTGCGACAAGAACAGTCATCGGATCAAATAGCAAGAATACCTTCACAGTTCTTGGGGGAACTATTTCAGTGACAACAAATGTCGTGAACCAGCTTAAAAATGTAATTGTAGGCAAAAAGGTATTTGTGGATGCAGGACACGGTGGTTATGACAGCGGCGCGGTAGGTAATGGTTTAAAAGAGAAAGATGTTAACCTTGCCGTTGCTAAGCTTGTAAACAGCAAACTTTCCAATGGTGGAGCCATTCCGATTATGGCCAGATCTACAGATGTTTTCTTAGAGCTTTCAGAGCGGGTTGCAAAAGCAAAAAGCAATAATGCAAACCTGTTTGTGAGTATTCATGCCAATTCAGCGAGCCCAGCAGCAACCGGTACTGAAACCTACTATTATACAAAATATGAGTCAGAAAACAGCAAACGGCTTGCGACAGAAATACAAAACAGACTCTATAAAGCACTCAATACTCAAAACCGCGGCGTGAAAATCGGGAATTTCCATGTCATCAGAGAATCAACGATGCCGAGCAGTTTAGCGGAGCTGGCGTTCATTTCAAATGCGAACGACGCAAGTAAGTTAAAGAGTGCTTTGTATCAAGAAAAAGCAGCTCAAGCAATATATGAAGGAATCATTGGATATTATTAGGGGATTAAATTAGTAGACATCAATAGCGGCTTGCCGGCAGAACCCATCAGGAATTGCCGGCAAGCTTTTTTATACGATAAAATGAGAAAAATTTTAAACCACATATGCTATGTAAAAGTTTAACAAAATTTAAGGTTAGGCCTATTCTTATTGACAGATGTTTTTGATATAATTATCAGGCAAAAATATAACCGATCCATTAGGGTAGTGAGGTAATCGATGAAAATAAGCATTGTTATCCCTGTATATAATTCAGAAGATCTTATTTCCGAATGTCTTGATAGCTTAGTTAACCAAACGATGCCAAAAGAGGATTATGAGATTATATGTGTCGATGATAAATCTACGGATTCATCTTTAGACATTTTGAATCAATATAAAAAGAAATATGACAATATTGTTGTTGTTGAAAGAACCGTAAATTCAGGCGGTCCAGGTGCACCGCGGAATGATGCAATAAAAATTGCCAAAGGTGAATACATCCTGTTTGTTGATTCCGATGATTATCTAGGCAATGAAGCATTGTTAAGATGGTACAATTTCTCAAAAGAGAATGATTCAGATATTACTTTAGGTAAGTTAAAAGGGATAAACGGCCGAGGTGTTCCCAAATCAATGTTTAAGGAAACAAATCCAGATGTTGATTTGGTTGATTCCAAAATTGTTTTCACATTGGGACCCCAAAAACTGTTTAAAGCCTCACTTTTAAAAGAAAATCAAATCATCTTCCCTACTCACATAAAAGCAGCGGAAGATCAAGTCTTCACAATGAACGCTTATTTAAAAGCAAAGAAGATTTCTGTTTCAGCTGACTATGATTATTACTATCTGGTCAAAAGAGACGGTGAGCATATGAGTGTCGCTTATGTTCCCCCAGAGAACTTTTATGGAGCAATGGAAGATATTATCTCTGCTATCAAGGCTAGTGATCTAGAAGAAGCAAGAAAAACGAAACTGATGGCAGTATTTTTAAACAGGCATTTCGATTTTTCGCGGACAAAAAATGTCACAATAAAAATGAAGACAGATGAAGAAAGAGCTGAATGGTTTAAATATTTGTCCTCATTTATTCATGCAGTACCTGAAGAGGCTGACCAATTTGTGCTTCCGCATATCAAATTGCGGCTGCTGTTTATTCGGAATAATGATTTGCAGGGGTTAACCCAGTATGAGCGTGAAGAACAAGACATTAAAAAGTTCTGTGTTGTAAATAATGGGGATTTAATTGCACGTTATCCGAGCTTAGAACGCTATCCAATTTCTGAAGAGTTATTAAAAGTAAATTATAAAAATAAGCTTGAACATTATCTGCAGAATATTGAATTTAGCGATCACAGCCTCAGCATTCAAGGAACCATTAAACACAAATTGTTGGATGATGAAACGAATCAAAATCAATCTCTGACAGGAATATTTGTTCATCGCGATACAAAGGCGGAAAAATATATCGCGCCGGCTAAGTATGAAAATTCAACATTTACATTTGAGTGCAAGTTTGATGAACTGGCATCTGCAGAAGAAGATTTAGGCGTTTGGGATTTCTTTATTGAATCGTCAATAGATGGCTATAAATTAAGGGCGAGAATCGGAAACAAGCGTGCTGCGTATAAGTATTCAACAAACACGATGTATTTAGGGCATAATGCGTTGTTTGTCTTCAGTGCAAGACCATATTTCACAATGAACTACGATAATCTTTCGATTGATATAAAGAAACATGCCTATACAGAAGCAGAACTTTCATATGAAACTGAATCAAAAGATTTATCATTTATTTTTAAAGATAAGCAAATCTGTTTGCCAAATCATTCAAAAATGATTGTGAATACCGGACAGTCTGAAATCTCATTACCGGTAAAACGTATAGAGTTAGAGCCTAATTGCACAAAATTGACGGTAAACGTGCAGGGTTTGCTTGAACAGCTAGCTCATGTAAAGAAAGAGCGATTAATTGAATTTGCGATAAACACTTCTCAAAATAAAATCAGTGCAAAAGTGGATAACCAAGCAATTGTCTTGGACACAAGGAATGTTGAACGAAAATCCATGTTATTCTTTAGTAAAATGGTTGAGGTTCAATACAAGCTGTTAACCTCTAAATCAAAGTTTTATTTTCAATATTAAATGCTTCACAACGAAAAGAGACAAATCAGTAAAATGATTTGTCTCTTTTTTTAAACAATAAGCTTAATTTTTAAAAAAAGTGTCTAAAACAATAAAAAGTTTACGGATAAATGTCAGAAAAAATAACAAATTCACACTTCTTAACATACCATTTACATCCAATTAACATCCGTCTGCTAAACTGACTGGCATAGGTCATCATAACATCCCAAACAAATCGTGAGGTGTGTGTCAGTGAGTGCAGAGAAAAGCATGAATGTGAGTCGTGAATTCTCAGTTCAGCAAATACATTCTTTTACATTATCTGAAAAGACGGCTCGTTATTTGGCAATAAAGCGCGTAATGGATATTTGGTTTGCGCTCATTGGGTTGGCGATTGCGCTGCCAATGATTGCGGTATTTTCAATATTGATTTGTTTGGAGACGCCGGGGCCTGCCATTTATACGCAGGAACGCGTAGGGAAAGGCGGGAAACCATTTAAGCTTTATAAGCTTCGTTCCATGAAAATAGATGCCGAGAAGTCTGGGGCGGTTTGGGCACAGAAGCAAGATCCGCGGGTGACAAGGATCGGAGCTTTTATCAGAAGAACGAGAATTGACGAGCTTCCTCAGCTGTTTAATGTGCTGAAAGGCGATATGAGTATGATTGGCCCTCGTCCGGAACGGCCCGTATTTACGGAAAAATTCCAGAATGAGATTCCAGGCTTTACACAGCGTCTGGCTGTTAAACCGGGATTGAGCGGCTGGGCTCAGGTGAACGGCGGTTACGATATGACGCCGAAGGAAAAGCTGATATTTGATTTATATTACATTCGCAATCTGACTTTCACTTTAGAATTAAAAATTATGTTAAAAACTTGTAAAGTAGTTTGGACGGGTGATGGTGCAAGATAAAACGGGATTCCATTATTCACCATCAATCTGAGCTTAAAAAGAAGTAGGGAATATGATGCCAAGTATTACAAAACAAATCATGAGCGGTGCAAAGTGGACAAGTATTTCAACCATGTGTATTACAATCATACAAATTGTTCAGTTTGCCCTGCTTGGAAATATGATGACCTTAACAGAATTTGGGCTTGTCGGCATGATCACAACGGTTACAGTTTTCGCCCAGATTGTGCTCGATATGGGTTTTGGCGCAGCATTAATTCAGAGAGACGACGCGACGGAGCGCCAGCTGTCAACATTGTATTGGCTTAACATTATGACGGGCGTTTTGCTGTTTGTTCTTTTATATGTGAGCAGTCCTGTCATTGCGGGATTTTATCAAAGAGAAGAGCTGGTGTTTCTGGTTCGGATTCTGGCGATTATGTTTTTGATCGCGCCAATTGGACAGCAATATCAGTATATGCTGCAAAAGCAGCTGCATTTTAATACGTTAAGCAAAATAGAGATTTTTTCAAATGTATTGTCATTCGGATATTTAGCGATAGCGGTTTTTATGATGGATGCGATTTTGGCGTACGTGATTTCTCAAGTCCTGCTGCAGTCCAGTAAAGGGATTTTATATTGGGCTGTATACCGAAAAAAGTGGCATCCTGCTTTTGTTTTTGATTTGAGAGGCATGAAGGATTTCTTTTCTTTTGGAGCCTTTCAGCTTTCATCCCGTCTTGTGAACAGGCTGGGAGCAAATATCGACATGATTTTGATCGGCCGGTTTATTGGTGCTGAAGCATTGGGGATTTATAACCTCGCTTATCAGATTGTCACCATTCCGGTTTTGAAGATCAATCCGATTGTCACACGGGTGGCATTCCCTATTTTCGCAAAAAACAAATATGAAAACAGCGTGATCAGAGAAGGCTTTCTGAATATGACAAAAATGCTGGCGCTTGTTTCGTTTCCGCTGTTAATCGGGCTCGTGTCTGTGTCAGACGCCTTTATCACAGCGGTTTTCGGAGAAAAATGGCTTGCTGCTGTTCCGATCCTAAATGTTCTGGCGATTGTCGGAATACTAAGAGTGCTCATGAATCCAAATGGATCTGTGTTGCTGGCTAAAGGAAGAGCAGACTTATCGTTTTATTGGGATTCCGGCGTCCTGCTGCTGTACGGATTATCACTCTTTGCAGCTGTACAGACGGGAAGCCTGCTGACAGTCGCATGGGTGTATGCCATTATCAGCGTTGTTAATTTCCTGATCGGGCGCTGGCTTTTGGCATATGTCATCAAGCTTAACCTTTCGGCTTATTTCCAGTCGATTATGAAGCCATTTCTGATTACTGCGGCGATGGGCATCATCGCGTTTGGTGTAAGCCTCAGTACCGAACACTTCAGTATGCAGGCAGAAATGCGGCTGGTCATTTCAGTTGCGGCCGGGGCGCTGTGCTATCTCTTTCTTTTGGTAAAAGCGTACCCTCAAACAAAAAGCAAACTACTAAGAAAAGGACGTTTGTCATGAAGATTTTGTGGATCACAAGCGTATATCCGAGCAGTATGAAACCCGGAGAGGGTGTGTTTCATGAGACACAGGTGCAAGAGCTGCAAAAACTCGGGCTTGATATCACTGTGATATGCCCACGGCCTTTTCATTCAGCACCTGTCCGCATGCTGAAAAAGACATATCGAAAAAAGGATGCCAGACCGGAGTATGAGATTAGAAAGGGAATACCGGTTTACCGGCCTTTCTATCGGGCAGTTCCCGGCCAGCTGAAGTGGGCGCAGCCTCATCGGAGAATCGCATCAGCCGTTTTAAAAACCATGAAACAGCGCGACCTATATCCGGATCTGATCCATGCGCATTTTGCCATGCCATCGGGCGGGGCTGCGGCAGTCGTGTCAAAGTCAGCGCAAATTCCTTATGTCCTGACCTTGCATGGCAGTGATGTGAATGTCTATCCGCATTACAGCAAAGGAGCGTTTAAAGCCTTCAAGCGTGCCGTAGGTTCTGCGTCAGTTGTTTTAGCAGTCAGCCACAAGCTTCAGGAAGAAGCCAAAAAGCTTTCGGGCTTTGACAGCTCGGTTTTGCCAATCGGCATACAGCTCAGCCGTTTTCAGGAGAATGAGGAGACGAAAGAGGAAATCAGAAAAAGACTCGGACTCCCGCTCGATCAGCGTCTGGCTGTCTATGTCGGCCGGCTGGTCAGAGAGAAAGGCATTTTTGAACTGTCTGAAGCGATCGAATCGCTGCAGGACTCTCCTAAGGCAGTCTTTGTCGGGGATGGTCCCGCAAAATCGACGCTGACGCAGAAGGGGCATATCGTCACAGGCCAAGTGCCGAATCATCAGGTAAGAGACTATTTACTTGCGGCAGATCTATTTGTACTTCCTTCTTACAGTGAGGGGATGCCGACTGTTGTGATTGAGGCGCTGGCGCTAAGGGTTCCTGTTATTTGTACGGATGTTGGCGGAGTGTCGTCTTTATTCGGAAAGCACCAACATCTGCTGATTAAACCGAAATCCGCTCAAGCCTTGGCGGAAGCGATCACTCGGTACGAACATGAGCAAATATGGAAGCCGGAAGTAGCAGATGACTTGTATGAAACCGTGCAGGCTCAATTTGACGCAGGAAAAAACGCCAAGGCCTTGCATCATCAGTATCAGACGGTCACGAAAACGTCCGTTTAATCGTAAGACACTGCGACCATTATAAATAGGAAGATCATTTTACAGGAGAGGGTTGAGCGCTGTGAAAAAAATAGCTGTCATTGGAACAGGTTATGTAGGACTCGTATCAGGCACTTGCTTTGCGGAGATCGGCAATAAAGTTGTTTGCTGTGATATCGATGAATCAAAAATCAGAAGCCTGAAAAATGGGGTAATCCCAATCTATGAACCAGGGCTTGCAGACTTAGTTGAAAAAAATGTGCTGGATCAGCGCCTGACCTTTACGAACGATATCCCGTCTGCCATTCGGGCCTCAGATATTATTTATATTGCAGTCGGAACGCCTATGTCCAAAACAGGTGAAGCTGATTTAACGTACGTCAAAGCGGCGGCGAAAACAATCGGTGAGCATCTTAACGGCTACAAAGTGATCGTAAATAAAAGCACAGTCCCGGTTGGAACAGGGAAACTGGTGCAATCTATCGTTCAAAAAGCCTCAAAGGGGAGATACTCATTTGATGTTGTATCTAACCCTGAATTCCTTCGGGAAGGGTCAGCGATTCATGACACGATGAATATGGAGCGTGCCGTGATTGGTTCAACAAGTCATAAAGCCGCTGCCATCATTGAGGAACTTCATCAGCCATTCCATGCTCCTGTCATTAAAACAAACCTAGAAAGTGCAGAAATGATTAAATACGCCGCGAATGCATTTCTGGCGACAAAGATTTCCTTTATCAACGATATCGCAAACATTTGTGAGCGAGTCGGCGCAGACGTTTCAAAAGTTGCTGATGGTGTTGGTCTTGACAGCCGTATCGGCAGAAAGTTCCTTAAAGCGGGTATTGGATTCGGCGGTTCATGTTTTCCAAAGGATACAACCGCGTTGCTTCAAATCGCAAAATCGGCAGGCTATCCATTCAAGCTCATCGAAGCTGTCATTGAAACGAACGAAAAGCAGCGTGTTCATATTGTAGATAAACTTTTGACTGTTATGGGAAGCGTCAAAGGGAGAACCATTTCAGTCCTGGGATTAGCCTTCAAACCGAATACGAACGATGTGAGATCCGCTCCAGCGCTTGATATTATCCCAATGCTGCAGCAGCTGGGCGCCCATGTAAAAGCATACGATCCGATTGCTATTCCTGAAGCTTCAGCGATCCTTGGCGAACAGGTCGAGTATTACACAGATGTGTATGCTGCGATGGAAGACACTGATGCATGCCTGATTTTAACGGATTGGCCGGAAGTGAAAGAAATGGAGCTTGTAAAAGTGAAAACCCTCTTAAAACAGCCAGTCATCATCGACGGCAGAAATTTATTTTCACTTGAAGAGATGCAGGCAGCCGGATACATTTATCACTCTATCGGCCGTCCCGCTGTTCGGGGAACGGAACCTTCTGACAAGTATTTTCCGGGCTTGCCGCTTGAAGAATTGGCTAAAGACTTGGGAAGCGTCAATTTATAAAAAGAAAAAGTGTTACTTGGTTGAAGCTGCCGGCTGCTAGGCTCGGCCGCCGGCTCCTGAAACATCAGGAAAGGGGTTAAACATGTGAGTATCAAACGATCAGCGGTCCATATGCTAGCGTTACTGGCCGCTGCTATATTTGGAGTCGTCCTATTGCTGGGAGCCATCCATAAAGATATAGGTTTCATGCAGATGGCTGCTGTGCTTGCGGTGTTGGCAATTGGCCTGTTTTTACTGACGCTTGCAACCGCATTTACAACAAAAGAACGGCTCTTTATGGCTGTAATCTATATTTTGATCGCCTGCACTTTTTTAAATAATGCATTTTTCGCTATTCATCTTGGATTTTTCAGTTTGTTCCTTTACCGGCTTCTGCTCATTGCAGCGGGTTGCCTTCATATTTTCGGCATGGTTCGGAATCGAACCCATATTGAAAGATGGCATGGGCTGCAAGTAAAAGGGATTTTACTCTTTTTCGCCTTTTGGTTTATATATGGCCTTGTTTCTCTGCTGTGGGCCAAGTCGGTAACAGTTGGCCTCAAGTATTTAGCCTTATTGGCAATGGGAATTTTCTTCATTTATCTTATTGTCATGTACGTGCAAAAAATGGAGCGGCTGATGATTGTTTATGCCATTTGGCTGGTGATGACGGTATTTCTGATGATCATTGGTTTTTACAATCATATCACCCACCATCATCTTGCGAGTTCCACATTGTACAGCGGACCGGAGTATAAGCAGCATTATCCGACATCGGTCTTTTTTAATCAAAATGACTTTGCGACCTTTTTATCCATCAGCTTCTTTTTTTACATCACGATGATGAAAAACATTAAGAATGGATACATCAAGGCAATTGGCCTTGTGCTCTCGCTCTGTGCGTTGTATTTAATTTTTGCCACTGGTTCAAGAGCCAGCCTTCTGGGTATTTTTGCAGGTATTGCTGTCTACATCTTCATTGTATTGCCGCCTGTTTTAAAGAAAATGGCTATATGGCTGTCGGCGGCGGGAATTGCTCTTTTCGCAGTTCTTTTCGCCAGCAAAATCTATTCAAAGTTTTGGGAGCTGTTTCTGGCCCCGCAGACGCTGCATTCATTTCATGACAGGCTTCCATCAAATGTGGCTCGGGCAAATCTGCTGAAAAACGCTTGGCATTTTTTCCTTGATTCATACGGATTCGGAGTCGGGGCAGGAAATGTATCCTATTATCTTGAGCATTATGCTGTATATGATACTGACAATGTGGCAGAGGTGCATAACTGGCTTGTTGAAATTCTTGCTAATTTTGGCTTGTTCATCATGCTGGGATATCTGTCCGTTTATGCCTACCTCATATGGGTGCTTTACAAGTTTTATGAAAGAAAATTAGAAAATCAGTCAAAACTGATCACAGAAGGACTTATTACCGCTATGGTCAGTTTCCTGGTATCAAGTATCAGCCCAAGCTCTGTTTCAAATTTATTTTTCCATTGGGTGTTTATGGCGCTCGTCATCGCCGCCGTGAATGTGTTAAGGCGATCCAGACAAATGCCTGAGCCGATGTACAGATAAACAGACTACAAAAAGCAGGGAGACTTATATGAACGATATATTGATAAGAATAGCCCGTCGCATAAAAAAAAATATCATTTGGATCATAGCGGTGCCAATTATATTAGGTGCGGCGGGGTATATCCTGCCGTCACAGATCGCTGATCAAAAGAGCTATACAGCTGAAGATACTTTGGCTGTGGGGAGCTATGATCATCCGGTTTATAACAGCACAGAAGAGATTCCGCTTCTGCTTAAGAGCGACTCTTTTTTGAAGGAGGCGCTTCCTGATGAAAAGGATGAAGATGTAGCAGAGATCAAAGAGAAGCTTACCATCAAAACGGAATCCAAATCGTTACTGACTTTAAGCTATAGCGACGAGGATAAGGATAGAACGGAATCTGTCTTAAACGCCATATCCTCCACCTTCCTCAAAAATGATCAAAAGCTGTATGCAGAAAGAGAAGCCGTCATCCGCAGCAGCATAGACGCGCTTGAAGGCGAGTCGGTGAGCGAGGATTCCAAAGTGGATAAAGAGAGATTTTTATATGAGCTCAAAAACACACAGCTTAACCTGAAAGCGGCAAGTGTTACTGATTCCGAAACCGTAAGTGAGACAGCAGGCGGCGGAATGTCTCCGAAAAAGAAAGCAGTTCTCGGCGTTATGATTGGCCTTACGATTGCCTTTATGTTCGTTGTCATTCCTGAATTTTTCAGAGAATCCTTTTAAAATCATACGATGGAGATGTGATCATGACCAATTGGAAACCTCTCGTATCTGTCATTACACCTTCCTATAATGCGCGTGACTATATTGAAGACACGGTTCATTCGGTATTAGATCAGAGCCATCCTCATTGGGAAATGATTATCGTGGATGATTGCTCAACGGATGGGACCCGCGACATTTTACAGCAGTATGAAAAAATAGACGAAAGAATTCATGTGGTGTATCTGGAAGAGAACTCCGGAGCTGCGGTTGCTCGCAACAAAGCGTTGGAACGCGCTCAAGGGCGCTACGTAGCATTTTTGGACAGTGATGACAAATGGAAAAAAGACAAACTGGAAAAGCAGCTTGAGTTTATGATGGAGCGCTCCTGTGCGTTTTCTTTCACGGGCTACAGCTTAATGGCGCAGGACGGGACCCCGCTCGATAAATTTATTCATGCGCCGGAAAGCCTGACGTACGATGACGCCTTGAAAAATACAATTATCGGCTGCTTGACGGTGATGATTGACAGGGAGCAAACGGGACAGATCCAAATGCCGAATATCAGAACGAGACAGGACTTAGCCACATGGCTGTCTCTTTTAAAAAAAGGATTTACTGCCTATGGAATGAATGAATGCCTGGCTGAATATCGGCTTGTCAATAACTCAATTTCCAGCAACAAATGGAAGGCTGCGAGAAAAACGTGGTTTGTCTACAGGGAGATCGAACGGCTTCATTTTATGAAAGCAACATGGTGTTTTGTTCAATATGCAAAAAACGCGGTGAAAAAAAGATTATAGCCGCAAACAGAGAGAAAAGGTGATGAAGGTGGAAACAAAAGAAGCAATCATTCATGTCATCGTTGCCACTGCTGAATGGGGAAAAGACCAATTGAGATACAGAAGGCACCGGCTGGCAGAATTTTTAGCTGCTCAGGAGGAAACGAAGGAAGTTATTTGGGTATGTCCGGCTCCGCGTGCCCAAGGGAAAGAGTTTCAGGAAGTCCATTCTGGCATCAGGCAATTCGCTGTCAAAGACCTGCTGCAGAAAAAAATGTTTCGTTTCGGACGATATACAGATGTCTTTTACAGACATAAGCTCTCCCCATTACTCGATGAGCTTACATCTGCTTCTGCAAACGGTGAACGCTGCTGTTTATGGTACACGTTTCCGGGATTCCCGCTGCTGTCTTCGCTGTATCCTTGGGATCAGGTCATTTATGACTGCAGTGACTTATGGGCGGCGCCGATCAGCGGCCGATCAAATCTGCTGTCTGAATTCCGGCGAAAAGTCATTAAATCGGCAGAGCTGAGAATTATACAACGAGCAGATTCAATAACCTGTTCATCAGATTATCTTCACAAGGAAGTAGACAAAAAACTGACTGCAGGACGAGAAAAGGTTCATACTGTGGAAAACGGTGTGGAGTATGAGCTGTTTTCTGCAAACAAACAAGCTCCCGATCGCAGTATACTGCAGGGGAGAGAAGGAACAGTGTTAGGTTTTATCGGCGGAATTAAACCGAAGCTCGATTTTAAAATGATTGAAGAAGCCGCCCTGCAAAAGCCTGATTGGACATTTTTATGGGTTGGCCCGGATGCCACCAATGGTGACGTTTCGTTTCAAGAGCTGCTGAGGCTTCCAAATGTCATATGGACCGGCCCGGCAGATCCGAAAGAAGTTCCGCATTTTATGGAGCTTATCGACATTGGCATCATGCCTTATAAAAAATCATCGTATAATCAAGCTGTGTTTCCGCTGAAACTATTTGAATTTTTAGCGGCAGGAAAACCTGTCGTCGGCTCTAATCTTCCGTCAACCTCAAAAATGCAAAAGCCGTATGTATACGAATATGTAGAAGGTGATCATCCAATTGATTTTATAGCAGCTTGTGAAAAAGTTCTCGAACAAAACGGAGACGAAACCTATAAAGAAATGCGCCGAAACATCGCTCGCACACAAGATTGGAATTGCTTATTTACACAAATTATGAAATATACAGGGATTCAAAAACATGCGTAGTCCTATAAATTGGGATGCGCGTTTTTTGATTATACGTGTTTCTTTTTGATGAAGCTTGTTATAATAACTAAGGAGAAGGTATAATGGAAGGAACGGTTCTCTATATAAATAAAGACTTCATTTAATTCCAAAGGAGACTTCTTTATGCTTGACGAACGCATGATTCGCATTGTTGTTGCGTTTATTGTCTCGCTGCTGACAGTTTTAATCATAACCCCAATCGTAAAAAGGATTGCGATTAAAATAGGTGCAGTTGACCAGCCCAGCAATCGAAAAGTACATGACAAAATCATGCCCCGCATGGGCGGGCTGGCCATATTTATCGGGGTGGTTGCAGGCGTGCTTGCATCCGGTATTTACACAGAAACAAGGATGACGGCAATTACAGTCGGAGCATTCATCATTATTGTGTTAGGTATTCTTGACGATAAATATCAATTAAGTGCAAAAGTTAAGTTTTTGATTCAATTAGGTGTAGCCATTATGATTGTAAGCACTGGCTTAAAAATGGACTTTTTCTCAGTACCTTTTTTAACAGAACGATTTGAGTTAGGATGGATGGCTTATCCGCTGACGGTATTATGGATTGTCGGCATCACGAACGCAATTAACCTGATTGATGGATTGGATGGCCTTGCTGCCGGTCTTTCTGTTATCGGCCTGTCAACGATCGCTGTCATGGCGCTATCCGGCGGAAAAGTGCTCATTCTGTCACTCTCATTAGTCGTTATTGCCAGCACGCTGGGGTTTTTGTTTTACAACTTCCACCCGGCAAAAATCTTTATGGGAGATACGGGATCACTTTTTTTAGGGTATAGTATTTCGATTCTTTCATTATTAGGCCTGTATAAAAGTGTCACATTGTTCAGTATCGTTATCCCGATTATTATATTAGGCGTACCGATTTTTGATACAACTTTTGCTATCATCAGGAGAATATTAAACAAACAGCCGATTTCAGCCCCTGATAAGTCGCATATTCACCATAGACTGATGGCCTTTGGCCTTTCACATCGGATGTCGGTCTTAGTTATTTATTTAATTGGATTTATTTTCAGTATCAGTGCGATAGTACTTAAAAGTGCCACAATTTGGCTTTCTTTGTTTATTATCTTCATTTTAATTATTTTTATGCAAATCATAGCAGAAGTGACAGGACTCGTGAATGAAAAATTTAAGCCGTTTACAAAGTTTTATAAACGGCTGGTGAAAAGGAATTAAAAATTCCGGCTTATGTGCCGGAGTTTTTTTCTGCGCAAAAATGCCCGATCCTCTAAAAGGACCGGGCATTTTTTAATAGGATGAATCAGTTGTTGAATTCGTTGTACTGTTGTTTGAGCTTGTGCTGCTGTCATTCGAATAGCTGTTTCCGCTCGTCGTCCCGTCAGTTGTTGTGCCAGAGCTGCCAGAGCTGCTTGAGCTGTCAGTCCCGTCTGTTGCATTTCCGGTACCGGAAATGCCAGTGCTTGTATCAGGAGTATAATCTAAATGCTCTTGAAGCGTTTTTCTGACTTTCTCGAGATTTGTAGCATCAGGTTCAAAGTAATAAGTGTTGTTAGGCCCTAAATACAAATCAGAACCTGTAATGCTCAATGTGTCGATTTTTTTGCTGGTAAAGCCGCTGTAAATCTGCTGAAGCGCTAAACCTTCAGTAATGCGAATATTGGTTTCAACGTTTTCGCTGGCTTTTTCTGCGATTTTATCAATTTTAGCAATGTTGCTTGCACTTGACATGCGGTCAATCAGCGCGTTTAAGATTTGTTTTTGTCTGTCATTACGGCCAAAGTCTCCGCGTTTATCCTGTTTTCTCATCCGGGCATATGCTAAGGCTTCTTCGCCGTTCAAATGCATCTCGCCTTTTTTGAAGTAAATCCGTTTGCTTTCGTCTACATCACTTTTTTCATCGAAATCGAAAGGCACGTCAACATCAATACCGCCGACTTCATTAATCACATCTTTAAATCCGTCAAAATCAACTGTGACATATTTATCAATCGGGATTTGCAAGAAGTTTTCAACAGTTTCAACTGTCTCATCTTTACCGCCTTTGCTGTAAGCGGCATTGATCTTCGTCTTGCTTCCCGTTGTGTCACCAGCTAATTGCACACGTGTGTCACGCGGAATGCTCAGCATTTTCATGGTTTTATTTTTGGGATCCAGGGTAACAACAATAAGAGAGTCTGATCTCCCTTTTTGTCCTTTAGTCGCGTAATCCTCTATTCCCATAAATAAAATAGAAAACGGTTTTTTCTTCATGTCTACAACTTCGTTGCGAAGATTTGATTTATTCCCGCGGGATAGGGCATCGTACGATTCATCCGCAGCGTTAATTGTTTTATAAAGTTTATACCCGCCAAGCCCTACAACTACCAATAGTGCAAGGGCGAACAATAACATAATTCTTTTTAAAATTTTCCTGCGTTTGCTCTTTTTCTTTTTTCGCACACGCACTCTAACGCGTTCAGCCATTATTCAGTCTCCTTTATGTGATTGACGGCTTTTTCAAGATACGTCAACTCTCCCTCTTTAATATCACTCTTTCCATTTGTCAGTTCTGTCATCCATTCAGAAAAAGCGTTTGTTTCTTTTTCTTCGACGTATGTTTCGAATTCAACATTTTCTGAATAATGGATTTCCTTTAACAGAAATTGTGACTCCCTTAATTCATTTTCAATCTTGCCAAGCCATGTGTAATCTGCAGAAGTATGCATGATTCGCATAAGCTTCCGTTCTACAACACCTATATGATTTAATCCTTCAGACACTGATTTCCCATAAGCGCGAATTAATCCGCCAGCACCAAGCTTAATGCCTCCGAAGTAGCGTGTAACGACGGCGCAAGTATCCTTCAGCCTGCGTTTTTTTAAAACCTCGAGCATCGGCACTCCCGCTGTACCGCTTGGTTCCCCGTCATCATTGGCTTTTTGGATATGATCATTCTCGCCAATAACATAAGCCGAGCAATTATGAGTCGCATTCCAGTGCTGTTTCTTTATTTTCTGTATAAATTCCTGTGCCTCTTGTTCGGTAGAAACACGGCTTAAATGACAGATAAAACGCGATTTTTCTATAACAATCTCGTGTTCTCCTGCTTCTTTCACAGTAAAATAGCTGTGCAGCATGCTAGCTGACCCTCCTGCTAAGCATAAAAGACTGCCTATACAAATTCGTACAGTCTTTAGAATTTTTGTGCGTATTTTGGTATCATAAAGAGTAGATAGTATATAAAAATGTTTTTTTCTAGAATATACGCATTCTTTCATTATAATTCGACATAATTTGCAGATCAATTACATTTATAATAAAAATATATGACAACGCCGTGACGGAGGGAAATTATGAATAAAACAAAGATGGATTCCAAAGTGCTGGATTCTATTTTGATGAAGATGCTGAAAACCGTTGACGGGAGCAAGGACGAAGTTTTTCAAATCGGGGAGCAGTCACGCCAGCAGTATGAACAGCTGGTCGAAGAACTGAAACAAATTAAACAGCAGGTGTATGAAGTGATCGAGCTTGGCGATAAACTTGAAGTGCAAACCCGCCATGCGAGAAACCGTTTATCCGAGGTCAGCCGTAATTTTCATAGATTCAGTGAAGAGGAAATCCGCAATGCTTATGAAAAAGCCCATAAGCTGCAGGTAGAATTGACGATGATCCAGCAGCGTGAGAAGCAATTGCGCGAACGGCGGGACGATTTGGAGCGCAGATTGCTAGGGCTTCAGGAAATCATTGAGCGGTCAGAATCATTAGTAAGCCAAATTACAGTTGTGCTCAACTACTTGAATCAGGATTTGCGCGAAGTTGGACTGCTTCTTGCTGATGCTCAGGCAAAACAGGATTTCGGCTTAAGAATTATTGAGGCGCAGGAAGAAGAGCGAAAAAGAGTCTCAAGAGAAATCCATGACGGACCCGCTCAAATGCTGGCGAATGTTATGATGAGATCGGAATTAATCGAGCGGATTTTCCGTGACCGGGGCGCAGAGGACGGGTTCCAAGAAATTAAAAATCTACGCCAAAATGTTCGGAATGCCCTTTACGAAGTGAGAAGGATTATATATGATTTAAGACCGATGGCCCTTGATGACCTAGGCCTGATTCCAACTTTAAGAAAATATCTATATACAACCGAGGAATATAACGGGAAGGTCAAAATACATTTTCAGTGCATTGGAGAAACAGAGGATCAGAGGCTAGCGCCTCAGTTTGAGGTTGCGCTCTTCAGGCTCGCACAGGAAGCTGTGTCTAATGCGCTAAAGCATTCTGAATCTGAAGAAATTACAGTCAAAGTTGAGATCACAAAGGATTTTGTGATTTTAATGATAAAAGATAACGGTAAAGGGTTCGACCTGAAGGAAGCGAAAGAGAAGAAAAACAAATCATTCGGCTTGCTGGGCATGAAAGAAAGAGTAGATTTATTGGAAGGAACGATGACAATAGATTCGAAAATAGGTCTTGGGACATTTATTATGATTAAGGTTCCGTTATCTCTTTGACTATGATTTGTAAAATAGAGCCAAAAGGCATATTGACCGAATGCTAGAGTATATAGAACAATAATACAAGGAGGCGTGGCTTGTGACTAAAGTAAACATTGTTATTATCGACGACCATCAGTTATTTCGTGAAGGTGTTAAACGGATATTGGATTTTGAACCTACCTTTGAAGTGGTAGCCGAAGGTGATGACGGAGACGAAGCGGCTCGTATTGTTGAGCACTATCATCCTGATGTTGTGATCATGGATATCAATATGCCAAACGTAAATGGTGTGGAAGCTACAAAACAGCTTGTAGAGCTGTATCCTGAATCTAAAGTAATTATTCTATCAATTCACGATGACGAAAATTATGTAACACATGCCCTGAAAACAGGTGCAAGAGGTTATCTGCTGAAAGAGATGGATGCTGATACATTAATTGAAGCGGTTAAAGTAGTGGCTGAGGGCGGATCTTACCTTCATCCGAAGGTTACTCACAACCTCGTTAACGAATTCCGCCGCCTTGCAACAAGCGGAGTTTCTGCACACCCTCAACATGAGGTTTACCCTGAAATCCGCAGACCATTACATATTTTAACTAGGCGGGAATGTGAAGTGCTGCAGATGCTTGCAGACGGAAAAAGCAACCGCGGAATTGGTGAATCATTGTTTATCAGTGAGAAAACCGTTAAAAACCATGTCAGCAATATTTTACAAAAAATGAATGTAAACGACCGGACGCAAGCCGTTGTGGTCGCCATTAAAAATGGCTGGGTAGAAATGAGATAGTATAATAGGAGACTTGCCTTTTTCTAGGCAGGTCTTTTTTTAGGCTGCCGTTTCCCTTACAATAGAGTTATAAAGCAATAAGGCAGGTATCGAAGCTATGAATATTGCAGTCGTAACAGACAGCACGGCATATATTCCGAAAGAAATGCGTGAACAACATCAGATACATATGATCCCTCTCCAGGTTGTTTTTGGGGAGGAGACTTACCGTGAAGAAATTGAGTTGGACTGGAAAAGCTTTTACGAAGAAGTGAAAAAACATAATGAGCTCCCGACGACTTCTCAGCCGCCAATCGGCGAGTTGGTTGCGCTATATGAAGAGCTTGGCAAGTCTTATGATGCGGTTATCAGTATCCATCTTTCCAGCGGGATCAGCGGAACATTCAGCAGTGCAGCAGCGGCTGATTCGATGGTCGACAATATTGATGTGTATCCATTTGACTCAGAGATCAGCTGCTTGGCTCAAGGCTTTTATGCCCTTAAAGCTGCTGAATTAATCAAAAACGGAGCATCATCGCCGGAAGATATTATAAAAGAACTGGAAGAAATGAAAAAAACAGTTCGAGCTTATTTTATGGTAGATGACTTAGCTCATCTTCAGCGCGGCGGGCGATTAAGCAGCGCCCAAGCCTTCATTGGTAGTCTTCTAAAGGTAAAGCCTATCCTTCATTTTGACAATAAGGTAATTGTGCCTTTTGAGAAGATTCGCACACGTAAAAAAGCAATTTCGCGAATTTATGAGCTTTTAGACGAAGATGCGAGTAAAGGGTTGCCTATGCGAGCTGCTGTTATCCACGCTAATCGAGAGGAAGAAGCAGCGAAAATCATTGAAGAGCTTTCTGCAAAATATCCTCATGTTGAATTTTATAACAGCTATTTTGGCGCGGTAATCGGCACTCATTTGGGTGAAGGTGCGTTAGGAATTTGCTGGTGTTTTAAATAATGTAAAATCTCCGTTTTTAGAGCGGGGATTTTTTTTATATTCTTATTTTAATAGTTGGACAGAAAATATTCATTCAGGCATACTGTCTCGAAAGGAGGCGGTGCTATGTGAATGTGCCAGTTGAAAAAAACAGTTCCTTTTCTAGAGAATTGCAGCAGACGCTTCGAAGCCGTCATTTGCTCAGGACTGAGCTCTCATTTTCCGATGAGATGATTGAATGGCATATCAAGAATGGATATATCACTGCTGAAAATTCTATATCCATAAATAAACGGGGATATAGATGTAATAGGTGCGGCCAAACTGATCAGCGATATTTTTCTTTTTATCACTCATCTGGAAAGAATAAGCTGTATTGCCGTTCCTGTGTCATGATGGGCAGAGTGAGTGAGGAGGTTCCTTTATATTCATGGGAAGAGGAAAATGCACCAAACTGGAAGTCAATTAAACTGACATGGGACGGCAAGCTTTCAAGCGGACAGCAAAAAGCCGCCAATGTTTTAATTGAAGCAATATCAAAAAAAGAAGAGCTCCTCATCTGGGCGGTTTGCGGCGCTGGCAAAACAGAAATGCTGTTTCCTGGTATAGAATCAGCGTTAAATCAAGGACTGCGTGTATGTATTGCAACACCTCGCACCGATGTTGTATTAGAGCTTGCTCCAAGGCTCAAGGCTGCCTTTCAGGGTGCTGAAATTTCAGCGCTTTACGGAGGAAGCGATGACAAAGGGCGGCTATCTCCGCTTATGATTTCCACTACGCATCAGCTTTTGCGATATAAAGATGCAATCGATGTTATGATCATTGATGAAGTTGACGCTTTTCCATATTCTGCTGATCAAACCCTTCAATTCGCTGTTCAAAAAGCAAGAAAGAAAAACAGCACCATCGTTTATTTAAGTGCAACACCTCCTAAAGAATTAAAAAGAAAAGCACTGAACGGACAGTTACATTCAGTTCGCATCCCCGCAAGACACCACCGGAAACCTTTACCCGAACCGCGCTTTGTATGGTGTGGAAACTGGAAGAAGAAATTAAACCGAAATAAAATTCCGCCAGCGGTGAAAAGATGGATAGAGTTTCATGTAAAAGAAGGGAGGCCTGTTTTTTTATTCGTTCCTTCCGTTTCTATTCTGGAAAAGGCTGCTGCGTGCTTTAGAGGTGTTCATTGCCGAACCGCATCTGTGCACGCGGAAGACAAGCATAGAAAGGAGAAAGTGCAGCAATTCAGAGATGGTCAGCTCGATCTATTAATCACAACAACAATACTGGAAAGAGGCGTCACAGTCCCCAAGGTGCAAACGGGTGTACTAGGAGCGGAATCACCTATCTTTACGGAAAGTGCACTTGTTCAAATTGCAGGAAGAACCGGCCGGCATAAAGAATATGCGGACGGCGATGTCATTTTCTTTCACTTCGGCAAAACAAAGAGTATGCTCGATGCAAGAAAGCATATAAAAGAAATGAATGAATTGGCAGCAAAAGTTGAATGTACAGACTAGCCATTATTTGAAAACGTGGTACAGTATACTCATATAACCGATGATGAGGAGCTGTAAAAATGCTTGTCAATTCAAAAGAAATCGTAATGAAAGAACTGCTCGACCGATATATGGACCAGCTTCATATGGCCTGTACTTGCCAAGTATGCCAAAACGATGTATTGGCACTTTCTTTAAACAAAGTGAGTCCATCCTACGTTACTGATTTTAAAAAGATCGCATATACGAAAGCTGAGCTGGTAGATAAACAAAAAAACACAGCAATGCTTGTCATTTTGGCTGAATCTGCTGCAGTAGTTTCAGAGAGTCCAAGCGATTTATGTCACACGAAGCAGGAGGAGGCACTCATAAACTGAACTGTTTATTATGTGATTCGCAATTTTCTCAAGATGTTACATGGAGAGCCCTTTTATTACTAAAGCCTGATGAAAAGGTTTGTTATTCTTGCAGAAGCAAATTAAAGAAAATCACAGGACATATCTGCCCCCTGTGCGGCAGACCTCAATCTGTTCATGCCGTATGCAGGGATTGCGAGGTGTGGAGAACAAGGATCAGAGACAGTTTGCTATTGCGTCAAAACCGTTCAGTTTACACATATAATGATATGATGAAAGAAACGCTCTCCCGTTTTAAATTTAGAGGAGATGCAGAAATCATAAATGCATTTAAAAGTGATTTTTCTTCAACCTTTTCTAAGGTTTACCCCGATAAGCATTTTGTTCTTGTACCTATTCCGCTGAGCAAGGAACGGGAAGAAGAGCGCGGATTTAACCAGGCACAGCTCTTGGCAGAATGTTTAGACCGGCCTTCCCACCATCCCCTCATTCGCCTGAATAATGAGAAACAGTCAAAGAAAAAGAAAACAGAACGCCTGCTGTCAGAGCGCATTTTTGATACAAAAAATAATTCAGCAGAAGGTATGAATATCATTTTAATAGACGATCTTTATACAACAGGCGCCACCTTGCACTTCGCAGCCCGCTGCTTATTAGAAAAAGGAAAAGCCGCTTCAGTGTCATCTTTTACCTTGATCAGAAGCTAAATGATTCTGTTTTTATGCCGATATAATCACTAGAAATTGACACAGGCATATTATCTAATAAGGAGAAAAAAAGATGGGAGAACTGGCTAATTGTCCGAAATGCAATGCTTTATTTTTAAAAACAAAGCTGCAAACCGTATGTCAGGCGTGTATTAAGGAAGAAGAAAAATCATTTGAGACTGTCTATAAATTTTTAAGAAAACAGGAAAACCGGCAATCAACTTTGAGCCGGATAACTGAGGAAACAGGTGTGGAAGAAGAGCTGATATTGAAATTCATCAGGCAGAAGCGAATTCAGATCACTCATCTTCCTAATTTGGCATACCCTTGTGAAAGGTGCGGGACATCGATTAGAGAAGGCAAATTCTGCAAGGCTTGCCAGTCCGATATTAAGGATCAAATGGATCATTTGAACCACGAGGATGCTCTGAAAATCGAGAAAGAAAATAGTAAAAAAGACACATACTATGCCTATAATACCAAAAACAGCTGATTCCCTAAACTAACTGAAAACGCAGTCGATAAAAGGGTTAAGATTGTTTAAAGACTGCAACGGAAAGCGAGAGGAATCCTATGAAAATCAATCAATTTGGAACACAATCCGTTAATCCATATCAAAAAAATTATGATAAGCAAGCGGTGCAAAAAACTGCTGCACAGCCTCAAGATAAAATTGAAATTTCATCACAGGCTAAAGAAATGCAACATGCATCCGACGCAGTCACTGGTTCACGACAGGAAAAAATTGCGCAGCTTAAAGCGCAAATTGAAAACGGGTCATACAAAGTAGACGCAAATCATATCGCGAAAAATATGATTAATTTTTATAAAAAGCAATAAAAAAGGAGAAAGCCAATGTCAGCGAAGGCAATTATTGAACATTTGAAGCGACTTTGCGTTCTGCATGAGCACCTGCTCACGCTGTCTGAAGAAAAGACGGAAGCGCTCAAAGCCGGCAAAACAAAAGAGCTTTCTAACATTTTGACAAAAGAGCAAAAATATATTCAAGCAATCACGCAGACAGAAGATGACCGGATCAAAACAACTTCGGCCTTTCTCGGATATAGCGAAAATAATACTATTTCCGCATGTATCGCCAAAACCTCAGGCAGTGAAAAGGAAGAGCTGGAACAACTATACGAATCTCTTTCTCAAGTTCTCGGACGTCTGAAAAAAGTAAATGAGATGAATAGGCAGCTGACAAGAGACGCGCTGCAATTCATCTCTATTTCGTACGATATGCTGGTTCCTAAGGAAAATAACTTCAATTACAGCAAATCAATTAAAGCTGAGCTGCCGAAAAGCAGCCAAATGAAACTGTTTGATTCAAAAGCTTAGCAGAAAGGAATTCAGAAAATGACATCTACCTTTATGGGGCTTGAAACTGCAAGGCGGGCGTTAAGCGCTCAGCAGGCAGCTTTAAGCACTACTGCAAATAACGTGGCAAATGCCAATACTGATGGTTATACAAGGCAGCGGGTCTCATTGGAGGCAACTGACTATTTCCCTGCTGTATCTAAAAACGCAGAAAAAACAGCGGGACAAATGGGTACGGGCGTTCAAGGAAAATCAGTTGAGAGAATAAGAGATATCTTTCTTGACTACCAATACCGTCTTCAAAACAACAGTGCCGGATACTATGACACGAAGGCCAAAGCGCTGTCCCAAATGGAAGGCGTTTTAAATGAAACGGATGACAGCGGCTTGAACAGTGTGCTCAATTCGTTTTGGAATTCTCTGCAGGAATTATCGAATAATACAAATGAAGAAAGTGCACGTTCTGTTGTTGCTCGAAAAGGACAAGCTGTAGCTGAAACGTTTAATTATATTTCTGAATCACTTACAAATGTCCAATCGAATTTAAAAGCAGAGCTAAATACAACTGTGTTGGATGTCAATTCTCTGCTTTCTCAATTAAACAGTTTAAATAAGCAAATTGCACAAGTAGAGCCGGTCGGGCTTCTTCCGAATGGTTTATATGACCAGCGAGATTTGCTGATCGATAAATTATCCTCAATGGTTGATATCAAAGTCAGCTACAACAAATCAGGCGGGAATGCACTTGCATCTGCTGAAGGAACTGTATCAATTGAAATCCTTGATAAAAATAAACAGTCACTAGGAACTGTTTTGGACGGTAAAAATTACGAGGTTTCAGAACTTACAGCCAACTATGATAATGAAACTGGGTTAGTATCAAGTATTTCAATCGGGGATACAGCTGTGCAGGCGGAGTCCTTTAGCAGCAAGGGATCCCTTTTAGGATTTATAGAGTCTTACGGGTATATAACAGCAGACGGCCAAGAAAAGGGCGTATACCCGGAAATGCTTTCTGATCTTGACAATATGGCGCTTGAATTCGCGAAAGCTTTCAATGAAGTGCACAGAAATGGTGTGACCAAGAGCGGTGAACAAGGCGGAGACTTTTTTGATTTTACTGGCGGTGAAACTGAACCTGCCAAGGGCGCGGCGGGCAAGATCAAAGTGGCTGACAGCATAATAGATTCAAAAGGCGCAAACATTGCTTTCTCACTGACTGGTGCAGCCAACGATAACGCAAATGCTACAAAATTAGCAAATGTTTTAACAGGTAAAATAACCATTAACGGTAAAGAAACTAGTGTTTTAGATTATTATGCGGGTCTGATTGGCGAGCTAGGGATCGAAGCTCAAGAGGCTAATCGACTGGCGTCTAATACAGAAACACAGCTAAATGATGCTGACATAAACCGTCAGCAAATGAGCGCAGTTTCTTTAGACGAAGAAATGACGAATATGATTCAATTCCAACACGCATACAATGCAGCTGCAAGAATGGTGACTTTACAAGACGAATTACTTGATAAAGTGATCAACGGCATGGGTGTTGGAGGAAGGTAGGTAGAGTCACATGAGAGTAACACAAGGCATGATACAGCAAAACTCACTGAGATATATCGGTTCGAGCTACTCGAAGCTGGATAAACTCCAGTCGCAGATTTCTTCAGGGAAAAAAATCTCAAAAGCTTCCGACGATCCTGTAGTAGCAATGAAAAGCTTAAAGTATAATACGCAACTTTCTCAAGTGCAGCAGTACAAAAGCAATGCTTCTCAAGCCTTTACCTGGCTCGAAAACACAGAAACAAACATTACAGAAGGAATTGACATCTTGTCAAAGGTCAGAGAATTAGCGGTTGAAGCTCAAAATGATACAAACGGCGAGGCGGAGCGGCAAGCGATTGGCGTAGAAGTAAAGCAGTTAAAGGAACAGCTTTTAAATATTGCGAATACACAAGTGAACGGCAGATATATCTTTAATGGCACAAATTCAGATAAGCCTCCGGTTACAGATAACGGAGACGGAACTTATACAATTTCTGATACAGCTGATGTCGTAGTCAATATATCAAATAATATGTCATTGAAAGTGAATTCAGATCCAAAGTCAGCTTTTGGAGGCACTTCTGAAAGCGGGCAAAATGTATTTGAAATGCTTGATTCTTTTGAGAAAGCACTAAATTCTGGTTCGCTAGATGGCATGGACAATGTTTTAGATGATATTGATCATTTTTCTGACGGCATGAGTGCTGAACGATCTGATCTTGGAGCGAGATATAATCGTCTTGAACTGGTTAATACAAGACTGTCAGCGCAAGAAGAAACAGCTACCAAAGTGTTATCAGACAATGAAGATGTAGAACTGGAAGAGGTAATAACTGAATTTATTGCGCAGCAAAGTGTGCACAGGGCTACTCTGGCCGTTAATGCGCAAATTGTTCAGCCTACATTGATTGACTTTTTAAAGTAAGCGGCTCTTAGGAGTTCGCTTTTTTTATAGTTCAGGAGGTAGAGTGATGCAGATTCCCAGATTGATTATGCATAGTGTTCAAGGAAAAATTGGTTTAACAACGACGCCTGCCAGCTTAAAAATGGAGCAGCCTCAAGCTGATCTAGAGATCGAACAGCCGAGTGCGGAAATGGAAATATCGGTGACACCTGGAAAACTCACGATTGACCAGACACAAGCATGGGAAGAATTAGACAGAAAGCATGTTTTCAAGAGAATTGAAGAAGCCGCCCAACAAGGGCATGAGAATGTAATGGAGGGAATAGCACGCACTGCAGAAGAAGGCGACGAGCTTATGAGGATTGAAAATAAGGGGAACCCAATCGCTTCACAAGCAAGGAGGAACTCTGAAATGCACCAAATTCAATTAGGCGAAAATTATGCTCCTTCTCTATCTAGGGTGAAAATACAATATACTCCGTCACAGCTTGATGTTCAGATTACGCCGCGAAAGCCTGTTATTCAGGCTGAGCCGCATAAGCCAATTGTTGAATATACGCCAGGAAATGTTAAGGTTGACATGCTCCAATACCCTGATTTAAATATAGATGTAGAATACCCGAAAGAATCACCCGAAAAGTAAAAAGAAAAGGATCGTGAAAAATGATCATTCATACGAAGTACCATGGCCAAATGAACATAAAAGAAGAACAAATCATTCTTTTTGAAAGCGGGATTCCAGGCTTTTTAGAAGAAAAACAGTTCGTCATACTTCCGCTTTCAGAAGACTCCCCATTCGTGGCACTGCAGTCCGTCACTTCAGAAAATCTTGCGTTTATCGTTGTAAGTCCGTTTATCTTTTTTAAGAATTATGAATTTGACCTTGATGAATCAACTGCTGAACTTTTGGATATCGATAATATTCAAGACGTAGAAGTCATGACAATATTGACTATGGCAGAGCCATTTGAAAATTCTACTGCGAATTTATTGGCCCCCATTATTGTGAATCGCAAGAACATGATGGCTAAGCAAGTCGTTTTACACGACTCCTCATATACGACAAAGCATCCGATTGGAGGAGAATCATGCTAGTTTTATCGCGGAAAATAAACGAAGCGATTCAAATAGGTGCTGATATTGAAGTGAAAGTGATTGCGGTTGAGGGGGATCAAGTGAAGCTTGGAATTGACGCCCCAAAGCATATTGATATTCACAGGAAAGAAATCTACTTGACCATTCAGGAAGAAAATAACCGTGCGGCAGCCTTATCCAGCGATGTGATCTCCGCATTATCCTCACAAAAAAAGTGAGGATTTTTTTATTTTTGTATTAACAAAATCAGAGACAATCCGATATTAATGATGTAGCCGGGAGGAGGCGAAAAAGACTCCGCCAGTTACAAAAATAAGGGCACAAGGACGTGCCTTAACAACATATTCAGGGAGGAAATAAAAATGAGAATTAACCACAATATCGCAGCACTTAACACACTGAACCGTTTGTCTTCAAACAACGGTGCATCACAAAAAAACATGGAGAAACTTTCTTCAGGTCTTCGTATCAACCGTGCGGGAGATGACGCAGCAGGTCTTGCGATCTCTGAAAAAATGAGAGGACAAATCAGAGGTCTTGAAATGGCTTCTAAAAACTCTCAAGACGGAATCTCTCTTATCCAAACAGCTGAGGGTGCATTGACTGAAACTCACTCTATTCTTCAACGTGTTCGTGAGCTTGCAGTACAAGCAAACAATACTGGTACTCAAGACGGTACTGACTTAGGTGCTATACAAGAAGAGATCAAATCTCTACTTGAAGAAGTTGGTGGTATGACAGGTGGAAGTAAAGGTATCTCTGACAGAACTGAATTTAACGGTAAGAAGCTCCTTAATGGCGACTTTGCAACTGACAAATTAACATTCCAAATCGGTGCAAACGCAGGGCAGCAACTTGCAGTTAATATCGGTGATATGAGTGCAACTGGACTTGGAGTTGCTGGTATCGATGTTACTGCATTCAAAGATGATGCAACAGCATTTGATACACAACTTGGTTTAATTGATACAGCGATCAACAATGTATCTACTCAACGTTCAAAATTAGGTGCGGTACAAAACCGTCTTGAGCACACAATCAATAACTTGAGCGCTTCTGGTGAAAACCTGACTGCTGCTGAGTCTCGTATCCGTGACGTTGACATGGCTAAAGAGATGAGCGAGTTCACAAAGAACAACATTCTTTCTCAGGCTTCTCAAGCGATGCTTGCTCAAGCAAACCAACAGCCACAAAACGTACTTCAATTGTTACGTTAATTTTAAAAAAGACCTTGGCGTTGCCAGGGTCTTTTAATTTATATTTCTATCTCCGAATCATTCCTCATCCTGTCACTAACTCATGATATAATAACCGGATTCTCCACTAACTTTTTATAAATGTATTTCCAAACAAGAAATCTAAAACAGAAGATTTTTTTCCAAAAATATGTGTAATCTTATCTCCATTTAGTCGATATAAACGATAGATTGGGGCATAGGGGATGATCAATTGAACATTGAAAGGCTCACTACGTTACAACCTGTTTGGGATCGTTATGATACTCAAATACATAATCAGAAAGATAATGATAACGAGGTTCCTGTTCATCAAGTTTCATATACCAATCTTGCTGAAATGGTGGGGGAAATGAACAAGCTTTTGGAACCTTCGCAAGTTCATCTGAAGTTCGAGCTTCATGACAAGTTAAATGAATACTATGTAAAGGTAATAGAGGACTCTACAAATGAAGTGATCCGCGAAATTCCACCAAAACGGTGGCTTGATTTTTATGCGGCTATGACTGAATTTCTTGGGTTATTTGTAGATGAAAAAAAGTAGAATAGGAGTGGTTTGAGATGGTCACAAGAATAACAGGTCTGGCATCAGGAATGGATATAGATGATATTGTATCAAAGCTGATGCAGACAGAAAGAGCGCCGCTTGATAAGCTGAAGCAAAAAAAGCAGACTCTTGAATGGCAGCGTGACAGCTATCGTGAAGTCAATACAAAAATAAAAGAATTGCAAGATTATATGTCTAAAAATACGTTGACATATCCTAGCACGTATCAGAGCAAAACTGTGACAAGCTCTAATGAGTCTGTGTTAACTGCTACAGGAAGCGCAAGTGCACCAAACTCTTCTTCTACTGTTGAAGTGGCGAGCTTGGCAACCGCAGCAACGTATAAGGCAAACAATTATACGGGATACACACAAGGCGATTACAATTTGGCATTTAACGTTGTTGCGCCTGGCGAAACAACAGCAAAAACAGTGAACATTAGTGTGACGAGTGCCGATACGATTGATAATGTGATTTCTAAACTTAACAGCTCAGATCTAGGAGTATCAGCATTTAAAGATAAAATTTGGAATGGTACAGAGTACGTAGAAACGATTGCGTTTTCTTCTAAAGCAACAGGTGCAGGGGGAAGCATACAGGCAGCAGACTCTGCTACAGCTGACTTTATGTCCGGTCAGCTTGGTTTTTCTTTGGATGCTGATAATAAGCTCACTGCTTACAAAGAAGGCACAAATGCCAAAGTCACAATTAACGGCTTTGAAATGGAGAAGCTGACAAACAATTTCACGGTGAATGGTGTTACTTACTCGATTAAAAATACAACTGCAGCCACAGGCCCTGTTACCACATCTGTTTCTACTGATGTTGACGGGATTTATAACCAAATCAAAGAGTTTGTAGATAAATACAATGAAATGGTTGACAGCCTGAATGAAAAGCTGAAAGAAGAAAAATACCGAGACTATACTCCGTTGACAAGTGAACAAAAAGAAGCCATGTCCGATAAAGAGGTAGAGCTCTGGGAGGAGAAGGCGAAAAGCGGATTGCTTAGAAATGATTCCAGCATCAGCACCGGCACGAACCAAATGCGGACTGACTTTTATACTCAAGTTAATGCGGATGGGAAAACCTATCAATTGACAGAATTTGGCATAACAACCTCAAGTGCTTACCAAATGCGGGGTCATTTAGAGATTAATGAAGACAAGCTGAAAGCCAAAATACAAGAAGATCCGCAAAGCGTTGCCGCCTTATTTACAAGCGGAACGAACAGCAGCGCCTATAGTGATAAAGGGATTATGAAACGCATCGGTGACACCCTAAAAAGTACGGTGAAGAGCATTGAAGCAAAAGCCGGCAACTCGACAATGGGAACCAATGATTATTCAATCGGTAAAAATTTAAATACGATCAGCACTGATATTACCAAAATGCAGGACCGGTTGACTACAATAGAAAACCGCTATTATTCAAAATTCAGTGCAATGGATTCTGCGATTCAAAAAATGAACGAACAAGCGTCCTATTTATCACAGCTTCTTGTACAATAAATGTAATTTGGAGGATGACACATGGCGATCCAAAATCCATATACAGCCTATCAGCAAAATTCAGTGAATACGGCTACACCCGGGGAGCTGACGCTTATGCTGTATAATGGCTGTTTAAAATTTATAAGACTTGCCTCTCAGGCCATTGAGAATGATGATATGGAACGTAAAAATGAGAATCTGATTAAAGCGCAAAATATTATTCAGGAATTAAATTTTACACTTAACCGTAACATAGAGCTTTCCGCTTCCATGGGTGCGATGTACGATTATATGTATCGAAGATTGGTACAGGCAAATATCAAAAATGATACGGGCATGCTGGCTGAGGTTGAAGGCTATGTAACAGATTTTCGCGATGCTTGGAAACAGGCAATTCAAAGTGAGCGGAAGGACCGGCACGGATCAGGCGGGATCGCATGAATAACATAGATCAACTATACACTGAGACGAAGAGTATGCTGTCACACATACAAAATACGCCGGAAAGCGATGAGCTTTTAAAACAAATTGAAGACTTTGTGGCTAAACGGTCTGAACTGATTCAGGAGATATCTCTGCCGCTTTCAGAAGAAGAGCGAAAGCAGATGAAGCTAGTGCTGACATGGGATCAGCTTATTGTGAAGGAAATGGAACGACTGAAGCAGTCAATCGCAGCAGAACTTCAGCAGATGAAAAGAAAACGTGTGATGCATACGACGTATTTAAACCCTTATAACAACATTACGATTGACGGCACATATTATGACAAGCGTAAATAGGTGAGTGCCTTGAAGAGCATTGAAGATTATACGCTTTTATCAGCTTATTATCATCTTCTTTTTACCATCGAAGAGGGGTTGTGTTATTTGATAGAGGCTGAAGAGAATTTATCAAAAACAGAAGGGGATCGGATCTACCAAGATCTGATCCAAGCCTTTTTTTATTTGGATTCAACACATTCAACACTTCTCTTCATTATGGATTCGCGGTGTGCTGAAATTTGTGTTAAAGCATTTGACCAAATTTTTGCGGAGTTTGATCAATTGGTCTCTTTCTCTTTTCCCTCTCATGAGTTCTGTGAGTATTTAAAGGAACATTTTCTGATTCATTATAGAAAATGGATGCTGTCTATTCATCAATGTATGGAACCCTTTTTAATCAATTAGGCGTGTGTGAGGTATTTGTTTCGTTCAATCAGCATATACATATACCTCCGAACCGCCAATAACAAAGCAAATACAAACAAAATTCGACAAAGTTCACTGAATTTTCACAAAAGATTTATGTTTCAGCAGGAATTGTAAAGGGTAAAAGAGAAATAGATACATATCCTTAATAAAAGGGAGGCGTTCTTTGATGAACTATAACATCAGAGGAGAAAATATTGAAGTGACACCCGCGTTAAAGGATCATGTCGAGAGGAAGATCGGCAAGCTGGAGCGCTATTTTGACCATAGCGTGGATGCTGATGTGAACGTCAACTTGAAGTTTTACAATGACAAGGAGTCTAAGGTTGAGGTTACGATTCCGATGACAGATCTGGCGCTTCGGTCCGAGGTGCATAACGAGGATATGTACAACGCAATTGATCTCGCAACAAACAAACTGGAACGTCAAATCCGTAAGCATAAAACGAAAGTAAACCGTAAATTCCGTGAGCAGGGCTCTCCAAAATATTTATTGGCAAACGGTCTTGGCTCTGATACAGATATTGCGGTTCAGGATGACATAGAAGAGGAGGAGAGCTTGGACATCGTCCGTCAGAAACGCTTTAATTTAAAGCCGATGGATAGTGAAGAAGCGATCTTGCAAATGAATATGCTCGGCCATAATTTCTTTGTTTTCACAAATGCGGAAACAAACCTTACAAATGTCGTGTACCGCAGAAATGACGGGAAATATGGCTTAATTGAACCGACTGAATAATGAAGAGAAGCCTTCCGTGATGTCCGCGGAAGGTTTTTGTTTTTCTTATTTGCAAATTCTTTGGAAATAACAAAAGGTATGATATGATAATGAGAGGTATACATGGACTAGTAAATTATTTATACATGCCTTTAAAATAGGCATGTGAAGATAGAGGAGCGTTATAAATGCTTGGAATTTTAAATAAAATGTTTGATCCAACAAAACGTACGCTGAATAGATACGAAAAAATTGCTAACGATATTGATGCGATTCGCGGAGACTATGAAAATCTCTCTGACGACGCGTTGAAACATAAAACAATTGAATTTAAAGAGCGTCTTGAAAAAGGGGCGACAACGGATGATCTTCTTGTTGAAGCTTTCGCTGTTGTTCGAGAAGCTTCACGCCGCGTAACAGGCATGTTTCCGTTTAAAGTCCAGCTCATGGGGGGCGTGGCGCTTCATGACGGAAATATAGCGGAAATGAAAACAGGGGAAGGGAAAACATTAACGTCTACCCTGCCTGTTTATTTAAATGCGTTAACAGGTAAAGGCGTACACGTCGTGACTGTCAACGAATACTTGGCAAGCCGTGACGCTGAGCAAATGGGGAAAATTTTTGAGTTTCTCGGTTTGACTGTCGGTTTGAATTTAAACTCAATGTCAAAAGACGAAAAACGGGAAGCTTATGCCGCTGATATTACTTACTCCACAAACAACGAGCTTGGCTTCGATTATTTGCGTGACAATATGGTTCTTTATAAAGAGCAGATGGTTCAGCGCCCGCTTCATTTTGCGGTAATAGATGAAGTTGACTCTATTTTAATTGATGAAGCGAGAACACCGCTTATCATTTCTGGACAAGCCGCCAAATCCACTAAGCTGTACGTACAGGCAAATGCTTTTGTCCGCACGTTAAAAGCGGAGAAGGATTACACGTACGATATCAAAACTAAAGCTGTACAGCTTACTGAAGAAGGAATGACGAAGGCGGAAAAAGCGTTCGGCATCGATAACCTCTTTGATGTGAAGCATGTCGCGCTCAACCACCATATCAACCAGGCCTTAAAAGCTCACGTTGCGATGCAAAAGGACGTTGACTATGTAGTGGAAGACGGACAGGTTGTTATTGTTGATTCCTTCACGGGACGTTTGATGAAAGGCCGCCGCTACAGTGAGGGGCTTCACCAAGCGATTGAAGCGAAGGAAGGGCTTGAGATTCAAAACGAAAGCATGACCTTGGCGACGATTACGTTCCAAAATTACTTCCGGATGTACGAAAAACTTGCCGGTATGACGGGTACAGCTAAGACAGAGGAAGAAGAATTCCGCAACATCTACAACATGCAGGTTGTCACGATCCCTACCAACAGGCCTGTTGTCCGTGATGACCGCCCGGATTTAATTTACCGCACGATGGAAGGAAAGTTTAAGGCAGTTGCGGAGGATGTCGCACAGCGTTACATGACGGGACAGCCTGTTCTCGTCGGTACGGTTGCCGTTGAAACATCTGAATTGATTTCTAAGCTGCTTAAAAACAAAGGAATTCCGCATCAAGTGTTAAATGCCAAAAACCATGAACGTGAAGCGCAGATCATTGAAGAGGCCGGCCAAAAAGGCGCAGTTACGATTGCGACTAACATGGCGGGGCGCGGAACGGACATTAAGCTTGGCGAAGGTGTAAAAGAGCTTGGCGGACTCGCTGTTGTCGGAACAGAACGACATGAATCACGCCGGATTGACAATCAGCTTCGAGGTCGTTCCGGACGTCAGGGAGACCCGGGGATTACTCAATTTTATCTTTCTATGGAGGATGAATTGATGCGCAGATTCGGAGCTGAGCGGACAATGGCGATGCTTGACCGCTTCGGCATGGACGACTCTACTCCAATTCAAAGCAAAATGGTATCTCGCGCGGTTGAATCGTCACAAAAACGCGTCGAAGGCAATAACTTCGATTCGCGTAAACAGCTTCTGCAATATGATGATGTTCTCCGCCAGCAGCGTGAGGTCATTTATAAGCAGCGCTTTGAAGTCATTGACTCTGAAAACCTGCGTGAAATCGTTGAAAATATGATCAAGTCTTCTCTCGAACGCGCAATTGCAGCCTATACGCCAAGAGAAGAGCTTCCTGAGGAGTGGAAGCTTGACGGTCTAGTTGATCTTATCAACACAACTTATCTTGATGAAGGTGCGCTTGAGAAGAGCGATATCTTCGGGAAAGAACCGGATGAAATGCTTGAGCTCATTATGGATCGCATCATCACAAAATATAATGAGAAGGAAGAGCAATTCGGCAAAGAGCAAATGCGCGAATTCGAAAAAGTTATCGTTCTTCGTGCCGTTGATTCTAAATGGATGGATCATATTGATGCGATGGATCAGCTCCGCCAAGGGATTCACCTTCGTGCTTATGCGCAGACGAACCCGCTTCGTGAGTATCAAATGGAAGGCTTTGCGATGTTTGAGCATATGATTGAATCAATTGAGGACGAAGTCGCAAAATTTGTGATGAAAGCTGAGATTGAAAACAATCTGGAGCGTGAAGAGGTTGTACAAGGCCAAACAACAGCTCATCAGCCGCAAGAAGGCGACGATAACAAAAAAGCAAAGAAAGCACCGGTTCGCAAAGTGGTTGATATCGGACGAAATGCCCCATGCCACTGCGGAAGCGGGAAAAAATATAAAAATTGCTGCGGCCGTACTGAATAGTTCGCCCCGGCAAGTTTACTGACCGCGGCGCCTGCAGGCGCCTGCGGATCTTTTAATGAGGTGAATGAAATGGAATTATCAGAAATCAGAGCAGAGCTCGAAAATATGGCTTCTCGTTTAGCGGACTTTAGGGGGTCTCTTTGACCTCGAATCAAAGGAGGCCCGCATTGCTGAGCTAGATGAACAAATGGCTGATCCGGAATTCTGGAATGATCAGCAAAAAGCTCAAACGGTTATAAATGAAGCAAACGGTTTAAAGGATTATGTCAATTCGTATAAAAAATTGAATGAATCCCACGAAGAATTACAAATGACTCATGATCTTTTGAAAGAAGAGCCGGACACTGATCTCCAGCTTGAGCTTGAAAAAGAACTAAAATCATTAACAAAAGAGTTCAATGAGTTTGAGCTTCAGCTTCTTCTCAGCGAGCCGTATGATAAAAATAACGCGATTTTAGAACTGCACCCTGGTGCTGGCGGTACAGAGTCACAGGACTGGGGCTCTATGCTTCTTAGAATGTATACAAGATGGGGAGAGCGCCGCGGCTTTAAAGTAGAAACACTCGATTACCTTCCAGGTGACGAGGCTGGAATCAAGTCAGTGACATTGCTCATCAAAGGACACAACGCTTACGGGTATCTCAAAGCAGAAAAAGGTGTCCATCGTCTTGTGCGGATCTCACCATTTGATTCATCAGGCCGCCGCCACACATCTTTCGTTTCATGTGAAGTCATGCCTGAATTTAACGATGAAATTGATATTGATATTCGTACGGAGGATATTAAAGTTGACACGTACCGTGCAAGCGGCGCGGGCGGACAGCACGTCAATACGACGGATTCAGCCGTTCGGATTACTCACTTGCCGACGAACGTAGTTGTGACATGCCAAACGGAGCGCTCACAAATTAAAAACCGTGAAAGAGCCATGAAAATGCTGAAGGCCAAGCTGTATCAGCGCAGAATTGAAGAGCAGCAGGCAGAGCTGGATGAAATTCGCGGTGAACAAAAAGAAATCGGCTGGGGCAGCCAAATCCGTTCTTATGTATTCCATCCGTATTCCATGGTAAAAGACCATCGGACCAATACAGAAATGGGGAACGTTCAAGCTGTAATGGATGGTGACATTGATACGTTTATTGATGCCTACCTGCGTTCTAAGCTTTCATAAGCTGAAAAACACACCTGATGCATACGGGTGTGTTTTTTTATTCCTTATATCCTTGATTTCACTGCTGCTTTAGCATATTACCACTGTATTTGGGTGTTATTTACATCTAATCAGGGAAGGATTAAAATGCTATCGGAGAGCATTGGAAGAAACGGAGGATATATGATGGACGTACGGAATAAAACATTGTGGATTTTGCGGGATTATGTATACATATTGATAGGAGCAGCGATTACGGCCGTGTCCTTTAATGTATTTTTGCTTCCGAATAAGATTGCCGCCGGCGGTGTCAGTGGGATCAGTACGATTTTACAATCATATGGTTTTGAAGCAGCGTATGTACAGTGGATTATTAATATCCCTTTATTTATTGCTGGCGTCATTTTGCTCGGCGGGAAATTTGGACTAAAGACGCTTGCAGGTTCTGTGTTTTTGCCGCTAGTAGTGTTTCTGACAAGGGATATTCAGCCCGCCACTCATCATGAACTCTTGGCGGCGATTTTTGGCGGTGTCGGGATAGGTATCGGAATTGGTATTGTGTACTTAGGGAAAGGTTCGACGGGAGGTACAGCCTTGGCTGCACAGATCATTCATAAGTACTCCGGTCTGTCATTGGGGAAGTGCCTCGCCATCATTGACGGAATGATTGTTGTTACGGCTATGATCGTATTTAATATTGAGCAAGGCTTATATGCCATGCTTGGCGTCTATGTGTCCAGCAAAACCATTGATGTTGTGCAAGTCGGCTTTAATCGTTCAAAAATGGCACTCATCATTACAAAGCAGGAGCAGGCTGTCAAGGAGGCTGTCTTACAGAAGATTGACAGAGGCGTGACAAAAATTTCTGCAGTCGGCGGATATACTGACGATGACCGTCCGATTTTAATGTGCGTGGTTGGGCAAACTGAATTCACCAAATTGAAACAAATCGTCAAACAGATTGATGAGTCAGCTTTTGTGATTGTAGCAGACGCGAGCGAGGTGCTGGGCGAGGGTTTCAAACGCGCTTAAACGAGGTTATAATATGGAAGAGATCGTAAAGGAGTTGTGCTTCTCAACATGAAATCAAAGTTATCGATACTAATGATTGGATTTGCGCTTTCTGTTCTGTTGGCTGCCTGCGGATCAAACGATGCAAAAGAAGAGAAGGCAGACACCGGCAGCAAGACGGAAGCCACTGCATCTGAAGGGGAAGAGTTATATCAGCAAAGCTGCGTAGGCTGCCACGGCAAGGATTTAGAAGGTGTGTCAGGGCCTAATCTCCAAGAGGTCGGAGGCAAATACGATGAACACAAAATTGAAAGCATTATTAAAAACGGCCGCGGCAATATGCCAAAGGGGCTTGTAGAGGATAACGAAGCCGCTGTTATTGCCAAATGGCTGTCAGAAAAAAAGTAAGATAAAAACATCCTTGCCGAGTGCCGGCAAGGATGTTTTTATGCCTTGACAATATGAATGAAAAGAAACTGTAATAGTATTATGTCTAAATTTGACGTATAATGAAGTGTATTGAAAAAGGGAACTTTCAGATTTTTCATCTTTTTACAAATGAATGGGTCATAAATTGTCGAATGCATTCGAAGAGTATGACCGTGTGATAGATAAAATGATATAAAAGATTAGGTGATTTCATGATAGAGATGAAGGAAGTATATAAAGCCTATCCGAACGGCGTAAAAGCGCTCAATGGGATTTCTGTTACCATTCATCCCGGCGAGTTTGTGTATGTTGTTGGTCCGAGCGGAGCAGGTAAATCTACTTTTATTAAAATGATTTACAGAGAAGAAAAACCGACAAAAGGACAAATTTTAATCAATCATAAAGATCTCGCGACAATTAAAGAAAAAGAGATTCCTTTCGTGCGCCGCAAAATAGGCGTTGTCTTTCAGGATTTCAAGCTTCTTCCGAAACTTACTGTTTTTGAAAATGTGGCATTTGCCCTTGAAGTGATTGGAGAACAGCCGTCTGTCATTAAGAAACGAGTGCTTGAAGTGCTTGATCTCGTGCAGCTGAAGCATAAAGCGCGACAATTTCCTGACCAGCTTTCAGGCGGGGAGCAGCAGCGTGTATCTATTGCAAGATCAATTGTGAATAACCCTGATGTTGTCATTGCTGATGAACCGACAGGAAACCTTGATCCGGATACGTCTTGGGAAGTCATGAAGACGCTGGAGGAAATTAACAACCGCGGGACAACAGTCGTGATGGCGACACATAATAAAGAAATCGTAAACACCATGAAGAAACGTGTCATTGCAATCGAAGATGGTATCATTGTGCGTGATGAGTCAAGAGGGGAGTATGGTTCATATGATTAAAATTCTCGGGCGCCACTTGCGTGAGAGTTTTAAATCTCTCGGGAGAAACACATGGATGACATTTGCATCCATTAGTGCTGTAACCGTTACGCTGATTTTAGTCGGCGTGTTTTTAGTGATTATGCTGAATTTGAATAACATGGCCACGAATGCTGAAAAACAAGTTGAAATCAAAGTGCTGATTGATCTGACTGCAGATCAGAAGGCACAGGACAAGCTTCAGAACGATATTAAGGAACTGAAGGGCATTCAGAGTGTTACTTTTTCATCTAAAGAAAAAGAGCTTGACCAGCTGGTTGACAGTTTTGGTGACAGCGGAAAATCCCTGACAATGAAGGATCAGGAAAACCCGCTTAATGATGCGTTTGTCGTCAAAACGACAGATCCGCATGATACGCCGAACGTGGCGAAAAAGATCGAAAAAATGGATCATGTTTATAAAGTCACTTATGGAAAAGAAGAGGTCAGCCGTTTGTTTAAAGTGGTCGGCGTTTCCCGCAACATTGGAATCGCGTTAATTATCGGCCTGGTATTTACGGCGATGTTCTTAATTTCCAACACCATTAAAATTACAATTTTCGCAAGAAGAAAAGAAATTGAAATCATGAAGCTTGTCGGCGCGACAAACTGGTTTATCCGCTGGCCGTTTTTCCTTGAAGGATTGCTGCTAGGCGTATTCGGTTCTGTGATTCCGATTGCACTGGTGCTGAGCACTTACCAATACGTCATCGGATGGGTCGTTCCAAAGGTTCAAGGATCATTTGTCTCTCTTCTTCCTTATAATCCATTTGTATTCCAAGTTTCGCTAGTGCTGATTGCAATCGGCGCAGTAATTGGAGTATGGGGAAGTCTGACTTCCATCCGCAAGTTTTTGCGAGTATAAAGTGAAAAAGCCGTTCCGCTTTCGGGACGGCTTTTCATTTGCCTTCTTTTTCTTCTATGATTACATGAAATCTCCATCCTTTACATATACTATCTCTAGGTTTTGGTAAAGACAGTCTGGCATACAGGAGGAGTAAAGGATGAATCAAAAAATAATGGCTGTGATAGCAGCAGGGAGCATGCTGTTCGGAGGCGCCGGTGTATATGCGGGAATCAACCTGCTTGAGATGGATAAGCCCCAGACTGCAGCAGTTCCCGCGACGGCACAAGCTGACTCTGAACGGGATAAAGCTATGGACAAAATCGAAAAAGCGTATGAGTTAATTTCGAATGAGTACGTAGAAAAAGTAGATAGAGAAAAGCTGCTCGAGGGAGCCATCCAGGGAATGCTGTCTACGCTAAATGATCCTTATTCTGTTTACATGGATAAGCAGACAGCTAAGCAATTTTCTGATTCTCTTGATTCCTCATTTGAAGGCATCGGGGCTGAGGTTGGCATGGAAGACGGCAAAATTATTATTGTTTCCCCATTCAAGAAATCGCCAGCGGAAAAAGCCGGGTTGAAGCCTAATGATGAAATTATCAGCATCAATGGAGAATCGATGGCCGGCAAGGATTTAAACCACGCTGTGTTAAAAATAAGAGGAAAAAAAGGGTCCAGCGTTTCAATGAAGATTCAGCGGCCTGGAACGAAGAAGCAGCTGTCATTCCGGATCAAGAGAGCTGAGATTCCGCTCGAAACGGTTTTTGCATCAGAGAAAAAAGTACAGGGGCATTCTGTCGGATATATTGCCATCTCTACTTTTTCTGAGCACACCGCAGAGGATTTTGCAAAAGCGCTGAGGGAGCTTGAGAAAAAAGAAATAGAAGGACTTGTCATTGATGTACGCGGCAACCCGGGCGGGTATCTTCAAAGTGTGGAAGAAATTCTTAAGCATTTCGTTACAAAGGATCAGCCGTATATTCAGATTGCTGAACGCAATGGGGATAAAAAACGTTATTTTTCAACATTGACCCATAAAAAAGCGTACCCTGTCAATGTGATTACGGATAAAGGAAGTGCCTCTGCATCAGAAATTCTTGCCGGTGCATTAAAGGAAGCTGGCCATTATGATGTTGTAGGCGATACGTCTTTTGGAAAGGGAACGGTTCAACAGGCTGTGCCAATGGGGGACGGCAGCAACATCAAATTAACGCTTTACAAGTGGCTGACGCCAAATGGAAACTGGATTCATAAGAAAGGAATTGAACCGACCATTGCGATTAAGCAGCCCGATTATTTTTCCGCCGGGCCTTTACAGCTGAAAGAGCCGCTTAAAGTGGACATGAACAATGAAGACGTCAAGCATGCGCAGGTATTGTTAAAAGGTCTCAGCTTTGATCCGGGACGTGAGGATGGCTATTTCAGCAAAGACATGAAAAAAGCGGTTATGGCTTTTCAGGATCAAAACAAGCTGAATAAAACCGGTGTGATCGACACTCGCACTGCAGAGACATTAAACCGGCAGATAGAAAAGAAAAAATCAGATGAAAAAAATGATTTGCAGCTTCAAACAGCATTGAAATCATTATTTGTCAATTAAAGGAGATGGTATTCCATCTCCTGTTTCTTTGTGCTTAAAGAGATTATGGATCATAAGTCACATAAAAAATGAGTTTTTGACAAGAAATTAAAAAAATTTTCACAAATAAACATTTATAAAGGACTGTTATTACCCGATATCAATATATGAGAGAGACTTTCTAACGAGTTAATATGCATTTAAAATGAAACTTTTGCAAGTTGCCTAGTCTTTGTTTACTTCATACAATATAAGAAGGTTCTAAAAAGAACAGTAATCAGGTTAATGGCAGCTGAACGACAGGTATTTAAAGAGTAACGTTAGCGAGAATGCTTGTTAGCACTCCAGTACTGCTGCTTATACTGGCCCGTGCTTATCTGTATAAAGAAAATGGGGGTTCACAATTGAAGAGGGCAAGTATTGTGCGTGAAAAAAAATATTATGAATTAGTGGAACAATTAAAAGACAGAACACAAGACGTAACATTTTCAGCTACAAAAGCACTAAGTCTTCTTATGCTGTTCAGCAGATATTTGGTCAATTACACCAATGTCGAATCAGTAAATGACATTAATGAGGAATGCGCCAAACATTATTTTAACTACTTAATGAAAAATCATAAGCGATTAGGAATTAATCTGACAGATATAAAAAGGTCGATGCATCTAATCAGCGGGTTATTGGATGTGGATGTAAACCACTATTTAAAGGATTTTTCACTATCGAATGTCACGCTGTGGATGACGCAAGAGAGATAAACTCTCCTGAGGATATCCAAGCCATTTAATATTTGATAGAATATAAGTAACATGTTTGGCTTGAGGCGGTGAGAGATAGTGTCTGTTCAATGGGGAATTGAACTGTTAAAAAGCGCGGGCCTGTTCTTCTTACACCCGCTTTTCTGGTTTTTTATCATCATAACCCTGGCTTTCGGCTATGTAAGAATCAAACGGGAACGAAAAACCTTTCATACAAGAATAGCAGATATTTATGATGATCTGAAATTTACATATACAAAGGGACTGATTCCAGGTCTTCTTTTGTCAGTTATTTTAGGTGGACTCGGAATATCGATTCCTCTCGGTTTACTTGCGATTATTGCCGTTATCACTGCAGCGGCAGCGTTCACTCTTCGCGCAAACTGGATGTCTGCTGCATATATCGTCAGTGTGAGTATGCTGATAGGTTTTGGACTGCAAATATATCAGGCGGAGCCCTTTCTGGAGAGATTTCCGCAAGGATTTGCAGTTGTTTGGCCGGCTGTAGCTGTGTTTCTAGGTTTGCTGATTATCACTGAAGGAGCGGTTGCTTATCGTTCTGCGCATGTGAGAACATCACCGGCACTTGTCGTAAGCAGCCGCGGTTTGCCGATCGGACAGCAGCTGGCAAACCGGGTTTGGCTTTTGCCGCTGTTCCTTCTCGTGCCCGGTAATGGTTTAGAATCGCACCTTAGCTGGTGGCCCGTGTTTACTGTTCCCGGCGGCTCATTCCATTTTCTATGGATTCCTTACTTTGTCGGATTTGGACAAAGGGTACAGGGATCGCTGCCTGAAACGAGTATAAGGATCACAGCGAAACGCGTTTGTATTCTCGGTCTTGCCGTCGCAGTTCTCGGTGCAGCGAGCTTACTGTGGACGCCGCTTGCGGGTGCAGCGGTCTGTACTGCTTTGTTAGGGCGCATTTTTCTGTCCATAAAGCAAAGAGTGAATGATAACGCGGCTCCGTTTTATTTCTCGAAAAGGGATCAGGGCTTAATGGTGCTTGGGATTATCCCCAATACGCCGGCTGAGGATCTGGAATTGAAAATCGGGGAAATCATAACGAAAGTCAATGGCATACCGGTTAAGAACGTTTCTGATTTCTATGAAGCGCTTCAGCATAACCGTGCATATGTAAAGCTTGAAATTATCGGTTTGAATGGAGAAATTCGTTTTGACCAGCGAGCTTCTTATGAAGGAGAACATCATGAATTGGGCATCCTCTTCGTAAAGGATGACCGTGAAGACGAAGCAGCCGCTTCTGGATCATAAAAGGCAGCCCGGCACCGCAGGAAGATGCGATGCCGGGCTGTTTTGTGTTACGCTGAGTTTTTTTCTATCCGTGCCGTTTCATCAGATTTGATGCCCAATGAAACAAAAACGCCGATGATGGCTACAGCAAAGAGAATCATAAATAGGGTGTGATATCCCGAAATCAGGCCAATTAAGGCTGATGAAATGATGCTTCCGAAATAACGGAAGGTCGAGAAAATCCCGGATGCCACTCCTGACATACCGGGGTCTACTGTGGCAAGGGATGAAACCTGCATGCTGGTCAGACCGACTCCGGAAGCGAGCCCGCCAAGGATAAGAGAGAGCATAAGGAACAAGACAGAATGCGAGCTGCTTAACAGCAGAAATAATAGATTCGCACCAGCCATCATGGCAAATGAAAGCAAAATGATTTTTTTTGCTCCCCATTTGTGATGGAGCTGCGCGCCCACCCAGTTGCTGGCTGACATGAAGATCGAAAATACAGAAAGCGCCATCCCGCTGTTAGACGTATTAAGCCCAAATTGGTTCGTCATAAATAACGGCATAATCAATAAGACGGCATACATCATCAAATTGCTTAACAAGACTGATAGATTCGCATTTGTAAAGGTTGAGCTTTTAAACAGTGCAAAGTCAATGATAGGGTGCTTGGTACGTTTTTCTCTTCTGAAAAAAAGCGGAACAAAAAGAAGTATCAATACACTGTATACCGCATATCCCCATGGAGCCTCATTTTTCGTCAGCAGGATAATTGAAACGATGCTGCCTGCAAGCAAGAGAGAGCCGATGATATCCAGCGGCGCGTCAGATTTATTTTCTTTATATTGAGGAAACATCGTTAATGCCGTAAATAAAGCAATAGCGAGGAACGGGATGTTGACCCAAAAAATCGAATGCCAGCTGAAGCTGTCAATCAGTATAGAGCCGATAAAAGGCCCGAGTGCTGCACCAAGTCCCGCGCCCAGTCCGAAAAATCCAAACACTTTCGGTAGGCGTTTTTCAGAAACAACATGCCGGATAATGGCAATGCTGTTTGGCGTAAGCAATGCCCCGCCGACAGCCTGCAATGCCCGAAAAACAATTAACAGGAGCAGACTCGGTGAAAGGGCGCAGCCTAGAGATGCGATTAGAAAAAGGCCGACTCCCCATAAGTACATTGTTTTATTGCCGTACATGTCACCGAGCTTTCCTGCAATCGGCTGTGTGACTGCCATCACGATTAAATAAACGGTAACCACCCAAGTGATGCTTGCGATGGACTCGTTATACGTATGGGAAATAGATGAGAGCGCGACCGCGATCATCGTTGAATTAATGGGAGCCAGAATGGCCCCCAATAATAGCGAGACGATCAGCGCCCATTCTTTTCTTGAGCTCATTGGGATCCTCCTTTTTATTATGCCAAGGAGTTAATCAGCAGAAATTCCTTTGACAAATAGAGCTGTGCTGTGCTCCAGCATTTTTTCCTGGGGCATTGATATGACCCGGTCTCCTAAGTGGAGACGGTGAATGAAATAACCGAAGATAATCGACATGAACACGTCGGCATGCTCCGCTTCATTTCCTGTCTGAATAACCCCTTTCTCACCCATTGTTTTGAGATAATCAACCAATAGCTGTTTCATAGATTGGGGATATTCAGTGACGTGGTTAATGACATCCTGAAACATGGCCGGTTCACGAAAGCTGATTTTAATGATATCTTTTCTATGTTCGAGCTCCTCCAAGAGACAGGTTCCGATATGAAGCAGGTCTTTGTACAAATCCCCTTCTGTTTGTTCCAAAATGCTGCCTCTGTTTGAAGAATGCTGAGAAAGCAAAGCCTCAACTAGTCCTTGTTTGTTTTTAAAGTTCCTGAAAATCGTCGCTTCACTTACATTTGCTTTTTCTGCAATTTCTTTTGTAGTTGTTGCGCGATATCCTTTTTTGACGAGCAGCTGCATGGCAGCGTCAAGGATTCTCTTGTTTGTCGGTCTCAATACGTTTCACCTCACGAGTATACTGGCAGGACAAGTATACACCCGCCCCGCTTGTATAAGAAAGAGGGGGACGCATCAGGACCGGCTGACAACTGTGATTTTGCCGCTGCTTCCGTCAACAGTGATGATGTCACCGTCTCGCAGTCTTTCGGTTGCCGTGCGTGTGCCGAGAACGGCTGGAATGCCGTATTCACGGGCAATAATCGCAGCGTGAGACAAAATGCCGCCTGTGTCTGTAATAATCGCTTTGGCGTCTTGAAACAGGCTGGTCCATAGCGGTGTGGTCATCTTGCAAACGAGTACGTCCCCAGGCGCGAATTGAGAAAATTCATTGGCGTCCCGAATGATTTTCACCGGACCTGTCGCAATGCCGCTTGATGCCGCTATGCCAAAAATATGATTCTCTGTGTTTTTTTCATCCTCTATCACAGCGCCGACAATTTCTTCAGCTGCTTTGAGCTGTTCTTTTGTCGGGGTGCCGAGGTAGGCAGGGGCTTGGGCCAGCTCATACTCATGAAAAATCTGTCTGCGTTTTTCAGCCTTTTCTTGCAGGGATACAGGGTGAAGAAGCGCTTGTTCCACTTCGTCGTCATATAAAAACCAAAGGTCCTCACGATCTTGAATGACACCGTTTTCCGCCAGCAATTCACCTATCTTCAGCAGAAAGATTCTCGCCTTGGCATCCAGCATGGCGTCAATATAAAAGTGGTGATCATCTTTTATATTTGCAGAGTTCAGTGTCCATTGATAATAGCGGTCAAATTCGGTGCGCAAACCGGGATCTTCTATGTTTTCCAAGAATTCATTGTATAATTTCTCTCGTTTTTCTTTCGTTTTCTGAAATTCATTGTCAAAATGATAGCCATTACGGACATAATTTTGAATATTAGCCAGAGCGAAATACGGATTTTCCACCCAGATTTGTTCAATCAGATCATGACTTTTAACAGATCTCCATCCGTATTCTTGCAAGAATTCATGGACGTTCTTCAGGAAGTGTCTCCCCTCATCTGTTTGTTCTAATTTCTCCTGGAGCTGTTCAGGCTTGTTGTTTTCAAAAATGGTCAGAAGGTTCGGGTTCTCCTGAACTTCCATAGAAAATAGCCATAAGCAACGGTCCGTTTCCAGTGATTTGTTCATTTTTCCTGTCAGCATCTCATAAAAATGAGCGTTTTCGGACTCTCCTTGAATGTCCTGATACATCGCTTGCAGTTTGTTTGTTAAAAGGATTTGCGGGAAAACGATATTGAAGTGCTCTTCATAAGCCGTGAGATAAAAGGCCTTTAGTTTTTGAAAAGCATCCAGTGCGCTTTCTGCGGTATGCTCAGTTTGTGCGAGCTGGTCCAGTGTCCGGTAAAAAGGGAGGTATGTGTGATTGATGATGTCATACATATGCTCCGATAAAATCGGGAAAAGCTCTTTGCCGCAGTCTTCAGAAGGAGGCTGCTGTCCACCTTGGTTTTTGGAATAAATATGTCCGCGATAAAGTTTTACTTCATCAACAACTACACCAATCGGAAACTTTTGCATGCTCTTCTTCAAGCCATATTCCAATGCCGGCACGATGAAGGATGAAAATAACGGACTCACCGGACCTTCAATATTAGACTCCATGTTAAGCCAGAAATCATTCATATCAGTGTCGGTAATCATGAAGCTGCGTTTTTCTTCTGCCGCCTTTTTGTCCTGATCAATGGTTGTAATCGGGCGAGCTTGCAGAAGGTATATTTGATGATCAGCAATTCCAAATTCTATATCGACAGGATATCCGTACAGGTCTTCGGTTTTTTTTGTGATTTCAGCCAATTCAATCACTTGTTCATCTGTAAGGCAAAAACGGCTGCGCATGTCTTCACTCGTTTCTTTTTCAGCAATTCCTTCTGCCGCAGACTCCATGTAGATTTCCTTTGCACCTATTTCTTTCTGAATCTCAAACGAAGATTTATTAACAATGAACGTGTCTGGGGTAACACTTCCTGAAACAACAGCTTCACCCAACCCGTAGCTGGCGCTGATTAAAAGCTCTCTATCATCATGGGTAACAGGGTTGCGGCTGAAGATAACACCTGACATTTCTGAATCGATCAGCCCCTGAACGACTATTCCCATTAACGGCTCTGCGATTTGATTGTTCATTTTTTTCTTATAGCTGCTGACCCGCCCAGAAAAAAATGAGGCCCAGCATTCTTTCACTTTAGCCAGAAACTCTTCCTCTGTTTTGATATTTAAGTAGGTTTCATATTGACCCGCGAATGAGGCGCCTTCTAAATCTTCCGAAGCAGACGAAGAACGCACGGCTACGGATCGATATGATTCTCTAAGCTTATAAAAGGAACTAGTCAGCTCATCTTTCAGCTCATCCGAAAATGTTCCAGAAATGATCCCGCTTTCGACGTTTTCACTAGTCTCTTGAAGCTGGTTGTCCTCCATAAAACGTGCGAGCGCATTCGTTTGAATAATAAACCCGTCCGGAACAGGAAGACCGTGTTTGGTCAATTTAATCAAATTCATTCCTTTTGCTCCAGCCAGCTGGCTGGACTCTTCTGCCTGGCGAAATAAAACAGAATACATATTTGAAACCCCTCTTTTCTTCATTCATTTTGTTTTTCTCTCTAGTCTTTTTATTGCGGAGCCTGTGTTTAAAAAATGATAGTAAACACTATCATTCAATTGTAGGTTTTCAGGAAAATGCTGTCAAACGCAGAAAGTCCTAAATAAAATGAATAGTTAAGTTGGTTATATTATCCTGGAAAATGCGGCCGTACTGGTACTGTATGCCTATTTTCTTTTATTCTCGGAATCTGGCGGCGGACTTGATGATGTAATAAAAAAAGTGCCGCTGATTAGAACAGCGGCACCATGGAATAAGTTTTGACCGGCACCAAAATGCAAATATGGTGATTGATTTTGGCTGAAAAGGGGTATGGTGTAGGAGAGGGAGCGAATGCACGATTGTCCGATTCTTCATTTTTTACTATAATCAGATCAGATGAAGAATCCCTGAGGAGGGTTTTTGTTGATTACAAAAGCCGTTTTTGCATTGTTTTTCCCTTTTATGCTTGTTGTTCTATTTACTAGAGTCACCTTTAATCATTATGTGGCGATCGCTTTAACAGCTGCATTGCTGTTTGCCTCTTATTTAAAAGGCTATACAGAAACGTATTTTATTGTAGGATTGGATGTTGTGTCTCTTGTGGCTGGCGGACTGTACATGGCCAAAAAAGCTGCAGAGAAAAAAGAAGAATAAATCGGACATAATGAATATAAAGACTGAATACCTGCTTTTACGATTTAAAAGCAGGTTTTTTATACACAAAAACAGCTGGAAATAAAAAACCACCGAACTTTAGTTCGTATTTTTAGTGATTTTGCTTTCCATTGTGTTACTATATCTATAGGAAGATTTCGTTAAAGAAACGGAGGCTTATTTTTGTGAAAGATCGCTTTGAGTTAGTCTCGAAATATCAGCCCCAGGGAGATCAGCCGAAAGCCATTGAAAAGCTTGTGAAAGGAATTCAGGAGGGCAAGAAGCATCAGACTCTGCTGGGTGCGACAGGAACTGGGAAAACATTTACGGTGTCTAATTTGATTAAAGAAGTCAATAAGCCGACTCTCGTGATTGCCCATAACAAAACCCTTGCTGGACAGCTTTACAGTGAGTTCAAGGAATTTTTTCCGAACAATGCTGTCGAGTATTTTGTCAGCTACTATGATTATTATCAGCCGGAGGCGTATGTGCCTCAAACGGATACATTTATAGAGAAAGACGCTAGTATTAATGATGAAATTGATAAACTGAGACACTCCGCCACATCAGCTTTGTTTGAGCGCAGAGATGTCATTATTATTGCGAGTGTGTCTTGTATATACGGCCTCGGTTCGCCTGAGGAATACCGGGAAATGGTCGTGTCACTGCGGACTGAAATGGAAATTGAGCGCAATGAGCTGCTCAGAAAACTTGTAGACATCCAATATGCCCGCAACGATATCGACTTTCAGCGCGGTACATTTCGTGTGCGCGGGGATGTAGTGGAAATCTTTCCGGCATCCCGTGATGAGCATTGTATCAGAGTTGAATTTTTCGGTGACGAAATCGAACGGATTCGGGAAGTGGATGCGCTGACAGGAGAAATTCTCGGCGACCGAGATCATGTTGCGATTTTCCCGGCATCCCACTTCGTAACGCGGGCCGAGAAAATGGAGAAGGCGATTCAAAATATCGAGAAGGAGCTTGAGGAGCAGCTGAAGGTCATGCACGAAAACGGAAAGCTCCTTGAAGCGCAGCGTTTAGAGCAGCGGACAAGATATGATCTTGAAATGATGCGTGAAATGGGTTTCTGCTCCGGCATCGAGAACTATTCAAGACATTTGACTCTGCGGCCTCCAGGTTCAACGCCGTATACGCTTCTTGATTATTTCCCAGACGATTTTATGATCGTGGTGGATGAGTCGCATGTGACAATTCCCCAGGTGCGCGGCATGTTTAACGGAGACCAGGCGCGGAAACAGGTGCTCGTGGATCACGGCTTCCGGCTTCCATCAGCGCTTGATAACCGTCCGCTTCGTTTTGAGGAATTTGAAAAGCATATGCACAATATCGTGTATGTATCCGCAACACCAGGGCCGTACGAGATTGAACATACAGATGAAATGGTCGAACAGATCATTCGTCCGACGGGGCTTCTTGACCCGCTTATTGACGTCCGTCCAATCGAAGGTCAGATTGACGACTTGATCGGCGAAATTCAAGCTAGAATAGAGCGGAATGAACGGGTGCTTGTGACAACTTTGACGAAGAAGATGTCAGAGGATCTGACCGATTATTTAAAGGAAATCGGCATTAAAGTAAACTATCTGCATTCTGAAATCAAGACGCTTGAACGGATTGAAATTATCCGCGACCTGCGCCTTGGCAAGTACGATGTGCTTGTCGGCATCAACCTGCTGAGGGAAGGTTTGGACATTCCCGAAGTATCCCTTGTTGCGATTTTGGATGCGGATAAGGAAGGTTTCCTTCGTTCGGAGCGGTCGCTGATCCAGACCATCGGACGGGCAGCGAGAAATGCGGAAGGCCGCGTCATTATGTACGCCGATAAAATAACGAAGTCTATGGAAATTGCGATTAATGAAACAAAACGCCGACGCGAGCAGCAGGAGCGGTTTAATGAAGAGCACGGCATTACGCCGAAAACGATAAATAAAGAAATTCGCGATGTCATTCGTGCCACAGTAGCAGCTGAGGATAAAGCGGAATACAAAACAAAAGCTGCGCCGAAGCTGTCGAAAATGACGAAGAAAGAACGCCAGAAAGTCGTTGAACAGATGGAGCATGAAATGAAGGAAGCCGCCAAGGCGCTTGACTTTGAGAGAGCCGCGGAGCTTCGCGATTTACTTTTAGAGCTAAAAGCGGAAGGATGATGAACAAATGGCTATGGATCGGATAGAGGTGAAGGGAGCCAGGGCGCATAACCTGAAAAATATAGATGTAACGATTCCGAGAGATCAGCTTGTCGTTGTCACGGGTTTGTCCGGATCAGGTAAATCCTCCCTTGCCTTTGACACGATATATGCTGAAGGACAGAGACGGTATGTCGAGTCGCTGTCTGCTTATGCCCGCCAGTTTTTAGGGCAAATGGATAAGCCTGATGTGGATGCAATTGAGGGGCTCTCTCCCGCCATCAGCATTGATCAGAAAACAACAAGCCGTAATCCGAGGTCTACTGTCGGTACGGTAACTGAGATTTATGATTATCTGCGTCTTTTATATGCGAGAGTAGGGAAGCCTCATTGTCCGGAGCACGGAATTGAGATTACATCCCAGACCATCGAGCAAATGGTGGACAGAATTCTGGAATACCCGGAACGGACGAAGCTTCAGGTGCTGGCGCCGATTGTCTCGGGCCGAAAAGGCGCTCATGTCAAAGTGCTTGAACAGATTAGAAAACAAGGCTATGTCAGAGTCAGAATTGACGGCGAGATGGCTGAGCTTTCCGACGATATCGAATTAGAAAAGAACAAGAAGCATTCCATTGAGGTTGTCATTGACCGGATTGTCGTGAAAGAAGGCGTGGCAGCCCGGCTGTCTGATTCATTGGAAACGGCGCTCCGTTTAGGTGAAGGACGGGTTATGATCGATGTCATCGGTGAGGAAGAGCTGATGTTCAGCGAGCATCATGCCTGTCCGCACTGCGGATTTTCAATTGGTGAGCTTGAGCCGCGTCTGTTTTCGTTTAACAGTCCGTTCGGGGCGTGTCCGACGTGTGACGGTCTCGGAATGAAGCTTGAAGTGGATGCCGATCTTGTCATCCCCAATCAAGATTTGTCATTGAAGGAGAATGCGGTCGCCCCTTGGACACCGATCAGCTCACAATATTATCCTCAGCTGCTTGAGGCAGTCTGCACCCACTACGGGATTGATATGGATGTGCCGGTCAAAGATTTGCCGAAGCATCAACTGGATAAAGTGCTGTACGGCAGCGGAGATGACCTGATTTATTTCCGATATGAAAATGATTTTGGACAAATCCGCGAAGGTGAAATTCAATTTGAAGGCGTATTGCGCAACATTGAAAGACGCTATAAGGAGACAGGCTCCGATTTCATACGTGAGCAAATGGAGCAGTATATGTCTCAGAAGTCTTGTCCGACGTGCAAAGGCTATCGGTTAAAGAAAGAGGCGCTTGCCGTACTGATTGACGGCCGCCACATTGGAAAAATTACCGAGCTGTCTGTCGCCGACGCACTTGCCTTCTTTAAAGACCTTACCCTTTCTGAGAAGGATATGCAGATCGCCAATTTGATTTTGCGCGAAATTGTGGAGCGCTTAAGCTTTCTGGACAAAGTCGGTCTCGATTACCTGACATTGAGCAGGGCAGCGGGTACATTGTCCGGAGGAGAGGCGCAGCGCATCAGGCTGGCGACTCAAATTGGCTCGCGTTTATCCGGTGTGCTTTATATTTTAGATGAGCCGTCTATCGGTCTGCATCAGCGTGATAACGACCGCTTGATCAGCGCACTGAAAAATATGAGAGACCTCGGGAACACGCTGATTGTTGTCGAACATGATGAGGACACGATGATGGCAGCAGATTATTTAATAGACATTGGACCGGGAGCCGGCATTCACGGCGGACAGGTGATATCTGCGGGTACGCCGGAAGAAGTGATGGAAGATCCAAACTCATTAACGGGCAGCTATTTATCAGGGAAAAAGTTTATCCCATTGCCTCCTGAAAGAAGAAAGCCGGACGGACGTTACATTGAAATTAAAGGTGCTTCAGAAAACAACCTGAAAAAAGTGAATGCCAAGTTCCCGCTTGGGACGTTTACAGCAGTTACAGGTGTTTCCGGTTCAGGAAAGAGTACACTCATTAATGAAATTTTGCATAAGGCGCTGGCGCAAAAGCTTCATAAAGCGAAAGCGAAGCCCGGCAGCCATAAAGAGATTAAAGGTTTGGATCATTTAGACAAAGTCATTGACATTGACCAGGCGCCAATCGGAAGAACGCCGAGGTCCAACCCTGCGACATACACCGGTGTATTTGATGACATTCGTGATGTATTCGCGCAGACAAATGAAGCGAAGGTCCGCGGCTATAAAAAAGGCCGTTTCAGCTTCAACGTGAAGGGCGGACGATGTGAAGCCTGCCGCGGAGACGGGATTATTAAAATTGAAATGCACTTCCTTCCTGACGTATACGTTCCATGCGAGGTGTGTCACGGCAAACGCTATAACCGTGAAACGCTTGAAGTGACGTACAAAGGAAAAAGCATCTCTGATGTGCTTGATATGACAGTTGAAGATGCTCTTTCTTTCTTTGAAAATATCCCGAAAATCAAACGCAAGCTCCAAACCCTTTATGATGTTGGTTTAGGTTATATTACGCTTGGCCAGCCGGCGACGACCTTGTCAGGCGGAGAAGCGCAGCGCGTGAAGCTCGCATCTGAGCTGCACAAACGCTCGACCGGACGCACGCTCTACATTTTAGATGAGCCGACGACAGGTTTGCATGTCGACGATATCGCCAGGCTTCTTGTCGTGCTGCAACGGTTGGTAGACAACGGAGACACTGTACTGGTTATTGAGCACAACCTTGATATCATTAAGACGGCCGATTACATTGTGGATTTGGGCCCGGAAGGCGGAGCCGGAGGCGGAACCATTGTCGCGTCAGGAACGCCTGAGGAAATCACTGAAGTGGAAGAATCGTATACAGGCCGTTATTTGCAGCCTGTTATCGAACGTGACAAAACACGCATGAAATCGCTCTTGAAAGCGAAAGAAACAGCTACATCTTAAAAACTTTATTACGAGAGAACAGCTTGTCAGCAAGTCCATCCTTGGGCTTAGCAGGCAAGCTTTTTCTTTACGGCATAATAGGTTTAGAAGTGAACTTACTGTTCAAGCAGGAAACACAGGTACACAACAAGCAGAAGATCTTGGTGCAATTAAAGATGAAATGGATGCGCTTATTGAGGAAGTTGATGGCATTTCAAATCGTACTGAATTCAACGGCAAAAAGTTATTAGATGGTACTGAAACTGATGGTTTCACTTTCCAAATTGGAGCAAATGCTGGCCAGCAGCTTACAGTTAACATTGACAGCATGTCATCAACTGCTTTAGGAGTAAACGCACTTAATGTAACAGATTTTGCTAATACTCCTTTTGATACTCAACTTGAAAGTATTGATACTGCAATCAACAATGTCTCAAACCAACGTGCTAAACTTGGTGCGGTACAAAACCGTCTAGAGCACACAATCAACAACCTTGGTGCTTCTTCTGAAAACTTAACAGCTGCTGAGTCTCGCATCCGTGACGTTGACATGGCGAAAGAAATGAGCGATTCACAAAGAACAACATTCTTTCTCAAGCTTCTCAAGCGATGCTTGCTCAAGCAAACCAACAGCCGCAAAACGTGCTTCAATTGTTACGTTAATTTTGAACGGCTATCTCTTTCTGATAGTTACAGCTTGCCGACAGAGTCCATTAACTGGATGTGCCGGCAGGCTTTTTTTGTTACAATCATTTTGTGACAGCCAGGGAATCACTTGTTTTTTCAAAACAAAAAAGGCAAGATATTGTCATCTAACCTTTAGCTTTGTTTCAGTTATAATGAATGATATGTTTTCCGCAATTACAAAGTCTTCTTATACAGCTGCTTACTTACACTCATTAAATCTTGAACAATATGCGTGTTGCTGCTGTCGAGCAGCACTTTTATATATTGGATATCGTGAGAGATCGGGAAGGGTCCGTGAATCTGCTCAAGCTCGGCGATCATTTCACGATTCATTCTTTTTTGTTCATGAATCAGCTTTAACACTGATTCTTGTGTTACTGTATAGTCACTGGGATCTTTCTCCATTGCTTGTCCAGCCTCCTTGGTTGCCGTAAGCTTTTTACATATTGTAATCGGTATAGCCGGAAGATTCTACTTCTAAAACTTTTTAAAATCCAATTTCCGTAAATCGGAGCATGTCTAAAGAATGAATTTGAAACCTGAAGAGATTTTAAACGTATAAATAAGTAAAACGTCCCTGATCTTTTGTCATGGACAATTCACAATAGGAGTGTGGAATGAATTGAACCGTAATCAAGCTATTATTGCATCACTTTGTTATTTCAGTGTGTTCATTGCGCCAATCATTGTGCCGATTGTCGCATATTTTGTTGTAAATGAGAAAGAAACAAAACGCCATGCGATACGCTCTCTTATTTCTCACATAGTTCCGTTTGTCGGCTGGCTGTTCCTTTTTATTGCTTTACTTGGCGGAGCCGTTGCGATTGATGGAGACAGCTTGCTTCCTGTATTTGTAATCATCGGGGGAGCGGTTATTTATTTCTTAGTTGTCATTGGCATTATTATTTGGAATGTGATTCAGGGCATTAAGGTCCTGCGTGCAGCATAAGTAGACAATGGGGAGGAGATCGTAATGAAGCAAGAAAAGGAACGAATCCTTAAGCTTGTTGAGGAAGGGAAGCTTACAGCACAAGAAGCTTTGACACTGATTGAAAAGCTTGACAGCGACTACAAGGAAAAAGAAGAGAAAATCACAGCGCTCTCAGTTCACGTTCATGACGAGGAAGAGCCATTTACAACGGCAAAAAAAGAAAGCGGCAAGCCGTCTTTAGGAGCCAAGCTGTTTGACTGGATTGATTCTGCTGTGAAAAAGGTCAAGGAAGTTGACCTTGATTTAAACTTTGGCCATGCGTATGATGTTCAGCACATTTTTCAATTTAAAGATACTGACTTTTCCAGTGTTGAGCTGCAAATTGCCAATGGCAGCGTGAATATCGTCCCTTGGGAAGATGACGATATCAGAGCGGAATGCCAGGCGAAGGTATATCGCGCTGATAGCCAGGATGCGGCGAGACACGCATTTCTTCAGCATATTGAATGTGAAATCAAAGGAAATAAGTTTTTTATCCGTACTGAGAAAAAGACGATGAAAACGAATGTCACTTTGTATATTCCTCAGAAGGAGTATGATAAGATTCGAGTGAAGCTGTTTAACGGTCCGGTCAGAGGGGAACATTTACATGTAAAAGAGTTCTCAGCGAAAACGACAAACGGCGTGCTGTCGTTCTCGCACTTAACAGCCGAAAAAGCCATAGCTGAAACGGCCAACGGGCAAATTAAGCTCGCCAGCCACAGCTGCGGAACGATAGAAGCGGAAACCATTAACGGATTGATCGATCTCAGAGGGAAAAGCGAATCCATTGACGTTCAAAGCTTTAACGGAAATATTGCGATTAACGTAACAGAATCAGACTGCCGCTCCATTTATGCAAAAACAACGACTGGAAGTGTGGAGCTTGCGATTCCGGACGATCTCGCAGTGAAGGCAGAGCTGAAAAGCAATCTTGGTTCGCTGTCCCATGAATTAATGGATGTTGAGATGCTGAAGGAAAAAAATGATACCATTCAAAAAGAAATGATGTTCACTTCAAATCAAGCACATGATCAAAACATCACCGTCTTCTCAGAATCACTAACAGGCGCCATCAAACTTAAGTACTCACAGAGGTGATCGAATGAATAAGCTTTATCGCTCAGAAAAAAATAAGAAAATCGCCGGTGTTATCGGAGGTCTCGCGGAATATTTCAATTGGGACGCATCACTCCTCAGAGTCATAACTGTCATCTTAGCCATTATGACAAGTGTCTTGCCGGTTTTGCTCATTTATATCATTTGGATTTTTATCGTCCCGTCAGAAAGGGATATGAAATGACATGGTAAAATGGGCAGTCAGCATTTTAGTCAATGCATTGTTATTAATCGTCATTGATGGATATATTGACTCCATCCATATCAGCAGCATTGGGGCAGCGATTATCGCCAGCCTCATTTTATCGATCTTAAACGTGCTGATTAAACCGCTTTTAATTATCTTTACACTGCCGGTCACCATGGTGACGCTTGGACTCTTCTTGTTTGTGATTAACGCCATCACGCTTATGATGACCGCGTCCATAATGGGTGACAGCTTTCAAATCGACGGCTTCGGCACAGCGATATGGGCATCCGTTATCCTGTCGGTCTTCCATTTGCTGATTCAAAAAGGCATTTTAGAGCCGCTTAGAAAAAAATAAAAAAAGCTGCCCGCAAAGGCAGCTTTTTTACATGTTCTGCAGCCTCCTTGAAAAATTGTGAAGTGAAGTGTTCGCTTTTTGTTCAGCAGTCCCGCGTATATGTCGTATACCTGCTTTGTCAGATTGGATCTTGTTTAAAAATGAACTCATAAGCTTCCCTGTTCAGACGCAAAATACATGAAAAGGGAGGTGCTTTGATGAGGAAATACACGGTTATTGCTTCTATATTACTGTCTTTTCTTTCCGTTTTGTCTGGCGGCCATCATGAATCGAAAGCTTTTCCTGTTGTACAGCAGGAACTATTTCAAACGCCTCATTACATACCCTTGCTTGAAAATCCTCCTCAAATTGATGTGAAAGCTGAAATGAGAAACAATCTAATGATTGAGGCTCAAGTTCGCGATAATTCGTATCAAGCATTTTCCGCCTTTCTTTTTTATAAACAAAGTAATGAGCTGGGCTACAAAATGGTGCCGATGGACCCGACCCCCGGAGCGGTCCGCAAGTTTTTGGCACAAATTCCGAAACGTTTGATTTGGAACAGCGAGCTTGAGTATTACATTGTGATGTCGAATGGGAAGCAGCGGGTGGAGTCGGAGACGAAGAAACTGAAGCTTGAAGGATACCAGGCTGACCTTGCCCATATTCCGGAGCTTCTGATCACAGAGCTGGCGGTTGATACGAAGAATATAGGACGTGCAGACGGTTATGAATTTATTGAGATTTTTAATACGACTGACAGAACGATTGATTTTAAAGACTACCATATCCGTTACCGCTACCCAAAAGAAGGGCCTGACTCCGATCTGATTTGGAGACCTGATGAAAGGATCTTGATACCATCCGGCGAAACGTTTGTCGTCTGGCTGAAGCCTGCCGGGCATCCAGAATTGACGTCAGAGGATTTCAATCGTTATTATCAGACACAACTTAAAGAAGGAAAAAATCTCGCGGTGATAGACGAGACAGAGGGTATGGCCAATACGAGGCCGCGGGCCGTTGTGATATCAACGAATACAGGAAAGGACATTTCGGTTGCGCATTATCGGAAACATGCGCTGCGCCGGCTGTCATCAGTGCTTTATAAGTATCCGTTGAACGGAACCGCAGAACTTCTGAACATTTCAATCGGGGAAAAGAATCCGTCTCCCGGAACCGTATTACAGGCACAGGTGCCCGAGCAGAAACGGAAAATCAAGCTCGATAAAGAAAAGCCGGTCATTGAGGATTTGACTGACCGCAAGCCTGTCCGCCCTGCTGAAAGCATTGAGCTGCGGGCTGACATACGGGACCGAAGTCTAGTGAAAACAGCGGCCTTTTACTACCGGACGGATGAGAACAAACCGTTTAAGCGAATTCTTGCTGAAAAAGACCGCAACGATAATCTCTACCATTATATTGTGTATTCGCCTGAATTGATCGGGAAGGATCAGCTAGAGTATTATGTGGCGGCCGGGGACGGGATCAATGAAGCGAGAACGCCGGTCAAAATGATTGATATTAAACAAACAAGCAAGTCGCACGGTCTGCGGATGAATATTGAAAACAGAGACACGCTGTCGGGAACTCAATTTCTCAAAGCCACGACAGAAGGGCGAGCTGACCGCATTAAGCTATGGATTGACGGGAAAAAACAAGTGACAGAGCCCGCGATGGAAAAAGAAGTATATTTTGCGTTCGATACGAGGAAAACGAACCTTTATTTTAAAAACGCGGTAACGATGGAAGGCAAAGTGCTGAAGGTGTTCGATGATACAACAAATAAATACCGCACCTATTCTGTTCCATTGCCAGAGACACTGCTTCGGAAAGGGAAGCAGCTGCAGCGTATTACAATACGATCGGGTTCGAAGGTGTCTCCGTTTGATACGGCTGAAAACCGTGATGACTTCTTAGTCAAAAACGCCCGATTGGTGTTATCAGATGGAACGGTGATCAGGGATCAGAGGGTGTCCCCTGAGAAGGAACTCTTTATTGGCGATAATCAGCGCTCAAATAAAAGCTGGCAATTTCAGTTCAATCTGCCTGACGGACTATTTACATCACAGCTGCTGGAGTGGGATACATCAAAGCTTTCTGAAGGCGCTCACCATATTCAAGCAAGCGACGGGAAGGAAAATGTCAGCCTGGTTGTACGGGTAGATAATTCAGGACCTCACATTGAGCCGAATATCACCGAGGGGCAAACGTATAAAGGAAACCTTATCCTGCAGGCGGATATGTATGATAAATGGAGCAAAATTGAGGAAGCGGAGGCGTCGTTAGATGGAGAAAGCATTACACTCCCATATCATACGTCATCTTCTGACCTTTTGCCGGGAAAACATTCTCTAAAAGTGACAGCAACGGATCTCGCGGGCAATAAAACAGTGATTGAGAGGATATTTAAAACCGAACGAGAGCATCCGGACCAGCCGGAGGTTATAGACAGCGAAGCCGACACGCATAAGGCCAAGCTTTCTGTACGGGTGAAAGATCCGACGAATGATGCCATGGATGTTGGTTTTTATAGGGGATTTCAATATACAGCGCGCAATCATGTGAAAATATTTAAGCACGCGTCACTGACTGAACCGCCGAAAAGCTTTGTGCCGGAAAGGGAGACCCCATTTACGAATCAAGAATTGGAGCGGGTATCAGCTGCTGATGGAAAAACAGTATCGACAGAAAACAAAGAGCTTTTCCCTTATCATCGCTTTGAAGTGACGGTTGATCCATCAATTGATGAGAATGATCTGGCAGAAGCGGTCTGGAAGGGCAGTTCTTTGCCGGGGAGAAAGGTGACGATGTATGCTTGGAATTATCGGACAAACGAATGGCAGCCTGTTGACAGCTTCGTCGCGAAGGATGACAAACCGTTTACGCTGAAAGCGTCTGTGATTGCCGCCGATTTTGTACGGGAGTCGGAAATGAATGTGATTGTACAGGATGAAATTCCCCCTGCGAAGGATATGTACACATTTGTCTGGATGTCTGATACACAGTATTACGCCGAAAGCTATCCGCATATTTTTGATAAACAGACCGAATGGATAAAAGATAATCAAAAGCAGCTCAATATCAAATATGTGTTCCACACGGGTGATATTGTAGATGATTCCGCCGATATCAGACAGTGGAAAAACGCTGATCGGTCAATGTCCGTTCTGGATAAGAGCGGAATTCCTTACGGCGTGCTGGCCGGCAACCACGATGTCGGGCATAAGGACGGCTCCTACAGGGTGTTTGGCAAATATTTTGGCAGCGCTCGTTTTAATAAAAAATTGCATTATGGCGGTTCCTATAAAAACAACCGCGGACATTATGACCTGATTTCGAGCAACGGCAATGATTATATCATGCTGTACATGGGATGGGGCATTACGGATGAAGACATCGCGTGGATGAATCAGGTGCTGAAGAAACACCCTGACCGGATGGCAATTTTAGCTTTTCATGAGTATTTGCTGGTCAGCGGAAACAGAAGCCCGATCGGAGAGAAAATATTCAAAGAAATCGTAAAGCCGAACCCGAATGTCGTCATGGTGTTGAGCGGGCATTATCATAGTGCGATGAGAAAAACAGATGAGCTGGATGATGATGGTGATGGGAAACCGGATCGTCTTGTGCATCAAATGCTGGCCGATTATCAGGGCGGGCCAGAAGGCGGGCAAGGATATTTGCGTTTGCTTCAATTTGACCAGGCCAATGACATGGTACACGTATCGACATACTCTCCGTATGTAAAGGATAAGAATTACTATGATACGGATACCTATGGCAACAAGGATGAATTTTCCCTTTCGCTTGATTTGAAGCCAAGAATCAAAAAGGTGGGAACCGATTATTTTGAATGTAACGTATATACCAATGAAGAGCTTGGAAAACGGGAGCAAGTGAAGAGCGGGGATACAGCTGAATTCCGCTGGGATCATCTTGAACCGCAGTCTGTTTATTATTGGTACATTATAGTGGAAGACAGTTTTAACGGCAAAACGAAATCACCGATCTGGAAGTTCAAGACGAAAAAAGAAACATATCGTCCGGCACCAGACCAGTTTGATTTTCGCCATGTCTCCAATCCTTAAAAAGGGTTGGAGGCTTTTTTTATGAAAGACGATCCATATAGTGGACAAATGTATAACGGTCGCCTCTGTATACGGATTTTGCATGCTCAAAAGCAGTTCCGTTCTGCAGATATGTTGTTCGTTTAATTAATAGGACTGGCGCTCCCTTTTGAATACCAAGAATGTTCGCTTCTTCCGTGGTGGCAGCGCTTGGCTCAAGCTCCTGTTTTGCACGGGAAATCGGTATGCTGTTATACCTTTCAATATGATCATAGATCGACGACTGAAAATGCGATTCGTTCAATTCACCCGCAAGCTCAAACGGAATATGTGAGGACTCAATCGCCATCGGAATATCATTTGCCAGCCGCACCCGAGTGATTTTATGGATAGAGGAGGGGTGCCCGCAGCCTAATATAGCCGCGAGCTCCTCAGTTGAATCAATAAGCTGATAATCAATGAGCCTGCTGCCCGGTGTCATCCCGCGGCTTTTCATATCCTCGGTAAAGCTTGTCAGCCCTTGAAGTGCTTGTTCCATTTTTGGCTTGCTGACAAAGGTGCCCCGCCCCTTCAGGCGATAGAGCAAGCCTTCATTAACTAAATTAGAAAGCGCCTGGCGAACTGTCATCCGGCTGATCCCGAATTGTTCGGCATATTCGCGCTCAGAAGGAAGAGGCATATCCGGCTGCAGTTCTCCGCTCTTAATTTGGGTTTTTAATTGCTCCATAATCTGATAATAAATCGGAATAGGCGATTGTTTATTGATATTCATAAGTCAGCATGTTCCTTTCAAGGTCTTAATGACGCGGCTTCACGATCAATCAAAACCGTGACATCGGAATGCAGGTGCAAAGCAGATGCGGGAAAATCTTCGCTGATGTTTCCTTCTAACAGTTTACGAACAGCTTCTGCTTTGCTTTTTCCAGAAATAAGCAGCAGAATGCGCTTGCTTGAGAGTATCGTTCGAATTCCCATTGTCAGTGCTTTTTTCGGCACGCTGTCTATGGAAGGAAAATATCTGGCATTCGCTTGACGGGTTTGCTCATTTAATGTCACAACATGAGTTCGCGACTTGAAAGACGTTCCCGGTTCGTTAAAGCCGATGTGTCCGTTTCGGCCGATGCCGAGAAGCTGAATGTCAGTGCCGCCGAGGGACTCGACTAGCTGTTCATACCGTCTGCATTCGGCTTCCAAATCGTCTGCATTTCCATTCGGAATAAAATGCCGGCTAGGCTTGCTGTCGATATGCTGAAATAAACGGTCATTCATATAGAAGTGATAGCTGTTCGGGTCATTGCTTGAAAGTCTGGCGTACTCATCCAAATTAACTGTAGTGACGTTTTGAAATGAGAGATTCTCAGTTTGGTGCAGGCGGATCAGCTCGCGATAAGTGCCTTCCGGTGTGCCGCCCGTCGCTAACCCGAGAACGGCATCAGGTTTTTCTTTGATTGTATCTGCCGTTATTCTGGCTGCTTTTTGGCTTAGCTCTTCATACGTTTGACATTCCATTACTTTCATATCTGGTCAGCCTCCTTGGATATAAATGCAATGTTTCCGCGGCAAATGGTGAGAATCACCTCGCAATCACTGCTGACAATCACCAAATCTGCATCTTTTCCCACAGTCACACTGCCTTTTCGGTCAAAGATGCCCAACTGTTTGGCCGCGTTTGCAGAAGTTATATTAGCTATATCCGTCCAAGAGCAATTTGTAAACTCACGCATATGCCGTGCGCCCTCGTTCATTTTGAGGATCGAACCGGCAAGGGTTCCGTCTGAAAGAAGAGCTGTTCGTCCTCTTACCGTCACACTTTGGCCGCCGAACTCATATACGCCGTCTTTCAGTCCTTTTGCCCTCATGGAATCGGTAATTAAAATGAGCTTGCTGCTGCCTTTCGCCAAAAAAGCAAGCTTAGCCGCTAAAGGATGGGAGTGGATGCCATCGGCTATTAGCTCTGTCACAAACCCATCATGGGCCAGCGCCGTTCCGATCACTCCGGGTTCTCGGTGATGAAACGGGCTCATCGCGTTGTACAGATGGGTCATATGGCTCGCCCCTGCTTTTGCGGCATCCGACAGCATTGCGGAATCGGCATCCGTGTGCCCCATGGACGCGATAATCGATTCTTCTTTCAAATGGCGGATCAGTTCAAAATGCTGATCCTCCTCCGGCGCAAGTGTAACAATTTTGATCAGTCCGCCCGCCTCCTGCTGCCACTTTTTGAAAAGCGCAACATCCGAAGGCCTAATCCACTCTTTTGGTTGCGCTCCGGCTCTTTTAGGTGAAACAAAGGGGCCCTCTAAATGAATGCCGAGCAGTTCTGCACCTAATAAAGAGGACTCTTCAGCCGCTTTCCACTCTCTTGCGTTCACCAAAGCTTGAGAAATGTTCCCATGTTCCTGGGTAATCGTTGTGGCTAAAAAGCTCGTCGTGCCTTCTTCGGGAAGTCTTGACGACATGATGTCGAGCGCAGAAAAGCTTGCATCCATCGTATCTGAGCCATAGCCGCCGTGGATATGAATGTCAATCATGCCGGGAAGCAAAACGGAATTCGCAGGTGCTTGAATTTCTTTTGAATATGACTCCTTGGGCCGTTCTGTTGAGACTGTGCTGATTTTTCCGTCATTGATTCCGACATAGCCGTTTTTGATTACTTCATTTTCTGTCACGATCGCAATGTCTTTGATAAGAAGACTCTCTGCCATAGATGATCCGCCTTTCTGGAATTTGAATACCTTTATTTTACTCTTTTTCAGACTAGTGATCTAGACCAGCTGAGGTGTTTTCCCGCCTTTTATAAAATCTGTTTTAGGTTCAAGCCTGAAAGTGATAAAATGAAAGTATTGTGAGCAAGCTCGGGGCAGCCCGGAACAGGAGGAACATATCGTGGCAAAGGTTCGCACAAAAGACGTAATGGAACAGTTCAATTTGGAATTAATCAGCGGAGAAGAAGGAATTAACCGCCCGATTACAATGAGTGACCTATCAAGACCAGGCATTGAAATTGCCGGATATTTTACATATTACCCGAGAGAGCGCGTGCAGCTTCTCGGAAAAACAGAGCTTTCTTTCTTTGAACAGCTTCCTGAAGAGGAGAAAAAACAGCGAATGGATTCTCTGTGCACTGATGTAACACCAGCTATTATTCTTTCTAGAGATATGCCCATCCCGCAGGAGCTGATTGACGCCTCCGAGAAAAATGGGGTGCCTGTCCTCAGATCGCCGCTGAAAACGACAAGACTGTCAAGCCGTTTAACCAACTTCCTTGAGAGCAGGCTGGCGCCTACCACAGCAATTCATGGTGTTCTTGTCGATATATATGGTGTCGGCGTGCTGATCACAGGAAAGAGCGGCGTCGGAAAAAGCGAAACAGCGCTGGAGCTTGTGAAAAGAGGGCATCGCCTTGTTGCCGATGATTGCGTTGAAATACGGCAGGAGGATCAGGATACTCTTGTGGGAAACGCTCCGGAATTAATTGAGCACCTTCTTGAGATCAGGGGCCTTGGCATTATCAACGTGATGACGCTATTTGGCGCTGGCGCGGTCAGAAGCAATAAACGAATCACGATTGTCATGAATCTTGAACTCTGGGAGCAGGGCAAGCAATACGACCGGCTCGGACTTGAGGAAGAGACCATGAAAATCATTGATACAGAAATTACAAAACTGACGATTCCCGTCCGCCCAGGCCGAAATCTTGCAGTCATCATCGAAGTGGCAGCAATGAACTTCAGATTGAAGCGGATGGGGCTGAATGCCGCTGAACAATTTACCAACAAGCTGGCGGACGTCATTGAAGACGGTGAACAAGAAGAATAGGAGTTGGCGTTAAATGAATGAAGCGATAGAACCACTCAATCCGATAGCATTTCAGCTGGGACCGTTAGCCGTCCATTGGTACGGAATCATTATCGGTCTCGGCGCTTTGCTCGGGCTGTGGATTGCGATGAGGGAAAGTGAAAAACGGGGGCTGCAGAAAGATACGTTTATTGATCTTGTCCTGTTTGCCATTCCGATTGCGATTATTTGCGCGCGAATTTATTACGTTGCCTTTGAATGGGACTATTATGCGGCACATCCGGGAGAAATCATTAAGATTTGGAAGGGCGGCATTGCCATTCATGGCGGATTAATCGGCGCCATTTTAACGGGTTATGTGTTTTCGAGAGTGAAAAAACTTTCGTTCTGGAAGCTTGCGGACATTGCCGCGCCCAGCATTTTGCTTGGCCAGGCGATCGGCCGCTGGGGGAACTTCATGAATCAGGAAGCGCACGGCGAGGCTGTCAGCAGAGCCTTTTTAGAAAACCTGCACCTGCCTGAATTTATCATCAATCAAATGTATATCAATGGGCAATATTATCATCCTACTTTTTTATATGAATCACTATGGAGTTTTGTCGGCGTCATTGTTTTACTGCTGCTTCGCAGAGCGAATTTGCGTAGAGGCGAGATGTTCTTGATCTATATCATTTGGTATTCAATCGGAAGATACTTTATTGAAGGAATGCGGACTGACAGCTTAATGCTGACAGATTCACTTCGCATCGCTCAGGTGATTTCAATCGTATTGATTGTTTTGGCTGTGGCAGCCATCATCTTCAGACGCGTCAAGGGATACTCGAAGGAGCGGTACGCGGAGTAGACGTCAACAAAGGGGGATGAGGCATGAAGAAAATCTTTCTGGCCGGTCTTGCAGCAGGTTTTCAAACAACATGGACGCTGGGTAAAGTGATTTTCCCGGTAACGCTATTGGTCACTTTGCTTCAGCATACCCCTGTCATGGATTGGCTTGTACGGCTGATCACACCGGTAATGGGTCTCTTCGGGCTTTCTGGTGAAGCGGCCATTCCGCTTGTACTGGGAAATATGCTGAATCTGTATGCGGGAATTGCCGGGATTTTAACATTGGATTTATCTGTGAAAGAAGTCTTTATTTTAGCTGTTATGCTTTCATTCTGTCATAACTTGATTATCGAATCGACAGTTGCCGCAAAGGTTGGCATCAGAATTGGCGTCATATTGGCCGTGCGCATCGGTTTAGCCGCTGTGTCAGCCATCGTCATCAACCTCATTTGGCATGGCGGACAGGAAACGGCGCAGTATGGTTTTATTGCTGCGAAGAGCGCGGCGCCAGACAGCTGGCTAGGAATGCTGGCAGAAGCCTTAACGAAAGCCGGACTTGGTGTTTTGCAGCTGGCGGCAATTGTCATACCTCTGATGATCATCATCCAGTTTTTAAGAGATTTAGGCTGGCTGCATCGGTTCTCCAGGTGGCTGTCTCCGTTTACGCAGCTGCTTGGCATGAATAAAAATACGTCTATGACAATGGTGGCGGGACTGACGATTGGTCTGGCCTACGGAGCGGGTGTCATGATCAAAGCTGTCGAGGATGACGGCGTGAGCAGGCGGGATATGACATTGGCATTTATATTTCTCGTTGCCTGCCACGCGGTCGTGGAAGATACACTTGTCTTTATTCCGCTCGGCATACCGGTCTGGCCGCTTCTTTTGATTCGTGTCACCACAGCAGTTCTGCTGACAATGGCTATTGCGCACACGTGGAAAAAATGGAAACCCTCAGCGGTTGGAAAGGAAGCAATATGAGTGACAAACAAGTAACGACGATTCTGTTTGATTTAGACGGAACGCTTATTAATACGAATGAATTAATTATCGCGTCCTTTTTGCATACACTGGAGCATTATTATCCGAGCAAGTATAAACGAGAAGATGTCCTTGCATTTATCGGGCCGTCTCTTTTTGAAACGTTCTCTTCGATGGACCCTGATAAATGCGAGGATATGATCGCTATGTACAGAGCGTACAATCATGACATGCATGATTCACTCGTGACTGAATATGAAACGGTATATGAGACCCTGGATGCATTAAAAAAAGCCGGCTTTACATTAGGAATTGTGACAACAAAATTAAGAGATACTGTCAATATGGGCCTCAAGCTCACGGGAATCGGCGAATTCTTTGAAACGGTTGTCACCCTTGATGATGTGACGAATGCAAAGCCTGATCCCGAGCCTGTGCTGTTAGCGCTGAAACAGTTAGGAAGCAAGCCCGAGGAAGCCATTATGGTCGGAGATAATTACCACGATGTGCTGGCAGGCAAAAACGCCGGTACAAAAACGGCGGGAGTCGCATGGACGATTAAAGGGCCGGAAATGCTGGCGAAGCATGAGCCGGATTTTATGCTTGAGAAAATGAGTGATCTATTACAAATCGTTGGAGTGAAGTAATCTGTGAGAAAAACAGATCGTCATCCGGTCTCGGGGGCCAACTCACTGTGGCATGTCTATCAAACGGTACCTTTTCTAAAGGTCGTCAAAAATTTTATTGTCATTCAAATTGCGAGATATACGCCGTTTATAGGGATGAAAAACTGGCTGTACCGTACATTTCTGCGGATGAAGGTTGGAAATCAGACATCCTTTGCCCTCATGGTGATGCCAGATATCATGTTTCCGGAAAAGATCTCAGTCGGAACAAATACAATCATCGGGTACAATACGACCATTCTGGCCCATGAGTATTTGATTCACGAATACCGGATCGGCCAAGTTCTGATCGGAGACGAAGTGATGATTGGTGCCAACACGACCATTCTGCCCGGGGTGAAAATAGGAGATGGCGCAGTTGTGTCCGCCGGAACACTTGTCCATAAAGACGTGCCTGCCGGCGCATTTGCCGGCGGAAATCCGATGAGGATCATCTATACGAAGGAAGAAATGCAAGAAAGATTGAAAAAGTCCGCTGAATAACATCAGCGGACTTTTTTGGTTAAAATTGAGTGTTGTTGTTTTCGTAAATATGCTGAACACCAATCCATTTTTGACCGACATTAGAGTAGCGTGTATTTGTCATTCTGACCGTGCTTGTTTTGCTGTCCGTCCGGAATATCGCTTCCTTCATGTTTGTGATGGTGCACTTATCGATGATCACATCAACGTGGAAGGTTGAACCGCCAAGCTGTCTTATGAACTTTCCGCCATTGTCTGCCGTGAAGTTTTTCACTGTGAATGTACTGGCTTTATTGATTTGGAATATCTTATCTGACGCTTTTTGAGCAGAACCGCCGTCGATCGTCACTTTTCCTTCCTTCTTCACCGTTAACGCATCCTCACCAACATCTTCCCATTTCACATTCTGAATGTTAACGTTTCCATAAGTGTGCACGCCATCAGCAGCAGGGGCGCCAAGCACCACATTTTTCAGGGTTGCTCCATCTTCCACACGAAAAACAGGGTCTTGGTTTTCTGACTGGCTTCCGTCGCCTAATTCTTTCCCTGCCACAAACCGCTGTCCTTTCCCGTCATATGTTGTATTTTTTGGTACGATAATTGTTTCGTGCACCACTTTGTCTGCTGCAAAAGCGGTTGATGACTGAAACTGGCTGAACACCATAACCAAACCGAACATAAATAGGATAGACACGAATTTTTTCAATGATAAATCCTCCCCGGATATCTTTCATTTTTTGCAAGAGAAGCGTCAGCGACTTGCACCGGCTTCTCTCACATAGATCGGGGCAAGGCTGAATCTGCTTTAATCATAAAAACAGATAGCCTGAAAGTAAAGACAATTCTGGATGATAAATGGAAAATGAATCGATCTTACCGATTGAAACAAAAAGCATGAATATTGTCGTATTTGCTCAGGATAGAGCATAGTGTGTTTACTTTTGAATAACTACGGCCTGGCTGCCCATTTGTTTCCACGCTTTTTCAAAGCTTGTTCTATCGGTTTTTCTGTTTTTATAGCCATACGGATCATTGAGATACACATATTTATCATCATATCCCGTAACGGCGACGCTGTGTTCGCTGTACGTAATCTCTATCGTTCCGTTTGGCGTTTTCCATGTCTGCATGTTGTCAACTGGCGTAAAGTTGGCTGTCGTAATAACCCAAACTGGATTGCCTTTTTCAAGCTGTTCATAAACAGCAGAAATGCTTTTTCCAGTCAGATCGGACACTTTGTCTCCCGCATAGGTTTTCGCCAGCTGATAGATCGGTCGATGGTAGACACCGAGACCAGGGCCATTCGCCATATCCCCGACAAATCCGTCATTCGGATCACCCTTTAATCCGCTGCTGTATGTCAAAGGCACTGTGGCAACCTGATTTGCCAGGGTGTTTTTTGTCACGTCGTATCCTGCGTAATTCAGCACCATCGCAAGGCTTGTTACTTCACAGCCGTTATAGAGCCGGGGTGCGTCCATTTGATTGTAAAGGATGACATCCAGCGGTTTTGCGCTTCCCTTCAGCTCCTTTTTGCTATTCGCAGCTGAGTCTGTATCGCTATCAGAAACCACTTTTTTAAGGCTGTTCAAAAAAGGAATATCTATATCTTTTGCATCTATTTTAAGTCCGAAAAAAATAACGCCTGAAAGAATCATCAGGACACATAGAGTTCGCAGTGTTTTCATCTTTATCTCCTTGTTCTCTATTTGATTTGTATTATAGCATGCCAAACATAAAGAATTTGAGATATTACGTACCTTTAATACATTGTTCATGATTTTTTCATAATGAGGAGAAGGATATTTGAACTAAAAAAGTCCTTACTGAAGTTAAGCGTTGATTTTCATTCTTTCATCTGCTAACATATTATCATATTAGCGAACTAAAGGATTCGGAATTTTCCTTCATAAGATAACAGCGGAGGTGCTCGGGTTGATGTTTATGTTTGAAAAACCGCACGGCATGAGAGATACACTGCCCGGTTTATACGAAACGAAAAAAAAGGTGAGACGATCGTTAACCGATTTGATTGATAAATGGGGATATCAATTTATGGAAACGCCGACACTGGAGTTTTACGATACCGTTGGCGTCCAGTCAGCAATTGAAGAGCAACAGCTGTTTAAGCTACTTGATCAGGACGGCAAGACATTGGTGCTTCGCCCGGATATGACGGGGCCGATTGCAAGGGTGGCGGCATCGAAGCTTCTGAAACACGGTCATCCGCTAAGAGTCGGCTATGCGGCAAATGTATTCAGGGCTCAGGAGCGTGAAGGCGGACGTCCGGCTGAGTTTGAGCAGGTCGGAGTGGAGTTAATCGGTGACGGCACGACGAGCGCGGATGCGGAGGTCATTGCTTTAGTCGTCGGGGCATTGAAAAACGCTGGGCTGGCATCCTTTAAAATTGCCATCGGCCATGCCGGCATTGCGGATGCTTTGTTTGTTGAGGTGCTCGGGAACGTTGAACGAGCTGATGTGCTGCGGAGGTTCTTATATGAAAAGAACTACGTCGGCTACAGAGAGCATGTCAAGTCTCTCCCGCTTTCCTCCATTGATAAAAGCAGGCTGCTTGAGCTCCTTGAACTGCGGGGCGGTATAGAAGTATGCGGACGTGCCGAGGAAATCGTCGATTCTGCGCAAGGAAAAAGCGTGGTTGATGAGCTGAAGGCGCTGTGGGACATTCTTGAGGATTACGGATGTACGGAAAATGTCCGCCTGGATCTGAATATGGTCAGCCACATGAGCTATTACACAGGGATTTTATTTGAAGTGTACGCCGAGAATGTCGGTTTTGTCATTGGAAGCGGCGGCCGTTACAACAAGCTGCTGGGCCATTTTGATTCACCTGCACCGGCAACAGGCTTCGGGCTTCGGATCGACCGGCTGATTGAAGCCCTTCATTTGAAAGAAGAACCTTGTGATATAGACGCTGTTATTTTCAGCAAAGAGCAGCGGGCGCAAGCCATCGCTTATGCGAATGAAGAACGCATGAAAGGGAACAAAGTGGTTCTTCAAGATTTATCGGGAATAGAAAATATCGACCAGATGACAAAATCTTTTGCAAACGTCACTTATTTTATCGGTGCCAGAAAGGAAGAGCAAAATGGGTAAGTTACTCACAATGGCGATGCCAAAGGGCCGGATATTTGAAGAAGCGGCAGGGTTGCTGAGGCAGGCAGGCTACAGGCTCCCTGAGGAGTTTGAAGATTCGAGAAAACTGATCATCGATGTGCCGGAGGAAAATCTTCGTTTCATATTAGCGAAGCCGATGGACGTAACCACGTATGTGGAGCATGGCGTGGCAGACGTCGGAATTGCGGGCAAGGATGTCATGCTGGAGGAGGAACGCGATGTGTATGAGGTACTGGATTTAAAAATCAGCAAATGCCACTTAGCTGTCGCCGGACTTCCGAATACAGACTGGAGCGGCGTAGCGCCAAGAATCGCGACAAAGTATCCGAATGTGGCTTCCAGTTATTTCAGAGAGCAGGGAGAACAAGTCGAGATTATTAAGCTCAACGGTTCAATTGAACTGGCTCCGCTCATTGGGCTTGCAGATCGGATAGTGGACATTGTTTCCACAGGACAGACGCTGAAGGAAAATGGGCTTATTGAAACGGAGCACATTTGTGACATTACCTCTCGCTTTATTGTTAACCCGGTAAGCTATCGCATGAAAGACGATGTGATTGACGAAATGGCATCCCGCCTATCTCTCGTTGTGGAAGGAGAGACGGCAAAATGAAGATCAAAACCATCAGCGGAGCGGAACGGCTTTCTCTCAAGCGTTCCATCGATGCCGGAACGGAAGAGCAAAGAAAGACGGTCCGGTCCATTATTGAAGATGTTAAAGCAAACGGTGATCAGGCGGTTCGCAGCTACACGGCGAAATTTGACGGCATCGAAATAGACAGCCCGCTGGTCACAAAAGAAGAATTTGAGGAGGCATACACCTCACTGGATCCACGTCTTCTTCAGGTGATTAGGCAGGCAATCGAAAATATTAGGGAATATCACGAAAGACAGCTTGAATCCTCCTGGTTTTATCACAGAAAGGACGGCACAATGCTGGGGCAGAAAGTGACGGCGCTGGATTCCGCCGGTGTATATGTGCCGGGGGGAACGGCCGCATATCCTTCATCTGTTTTGATGAATGTGATTCCGGCGCTTGTAGCGGGCGTTGAAAGAATCGTTCTCGTCACGCCTCCGGGAAAAGACGGTCTGCTGTCTCCTGGAGTTTTGGTTGCTGCAGCCGAGCTGGGCATAAAAGACATTTACAAAATGGGCGGCGCTCAGGCGATTGCGGCGTTAGCATACGGAACAGAAACCATTGAGCCAGTGGATAAAATCACGGGTCCGGGCAACATTTATGTCGCGCTTGCCAAACGGGAAGTGTTCGGCGATGTCGATATCGATATGATTGCCGGACCTAGTGAAATCGTCGTGCTGGCTGATGAAACAGCGATTCCGAGCGAAATTGCAGCCGATCTGCTGTCACAGGCGGAACACGATAAGCTCAGCTCATGTGTGTTTGTCACAGATTCCATGGCGCTGGCCGAGGCGGTTTCAGCCGAGGTGAGTAAGCAGCTGAAAACCTTGCCGCGTAGAGAAATAGCGGAAGCTTCAGTGAGAGATTATGGTTGTATATATGTGGCGGAAACAATGATGGAAGCGATTGATACTGTCAATACACTCGCGCCAGAGCATTTAGAAATCATAACACAGTCTCCGGAAGCTTTGCTTGGCAGTATCAAACATGCGGGTGCAATTTTCTTAGGCAGATACAGTCCTGAGCCTGTCGGTGATTATTTTGCCGGACCGAACCATGTGCTTCCGACAAACGGAACAGCCAGATTTTCAAGTCCATTAAACGTAACTGATTTTCAAAAGAAATCGAGCATTATTTCTTACAGTCAATCAGCCTTTGAAGAACATGCCGAAAGCATCGCGGCTTTTGCCAGACTGGAAGGGTTAGAAGCCCATGCCAGATCAATTGAAGCGAGAGAACGGAGGATTTCTAAATGAGAAAAGCGGAACGCGTCAGGAAAACAAACGAAACAGATATTGAGCTGGCATTTACAATAGACGGCGGGGGACAAGCGGATATCAAAACAGATGTGCCGTTTATGACACATATGTTGGATTTATTCACGAAACACGGCCAATTCGATCTTTCCATTAACGCAAAAGGCGATGTTGATATAGATGATCACCACACGACTGAAGATATCGGCATCTGCTTAGGGCAGGCGCTGCTCGAAGCGTTGGGCGATAAAAAAGGAATCAAACGCTACGGATCGGCGTTTGTGCCGATGGATGAGGCACTTGCTCAAGTTGTGATTGATTTAAGCAACCGGCCGCACTTAGAAATGCGCGCTGATTTCCCGGCTGCTAAAGTCGGAACTTTCGATACGGAGCTTGTACATGAATTTTTGTGGAAGCTTGCGCTCGAAGCTCGAATGAACCTGCACGTCATCGTTCATTATGGCACAAATACCCACCACATGATTGAAGCCGTTTTTAAAGCGCTGGGACGTGCGCTTGATGAAGCGACAACGATCGATCCGCGAGTTAAAGGAATACCGTCAACGAAAGGGATGCTGTAAATGATCGGCGTGATAGATTACGGAATGGGGAATTTATACAGTGTCTCAAAGGCGCTTGAACGTGTCGGCGTGCCGTATTTTGTTTCTGAAAAGCCGGAGGAGCTGAAAGAAGCTGATGCCTTCATTTTGCCGGGAGTCGGTTCATTTGGAGACGCGATGGACAATTTGCGCTACATGAAGCTTGATCAATTGATTCACGATATGGTCTCAGAGGGAAGGCTGCTTCTCGGGATCTGCCTCGGCATGCAGCTTTTATTTGAAGAAAGCGAAGAAAACGGCACCGCTTCAGGACTCGGGCTGCTAAAAGGAAAAGCAGTCAGGCTGAAAGCAGAAGATGAAAAAGGAAACAAGCTGAAGGTTCCGCATATGGGCTGGAATCGTCTTTCCTTTCATAATGAATCTCCGCTGCTGACTGAAACAGAACAAGGCTACGCTTACTTCGTTCATTCTTATTACATTGACGGGATGGAGGAGAACGCGCTTCTGGCAAGCGCCGATTATGGTGTGCGAGTGCCTGCTGTAGTCGGAAAAAGAAACGTCTTCGGCGCCCAATTTCACCCGGAAAAAAGCAGCACGGTCGGAATGTCTATTTTAACCCAATTTACGAAAATGGCAGCAGAACAGAAGGTGAAAAAATGAGTGCTTTTACATTATATCCGGCAATTGATATGAGAAACGGCAAATGTGTCCGCCTTGTTCAAGGGGATTACAATAAGGAAACGATATATGGCGATTCACCGTACGACATGGCTGCGTTATTTGCGAAAGAGGGTGCCGAATGGATCCATCTCGTTGATCTCGACGGGGCCAAAGAAGGGAAAAGAGTGAATGACCGCCATGTGATTGAGATTGCGCAAAAGCTGAACCTGAAAGTCGAAATAGGCGGCGGAATCCGTTCTGAAAATGACGTCTATGAATATTTATCAGCAGGAGTCGATCGGGTAATTCTCGGAAGCTCAGCAGTTTCTAACCCTCCGTTTGTCAAAAAAATGCTGAAACAATATGGCGAGAAAATTGCAATCGGACTGGATGCAAGAAACGGTTTTGTTTCAACAGAGGGATGGCTGGAAACATCAACCCTTAAGGCAACTGAACTGGGCAAAGAGCTAGCCAATGAAGGTGCGGAAGTCTTTATTTTTACTGACATCGCGACAGATGGAATGCTGTCAGGCCCCAATGTTAAAAGCACAGTCGAGCTTGCTAAGGAAACGGGGAAATCGGTGATCGCTTCCGGCGGAGTCAGCTCCGTCGCGGATCTCGAAGCTCTCGCTCGCTATGAGGCGGACGGCGTCTCTGGAGCGATCATCGGAAAAGCGTTGTATACCAATCAGTTTACGCTGGGTGAGGCACTTGAAAGGGTGAAGCGCAAATGATCACAAAACGGATTATTCCATGCCTTGATGTCAAAGAAGGACGCGTTGTCAAAGGAATTCAATTTCTCGAATTGAAGGATGCCGGTGACCCAGTTGAACTGGCGGAAGTGTACGACCGGGAAGGCGCGGATGAACTCGTTTTTCTTGATATTTCTGCCTCGCATGAAGGACGCAAAACGATGGTTGACGTTGTGGAGCAGGTTGCCGCGAAGCTTGCCATTCCGTTTACAGTCGGCGGCGGCATCAATCAGCTCAGTGATATGAAAACGATACTGCGTGCCGGAGCGGACAAAGTGTCGGTGAACACGGCAGCTGTTCTCCGCCCTGAGCTGATTGCAGAAGGAGCCGAGTTTTTCGGTTCGCAATGCATCGTTCTTGCCATTGATGCCAAGTATGACAAAGAATCTGACACATATAAGGTCTATACGCACGGCGGCAGAAAGAAAACAGATTGGGAGGTCACCGCGTGGGCAAAAGAAGGCGTCAAACGCGGGGCGGGAGAAATATTGCTGACAAGCATGGACTCTGACGGTGAGAAAAAAGGCTTCGACCACACGCTGACAAAGCTTGTTTCCGAAGCTGTCCCCGTCCCTGTTATCGCTTCGGGAGGCGCGGGAAACGCGCAGCATATGCTTGAGGCTTTTACAAAAGGAGAAGCCGATGCTGCGCTGGCCGCCTCAATTTTTCATTATAAAGAAACATCGATTAAAGAAGTGAAATCATACTTGAAAGAGTACGGGGTGAATGTGAGATGAAACAGGCAGATGAACTGCGTTTTAACGAGGACGGATTAATTCCTGCCATCGTGCAGGATGCGGCAAGCAAAGAAGTGCTGACACTTGCGTATATGAACAAGGAATCGTACGAAAAAACGCTGGAAACGAAGGAAACATGGTTTTACAGCCGCTCACGCCAAGCGTTATGGCATAAAGGAGAAACCTCAGGGAACACGCAAGCCGTCAAAGGTATCCGGTATGACTGCGACCAGGACGCATTGATCGTACTTGTAGAGCCGTCCGGCCCGGCATGCCACACTGGCAGCTACAGCTGTTTTACGAAGGAACAAACAGAAGAACAGGCCGCAGGCCGATTCGGCATCATGAACGAACTGGAGCGCGTGATCGCGGAACGCCAAGCGGAGATGCCTGAGGGAGCTTATACTACTTATCTTTTCCGCGAAGGCGTCGATAAGATTTTGAAAAAAGTCGGAGAAGAAGCATCCGAAGTCATCATCGCCGCGAAAAACCGGGACCATGAGGAACTCAAATGGGAAGCGGCAGACCTGCTATATCACCTGCTTGTCCTGCTCAGAGAACAATCCCTGCCGCTGGATGATGTGCTTGACGTATTGAAAAAACGCCATACTGAGAAAGAAGAGTAAAGAGCCGTTTGATACGGCTCTTTTTGTTTTATGAAAAAAGCAATAGGTATTTAGATTTATATTAGGTGTTATATATGAATAGTTAATAAAAGGAGACCAAAACCGAGTCTCATTTCCTATTTATCCAAATTCCACCATGATGTAACATGAAAAAGGATGAAATAATCATCTCTTAACCAGGTCAATAGAATTATTTTTGATATAAAAATAGAATACTATTCTCACAAAACCCGTGGAGGTTCGTAATGAAAAAGATCATCTATATTTGCTTCAGCTTATTACTTGCCCTAACAGGAGGATGCAGTATGAATGAAAATGATAAAAACAGCACAAATGACAATAAAACAGAAGCGGTAAAACCAAAAGACATGGATCCCAAGGATCTGCCCCAAGTACCTGCGTTTCAGGACGAGAAAACGAGAGAGTATATGGTGTCAACAAAAGAAGAGGAACCAGGATATTATTTGCTGGAATCTAAGCTGAAAGGGTTTAGGATGTTGTTTCCGGAGGATGGGGAGTATCTCCCTGATTATTCTGCGTCAAATGGAGAAAATAGTGAATCGATTGGGTTTCAAAGCTATAATGAAAAATCAAATATTCTCTTAGATGCGCAAATAAGCTACTATAACAAATCTTCATTTATTAATGAGCCAGAGACAATGCTGGACCAAATTAGTAATGAGAATGGTTACAAAGGAAATTTTAAGAAGCAACAAACTGACGGAAAAGTAGTTTACGCAGCAACAAAAAAAAGCAATTTTAAAAACAGTGATCGTAAATACAATTTTTCCTATCGTTATTTTGGATATATAAAATCCAATGAAGAAGAGTATCTGGGGATAGTATATTCTTTTATAGTCCGCTGTAAAAAAGATGATAAACCTTGTATTTTGGATGAAGCTCGAGCAAAAGAAAAAACTGATAAACTAATTAATTCTATAACCTTTTTAAGAAATAACAAGGAGGTTAGAGATGGAAAATAAGAATGTTTTCGCAAATGAAAATGTAAAGCTCCGTTTAATTAACTTAGAGTATGCCTATAAAGAAAAGTTTGCATCTAACAATCCGGAAAAAGTAAAAAAAGCCAAGGAAGAGTTTGAAACTGAAATACGGAGGATCTATAAAGAAGAAACTAACTCGGAGCTTCCTAAAGAAGTAGAGATATATACTTCACACGAACTTATTCAAGAAAATAAGAACATAGATAAACGGATTAGAGATTCTGGTTATGATGGTACAGCGATTTATATAAAGGAAAAGAAAAATGATATAGAGCAGCTTCATATTATTTCTGAGGGGAGTGCTGATAACGCAGATTGGTCTTATAATTTCTTTGGTTTGTTTTTAGGTATTGATGATAACCAATACAGAGCTACGAGAGAATTTGTAAAGAATTCAAAGAAAAAAGCAGGTAATTCCGAGGAATTAAGAACATTTGCGCTAGGACATTCTCTTGCTAATAATAACCAAGTATTAGCTCAATTAATTGATGGAGAATTTGATGAAGTATATGGAGTGAATGGGGCACAAATAAGTATCGACCAACTTTTATTAGCTGATAGAAATTTGGTAGATTTTTTATTAAATAAATATGACCTTAGTCGTCAAGAGCTTAAAGAGCTTCCACGAGAACAGCTAAAAAAAGCAATCACCCAATACTACAATGACAAAGGCGTCACAGCAAAGATCACCCAGCGTATTTCTAAAGATGACCCGCTCTATGGTGTCAGCGGAAAGGCCGATTTTATTACATTTGGCAATGTAAAGATGAAAGATACAAATACAGATGTCAAAGGAATCAGAAGTATTATAGATAAGATTCCTGATGAGGAAGTCCGTTCTATCCAAACTTTTTTACGAAAGTATTCGGATGAATATAAAAAAGGCGGGCTAAACGGATTTATCATGGCTTCGACCGGGATAGATGCAGAGCTTGTCGGCAGTATATTTAGTGCTGATGGAAATGTGGCGAAAGGGAAAATAGTGAAAGACCGGTTTGGTGATATACAGGTAATGGTTAAAAATATCGGGGAAAAAATGCCGGCTTTTATCAAATTCTTTCATACTATCTTGAATAATAGCGGAACAGTTGTGGATCAGCTTGAAGAGAATGGGTATATTGATGAGGCGCAAAGGAAGAGTATCAAAAAACAGTTAAAAATTGTTAATAGTAAGATAGGCGATATAGAAATTCAATATCAACAGTTAAAATACGCACTTTCTACTAATAATGTAGTTGCAATTGTTTATTATGTCTGTGAGTTAATAGGCAGTGTTAATGAATTAAAAGATGCATTTGAAACACTCGACACAGAAACAAAAGACGCACTAAAACTTATCGTCGACGGCCACAGTATCGTTCAAATGCTCAACGCCTTGTCAAAGGAAAAAGGCTTCAGCTATAAAGGCTCCGATATTTATTTTACAGGGAAGAGCGGCTCGGGAGAAACGATTCAAGTCAATCTCTCATCCGCTGTCAGAATCTATCAAAACGGTATGAAAATCGTTGAAGATATGGAAGATGCGATTTCTAAGTACCAGAAGGTTTACAGTCAGGAAATCGATGAAGACTTCATAGATAAAAAACAGGCGATCACCACGGCGATTCATCATATGGAAGAAAACCCTTCGCATTATGCCTTCGATCTTCAATTCCGGCTTGCAGCTGGTTTCAGCCACACATTCGATAAATTGGAGAAAATCTCTGTTCATGAATCATTCCACACAGGTGCGCTTCCTGCAAATGATGGAATTGTTGCTGAATTAAAAAAACAGACAACAGAAAAAAGAGATTTTATCAAAAATATCCGCGAGAGTATTGAAAAGCTGTTTGAAAAAGAAGAAATGATTTCTCAGTTATTTGATTTTCAGCCTTAGGAGGAATATGAAGAGTGACTTCCTTATTTTCAGAAAGTGAAACAGAAATTGTATCAACAACCTATATGTTTCTTACCCAAGATGAAATGAAGGGGAAAGCGGGCACCCTCAATCAACCGATCAACGACTTTCTCAGCCTGACAAAGAAATTTGAGTCTTCATTAAAAGAGGAAATCAAAGGACAAAAAGGATTGATTGTAAAAAAAATAAAAGAAGAACTTAAGTCGAAAAGCGAAAAACGAAAAGCTGCCCTTCAGATGATAAAAGAGGAACATACCGCAAAAGTTGATCGGTACAAAATGATAATTGAAGACCTGCGACAGCAGGATGTAACATTGACTTATAGAAAAAAGAAGCCTGTAAAAGATGTCTAACATAAAAAATCTCCTATTCAAACAATGAGTGGGAGATCTTTTATTTTCATCACGGCAAAAATATACTGAAAAAGTCTCTCGCCATTGATATGATTGAGAAAGAGTAAAAATCATCCTTTTGCTATGACTTTTCACCTTTCTGAACGCTGAAACAGGAGGAAAATATATGCCAACCAAGAAACAAAAATCTAAAAGTAAATTGAAACCCTTTTTTGCCTTAGTAAGACGGACCAATCCTTCTTATGGAAAGCTCGCCTTTGCGCTTGCCCTCAGTGTTGTAACCACACTGGTCAGCCTGCTCATTCCATTATTAACAAAGCAGCTTGTCGATGGTTTTTCTATGTCAAATCTGTCAGGCACGCAAATCGGGTTGATCGCGCTGGTGTTTTTCGTTCAGGCGGGTTTAAGCGCTTATGCCACCTATGCCCTTAACTATAATGGACAAAAAATCATCTCTGGGCTGCGGGATTTATTATGGAAGAAATTAATTAAGCTTCCTGTCTCTTATTTTGATACAAATGCTTCCGGAGAAACAGTCAGCCGTGTAACGAACGATACGATGGTGGTCAAAGAATTGATTACAACCCATATCAGCGGATTTATTACAGGCATCATTTCTGTCATTGGATCATTGACAATCTTGTTTATTATGAACTGGAAGTTGACACTGCTTGTGTTAGTGGTTGTTCCGCTGGCCGCTCTTATTTTGGTGCCGATTGGACGGAAAATGTTCTCCATTTCACGGGAAACACAAGATGAAACGGCTCGTTTTACAGGACTGCTGAATCAAATTCTCCCGGAAATTAGACTTGTTAAGGCTTCAAATGCGGAGGATGTCGAATATGGGCGCGGGAAGATGGGGATTTCCTCATTATTTAAGCTTGGCGTTCGTGAAGCCAAGGTTCAATCGCTTGTCGGCCCGCTTATTTCACTCGTGTTAATGGCAGCGCTTGTCGCAGTGATCGGATATGGCGGCATGCAGGTCTCATCAGGCGAGCTCACAGCCGGAGCGCTCGTGGCTTTTATTTTATATTTATTTCAAATTATTATGCCGATGGGCCAGATTACAACGTTTTTCACACAGCTGCAAAAATCAATCGGTGCAACAGAACGAATGATTGAGATTTTAGCAGAGGAAGAGGAAGATACAGTGACAGGAAAACAAATTGAAAATGCACATCTGCCTATCCAGCTTGATTGCGTGTCTTTTGGATATAAGCCTGATCAGCTGATCTTAAAAGAGGTCAGCGCCGTCATTGAAGCAGGTAAAGTCACAGCGATTGTCGGTCCGAGCGGCGGGGGGAAAACGACGCTGTTTAAGCTGCTTGAACGTTTTTATACTCCGACTGCAGGGGCCATTCGGCTGGGGGACGAGCCGATTGATACTTATTCGCTTGAATCGTGGCGGGAGCACATCGGGTATGTATCGCAGGAAAGCCCGTTAATGTCCGGGACAATCAGAGAAAATATTTGCTACGGGTTAGAACGAGATGTGACGGATGCTGAGATCGAAAAAGCCGCGGAGATGGCATATGCGCTCAATTTTATAAAGGAGCTGCCGAATCAGTTTGATACAGAAGTAGGCGAACGCGGCATTATGCTGTCAGGCGGACAAAGGCAGAGAATCGCAATTGCGAGAGCGCTTCTCCGTAACCCAAGCATTCTTATGCTCGATGAAGCGACCTCAAGTCTCGACAGCCAATCTGAAAAATCAGTTCAGCAGGCGCTTGAGGTGCTGATGGAGGGCCGCACAACGATTGTGATCGCTCACCGCCTATCTACCGTTGTAGATGCGGACCAGCTTTTGTTTGTTGAAAAAGGGGAAATTACCGGTCGTGGAACACACCATGAGTTAATGGCTTCCCATGGTCTTTATCGGGATTTTGCTGAACAGCAGCTGAAAATGAATGCGGACTTAGAAAACAAAGCTGGGTAAATTTTGGTCGAATCAGCCAATAAAAAAGAGGAGGGATTTTCCCAATCCTTCCTTTTGAACTATTGAGGGGCTTACGATTTATGGTATACTACTGACGGTAATATTGTATAAAACGGAGGGTAGTTGTGGGAAAACACACTTCTGAACATAAAAATCACGCACAAATTGTCCAGCTGCTTCAAGATGGACAATATTTTTTTCATAAAGGCTTGAAAGCGTATAAAGAGCGCAATCTAAAACGGGCAAGCAAACTGATTCAGCGCGCGGTTCATTTGGAGCCGGAGGATTCAGAGATGCTTTCACAGCTTGCGGTCATTTATTCGGAAATGGGCCAGTATCAAGAGTCGAACGATCTTCTTGACTATATCATGGCAAATCTGGAGGCCGAAATGCCGGAGTGCCATTACTTTAAAGCGAATAACTTTGCCCATCTGGGGCTCTTCCAGGAAGCTTATAAAGAAGCGGCCGCTTATTCTGATGCGGACCCGGATGGTGAATTCGCCGAAGAAAACGATAGTCTGCTTGATTTGCTCGATTTAGGAGACGACGGCATTGAGGATTCGTTGTATGATCAGGATGAACTGCTGGTGAAACAGGATCGGGCAAAGTCATTGCTGGAAAGCGGCCAGCTTGCTGAAGCGGTTGCGGCGCTTGAGGAAATCACAGCTGAATATCCGGAGCTTTGGTCAGCATACAACAATCTCGCGCTTGCCTATTTCTATTCAGGAAACGTGGTAAAAGCGAAGCAAACCGCTTATGAAGTGCTTTCTCATAATGAAGGAAATCTTCACGCCTTATGCAATCTTCTCGTTTTCTACTATTATGAAAGAGAAGACGAAAAAGTGGCGGAATTGAGTGATCAGCTCTCCAATGTCTATCCGATGCTAATGGAGCAGCGTTATAAATTGGGTGCTACTTTGGCGCTTGTCGGCCGCTACGAGATCGGATATAAATGGCTCAAATCATTATATAAAACCGGCTTTGAAGGTGACGACACCTTCTTTTACTGGCTTTCATGCTCTGCTTATTTTACGGGACATACCGACTTTGCCGAGACGATCTGGAGAAAAGTCGAGTCGCAATATCCCGGCGAAGACCGCCCGGCGCCTTGGATTGAGCGGAGGGAAGCTCTTCCTTCATCTGTGGAACAGCGTCTCGCAGCCTATTATATCAGCAGCACAAAGGGAGAAACAGAGCATCTTGAAGCGGTGATACGCTCAAAGAGAATCACCGCTCCTTTTGAAAATCATTTTGTAAAGCTGCTTCTGAATGGAAATTCTGCGGCTGCTGACGTTTCAGAGGATGCACTTTTCGCCTATCAAACGGTCAAACTATTAGAGCAAGTTGAAAAAGAAGAGATGAAAACAGAAGTCATGAGCTGCTGGGTTTTCCATGTCATCCAGCAAATTCGTGCAGCTGCTCCGTTGAAAAATGAGAAAGGCTGGGCAGCAGCCATCTGTTATATTTGGAAAGAAGCCCATGGCAAGCAAGACACGAAAAAAGACACAGCGGCCCGATTCGGCATCTCTCCGGCAACTTTGACGAAATATATGAAATATATTGATGATATTTTAGAATAGTAAATTTTAAAGAGTCGATTTATTTAATCGACTCTTTTTTTGTTTGATAGATTATATTAAGAAAATAATATCGACAGTTTTTTTACACGCTTAAGAAAAATGACAAATGATGTGTGACTTGACATCTGTTTGAAACATAAATGTAATAAAATTTATCGCTAATTTGTCGAAACTTGATGGTATAATGATTCTCGTACATAAGGAATTAGTGTTTTTTACATATGATGTGAAATAAACGCTATACAACCAGAATAAGAGATGCACAGAATAATTAACCATAAACAACCATCATTCCTCGTAGAGTATGAGGAACGAAACTTGATGTTCAAAATACGATTCCAAATGAGGACAGGTTCACAGTAAAAGGGAGGATATAAAAAGTGAGAAAGAGTTTAATTACACTTGGTTTGGCTTCCGTCATCGGGACAAGCAGTTTTTTGATCCCATTTACAAGTAAAACTGCATCGGCGGAAACATTAGATGAAAAGAAACAAAAAATCGAAAGCAAGCAATCTGAGGTTGCTTCCAGCATTGAAGCGAAGGAAAAAGAATTAACTGAGCTTCAGGAAAATCAATCAAAGATTGAAAAAGAACTGAAAGACATTAACGCTAAGGCGCTTGATACAAGTAACAAGATCGAAGATAAAAAAGAAGAAAATGATAAAACAAAAGAAGAAATCAAAAAACTGAAAAAAGAGATTAAAGAAACAGAAGCACGTATCGAAAAACGCAATGAAATCCTGAAAAAACGCGTTCGTTCTTTACAGGAAAGCGGCGGATCTCAAGGATACATAGATGTTCTTCTAGGATCAACAAGCTTTGGTGACTTTATCTCTCGTGCGACTGCGGTTTCATCTATTGTGGATGCAGACAAAGATTTAATCAAACAGCAAGAGCAGGATAAAGCGAAGCTCGAAGATTCTGAAGCGGATTTGAATGACAAGCTGAAAGAAGTTCAAGCTGCATTGGCTAAATTAGAAACAATGCAAAAAGACCTTGATAAACAGCTTAATGAAAAAGACAAGCTTTTCGACGAAGCAAAAGCAAGCCAAAAGAAAACGGCTAAAGCGATTTCTGAATTAAAATCAGAGGCGTCTGAACTTGCAAATCAAAAAGCAAATACTGAAGCTGAACAAGCACGCATCAAAAAAGAACAAGAAGCAGCGGCTGCTTTGATCAAAAAGCAGGAAGAAGCACAAAAAGCATCTGATGAAACACAAACAGATGACAGCCAAACGGCTACAACTGAATCAGCAAAAGCAAGCTCATCTGATGATTCTTCAGACAATTCTTCTAACGGTTCATCAAACAGCTCGTCTAACGGCTCATCTTCTAAGAAGAGCAGCGGCTCAAACAGCAATTCAGGCGGCACTGTTATCAGCAACTCCGGCGGAATTGAAGGCGCGATCAGCGTTGGTTCAAGCATTGTAGGACAATCTCCATACAAGTTTGGCGGCGGACGCACTCAGTCTGATATCAACAACCGTATTTTTGACTGCTCATCATTCGTACGCTGGGCATACGCTTCTGCAGGTGTTAACCTTGGACCTGTCGGCGGAACAACAACTGATACGTTAGTTGGCAGAGGACAAGCTGTCAGCGCGTCCGAAATGAAACGCGGAGACCTTGTGTTCTTTGACACTTATAAAACGAATGGACACGTAGGAATCTACTTAGGTAACGGTACATTCCTAAACGACAATACATCTCATGGTGTATCTGTTGACTCTATGAGCAATCCTTACTGGAAAAAAGCATTTAAAGGCGTTGTAAGACGTGTTGTTCAATAATAAATATGACAAGGGCCTTCTATAAACAGAAGGCTCTTTCTTTATTAACATATACCCTTTTCGAATACATTTAATCGTGTTGAGCAAAAAAATAGCGTATCACCATGAGATTTTATAGGATATGGGTAAGGAATACGTTTGATGGGGATTCTTATCTTATAAGAAAGAGCCCAAACTTGAAAAGATGGTTTAAGGAGTGAATAGTGTGTCAGAAGAAAAAATTTATGACGTGATTATAATCGGCGCGGGCCCTGCTGGGATGACGGCCGCTGTATACACATCAAGAGCGAATTTATCGACATTAATGATTGAAAGAGGAATTCCTGGCGGACAAATGGCCAATACGGAAGATGTAGAAAACTATCCTGGATTCGAAAGTATCCTTGGGCCTGAGCTTTCTAACAAAATGTTTGAACACGCGAAAAAATTCGGCGCTGAATACGCTTATGGCGATATTAAAGAAGTCGTTGACGGCAAAGAGTACAAAGTAGTCAAAGCTGGTTCAAAAGAATATAAAGCCCGTGCTGTCATCATTGCTGCTGGTGCGGAATATAAAAAAATCGGTGTGCCTGGCGAAAAAGAATTGGGCGGACGCGGTGTATCTTATTGTGCAGTATGTGACGGCGCTTTCTTTAAAGGCAAAGAACTAGTCGTTGTTGGCGGCGGAGATTCCGCGGTTGAAGAAGGCGTATATCTGACTCGTTTCGCTTCAAAAGTAACGATTGTTCACAGACGTGATAAACTCCGTGCTCAAAGTATTCTTCAAGCGAGAGCATTTGATAATGAAAAAGTTGACTTCCTGTGGAACAAAACCGTGAAGGAAATTCATGAGGAAAACGGCAAAGTCGGTAACGTAACGCTTGTCGATACGGTAACCGGTGAAGAAAGTGAATTCAAAACAGACGGCGTATTCATTTACATTGGCATGCTTCCTCTGTCTAAACCGTTTGAAAATCTGGGCATTACGAATGAAGAAGGCTATATCGAAACAAACGACCGCATGGAGACGAAGGTTGAAGGGATTTTCGCTGCCGGAGACATCCGCGAAAAATCACTGCGCCAAATCGTAACGGCTACAGGAGACGGAAGTATTGCGGCACAAAGCGTACAGCATTATGTCGAAGAGCTCCAAGAAACGCTGAAAACTTTAAAATAAAAAGGGCTGTCATACGAGTTTCACATTACGTTACTGGGTTTTAATTCCGCTGTAACACATGTGTAATGCTTTTCGGTTATGATTAATAAAGTAATTGACCCCCTTTTTATAATGAATACACTTTTTTGGCACGGATTCTCCAGTTATCCGTGTCCTTTTTTTGTCCATAAATAAAAGATGAATGCCAGTTACAGCAAAATCATCTGAATTAAGGAATGAATATGCTGTAAAATAGAAGAAAAGATTGTCAATGTCTCTTCATTGTGGGAGGCATCTTGAAGCGGTATAATAAAGAGACGATGACAGGACGAAGGTTAGGTGACGTACTTGCAAAGAGTGACAAATTGTGTGCTTCAGACGGATGACAAAGTTCTTCTGCTTCAAAAGCCGAGACGCGGATGGTGGGTCGCGCCGGGAGGCAAGATGGAGAGCGGAGAATCAGTCAGAGACTCCGTCATCAGAGAGTACAGAGAAGAGACTGGTATCTATATCATAAATCCTCAATTAAAAGGCGTTTTTACCTTTATTATTAAAGACGGTGACCACATTGTCTCCGAGTGGATGATGTTTACGTTTGTCGCTGATTCATATACAGGACAAAATGTATCAGAATCAGAGGAAGGCAAACTGCAGTGGCACGATGTCAATGACATTCAGAACCTGCCTATGGCCCCTGGAGACGGCCATATCCTTGATTTTATGATGAAGGGACAAGGGCTGCTGCACGGCACATTTACGTATACACCGGAATTTGAGCTGCTCAGTTATCGTTTAGACCCGCAGCACATCAAATAGAAAGACAAGTCAGGGGGGAGAAAGATGAGTGTTAGTGAATCACATGATATTCAGCTTGTCATTATAACCGGAATGTCGGGAGCGGGGAAAACTGTCGCGATCCAAAGCTTTGAAGATCTCGGCTATTTCTGCGTCGATAATCTTCCGCCTTCATTGCTTCCGAAGTTTTTAGAGCTGATGAAGGAATCAAATTCGAAAATGAGCAAAGTTGCGCTCGTGATGGATTTGCGCGGTCGCGAATTTTTTGACCGGCTGATTGAAGCGCTGGATGAAATGGCCGAAAATCCGTGGATCACACCGCGAATTTTATTCCTGGACGCGAAGGATTCCATTCTCGTCACAAGATATAAAGAGACGAGACGCTCGCATCCGCTGGCAGCGACTGGCCTGCCGCTTGAAGGCATCGCGCTGGAACGAGAGCTGCTTGAGGAATTAAAAGGCCGCTCTCAAATCATTTACGATACGTCTGACATGAAGCCGCGTGATTTGCGTGAAAAAATCGTGAAGCACTTTGCGACAAACCAAGGAGAGACATTTACCGTGAATGTCATGTCATTTGGTTTTAAATACGGTATTCCAATTGATGCAGATCTCGTCTTTGATGTCAGATTTTTGCCGAATCCGTACTATATCGAAAGTATGCGGCCGCTGACTGGCAAGGATAAAGAGGTTTCCTCTTACGTCATGAAGTGGAATGAAACACAAAAGTTCAATGAGAAATTAATTGATCTGCTGAGCTTTATGCTTCCATCTTATAAAAGAGAAGGAAAAAGCCAGGTTGTCATTGCGATCGGCTGCACAGGGGGCCAGCACCGCTCTGTGACATTAGCCGAGAATTTAGCTGATTATTTCAAAAAGGATTACTATACTCATGTTACTCACCGGGACATTGAAAAGAGAAGCCGGAAATAAGATGGGACATAAGCCGAAAATTGCAATCTTTGGCGGCGGTACAGGTCTTTCTGTATTGCTTCGGGGCTTAAAGCATAAACCTGTTGACATCACGGCCATTGTAACAGTTGCCGATGATGGGGGAAGCTCTGGCCGTCTGCGGAATGAACTGAAAATTCCGCCTCCCGGAGACATCAGAAATGTGCTTGCCGCTTTATCCGATGTGGAGCCGCTTGTTGAAGATCTTTTTCAGCACCGCTTCAATAAAGGGAATGACTTAACAGGCCATTCTCTCGGGAATTTGATTTTGGCAGCGATGACAAATATAACCGGTGATTTTTTTCACGCTGTCACTGAAATGAGCAAGGTGCTGAATGTAAGAGGAAAGGTTTTGCCGGCTGCCAATGCCAGTGTTGTTTTGCATGCTGAGATGGAAGACGGCCGCGTGGTCTCAGGCGAGTCAACGATCCCAGAATACGGACAGCGCATTAAGCGTGTTTTTCTCACGCCTGAACAGATTGATCCGCTGCCGGAAACAATAGACGTGATCAGGGAAGCGGATTTGATTATTATCGGCCCGGGAAGCCTCTATACAAGCATTCTTCCCAATTTGCTCGTCCCAAAAATCGGGGAAGAAGTGATAAAGGCGCCGGCGAAAAAAGTATACATTTGCAACGTGATGACTCAGCCCGGCGAAACGCTCCATTACACCGCTGCTGATCATGTGAAAGCCCTCAATCAGCATATGGGCTGCGGTTTTATTGATACGATATTAGTGAACAGTGAAGACATTCCCGACGAAATAAAACGTAAGTACGAAATGGAATCGGCGCGTCCTGTTGATTTTGATATCGAAGAGCTGAAAGCGATGGGGCTTGAAGTCATCAGAGATCAAATTGTAACGTATAAAAATGACGTAATACGTCACGATACACATAAAGTGGCCTCTCTTCTTGTTGATTTACTGAAAGAATGAAGCCTTGAAATGAGGTGGCTATATGTCATTTGCATCAGAAACAAAAAAAGAATTAACGAATCTGGAAGTGAAGGACTGCTGCATTAATGCCGAGCTGTCTGCACTCATTCGGATGAATGGAGCTTTATCATTTACAAACCGCCATCTCGTACTCGATGTTCAAACCGAAAACGCGGCGATTGCCCGCCGCATCTATACATTGCTGAAAAAACAATATGATGTGTCGGTCGAGCTGCTGGTCAGAAAGAAAATGCGGCTGAAAAAGAATAACGTCTATATTGTGCGTTTTTCAGAAAATGCAAAAGCGATCTTAGAGGATTTAAAAATACTCGGGGAGAATTTTGTGTTTGAACGAAGTATTTCGAAAGAGCTGGTCAAAAAGAGATGCTGCAAGCGTTCTTATATGAGAGGAGCATTTTTGGCAGGAGGTTCGGTCAATAACCCGGAAACCTCCTCGTATCATTTAGAAATCTTCTCTCTTTATAAGGAGCATAACGATTCATTATGTGACCTGTTAAATGAGTTTCAGTTAAACAGCAAAACGCTTGAACGGAAAAAAGGCTACATTACCTATTTAAAAGAGGCTGAAAAGATTACAGAGTTTCTGAACGTAATTGGCGCTCACAATTCGCTTCTGCGATTTGAGGATGTCAGAATCGTCCGGGACATGAGAAATTCGGTCAACCGCCTCGTCAATTGTGAAACAGCCAACTTAAACAAAACAATCGGCGCATCGCTGAGACAGGTGGAAAATATTAAATACATCGATGAAAGAATCGGCCTGGAGGCGCTGCCTGAAAAACTTCGGGAAATTGCGCAGCTGCGGATTGATTATCAGGAAGTGACGCTGAAAGAGCTGGGGGAAATGGTAGCAAGCGGGAAAATCAGCAAATCAGGGATCAATCACAGGCTGAGAAAACTTGACGAAATCGCAGAACAGCTGCGGACAGGGCAAACCGTCACTTTAAAATAACCGTAAAGAAAAGGGGAGATTTTATGGTTCAACAGAAAGTGGAAGTTCGATTAAAGACAGGACTGCAAGCACGTCCTGCTGCTTTGTTTGTACAAGAAGCAAACCGGTTTACGTCAGATGTGTTTCTTGAGAAGGATGGGAAAAAAGTAAACGCCAAAAGCATCATGGGGCTGATGAGCCTTGCGGTAAGCACAGGCACTGAGGTTACCTTGATTGCCCAGGGAGAAGATGAACAAGAGGCGCTGGAGAAGCTGGCTGCTTACGTTCAAGAAGAAGTTTAGGTGATAAAAATGAGTGACTTTCTAAAAGACTGCTTTCAGAAAATTGGCTGGGAGAAAGATCATGTCAGCTTCGGCGATCTTCCCCTTTTTCTCAAAGCAATGGCATACCGTTTTCCATTCGAAAACCGTGCCGTACTTGCAAAAGAGAATTATAAGATCACAAAAGAAGAGCTATGGCGACGTCTGCTCAAAGATCAGCACGGCGGCCTATGCTACGATTTAAATGGTTTTCTTTATTTTGTCTTGCGTGAGGCTGGGTTTCATGTGAAGCTCATTCGAGGAACGGTTTATGCAGGCGATCAAGAGGGATGGGCACTAGAAGGGACGCATGCTGCTGTATGGCTGTCTGCGGAAAATGGCGATTACCTCGTTGATATCGGCTTCGGCATCAACCTGGCGCTCCAGCCGATACCGCTTTCCGGAGAAACGGTACAGTCACCAGTCGGGTCATTCCGAATCAAAAAAGAAGAGACAGAAAAGGGCAGCCATGTTCTTCTGATGGACAAGGGAGAAGGCTGGCAAATCGGGTACGCCTTTACTCTTGAAGAGAGTGATCTCGGTGATTTAGATAACATGAAGGACATCATTCACTCTCATGAAAAATCTCCTTTTAACAAATCCCCGCTTGCCTCAAAGCTGACACCGAGCGGAAGGATGGTCATGTCAGAGCGCCATTTTACGATTCATGAAAACGGCAGTGACATTCAAAAAAGTGACATTGGCCCTTCAGAATTTGAAGAGAAATTAAATACTCATTTTTTGTAACGTGAAAAGCTTGCAGGTTATCTGCAAGCTTTTTCTTATGAACAAGTGTAGATTGCTGTATCAAATGCGTCTTCTGGGATATACAGTTTTCCCTTTTCATATTTATAAGGAATTTCATTCTCTTTAAAGCACTCTTTGGTATAGTCAGTTAGTGTATCCCCAATTTCTATGTATTTCCCGGTATAGTTGGGCTGACATGCTGAAAGAATTGACGTAATTGCCAGAAACAGCATGATTTTCTTCATCACGACACCTGCCTATTATGAAATTTTTACCTTTATCATTCTATCATAACGAAAAGAAAAAGACCGATTTACTATTCCGCACATGCTATAATAATTTTGGAATCTTCTAGAAAAATCATCGTGATGTACATATAAGGGGGATCAACGTGTATCGGATTTTGCTTGTGGAAGATGATGAGCGGATTGCTTCTTTGCTAGGCGGTCATCTTCAAAAATACGGATATGAAGTGAAAATTGCTGTACAGCTGAATGATATAAAATTGGAATTTGCAGAAATGAAGCCTGATCTTGTGCTGCTTGATATCAACCTGCCTTTTTTTGACGGGTTTTATTGGTGCAGGCAAATCCGTACCATTTCCAATGCGCCGATTATCTTTATATCGGCACGGACCGATGAGCTGAATCAGGTAATGGCGATTGAAAATGGCGGCGATGATTATATCACAAAGCCATTCCATCTAGAGGTAGTGATGGCCAAAATCAAAAGCGTCCTGCGCCGCACATATGGTGAATACTCGCCCTCTTTGCCGCAGGAATCAAGAATAGTGGAGCTTGGCGGGCTATCGATTTATCCTGATCAACATGAAGCGGAGTGGAACAGCGTCCGGATTTTGTTTTCCCAAAAAGAATTCCAGCTTCTCTCGATTTTTGTGAGGGAGCATAAAAAAATTGTCTCTCGTGATGAACTATTGGAGGCGTTATGGGATGACGTTGATTTTGTCGATGACAATACGTTAACGGTCAATGTCAACCGGCTGCGGAGAAAACTGGAGAATGCAGGACTGAAAGATTGCATTTCCACAATCAGAGGACAAGGCTATCAATTTCAAGTCAATCGGAAGGATGAAGCGGAGTGTTAAAGACTTATCTCACCGACCGCTTAGCCATTATTCTATTTTCATTATTAGGGATAGGGTCCGCCATGCTGATTGCGTATTTAAGCATTGTAGAGAGCGGCGCAGAACCTTCCAAAGAAAATATGATGTACATCTGGATTTTGCCCGGTACTCTTTTAGCCGCAGGTTTTGCTATTGATTATGTTCGGCAATTTTCCTTTCTTACATATGTTAAAAAGCTTGCAGAACAAGCCTCTTCTTCGAATGACATCGGACAGTCTTTGAAAGCCCGAAAGCCAAGAACAGGAGAGCAAGCGCTTTGGACGAAAATGATCAACGCACTCGGGCAGCAATACGAAAGCAGGCTCTCACAATATATCAATCAGCAAAAACAGCATTATACCTTCACCAACCAATGGGTCCACCATATGAAAACACCGGTATCCGTCATATCCTTAATGATTCAGGAAGGAAAAAACGGAACCTCATCCTCTTTTCCGACGTTTTTAGAGGAGCTAGAGGATGAGAATGAGAGATTTCGCCACGGTCTTGATATGATGCTGCAAACGGCTCGGCTGGAGGAATTTGCATTTGATGTAAAACCGCAAACCTTTGATTTGGCAGAAATGGTTCGTTCACTGATCAATCAGGAAAAACGTCAGTTTATCAAGCGGCGCCTTTTTCCAACATTACATGTGCCGCCAAATGCCGTTCAGATTTCCAGTGATCAAAAGTGGCTTTCCTTTGTTGTTGAGCAAATCCTTTTCAACGCCTTAAAATATTCCAAGCAAGGTGTGGGAGACCCTATTACAATCCGGATTGAAACGCAGGGACATGAGACGCGATTGTCGGTTGCCGACGAAGGAATCGGCATACCGCCGCAGGATCTGCCGCGGATTTTTGACGCGTTTTTTACCGGAGAAAACGGACGAACCATGAAAGAGGCAACTGGAATGGGCCTTTATTTGGCAAAACAGGTGTGCAGCCGTCTCGGCCATAAGCTGTATGCGGAATCAAAAGAAGGGGCTGGCACTGTGATGACCATCGTGTTTTCAAGTGACACCCTCGTGAATGTGACAGCATTGTAAGGTTGGGGAGCGGAATTGCAAGAAAGTTCGATGGGAGGATGCTGACTTCCTTTTTATAATAAAGAAAAAGGAGGAGCAGAACATGAACGTGTTGCAAACAACGAACCTATCGAAAACGTACTATTCAAATAAAGGAACAATATCATACCAAGCGCTCAGCGCCTTTGATCTCAGTGTGTCAAAAGGAGAATTTGTCGGGATTATGGGGCCGTCGGGAAGCGGAAAAACCACGCTTTTGAATTTGCTGGCTACCATTGATAAGCCGACCCAGGGCGAGATGATGATCAACGGCATTCAGCCGAAAACGTTAAAGGACCAAGAGCTGGCTTTGTTTCGCAGAAGAGAACTCGGCTTCGTCTTTCAGGATTTTAATCTGCTTGATACGCTGACGATTCGTGAAAATATTCTCTTGCCGCTCGCATTGGATAAGGTAAAGCTGAGAGAAATGGAAGCCCGATTGGATGAACTGGCGGATACGCTGCAAATCAAGCATATTCTCGATCACCGCACATATGAGGTGTCGGGCGGACAGCAGCAGCGGGCAGCCTGTGCCAGAGCGATTATTCACAATCCAGCGCTCATTCTTGCCGATGAACCGACAGGAAACCTCGACTCAAAATCGGCAAAGCAAGTGATGAACACACTAGCTCAGTTGAATGAGGAAAAGGAAGCGACGATTCTGTTGGTTACGCATGATGCCACAGCAGCAAGTTTCTGTAAACGAATTGTTTTTATTAAAGACGGACGTTTCTTTTCAGAGATTCACAGAGGAACAAACAGGCAGGTGTTTTATCAAAGTATATTGGATACCTTGAGTGTGTTGGGAGGCGATTTTCATGAATTTGAGAACTATCGCCCGTAAAAACATTCTTGGGAATCTGCAACGGTATGTGGCCTACTTTTTAAGCTGTGTGTTTGCCGTTTCGGTGTTTTTTGTCTTCACATCATTTATTTTTCATCCTGATGTCAATGAAGACAATATATATGGCGGAAGCCTTGTCAAAACATGCTTGAGCGCAGCTCTTGTCGTCATCATTGTGTTTTGTATATTTTTCATCACATATTCCAATTCAGCGTTTTTGCAGGCAAGAAAGAAAGAGTTTGGGCTGCTGACACTGTTTGGCACATCAAAGCAGCAGCTTCGCAAGATGATTTATTATGAGCAGTCACTTATTTCTCTTGCGGCGATTGCGGCCGGCATTGGAGCAGGCCTGTTATTTTCAAAACTGTTTTTTATGATCATGACATGGATGCTCAGCGTGAAGGTGCCGATTTCGTTTGCCATTGTGCCGAAAGCGTTTGTGATGACAATTGCCGGCTTTCTCATCCTGTTTCAGACGCTGCTCATTTTATCACTGGGACGGATTCGGAAGCTGGAAATCATTGAACTGATTAAATCGGCCAAAAAGCCGAAAAGCTTGCCGGTTTATTCGAAATGGCTCACTGTATTGTCTTTGCTATGTCTTGGCAGCGGTTATTATCTATCTGCAACAGCCAATGCAATTGACATGATGTTTCGGGTATTTCCAATTTTGATTTTAGTGTTAATTGGCACGTATTTCTTTTTTACACAAAGCAGTGTGGCGTTTTTCCGCATGCTGTACCGAAAGAAACACAGCTTCTACAAAGGCACAAATATCATTGTGCGTTCCAACATGATATTCAGGCTGAAGGATCATGCACGCATGCTGTTTTTAACCTCTGTCATTACAGCGGTCATATTAACAGCTACAGGTGTCATCTATATGTTTTATTCCGATTTACAAAGGCAGGAGGAGCAAAGCATTCCTCAGTCTGTTTCCTGGGTGGAAAAGGATGCTTCCCGCTTTCAGGTCATGAAGCCTGAGACGGCTGAGAATACATTGAAAAAAGCTCATGCTGTTATCAAGTATAAGGTGGATGCCACAGGGATTCCTGTCACTTTTCAGTCAGACTTGCCGTATGGAAATAAGAAGATGGAAGCGGAAGCTTTGCTGATTTCAGAAAAAGTCTATAATCAAGTCGCAAAGGAAAAAGGGTTCCCAGTTATTCATTTACAAGAAAATGAAGCATTTATTAATGTTTCTTTTCAAATGATGGTGAAAGACACATTTGGAGAAGGGGAAACAGCAGCATTTCATATGAAGTCAGGAAAAACTCTTTCCTACGTCATGAAAAAGCAGCAAAACAAAGGGATATTGATGTCTGTCGATGGAGTCAGCCGTTTATTGGTTGTCAGCGAAAAGAGCTTTGACAGTCTGTCACAGGATGTGCCGCTGAAGGAACAGATGAGAATGGTAGGTTATGAGCTTGAGCATTGGCAGGAGACGGTGGATGTCTCTGAAAAGCTTGAAAACATGGTGCCGAAAGAACATACATCTGATTTTCAAACACGTGCTCCTAGTTATCAAATTGTGAAGCAGGGAGTTGCATTAATGCTGTTTATTGGTCTGTTTGTCAGCGTGCTGTTTTTTATCGTGCAAGGAAGCATGCTGTATTTGCGGATGTTTACGGAAATAGAAGATACGAGAGTGCAGGTGTTAGCGCTAAAAAGGATAGGGGTTACGGACAAAGAGATTCACTCGATCCTTGGAAAGCAAATAGGATTTTTATTCTTCATCCCATTTATCGCAGGTACGATTCACGCCGGCTTTGCGTATGCAGCGTTAAGTAATATGCTGAATTCCAATTTATTTCTTGAGGCCGTAATTGTCATCTTCATTTATTTTGTATTCCAGGCTGTTTATTATATCGTCACCCGCCATATTTATAAGCGTGCTGTTCTTCAGCGTATGTAATAGAAATCCGGTCTGTTATCAGACCGGATTTTTGATTTATTGAAATTCTCTTGTGAGATTTTTCGGTGTTTGTCCTTGAATGGCTGCAATCATATTTTCGGCGGCCTGTTTGCACATGTTGAAGCGCACTTTAGCTGTTGCTGAACCGATATGAGGAAGCAGCGTGACATTATCCAGCTGCAGAAGCGGATTATCTCGGGTGACTGGCTCTTTTTCGTATACATCTAAGCCGGCTCCCCTGATCCAGCCTTCCTGAAGAGCGCGAACCAGTGCTTTTTCATCGACTGTCTTTCCCCGGGAAATATTGACGAAAATTGCTGAATCCTTCATTAACTTAAATTCACGTTCTCCTATCATGTGATAGGTTTCATCAGTCAGCGGCGTAATGAGAAGAATAAAATCAGATTGCTCAAGCATTGTATCAAGCTCTGCATACTTAACGCCGATGCTGTCTTCTGTTTCTTGTTTGCGATGTCGGTTATGATAAAGCACTTCCATATCAAAACCAAATTTGGCGCGTCTCGCTGCTTGTTCTCCAATTCTGCCCATGCCGATAATGCCTAACGTTTGATGATGAACATCAATTCCGAAAAGCGCTTCCTCTTCCACGGTTCCCCATTTTCCTGCTCTGACAAAACGGTCCAGTTCGGCAACACGTCTGGCGGAAGACAGAATCAGTGAAAAAGCCAGATCTGCAACTGTGTCATCCAGTGTATAAGGTGTATGAGTCCCGACGACTCCTCTTTCTTTCATTGCTTCTATATCGAAGTTATCGTAGCCTACTGATTGGTTGCTGACCACTTTGAGCTTAGGCGCGTGTTCCAGCAACTCACGATTGATTGACGGACCGGAAGTCCCTGACGTTAAAAGCCCTTCCGCATCTTTTAATTTTTCAAATAGCACGTCACTCGGAAGCGTATCCTCCTGCCATACTTCATAACGGCAATGTTCACCGATGAATGCTTCAATCTCTTCAGGAATCGGTTTTGTGATAAATACAAATGGTTTCAACAAGGCTCCCCCTTTATGGCTATTGTCTATTTCATTATATCGGAAATAAATAGATGTTAAAAATATAGCTGCGTTCTTTTTATTTTCTGGTTCTTTTGAACTTAAAATGGAGATCGAACAGCTAAATCTGCTTAAAAAAGTTTTTTAATTATCAGAATTCACCCATATTTTTTGTCAGACAAATCATCAATATGCGAGCAGCAGCCGGATTATAGGATTCATTAAATATAAATTTTATTATCTTTGAAAGATATAAATGTTTATGTTTTGATTCTACAGTCCAATTATAGTGTCTTTTTTTGAAATCCTTTTCTTGGCTTATTCCTATGCTATAATTCCTTACTGTAAGCTGGGTAAGAAGGCTTGCAAAATCATATGGATGGGAGATGAATCAAATGGTTTCTTTAACATCAATTTTGGAACACAATCAGCGGTTTGTCAGAGAGAAGAAGTATGAACCGTACAAAACGACAAAGTTTCCTTCAAAAAAGCTCGTCATTGTCACCTGTATGGATACAAGGCTTACAGAACTTCTTCCGCAAGCAATGGGGCTTAGAAACGGTGATGCTAAAATTGTAAAAAACGCGGGAGCCATCGTTTCTCACCCATTTGGAAGCGTGATGCGAAGCATACTGGTCGCGATTTATGAATTGCAGGCTGAAGAGGTATGCATTGTCGGCCATCATGAATGCGGAATGTCAGGGCTAAATGCGTCCTCGATTCTTGAGAAAGCAAAGGAACGCGGGGTGGAGGATAGCTGCCTGAATTTGCTGACGAGTGCCGGACTCGATTTGAAAACGTGGCTGACTGGTTTTCACAGCGTGGAAGAAAGCGTTTCCCACAGTGTGAACATGATTAAGAATCATCCGCTGCTTCCGAAAAAGGTGCCGGTTCACGGGCTTGTCATTCACCCTGAAACAGGAAAACTTGATGTGGTCATTAACGGTTATGAAACTGAGCTAATAAACAATCACTCATAAGGGAGGTTATAACAAAATATGCGATTCTCAGGGAGATTCAAGGGATACAATTTACAGAAATTTCAGAAAGACTTAATTGCAGGTATCGTAGTAGGTGTCGTGGCAATTCCTTTAGGAATGGCGTTTGCCATTGCCTCGGGAGTCGAGCCCGAATACGGGCTGTACACTGTTGTTATAGCGGGGATTTGTATCTCTTTGTTCGGAGGATCTAAATATCAAATTGGCGGTCCGACAGGCGCCTTTGTCCCGATACTGTTCGGCATTATCATGCAGTACGGATTAGAGAATCTGCTGATTGCGGGGTTTATGGCAGGGGTAATGCTGGTGCTGTTTGGGCTGTTTAAGCTCGGAAAAATAATGAAATTTGTGCCTAAACCCGTTATCGTCGGTTTTACAGCAGGAATTGCCGTGTTAATCTTTACGGAACAAATCGCTAATTTTCTCGGATTGAGAAATGTTGAAAAACATGAGAACTTTCACCACAACATGTTTGAAATTGTGCAGCAGCTCGGCACCTTTAACGTGTATGCCATTTTGACAGCTGTGATCGGGCTCGTCATTTTGCTTGTATCCGCCAAGGTGATGCCTAAAGTGCCGGGCGCTTTGTTGGCGCTTCTTATTTCCACAGTGGTCGCGGTTGTCTTTTTCCCTGACCGCATGGCAACGATCGGGTCAACTTATGGTGAAATCCCCCGCCATTTGCCTGAATTTCAGTTTCCTGAGCTTACTTTGGATAAAATGGTTATGCTGTTTCCGGCTGCGCTTGTCATCGCGCTTCTTGGAGGACTTGAGTCGATTTTGTCCGCAATGGTCGCTGATAACATGAAGGGCTCAAAGCATGACAGCAACAAGGAGCTTGTCGGCCAGGGGATTGCGAATATGGCAGCGCCCCTGTTTGGCGGAATCCCGGCTACAGGAGCGATTGCGAGAACGGCGACCAATATAAAAAACGGAGCGGTTTCCCCAGTTTCCGGCGTCGTTCACGGCGTAGTCGTTCTCCTTGTCCTGCTTGTATTTGCGCCTTATGCGTCCCATGTGCCGCTCGCCAGTATGGCACCGATTCTCATGGTGGTCGCATGGAATATGAGTGAGCGCAAGGAAGTCGCAAACATGCTGAGACTGAAAAACGCTGATTCCTTTATTTTGGCGGCGACCTTCGCCCTTACGGTTCTGTTTGACTTAATCATCGGTGTGGCAACCGGATTGCTGCTCGCATTTGTGTTCTTTATCAGAAGAATGAGCGAAGCGACCCGCATCCACAATCAGGAATCGCATCCTGTTCTGGCGAAGAGAGAAGATCCATCTGTCAGCATGTATGCCATAGAAGGGCCGCTGTTTTTCGGGTCAATTGATTCCCTTGAATCGTCATTGCTGGAGCATGTACAGAAAAAACCGAAAACCCTCATTCTGCTTATGAATAAGGTGCACTATATGGATACGTCAGCTGAAGCGGTGCTTGGGAACATTATGAATCGAATTAAACGCCACAATGGAAAGCTGATGATTGTAGGATTGCAATCGCAGCCGAAGGAGCTGCTGCATAAAACAGGCCTTTTTCACAAAATAGGAAAGCAGCATTTCTTTGATCACCATGATGAAATCACAGGTTAAAAAAAGCGGCCATCGCGGCCGCTTTTTTATGCATGCTCAAATCGTTTTGTCAGTTTTTCTTGGTGGGCCTTCATGACGTCTTCTAAAGAGACACCATACATATCAGCAAGAATGGCGATATTTCCGATGACATCTCCCATTTCTTCAATCAATTCTTGTTTTTGCTCAGCGCGTGACGATTCTTTCTCATCCGGCCGGTCTCTGCCGATTTCATACGCCCTGACAGCCCGTGCCAGTTCTCCGGCTTCCTCCATTAAAAAGCCGACGCGAATAAAAGGTCCGTATTCTGTCCAGCCTCTTTTTTCGTAAAACTCTTTCATCCATTTTTCTGCATCAGCCAGCTGCAACCTCATCACTCCTGCATTCTTTATGTATTTCATATTGATATTATCACATGAAGATGGGACAATATATAGTGTGTTTTTGAATATTTAACACGATATATAGATGCGGAGATGACAAGATGAAAACCATTTGTGTATTTGCGGGATCAAACCCTGGGGGAAATGAAGCGTATAAAAGAAAAGCGGCAGAGCTTGGCGTGTATATGGCTGAGCAGGGAATCGGCCTTGTCTATGGGGGCTCCCGCGTAGGCTTGATGGGCACGATTGCTGACGCGATTATGGAAAACGGCGGAACTGCAATCGGGGTCATGCCGAGCGGTTTGTTCAGCGGGGAGGTTGTCCATCAAAACCTGACTGAGCTGATTGAAGTAAACGGGATGCATGAACGAAAGGCTAAAATGAGCGAGCTGGCGGACGGCTTTATCTCGATGCCGGGCGGCTTCGGTACATATGAAGAATTATTTGAAGTGCTGTGCTGGGCACAGATCGGTATCCACCAAAAGCCAATCGGACTGTACAATGTAAACGGATATTTTGAACCAATGATGAAAATGGTGAAATACAGCATTCAAGAAGGGTTTTCTAACGAATCGCACCTAAAACTGATTCACAGCTCGTCACGGCCGGAGGAGTTAATTGAGCAAATGCAAAATTATTCTTATCCGATTTTAGAAAAAAAGTGGACAGAAATTTAAAAAAGAGACTTTCTCATGGAAGCGGAGAGAATGAGTCTGCCACCTAGCGTATGATCCATGAAATATCGAGTGTTTTTAACAAAGTGAGGTTTCCTTAAAGGAAATCTCTTTTTTATTTCTCTTTTGCCTGCATCGTATATTTAACAGTAATAGAGGACTTTATCACTAGTTTGGATAATAAGCACAGATAAGGAGGGGATGAAAATGGCAACATTGTCAGATGTGGCAAAAAAAGCAAATGTTTCGAAAATGACGGTATCACGAGTGATCAATCACCCTGAGACGGTGACAGATGAATTGAAAAAGCTTGTTCATTCTGCGATGAAAGAGCTGAATTACATCCCTAATTATGCGGCGAGAGCGCTCGTGCAAAACAGAACACAGGTTGTGAAACTATTGATACTTGAGGAAATGGATACGACAGAACCATATTACATGAACCTGCTGACAGGAATCAGCAGGGAGCTGGATCGCAATCACTATGCTCTCCAGCTTGTAACAAGAAATTCTCTTAATATTGGCCAATGTGACGGCATTATTGCCACCGGCTTGAGAAAGAACGATTTTGAAGGTGTAATAAAAGCGTTTGAGAAGCCGCTCGTCGTATTCGGGCAAAATGAAATGGGCTATGACTTTATCGATGTGAATAACGAGAAAGGCACTTTTATGGCAACCCGCCATGTTATGGGGCTGGGGGAGCGGAAAGTTGTCTTTTTTGGCATTGATTTAGATGAGCCTTTCGAACGTGCAAGAGAACAGGGGTATATACGGGCGATGAATAAAAGCTTTAAAAAATCGAATATGTTTCGGATCGACAACAGTTCTAAGAAAAGTGAAGGCCTTGCAAGAGAACTGCTGAAATCCATGGACAATCAGGCCGCATTTGTCTGCGCATCTGATCGAATCGCGCTCGGCGTCATTCGTGCGGCGCAATCCCTTGGAAAGCGAATTCCAGAAGACGTTGCGGTTACCGGGAATGACGGTGTGTTTCTTGATCGCATCTCCTCGCCGCGCTTGACTACGGTCAGACAGCCTGTTGTTGAAATGGGGGAAGCCTGTGCGAAAATGTTGCTGAAAAAAATGAATGAAGACGGTGCTGCACAAGGAAGTCTATTTTTTGAACCAGAGTTAATTGTACGAGAATCAACGCTGTAAGCGCCGTATTCTGTTATCGGTAACAGGGTGAAAAGGATTGTTCCCACAATTTCATCATGATACTTTCAAACTATGAGCCGGCTTCAATAAAACGGAAATCAAAGGGGGAAACATGATGGAATATGCAGCGATTCACCACCAGCCATTCAGCACAGATGCTTATTCTTATGATGGGCGGACTGTGCATATCAAGATTCGGACGAAAAAAGGTAATGCAGATCACATTCGATTCATTTGGGGTGATCCCTATGAGTACAACGACGGCAAATGGTCGGCAAACGAGCAGCCGATGAGAAAAATTGCTGCAACAGAAATGCATGACTATTGGTTTGCTGAAGTGGTGCCGCCATTTAGGCGTTTACAATATGCGTTTGTTGTAACAGACGATCATGAAGACATCTTTTTCGGAAGTTCGGGTGTATGCCCTTATAACGAAAAAACACTGGGAACGATTCATTATTACTTTAAATTTCCGTTTGTTCACGAGGCTGATACATTTCAAGCGCCTGAATGGGTCAAGTCAACGGTTTGGTATCAAATTTTTCCGGAGCGTTTTGCAATTGGAAGAGAAGACTTGTCACCGAAGAATTCATTGCCGTGGGGGAGCAAGGACCCGGGCGTCAATGATTTTTTTGGAGGAGATTTGCAAGGGATTGTTGACAAGCTTGATTATTTAGAGGATTTAGGGGTGAACGGCATTTATCTGACGCCGATCTTTTCCGCGCCTTCTAATCATAAATACGACACGCTGGATTACTTTTCTATTGATCCGCATTTCGGGGATCCGGAGATTTTTCGTACATTGGTCAGCCAGCTTCATCAGCGGGGGATGAGAATTATGCTAGATGCGGTTTTTAACCATATAGGAAGCGCGTCTCCGCAATGGCAGGATGTCGTCAAAAACGGAGCTCGATCCCGCTATAAAGACTGGTTCCATATTCACTCTTTTCCCGTCATAGGCGACAATTATGACAGGTTTGCTTTTACAGCTGATATGCCGAAGCTAAACACGGCTAATCCCGAAGTGCAGAAATATTTGCTTGATATTGCTTTGTACTGGATTCGCGAATTTGACATTGACGGCTGGCGTTTGGATGTCGCAAATGAAGTGGATCACGTGTTTTGGAAGACATTTAGGCAGGCTGTATCTACTGAAAAGCCTGACGTTTATATTTTAGGTGAGATCTGGCATTCTGCCGAACCCTGGCTTAGAGGGGATGAATTTCATGCGGCGATGAATTACCCTTTTACAGAGCCTATGATTGAATATTTTGCTGACCGGACGATCCCAGCCTCACGTATGGCCTACCGTGTCAATGCACATTTGATGAATGGAATGAAGCAGGCCAATGAGGTGATGTTTAATTTACTGGATAGCCATGATACAAAGCGCCTTTTGACCAGATGCCGCAATGATGAGAAGAAAGCACGCGCGTTGCTGGCCTTTATGTTTGCCCAGACAGGCTCACCATGCATTTATTACGGAACGGAAATCGGGCTGGACGGCGAAAATGATCCATTATGCCGGAAATGTATGGTTTGGGAAAAGGAGAAGCAAAACCAAGACATGCTGCAATTTATGAAACGGTTAATTGCTTTACGCAAGCAGGAAAGCACTTTATTGACTGAAGGACATCTTGAGTGGAATCTGCTGGATGACCAAAACGATTTTATTAGCTTTTCACGGACTCTTGATGAAAAAATAGTGATTTATTTCTTTAATCAAGGGAATGCGGTTCAATATGTCAGTTTACGAGAGTTGAATATTGAAAGGAATAAGAAAATCTGTGATGCATGGACAGAGCAGCCGCTACAGCATCACGATGTCATTGCCGTTCAGCCGGGAGAATTTTTGATTTTGAGTGCTGCCGCCCCTGTATAACATTCTGTTATCGGTAACAAATCGAAAGTTGTTGTAACCGCTTTCTATAGGACAATACAATTGTTATAGATTCGTAAATAGAAGGGGGAAAAGAGATGGTTCTTTTAAAAAAGGGGTTCGCCATATTGGCGGCATCATTCCTGGCAATCGGCCTTGCCGCCTGCTCAAGTTCAAAAAATCCAGCAAGCTCTGATGGCAAAAAGGTGCTGACTGTGTCTGTCGAAGAAACGTATAAAGAATACATTGAAAGCATAAAAACAAAGTTCGAAAAAGAAAATGATGTCACAGTAAAAATTGTTGAAAAGCAAATGTTCGAACAGTTAGAAGCGCTTCCTCTTGATGGCCCGGCGGGTAATGCGCCTGATGTTATGCTTGCTGCATATGACCGGATCGGCGGTTTGGGACAACAAGGACATTTACTTGATATTAAGCCATCTAACACAAAAAGCTTTGGTGATAAAGAAATGCAGCAGGTGACAGTTGACGGCAAAGTGTACGGAATGCCGCTAGTCATTGAGACACTTATTTTGTATTACAACAAAGATCTTTTAAAAACAGCGCCAAAAACATTTAAAGACCTTGAAAAGTTAACGGAAGATCCTCGATTCGCGTTTGCTTCGGAAAAAGGAAAATCAACCGGATTTTTAGCAAAATGGACTGACTTTTATATGTCGTACGGCTTATTGGCTGGATACGGCGGATATGTGTTTGGAAAAAACGGCACAGATTCCGGGGACATCGGCCTGAACAATAAAGGGGCTGTAGAAGCGGTGAAATATGCGGAGAAATGGTTTGAGACATATTGGCCGAAAGGAATGCAAGACAATACAAGCGCAGACGACTTTATTCAGCAGATGTTTTTAGAAGGCAAAGCGGCTGCGATCATTGGCGGTCCTTGGTCAGCTGCCAACTATAAAGAGGCTAAATTGAACTACGGAGCGGCTCCCATTCCGACATTGCCCAATGGAGAAGAATATGCCCCTTTTGCGGGCGGGAAGGCCTGGGTAGCTTCAAAATATACAAAAGAGCCCGAGCTGGCTGAAAAATGGCTTGAGTATGCTGCAAATGATGCCAATGCTTACGGTTTTTATGAGGATACAAACGAAGTTCCGGCCAACACGGCTGCAAGGAAGAAAGCCGATGAGCAAAAGAATGAACTGACGTCAGCTGTGATTAAACAATATGAAACAGCAACGCCGACTCCAAATATTCCGGAAATGGCTGAAGTATGGACAGGAGCGGAAAGTTTAATTTTTGATGCAGCTTCAGGAAAAAAATCGACACAAACATCAGCGAATGATGCTGTAAACGTCATAAAGGAAAATATTAAAGAAAAGTATGTGAAATAAAACGGCGGGATAGCGTCCGGAAGAATAGAGGGCGGAAAAAAATGAATAAACATCACACACTTGCAAAGCAAAAACGAAAGGCAGGGCTTTTATCGATCATTCCAGGACTTGGGCAGATTGCGAATCAGCAATTGTCAAAGGGGCTCTTATTTCTTGCCATCACAGGCTTGTTTGCTTTTGAATTATGCGTTTTCGGTATACAGGCGCTAACCGGATTGATGACATTGGGAAGTGTTCCCGGTGAAGATCACTCGCTGTTTATGCTGATTGAAGGCACGCTGCAATTGATCGTGACAATGATTTTCCTCATGTTCTATATCTTTAATATTCATGATTCGCGTAAGACCGCCGCAATGAAAGCGGCGGGTTTGGAAGTCAATACAACAGCCAAGGATATGATCTGTCATGCGGGCGATAAAGGGTTTCCATATCTATTTACACTTCCGGCATATATCATGATGGTGTTTGTGATTATTTTTCCGGTTTTGGTGACTCTGTTTGTTGCATTAACAAACTATGATTTTTATCATATTCCGCCTAATCGTCTGATTGACTGGGTCGGGTTTAAAAATTTCTTAAATATTTTTTTCCTTGGCTCCTATCGTGAAACATTTGTGAATGTACTGGGCTGGACGGTTATCTGGACAATCTGTGCAACAACGCTGCAAATCATTTTAGGTATTGTGACGGCACTTTTCGTCAATCAGGATTTTATAAAAGGCAAGCGGATATTTCGAATGATTTTCTTATTTCCATGGGCTGTTCCGGCGTTTATTACAATCATGAGTTTTTCCAACATGTTTAACGACAGCATAGGAGCGGTGAATGCACAGGTGATTCCACTATTCAATCACCTGCCGTTTGTTGAGCTGCCTGCGATCGCGTGGAAGACTGATCCTTTCTGGACAAAGACTGCCCTCATTATGATTCAGACGTGGCTTGGCTTTCCATATATTTATGTCATGGTAACGGGAGTGCTTCAGGCGATTCCAGGTGAATTGTATGAAGCGGCAAAGATTGACGGGGCCACTTTTATTCAGCGTTTTCGGCATATTACATTCCCGATGATTTTATTTGCCACAGCACCCGTGATGATTACTCAGTATACGTTTAATTTCAATAATTTCTCGATCATCTATTTATTTAATGAGGGAGGGCCAGGCAGTGTGGGAGCCGGGGCCGGATCGACCGATATCTTAATTTCGTGGATTTATAAACTGACAACAGGCACATCACCCCAATATTCCGTTGCGGCGGCTGTGACACTGTTAATTTCTTTCATTGTCATTGGAATTTCACTGATTGCTTTCAAAAAATCAAATGCTTTTGGCAATGAGGAGGTTATGTAGGTGAACGCGAGCACTGCCAGAATGCTTAATAAAATCTGTACGTATTTATTTTTGACGCTTTTAAGTATTGTCATTATATATCCGTTGCTGATTACGGCATCATCAGCCTTCCGTGTGGGGAATTCGGCGGCTTTTCAGCTCGATTTTTCGGGTCCTTGGACATTGGATCATTTTAAGCGGCTATTTGACGAAACGCTTTATCTCAATTGGTACAGCAATACACTTGTCATCGCGCTATCGGTCATGGTTTTGCAGGTTACGATTGTGACACTTGCCGGGTACTCGTACAGCCGCTATCGGTTTGCAGGCAGAAAAAAGAGCCTGATATTCTTTTTAATCATTCAAATGGTGCCGACAATGGCGGCGCTGACTGCTTTTTATGTCTTGGCGATGCTAATAGGCGCACTCGATCAATACTGGTTTTTAACAGCGATCTATATCGGCGGCGGAATTCCGATGAACACGTGGCTGATGAAAGGTTATTTTGATACTGTGCCGAGAGAAATTGATGAAGCCGCGCGAATTGACGGAGCGGGACATCTGAGGATTTTCGCTTCAATTGTTCTGCCGCTTGTTAAGCCAATGCTCGCGGTACAAGCGCTTTGGGCGTTTATGGCACCGTTCGGCGACTATTTGCTGGCGAAATTTCTGCTTCGCTCACCGGAAAGGCTGACCATCGCTGTAGGATTACAATCCTTTATTTCTAATCCGCAGCAGCAAAAAGTAGCTCTATTTGCAGCCGGTGCCATACTAGCCGCACTGCCGATATGCGTTCTATTCTTTTTTCTCCAAAAGAACTTTGTGTCCGGTTTGACAGCCGGCGGAACAAAGGGGTAATGCCAATGAAGAATCTGGAGAATAAAAGCTTTATCATCCGCTGCCTGAAGGCGGCTGCATCCCCATCAGGTGTTTGCCGCTATGGGAATACCTTCAGCTGGCTGCAGCTCTCTTTTCTCTTTCTGTTTTTAACGGCCTGCTTAATGACGCCGTTAGCGGTTTCGTTTGTGAAAATGGATCGCTTCAGCGTTGCATCTTTCATGCCGTCAGCGATTCAAGGAGTTAATGATCAATTTGCTGATCAATTGCAGGGTTTTCAAATCAGGAACGGAAAACTAACAGGCGGGAAGAGCTCTGAGAGGATTGAAGATGGGCAGAATGTGATGGCAGTCGATATGAAGCATGAATATGAGACAAGCGGTGAAAATGGGCGATTGAAAGTAACTGGATTTGAAAACGCCATCATATTTCAACCTGATCAACTGGTGATCACCGATCAAAACGAAACGGGGTTTTCTGTTGGCTATGCGAAAATGGACGTTAAGCTCGAGAAACCAAACGTCCATGATGTAGAGGTCTTGATCGATACATTGTGGTTGGCACAGTATAAGCCGATGATCATGATGCTGGCATATACGGTGGTTTCTATGATCCAGCTTTTGTTAACGTTTGTTCTTGCCGGAGGCCTCTGGATCACAAAAATATCAAACATGGTCTCTATTGCATCATTCAAGGAAGCGGCCTCTATAGCGATTTGCGCATCAGCACTGCCGGCATTTGCGGCAGCTGCTATCGGCATGGTTCATTTTGATTTGATTACTGTATTGATGATCCATTCGTGTGGCGTTACTTTGATGATCTCTTTTGCATTTAGATATTTGACCAAAATCCGCCGTGATAATGGAAACTTACATTCGGGAGGAAATGATGATAAATCAGCGGTTATTTGAGATTGATGAATGGAAAATCAAAACAAATACATTTAATAAGGAGCATACACGGCTGCTGGAAAGCCTGACGTCTCTTGCCAATGGCTATATGGGGGTCAGAGGGAATTTTGAAGAAGGCTATTCAGGCGACAGTCACCAAGGCACATATATTGCAGGCGTGTGGTTCCCCGACAAAACGCGAGTCGGCTGGTGGAAAAACGGGTATCCGGAATATTTCGGAAAAGTGATCAATGCAATGAACTTTATGGGCATAGGCTTATATGTTGACGGTGAAAAAATCGATCTCCATCAAAACCCAATCAAATCATTTGAGGTAGAACTCAATATGAAAGAGGGGATTCTGCGGCGAAGCGCTGTTGTCCGCATTCAAGATAAATCCGTCAGAATCAGGTCAGAGCGGTTTCTTAGCCTTGCTGTAAAAGAACTCTGTGCGATTCATTATGAAGCGGAGTGCTTGACGGGAGATGCTGTCATTACGCTTGTTCCTTACCTGGATGGAAATGTGGCAAATGAAGATTCTAACTACGAAGAACAGTTTTGGCAGGAGGAAGCGAAAGGTGCTGATTCTCACAGCGGCCATTTAGCGGCAAAAACAATCGAAAATCCATTTGGAACACCGCGCTTCACGGTTTTAGCCGCAATGGCAAACGAGACGGAGGGTTTTGTCCATGAAAGCTTTAAAACGACTGAAATGTATGTCGAGAATCGCTACAGTTATCAAACGAAGGCATCATTGAAAAAGTTTGTGATTGTCACGACTTCACGTGATTTTCGTGAGGAAGAGCTTTTATCGAAAGCCAAGGAGCTTTTGGCGGATGTGGTAGAGAACGGCTATGAAGATGCAAAACGGAGGCACACTGATCGATGGAAGGAAAGATGGGCAAAAGCGGACATTGAGATTAAAGGAGATGAGGAGCTTCAACAAGGAATCCGCTACAATATCTTTCAGTTATTCTCGACATATTACGGGGGCGATGCCCGTTTGAATATCGGGCCGAAAGGATTTACTGGCGAGAAATATGGAGGTGCCGCATATTGGGATACTGAGGCGTACGCCGTTCCGATGTATTTGGCGACAGCCGAGCCGGAGGTGACGAAAAACCTGCTTTTGTATCGCTATCATCAGTTGGAGGCTGCCGAACGAAACGCGGCAAAATTGGGGATGAAGGGGGCACTTTATCCGATGGTGACGTTCACCGGTGATGAATGCCACAACGAATGGGAAATCACCTTTGAAGAAATTCACCGCAATGGCGCGATCTGTTATGCGATCTACAATTATATCAATTATACAGGCGACCGTAACTATATGGAAGAATACGGGATAGACGTACTTGTGGCAGTCAGCAGATTTTGGGCCGACCGTGTTCACTTCTCGAAACGAAAAAATAAGTATATGATCCATGGCGTCACAGGGCCGAATGAATACGAAAACAACGTTAACAACAATTGGTATACGAATGTCATTGCGGCTTGGACGTTGGAGTATACTCTACAAAGTCTCGAAAGTATCTCAGCGGAGAAACGCCGCCTTCTGGATGTACAGGAAGAAGAATTGAAAGTCTGGAGAGAAATCATCCAGCACATGTACTATCCGTATAGTGAAGAACTGCAAATTTTCGTTCAGCATGACACGTTCTTGGATAAAGACCTGCAAGCAGTTGACGAATTAGATCCAGCGGAACGGCCTCTTTACCAGAATTGGTCATGGGACAAGATTCTCCGCTCCAATTTTATTAAGCAGGCAGATGTTCTCCAAGGCATTTATCTTTTTAATGACCGTTTTACAATGGAAGAAAAACGGCGAAATTTTGAATTTTATGAGCCGATGACTGTTCATGAATCAAGCCTATCGCCCTCTGTCCATGCGATTCTCGCAGCCGAACTCAAGCTGGAAAAGAAAGCGCTCGAATTATATAAGCGCACAGCAAGGCTTGATCTTGATAATTACAATCATGATACGGAAGAAGGCTTGCATATTACTTCAATGACGGGTAGCTGGCTGGCAATCGTTCATGGCTTTGCAGGCATGCGCACCGCGAATGAGACGCTGTCATTTGCTCCGTTTTTGCCGAAAGAATGGGACGAATATTCATTCAACATCAATTATCGAAATCGATTAATCAATGTGACGGTTGACGAAAAGCGCGTTATTTTTGAGCTTGTAAAAGGCGAGCCGCTGCACATGAACGTTTATGAGGAACCAGTTGTCCTACAGGGACGATGTGAAAGGAGAACGCCTAATGAGTGAATGGTGGAAAGAAGCTGTCGTTTATCAAATTTACCCGCGCAGTTTTTATGATGCCAATGGAGATGGATTCGGGGATTTGCAAGGTGTGATTCAAAAGCTGGATTACATCAAAAATCTCGGAGCGGATGTCATCTGGCTCTCCCCGGTATTTGATTCCCCGCAGGATGACAACGGATATGATATCAGCGATTACAAAAACATGTATGAAAAGTTTGGGACAAATGAAGATATGTTTCAGCTGATTGATGAAGTCCATAAACGCGGAATGAAAATCGTCATGGATTTGGTCGTGAACCACACATCAGATGAGCATGCTTGGTTTGCTGAAAGCCGCAAGTCGAAGGACAATCCTTACCGGGATTATTATTTTTGGAAAGATCCTAAACCGGACGGCTCAGAGCCGAATAATTGGGGATCGATCTTTTCAGGCTCAGCGTGGACATACGATGAAGGAACAGGGCAGTATTATTTGCACTACTTTTCGAAAAAACAGCCTGATTTAAATTGGGAAAACGAAGCCGTTCGCCGGGAAGTTTATGATGTAATGAGATTCTGGATGGATAGAGGCGTTGACGGCTGGCGGATGGATGTGATCGGCTCTATTTCTAAATACACCGATTTTCCGGACTACGAAACGAATCACAGCCGCAGCTATATTGTCGGCTGTTATCACTCTAACGGCCCACGTCTTCATGAGTTTATTCAAGAGATGAACAGGGAAGTGCTTTCTCATTACGACTGCATGACAGTCGGAGAGGCAAACGGCTCTGATATTGAAGAGGCGAAAAAGTACACAGATGCAAGCAGGCAAGAGCTGAATATGATCTTTACATTTGAACATATGGATATTGATACAGAACAAAACTCGCCAAATGGGAAATGGCAGATCAAGCCGTTTGATTTGATTGCTTTAAAAAAGACGATGACAAGGTGGCAGACCGGGTTAATGAATGTCGGCTGGAATACCCTTTATTTTGAGAACCATGACCAGCCGAGGGTTATTTCCCGCTGGGGCAATGACAGGAAACTGCGTAAGGAATGTGCGAAGGCATTTGCAACGGTTTTGCACGGCATGAAAGGAACGCCGTTTATTTACCAGGGAGAAGAAATCGGCATGGTCAACAGCGATATGCCGCTGGAGATGTATGATGATCTTGAAATAAAGAATGCATATCGTGAACTAGTCGTCGAAAACAAAACGATGTCAGAAAAAGAGTTTGTCAAAGCCGTGATGATAAAAGGAAGGGATCATGCGAGAACACCTATGCAGTGGGATGCCGGAAAACATGCGGGATTCACAACCGGAGACCCGTGGATACCGGTAAATTCCCGCTATCAAGATATCAATGTGAAAGAGTCCTTGAAAGATCAAGATTCGATTTTCTTTTACTATCAGAAGCTCATTCAATTACGAAAGCAATATAAGATTATGATATATGGCGATTATCAGCTTTTGCAGGAGAATGATCCGCAGGTCTTTTCTTACCTTCGAGAATATCAAGGGGAAAAGCTTCTTGTCGTTGTGAATTTATCGGAAGAAAAGGCTCTGTTCGAAGCGCCTCCAGAACTGATTCATGAGCGTTGGAAAGTGCTGATTTCAAACTATCCGCAGGAGCGGGCTGACTTAAAGAGTATTAGCCTCAAACCTTATGAAGCTGTGATGGGCATTAGTATATGAAAGCGGTCATTTTTGATTTAGACGGAGTGATAACAGATACTGCTGAATATCATTTTCTCGCTTGGAAGCACATCGCAGAACAAATCAATATCCCCTTTGACAGAGACATGAATGAAAGGCTAAAAGGAATCAGCAGAGAAGAGTCACTTGAAAGCATATTGATCTCTGGCGGTGCGGAAACTAGGTATACAAATGCGGAGAAACAAGAGCTTATGCATCGGAAAAATAGCGATTATCAAACGCTGATCAGCAAATTGACGCCTGAAGATCTTTTACCGGGGATTGGCAGTCTCCTATGTCAATTGAAAAACAAAAATATAAAAATCGGGTTAGCATCTTCAAGCCGCAATGCCCCCGAGATTTTAAGACGATTGGCAATTCTTGATGATTTTCATGCCATTGTTGATCCGACGGCTCTTGCGAAGGGGAAGCCTGATCCTGACATCTTTTTAACAGCTGCAGCGATGCTCGATGTTTCCCCTGCTGATTGCGCGGCAATAGAAGACGCAGAAGCAGGCATTTCCGCAATCAAATCTGCAGGGATGTTTGCGGTTGGTGTCGGTCAAGGACAGCCGATGCTTGGTGCTGATCTAGTTGTGAGGCAGACGAGTGATCTAACACTTGAGCTGTTACACGAGGAATGGGAGCAGTATAGAATAAAAAGTGTTTAAGGGAGTCAATTCCTTGAAATGAAAAAACCTGCAAGAGACGCAGCTCTTGCAGGTTGTATTATTACTTTTTATCTTCTGTGTGAGTCAAAATTTTGTCAATCAGGCCGTATTCAAGCGCTTCTTCAGCAGACTTGAAGTTATCACGGTCTGTGTCGCGTTCGATCACTTCAAGCGGCTGGCCAGTACGTTCAGCAAGGACTTTGTTTAATTTGTCGCGAAGCAAGAGAATGCGTTTCGCGGCAATTTCAATTTCTGTCGCCTGACCTTGCGCACCGCCAAGAGGCTGGTGAATCATGACTTCACTGTTTGGAAGCGCATAGCGTTTGCCTTTTTCGCCGGCTGCAAGCAGGAACGCGCCCATTGACGCAGCCATACCGATACAAATTGTAGATACCTTCGGCTTAATAAACTGCATGGTATCATAGATCGCCATACCGGCTGTAATAGAGCCGCCCGGGCTGTTGATGTAAAGAGAAATTTCTTTTTCAGGGTCTTCTGCTGCTAAGAATAAAAGCTGTGACACGATGGAGTTCGCAACGTTGTCATCAATCGCAGATCCAAGCATGATGATACGATCCTTTAATAGACGAGAATAAATGTCATACGCTCTTTCCCCGCGGTTCGTTTGTTCAATGACTGTAGGTATTAAATTCATAATGCTCCTCCTTCACCTTTTAGGTAAGTATGTAGTTACATGATACATTTTTGGTCAATAAAGGTCAAACAAAAAGCTGGCCTGATATGCAAAGTCGTCTCTTTTTCCCATTTTCCCCAAAAATACAGGGGTTCAAACCATCGTATGTCAGATTGCCAATTAAGATGCTTTGTCTATTTAAAAAACGGCCTCTCGAAAATAGAGGGTTGTTATTTGAATGGAATTATCGTATAATTAGTTGTGCTGACGTTCTCATAACGCAGTCATTCTGCGCTCGTAGCTCAGTTGGATAGAGCGGTGGTTTCCGGTACCACGTCTGTCGGGGGTTCGAATCCCTCCGAGCGCGTCCAATAGAACAACAGGAAAGACAAGGGTTTGGCGATTTGCCGCTCTTGTCTTTTTTGTTTTGTTTCATAAATCTCTCACGCTGAAACATAAATTTTCCTTCTCTCGGGCACGTTATGGAATGTATGCGATATTGAATTTGCGAGGAGGATGAACATGGGTATTTTAAGCGGAAATCCGCAGGATGAACCGATGCATTATGGTGAGGTATTCGGCTTATGGAGTTATGTGATGGCGGGCAATAAAATGGTCGGCAATTACCAAATGCTATTGAATCATGTCGGTGATGACGACCTGAAGAAGCTGCTTCGTGAGTCCATTGAGAAGTGCCAAGATGAAATCAAACAGGTCAGCACGATCCTGAAAGAAAACGGGGTGGCGCTGCCGCCGGCTTCTCCTGAACCGCCGACAGCAGATCTTAACGACATTCCGCCTGGCGCACGGTTTCTCGATCCGGATGTGGCGGCCTCCGCGGCAGCACAAAATGCTGCAGGTCTTGTGACATGCAGCAAAATGATGGGGCAATCGATTCGTGAGGATATTGCCATGATGTTTGGGCAATTTCATATGTCGAAAGCGGCAACTGGCGCAAAATACTTAAGGCTGCTAAAAAACAAAGGCTGGCTCATCCCGCCGCCGCTTCATCTTCAAAAACATCACGAAGCTTAATGGCAAAGGCATATACAGCTGTATATGCCTTGATTTTATGAAGATGACGTAAGACGCAGGCCGATGACGCCAGCTAGGATAAGGCAAAGTGAAATCACCTGTGAAAGCTGAAACCGCTCCTTAAACCAAATGAACCCGACCGCCGAAACACCAATGCTTCCAATGCCAGTCCAGACGGCATATGCGACTCCGGCAGGCAGGACGATCATCGCTTGGGAAAGGCAGTAAAAGGATAAGCCGAATCCAACAGTCATCACAATGATCGGCCATTTTTTTCTTGTTCCGTCTATATATTTCATGGCAATGGCAGCTATAATTTCTTCTATGCCGGCAATCACTAATAAAAACCATGCCATTATTGTTCACCTCCCGGCTGAGATTTGCTTTCTTTCGTAAATAATTTCATTCCTAAAATGCCAGCCAGCAATAAAGCTAAAAAGAACATTTGGGCTGCTGAGAAGGATTCGCCCAGAACAATTCCAGTCAGATATGTTCCGACGGTTCCGATTCCCACAAACACAGTGTACGCGGCGGCCATCGGGATTTTTTGATAAGAGCGGATCAACAGGATAAAGCTGACCGCGATTAAGATAAAAATGATGATCCAATCCAAAAGCGAATCGGCATGTTTGAGGGAAGAGGCCCAAACAACTTCTAAAAGCCCTGCAATAAAAACAAGAACCCAATTCAAATGAAACACCTCTCTATTTTATGAATGAACGTCAGTCATTTTTAGGGCATTAAAAAATGAGCGGTGTTACCCAGTCATTTTTTAAGCTGTGCCTAAACTCCGTTTTAAGAAAGAAAAAATTTCCTTTTTATACACTTCAACATTCTCATCTTGTTCAAATCCGATATAGAATCGTTCCGCAGTGTTCTCGACCAAGTTGATAATTGTTCTGGCCGTCCATTTTGAATTGATTTCTTCCGTTACCTCAAGGTTTGCAATGGCCTTGTTGATGATTTTTTCAAGCCAGGAATAATAAGGCTGATAGATCGTCTCCCATTTTTCCATGGAGTGGTCGATCGCAAGCCCGGAATAACAGAGGACAATAATATCCTTATGGCGTTCTGTAATGAGAAATGTCTCATCAATTAATATATCTAAAACGGTCCAAAAATCCTCGTCCCCATTCAGCCTACCTTTGATTTGATCAAGTGTATGGGTGAGGAGATTTTCTGCAATGGCCGGTATGAGGGCATTTTTAGATGAAAAATACAAATAGAATGTTCCTTGGGCAGTGCCGGCCTTTTTGACAATATCAGAAATAGAAGCTTTGTCGAGGCCTTTTTCAGAAATGACTTCTATGGCAGCCTGCAGAATTTTTTCATATTTGCCCGATGATTGTTTTGGCATGAGGAACACCTCCGATAATGACTGACTCTCATTCATTTTATCGCGTGTATGTATGTTTGTAAAGAATAAAGAAGCAAGAAAACCTCTTGCTTCTTTATTTATCGTAATCAATGGCGGCTTTTGGGAGCCCGGTATACTTTGCCCAGTAATAAATCGCAAGTGAGCCGATCGCGACTAAAATGAGGTCGACGGGATTGCTGATAATCCCTAAACCATGTCCGAAAGAACCGATGTAGGAAAAGATCAGCATCATAATATAAAACCCGATAAGCCACCAGGCTGATTTCAGCTGCTGAGCGAGGCTGACATCTTCTTTAGGCGTATATTTGCTGAAACAGAGATAGATCAAAAACATCACGAGTTGTGAACCGAGCAGCCAGGAGACTGTTTTCCATCCTGACCAGTACACGATAAACGCTGTAAATATAAAGGAAAGCGGCCCGATAATGCTCATTCCCTTTAAATAAAACGGCCTGTTTAAGTCCTTCGCGTTGACCCTCAGCGCAGCTGAAGAAATGGGTGCAATCGCATATGAAAGAATGAGCGCGACTGAACAGACATTGACGAGCGCGTTCCACGAAGGAAAGGGAAGTGTCCAGAAAATGGACAGGGCAAACGAAAGCCAAAGCGAAGCGCGGGGTGTCCCCGTATCTTTATTGACCTTTGAGAATATGCCAAATAATGTGCCGTTACGCGCCCAGGCGTAAACAAGGCGGGATGTCGTATTCATAAAGATATTCCCGTTTCCACCGGGAGACAGAATGGCGTCTAAAATGACAAGCGTTGCAAGCCAGCCTAACCCGAGCATGACCGCAATATCCTTAAACGGCAATGAGAACTCCCGGCCAATTGCCGGCCAGCCATGTTTCAGTGTTTCTGTCGGGATTGCACCAATAAAGGTGACCTGCAAAACAGTATAAATGATGGTTGAAACGATGATGCAAATGATTAAAGCGATCGGGATATTGCGTTTTGGATTTTGGACTTCACCTGCTACAGATACAATCGGATGCAGGCCGAGATACGCAAACATGACGCCGCCTGTCGAGATGGCAGCCTGAATACCTGTAAATCCAAACGGTGCAAATCCTTGAACGGATAAATTCTCCGGCTGAAAATGAAAGATCAGCACAATAATGATGGTAATCGGCACAATATATTTAAAAATCGATATGATGAAATTCGCCTTAGCGAAGGTTTTGACGCTCCAATAATTCAGCAGGAAAAACAAGCATAATAGGGCAAACTGCAAGATCCAGCCGGAAATGGTCGGTGAATCAGACCCTTTAATGGTCAGGCCGGGAAACCAATAGGCCACATACTGGCGCACAGCTGTCACTTCAATTGAAATCAAGCTTGTATAAGCGACAATCGTGACAAACGAAATTAAGTAGCCGACAAGGTGGCCATGTGAATAAACGGGGTATCGAATGATGCCTCCGGTACGGGGCAGAGCGGCTCCGAGCTCTGCATATACGAGCCCGATTAACAAAATAATGGCTCCTCCGAGGATCCAGGAAAAAGCGCCGGAGGGCCCTGCTTTTGAAGCGACATTACTGACAGCGAACAGCCACGCTGATCCAAAGATGGCTCCCATCCCAATCAAAATCAGATCAAACAGCGACATTGATTTTTGAAAATTTCCTTGTTTAGACATTCGCTTCCTCCTTTGAAACCAGCCTTATATTCCTTACAATGCCCAATATGTAACAGAGAATACCGCTCCTAATAAAAAAACAGGGCAGCCTGCGCTGCCCCTGTTTTTATTCATGAACCGAATCAAAGTGTTTCACTGTTATATTCTTGAAGGAGCCTGTGCCGCCGTCAGAATAAAGGGTAATTCCTTTATCTTCAGGCTTTGGGAAGACTTCATTTGAAAAAACGGTTTTTCCGTCGCCAACAAATACTTCTATCGTTGTTTTATCGACAAGTATTTTCAAATGCACCTTACGTTTGCTTACATCATAAGGAGCTTTGCTTTCGACATAGGTATTGCTTTTGTCAGGCTGATTTGTGGCTGCTCTATTGACATAAGCATAGCCGCCTTCAGCGAAAATACCGACATCAATATGGCGTTTTTGGTCTTCTGATTCTCTGAGCCTGACGCCTGCATTCTTTAGCTCTGACCAAGAAAGATCCGTATCAAGCTGGTACGTATCACCTGTTATCGACAATGTTTTTGATCCGTTCACATCCTGATCCTCTATTTCTTCAGTTGAAACAGTCAGCTGCTCCAAAGCTTCAATCGGCTGTGAGACGAGGCTGTATGTTCCATCCTGCTCCTTCAGCCGGAGTTCGCGTATGACAGAATCTGTGCCGTTAAAGCCGTTCTTCATTGTCGGGGTGTTGTTGGCATAATCCCAATTGTTCATCCAGGCAAGCGCATACCGCTTTTCTAATGGATCTGTGCTTTTGCTGTCTTCGAACGTCACACCGCCATACCAGTCGAAGCCATAGTCAAGCCATTGGGCTTCAGTCTGATCCGCTTTGAATTCTTTTCCGTCGAAGCTTCCGGTCCAGTAGGCGTACGTATTTGGTTTGCCCCACGGTTTGCCATTCGCGCTGGCACCGAGAACCCACTTATTCGTTCCGTCGCTTGCCCGCATCATGTAGAGGTCGGGACATTCCACCATTCCCGCCTGTTCTGGGAAGAATCCGCTTGTGTAATGCCAGTCCTTAAGATTATCGGATTCATAAAAGCCGATTTTTGATCCTTCAGCCATGACCATGACCCATTTGTTATCCTGGTCATCCCATATGACTTTCGGATCTCTGAAATCGTCTGTGCCCGGGTTAGGCATAACGGGATTGCCACTGTAGAATTTGAATGATTTTCCTTTGTCTGTGCTGTACCACAAATATTGCTCCTGTTTTTTGTCTTTGGCTGAGGGCTGTGTCACAATCGCGACAAGCGCATTTTTCCCGAAGCCGGCTGTGTTCTCTTTATCAACCACGACGGAACCGGTCCAAATGTCACCGTCCGGGTTTGTATATTTCGGAATCGCCACGCCTTCATCGGTCCAGTGCACCAAATCCTCTGAGACGGCATGGCGCCATTCTGTGCCGTTGCCTTTTGGGTAATCCCGGTTATATAGATAGAAATAATGATACTTGCCATCAAAATAGATCGGTTTTTGAGGGTCATTTTTCCATTTATCCGGCGTCGTAAAATGATATGCCGCCCGGTAGTCCGGCTTCTGTTTTGATTTTGTTTTTTGGTCATGTTCTTCTTTTGGAAATAAGTCGATAAACAGCAATATTCCTAAAAAGGTTAGGAATACGGTTAGCCATTTGCCTGCTTTTATATAGTTCATATGGGATTCACCTTTATGTTGATAAGAAATAAAAGAAAATGCCAATAGGATATCGGCATTTTCTTTTGCGTTTTTATTTGTTAACTGTTAATTGTCCTTGTTCAAGGATGCTGTCTTTGACAACAGATGTTTTCTTGCCTTTGATGTTCAGCAGGAAGCTTGGCGCAAACGTTGATTGTTTGTCTGCGTAGAATCCTCTGTTTGTCATATAGCTTGTAATCACGACATTGTTTCCTTTCGCTTGAGGTACAGCGAAGTGTGAGTAAGTAAAGGTTACATCGTTAGGATCAAGATCCATTTTTAACACAAGGCCAGTTTTGTTCAGCGGCTTGTATGGGCCAGTTAAAGAATTAGAAACATAACCAAGCATGTAAATATCGTTAGACGTAATGCCGTCAATCGTCATTTTTGATCCGCGGGAGTCAGTGAACAGGTACCATTTGCCGTTCATTTTAAAGACGTTCGCGCGTTCAATTTCATCTGTTACTGTGTTAGATGCAATCAGCGGTTTCATCACTTTTTTCAGTGTGTAGTCATCGTTTAGCTCAATCATGCCGAGGGCGCCGTTTGCTAACTCAGCCGTGCGTTTTTTATCGCTTTGCAGAAGTTTTTGACTTTCTTGACGGAAGAACGATGTGCTTTTGCCATAGTATGCTTTGTTAAATAAAGATTCTTCGCCTTGGTAGCCATCTTCAGTTCCAGTGTTTGCTTCAAATACTAAGTATTTGTGGCCTTTATCTTCTACGTAGTGAGGATCTCTCAGCGTATGGTTGTCGCCTGAGCTGTAGTTGCCTTCATCGATGAACTGCTGTACATTTTGATACGTTTTGCCGTCACCGTCAAAGATTGATTTATAATCCTCTACACCGTTGATGTTCAAAGAGCTGTCTGATGCTGATACGTTAACCTGTGCAGTTGTCAGTGTTTGTTTGCCGTAATGTTTACCGGAGAAATCAGTGTAGAATAAACGGATTTTTCCGTCAGATGTAAATGTGGCTGAACCTGACCATTCTTGCGTTTGGTCTTTTAGGATAGAATCATTTGCATCGAATTTGTCGCTGTCTTTAAAGACGCGGCCAGCATTTTTCCAGCTGTCAATAGAAGTTTCGCCGACTTTTTGATAGAACATGTAAATCGATGTGTCATCCGCATTTTTAGGATCACCGGCTAATGCAAAGACGATGTGGTAGCCGTGATAGTTTGCGACTGTGCCGTCAGCGTTTTGTAATGGCCAGCTGTCCCAAACGTCCAGGCCTTTTGCAGAAGAGATATTTTTAATTGTGGACGAATCGAATTCAGGCACTTGATATTTTTCATTTTTTTGCTGTTCAGGGATTTGCAGCATATCATGGCGTGTAATATGGGAAATGCCGTATGTTTCCTTATATGGCTTTTGGTTCGTTTCTTTCGCAAACGCTTGAGTTGCGCCTCCTGCCAGCAGTGCGGTAGTAAAGGTTAATACTGTTGCTTGTTTTGCAAACTTTTTGATGTTCATCGTTCATGTCTCCTTTTTTATGTACTGTGTTAGCGGTCTGCTTCTTCCAGCCCTCCTATTTGAAGATGGCAAGTTAGTTACGCACAATAAAAAAAGACCTAAAATATGTAAGGGGTGACGCCAAAGTATACACTTTGCCCTTTACACATTTTAGGTCTTGCCTGCTTTATCAGTAACAAACCCGCTCGATTTACTTTTCGACCTCATTCTATTAGACTCTCGTTTGGATTGCAACTGGTCTATTTTCCTCTTTTGTTTGATAGAAAATCATAAAAGGATTTGCGGATTGAGGGCCTAAAGAACTAAAAAAACTATCTGTTTCTTTTCATTCTCTGTATTTTTTATAGCTTCTGTTGCATGGGCATAAAGTTGCCTTTTTCATCATAATTCAGAAAATATGACAATATCTCATTTTCCTATTGATCGATTAAAAAGGATCTCTAACTGTGGTCTTTCATATAAGATTAGCTGATGCCTTGGTGAAGCATGCCTCTTGGATTAAAAAGCAGTAATTCGTTTTGGGAACAGCTGCTGTTATTTCTATTTTTGAGTACAGTCCGGGCAGATACCGTTTCAATGTCTGTAACGATCAATATAATAATGTATTAACTAGCAAATAAAGATAGAAGCTTAAGGCTTATAAGGAGGAAAAAGTTATGCCGCCACGGCCAACTAAATGGATTAAGAGAAACGATCGACCAGAACCCCTTTTATCACCAAGTGTCACAAATGGAAATACCCCATCAGCTCAACAAAACCAGTCCTTCGCACCAATGACGAACCAGCCTATTTCTGCTTTCAGAGCCACCAGCAATATGAATCTGTCAGTTGCTGCAAATGCAGCCAGCGGAGTTCTTTTTCAAAATGTCCAATTTGATTTGGCGAATGAATATAACCCCGGCACATCTACATTTTCCCCGAGAACAGCAGGCGTGTATTCTCTTAATGCATCAGTTGAATTTCAAGCGAATGCGAATGTTGGCTTCAACTTAGAAGTCGTATTTCTCGTGAATCAAGATGTGGTAGGCGGCGGAAATAACCAATTTCAAGCAGGGAATCTCCCCGCTGTCGTAGCCATTACGGAAATTCTTCAGTTAAACGCCGGAGATACGGTGACAGTTGCAATGAGGAGTACTGCCGCCGGAGTCACTCAAGCGACTACGAGAACCCATTTTGCAGCCGCTAGAGTTCCTTCTCCGACTTCATAAAAGGGGATTTTTTGATTCATGCAGATCTAATACCGCTATATTAAAGTTGATTTTTCCTGTTTGAGGATTGATCAGCTTTTTTTATTGTTTTCAAAATATTTGAAACGTTAGTAGCCTAGTAACGTACAGAGATATGGGAGGTGGAGGAATGAAGCAGAATAAAAGAAAGCATCTTCAGACGTTATTTGAGACATTAGGCGAAAAACATCAGTTTAACGGGACGGTTCTGGCTGCGGAGGGTGGCGATATTTTATATCACCACTCTTTTGGCTATGCGGAAATGACGGAAAAACGCCCGTTGAAAATCAACTCTTTGTTTGAGTTAGCGTCTTTGTCAAAGCCTTTTACAGCATTGGGAATCATCTTGCTGGAGGAGAAGGGGATTCTTGGCTATGAAGATAAAGTGGATCGCTGGCTGCCCGGTTTTCCGTATCAGGGCGTAACGATTCGGCATTTATTGAACCATACGTCAGGGCTTCCTGATTATATGGGATGGTTTTTTGCCAATTGGGATCCACACAAGATTGCGGTGAATCAGGATATTGTCGATATGCTGATGAATGAGGGGCTGCCCGGTTATTTTGAGCCGAATGAAGGCTGGCTGTACAGCAATACAGGGTATGTTCTGCTGGCGGTTATCATTGAAAAAGCATCTGGCATGAGCTATGCGGATTTTATGAAAACAAGTATTTTTTCACCGATCGGCATGAATGAAACAAGAGTGTATAACAGGAGGCTTTCGCCTGAGCGAATTGATCATTATGCATATGGATATGTGTATGATGTACATTCCGAAACATACGTCCTCCCTGATGAGCTGGAGGAAACGAACTATGTTGTGTATCTCGATGGCATACAGGGAGATGGGACGGTGAACTCTGTCACAAGCGATTTGTTTCGATTTGATCAGGCTTTATATCAGGACGATTTCATCAGCAAGGCTTCTAAGGAATCTGCGTTTTCTCCAGTGCGCCTCAACAATGGAGAAACAATTGATTATGGCTTTGGCTGGGTACTGCAAAACAGTCCTGAAAAAGGGCGGGTTGTCAGCCACAGCGGAGGATGGCCCGGCTATTCGACGATGATGATCCGATATATCGATCATCGTAAAACGCTGATCTATTTGAGTAATAAGGAAGAGGATACTGAATATGAACAAGCGATTCTGAAGGCGGCGGAACATATTCTATTTGGCCAGCCATATGAGGTCCCGGAACGTCCTGCTGATAAAAAGAAAAAAGCAATTGATACGGCAATATACAGCCGCTATGTTGGCAGCTACCTGTTGCAGGATGGGACGGCTGCACGGGTGACAGCCGAGAATGAACGGCTTTATTTGGAGATCACTGGACAGCTGAGACTGGAGTTGTTTCCTTCTTCGGAAACCCGTTTTTTTCTGCGGTCATTGCCTGTTGAAATTGAATTCATGTTAGGTGAGGATGCAGCGAAAAGCTTTATCCTCTATGAGGATGGCACAGAAGAAGAAGCGGTCCGTACGAAGTAGAAAGGAATGAATTTGATGATCGGAATATTAGCCGGAATGGGGCCGAAATCGACCTCGCCGTTTATTGATAAGGTGATTGATTACTGTCAGAAGCTGTATGGGGCTTCAAACGATATTGACTACCCGCACATGATGATCTATTCATGCCCGACGCCCTTCTATGCAGATCGTCCAATTGACCATGACGAGATGAAAAAAGCGATTATCGACGGAGCGGTAAAGCTCGAGAAAACAGGCGTGGATTTCATTGCGCTGCCTTGTAATACGGCGCATGTCTACTATGAAGAGATTCAGCAGGCACTGTCGGTTCCTATGTTGCATATTGTTGAGGAAACGATAAAAGAGATTCCGCATCCTGCAAAAAAAGCGGTGGTTTTAGGAACAGAGCCAACCATCCAATCCGCCATCTACCAAAAAGTTCTGGAGGAAAATGGACAAGAAGTTGTTCACAAGGACCATTGGCAGCAGGCTGTGAACCAGCTTATCGCCGCAATCAAACAGCCAAATCATATGCAGCATACACAAGTATTGTGGCAGACGCTATATGAAGAAATCAGTCAGCATGCAGACATCATCATTTCAGCCTGCACGGATTTAAATGCGGTGTTAGATCATATTCAAAGTGAGATTCCGATTATAGATTCCTCTGCCTGTCTTGCCAAAAGCACTGTCAGCACATATCTTGCTTATCAAAGCTAGCTTCAGACAAGGACTGTCTTCAAACAGTCCTTGTTTTTTTATGTTCCTATTGTTTGACAGTTAACTGCAATGGTGTTAAAGTAAACATGTAAATAGTTACATGATTTTTTCTGAAGGTGAGGTGGTGCTCATGAAGAAGCCGGTTTTAAAACCATTCGCCTCTTTAGAAATCAAGGTTGATCCGCCTATCACGATTGGCGAGACAGGCCTGGGACTGAGACGATTCATTCCGATTCGTTCGGGAACAATAACCGGGGAAGTAAAGGGACGTATTTTGCCGGGCGGTGCCGATTCACAAATGATTCGCGCTGACGGCAGAACTGATTTATCTGCCAGGTATGTGATTGAAACAGCAGATCATGAACTGATTTACATTGAAAACAATGGAATACGGCAAGTCAGCGAGCCGTTTCGAAAACAAGCGGCAGCCGGGGAAATTATTGATCCGGAGCATGTTTATTTTCGTACGGTACCGACGTTTGAAACAGGCAGTGAAGTCTATCAATGGCTCCATGACCGCTTGTTTATCGGTTCCGCAGAAAGAACCCCTGATTACGTTCTACTAGACATTTATGAAGTACAGTAAAAGACTAAGGAGAGTGTGTAAGATGGAAAACTTTATCGGAAGCCACATGATTTATACGTATGAAAACGGATGGGAATACGAGATTTATATTAAAAACGACCATACAATTGATTATAGAATTCATAGCGGAATGGTTGCCGGACGCTGGGTTCGGGATCAGGAAGTGAATATTGTCAAACTGACAGAAGGCGTATATAAAGTGTCTTGGACAGAGCCGACTGGCACGGATGTTTCATTAAACTTTATGCCAAATGAAAAACGCATGCACGGCATTATTTTCTTCCCGAAATGGGTGCATGAACATCCTGAAATTACGGTTTGCTACCAAAATGACCACATTGATTTGATGGAAGAATCCCGCGAAAAATATGAAACGTATCCAAAATACGTTGTACCTGAATTTGCGGAAATTACATTTCTAAAAAATGAAGGAGTCGACAACGAAGAAGTGATTTCGAAGGCTCCTTATGAGGGAATGACAGACGATATTCGCGCGGGAAGATTATAATAAACATAAAAACCCGGAAAAGAGAATTACTTCTCTTTTCCGGGTTTTTTTTTGCTGAGTATGTGGGAACCATCATAATTCCCGCGAAAAACAGTATGATGCCAGTCCAGCGCATAGGCTGGTAATAGGCTTTGTCCCGCAAACATACCACGGCCGATAAAATAATGATACAAGCTGCCACAACAATGGCAGCGCCAATGTATCCTGTTTTCCTCATGTTTATTCTCCTTTTGGAGGGAATAGTTTCTGCCTTTTTTCAGAATCCGGATCGTTTTCGATCACAATCTCCGAATCTAAAATCAGCGTCTCTCTTGTTTCTTCATGATACGCCGGCCAATTCACAGCTTCGGTGCTTGGGTTTCCTGTTTTGGCGAATGTGATCCATGCTGATTGTATCATGTGAGAAAGCTGTTTCACTTCATCGGTAACCTCCGCGTTTGCCATTCGTTCCAACCCGTCCAGATTTCCAAAGACAAAAGGAAGCTCTAATGCGTGAAACGCTTTATTGTACGGCGGCTTCTCCGGGTGCCAATCGAACCGGTACATCCAGACAGGGGCGTAATGAGACTGTGCGGATGCATAGGCGACGGCAGGGCGCCAAAATAATAAATCAGTCATCATATGAATTTGGCTTTCCAAAGAACGCGGATACAAATCGGCTGCTTTCTCTGCCAGCGGCTTCCCTAGTAAATACTCGAGCGCTGCATCAAGCGTTTCCTGAGAATGAACGTCTGAATCCGGGGTGAAAAATAAATATCCTTCATCACGGGTTGTTCCGATTAATAGCGGAATGCCGGAAGCAGCCCCTTCTGCGATCGCTTTTTCTGGTTCAGCAGGGAGCGTTTTCGGATCAAGGGCGGGCTGGAAGAACAGCTGAAAGATATTTTCTTTTTCTGCAATCCGAAGCTGATCGGCGGCTTTAAGCAAATCTTCCGCAGAAACCGTATGCAATTTATCCAGTTGGCCCTCGTTAATCCCAAGGACCTGTAAAAAGGCTGCCGAGGTGCTCGCCGCTTGTTCTTTCGTCATCGTTCGGGAAGCGCCGCTTTCCATGATTGCTTTCTGGAACAGGCCTTTTGCCGCAGGCATAGCAAGCAGCGCGGCAATGCTCATGCCGCCGGCGGATTCTCCAAATACTGTTACGTTATCGGGATCACCGCCAAACGCTGAGATATTCTCTCGCACCCATTTCAGCGCGGCGGCTTGGTCTAAAAGCCCAAGGTTATCGGAATACGCCTCATCAAATGAAGACAAGTGCAAAAAGCCAAACGGCCCCAGCCGATAGTTCAGTGTAACGACAATGACCTCTCCCTGCGCCGCAAGTTTTGATCCATCATACAATGGCTCACTGCCTGCTCCAAGATAAAAAGCGCCTCCGTGAATCCACACCATGACAGGCAGGTTTTGACTTGGAGTGTCAGGCGCAAATACATTGAGATACAAGCAATCCTCGGACTGGCGCGGCAGTTCAGCATACGATAGTGACAGCAAATCAGACGGCTGCGGGCAAACAGGGCCGTACGCTGTGGCATCAAGTACATCTTCCCACACTTCAGGCGGCTCAGGTGCTTTAAAACGCCATTGTCCGACAGGCGGCTTGGCATAGGGGATTCCTTTCCACTTATGTACGCCGTTTTCCGTTGTGCCTTTTACTTTGCCGTATTGAGTCGTTACTATTTGATGAGTCATTGTGTTCTCTCCCTTTTTCCCCCATTATAAACAGATTTACCCTGCAGATGCGAACGTTAGCCCTTAACCGATCATCATCTTCCCATTGTTTTTAAAAAGGATTTGACTTCATGGACAGTCAAGCCGATTTCTCTTGCTTCCGCCATCAGCGCTTTCCATTCTTCTATATTGGATTCCGTCAGTTTGCGGTTGCGGTAAGAGGCAGTTTCAGGCTGTTCTTTCTTGAGCCTGTTCGTAAAAGTGAACAATTCTTCCTTTTCCATCCCCGCTTGTACGGCTTGCACTAAATGTACGCGCCATTCTTCTTCATCGCCGCTGATTTTTTCATACATCATTGTTTCTGCGTCAAATAATTCTGTTAATTCAACTTCCAGAGTGGCAGAAACTTTTTTTAAAAATTGAACGGACGGATTCTTGTGAACGCCTCTTTCAATCTTGCTTAAATAGGATTTGGATACGCCTGACTCAACAGCCAGCTGATTAATAGAATAGCCTTTTCTTTTACGGTACAAACGGATAATTCTTCCAATCATAATATGTAATTCTCCTCTATTCCTGTCGTTATTTTGTTCATTATAAGGAATTTTTCGTTCTTTATAAAATTTAAAATAATAAGGGAAGTGCAGTAAATAAGAGGAAAATCATGATTTTGTTCTCTAAAGAGAACTTATTGGCTTATTTTGCAATTTTTAAATAATACTATTTTCTTTTATAATCCAATCATTAACAGAAAGGGGCGCGGGAAGCCAGCCGCGGGAAGGCTGAAGGCTATGAATACATGAATGAGAATATGAGTTTTAAAGAATTATATGCGATTGTCAGACACAGATTCGTGCTGATTCTGCTCATCACAATCGGCGTTACCCTGATTACGGGTTTTGTGCAATTAAAGGTTATTTCACCGACCTATCAGGCGTCGACACAGGTGCTGATTCATGAATCAGACGGTGAAGAAAACTCGAATCTCAGTGACATCCAGCGAAATCTTCAGTACAGCAGCACGTTCCAATCGATTATGAAAAGCACTGCCTTGATGGAAGAAGTTAAGGCGGAATTGCACCTATCTGAATCGGCTTCCTCGCTGAAAGGAAAAGTAATCACCAGCAGTGAAAATGAATCAGAAATTATCAACGTTGCCGTCCAGGATCACGATCCGGCGAAAGCGGCTGAGATTGCGAACACGTTAGTGAATAAGTTTGAAAAAGAAGTAGATGAAAGAATGAATGTACAAGGCGTACATATATTATCAGAGGCGAAGGCTTCTGAAAGCCCGATGATCAAGCCGGCCAGGCTGCGAAATATGGTCATGGCTTTTGGCGCTGCTGTCATGGGCGGCATTACACTGGCATTTTTTCTGCATTTTCTCGATGATACATGCAAAAGCGCACGGCAGCTCAGCGAGAGAACCGGATTGCCATGCTTAGGCTCCGTTCCTGATGTCCACAAAGGGCGGAATCGCGGGATAAAACATTTCGGGGAGTGAAGCGAGTGATCTTTAGAAAAAAGAAAGCAAGGCGAGGTTTGGCTCAAATATCTGTTTTACACAATAAATCAGTTGTTGCGGAACAATATCGCACCATTCGGACAAACATTGAGTTCTCATCTGTCCAGACCAACTTGCGATCTATCCTCGTCACCTCCTCTGTGCCTGGTGAAGGTAAATCGTTCAGTGCAGCGAATCTTGCGGCTGTCTTTGCGCAGCAGCAGGAAAAGAAAGTACTGCTGGTGGATGCCGATTTAAGAAAGCCAACCATCAATCAGACGTTTCAGGTTGATAATGTAATCGGGCTGACAAATGTGCTGGTCGGCAATGCTTCACTCAGTGAGACGGTGCAAAAGACGCCGATTGATAACTTATATGTACTGACAAGCGGGCCGACCCCGCCAAACCCGGCAGAACTGCTGTCTTCAAAAGCAATGGGAGATTTAATATCTGAGATCTATGAACAATTCAGCCTCGTCATCTTTGATTCCCCTCCGCTTTTGGCTGTTGCAGATGCTCAGATTCTTGCAAATCAAACAGACGGCAGCGTGCTCGTCGTTTTAAGCGGAAAAACAAAAACAGAAACCGTTCTGAAAGCAAAAGATGCACTGGAACAATCCAATGCGAAGCTGTTAGGCGCTCTTTTAAACAAAAAGAAAATGAAAAAATCGGAACACTATTCCTACTAGTTTTTGTAAAGGTGATGTCTCCTGACCTGTATCAATGGAGGCACTCGGCTCTGCTGTGGGCAGCTGAAGTTGCTGCCTTAGATGCTGGTCGTCGCTGGCGGGGCGTGAGGATGGGTTAAATGCCCACTTATCTCATATATACATAGGACGTATTGTCGGTTTAGCTGCTGTCGATTTTTTGGAGAGACGAAAACCGCCGCAGCTAAACCGATAAAAGAATTAGGGGGGAAAAGGTTGAGTTACCGGAGAAGACTGTCAATGATTATTGCGCTGGATACTTACCTCGTTTTAAATTCAGTTATTGCAGGATATCAATTTTTAAAAGATTCCTATCAATTTTATGACTCCGGAGCATTACTGCTTACCGCTGTCAGCTTGCTCCTCAGCTATCATGTGTGTGCTTTCCTGTTCAATCAGTATAAACAGGTGTGGACATACACCGGACTCGGCGAGCTGATTGTCCTGCTTAAGGGCATTACGCTTTCCGCCGCTGTGACCGGCGTCATTCAGTATGCTGTGTATCACACGATGTTCTTCCGTCTGTTAACCGCGTGCTGGGTGCTTCAGCTTTTGTCTATTGGAGGGACCCGTATTTTATCCAGAGTATTAAACGAAAGCATCAGGAAAAAACGCTGCGCCTCGTCCCGCGCGCTGATTATCGGGGCAGGCTCAGGCGGGACTCTGATGGTCAGGCAGCTGCTTTCGAAAGATGAACCTGATATCATACCTGTCGCTTTTATTGATGACGACCAAACGAAGCATAAATTAGAAATTATGGGGCTGCCCGTAATCGGCGGAAAAGAAAGTATCATGCCTGCGGTGCAAAAGCTCAAAATTAATTATATTATTATTGCCATTCCTTCACTCCGCACCCATGAGCTTCAGGTGTTATATAAAGAATGTGTGCGAACCGGGGTAAGCATCAAAATTATGCCTCATTTTGATGAAATGCTGCTTGGCACACGAACTGCCGGACAAATCAGAGATGTAAAAGCTGAGGACTTGCTCGGCAGAAAGCCGGTAACCCTCGACACTAGCGAAATTTCGAACCGCATCAAAGGAAAAACAGTTCTCGTCACGGGAGCGGGCGGATCAATCGGCTCGGAAATCTGCCGGCAGATCAGCGCGTTTTTGCCTAAGGAAATCATTCTGCTCGGCCATGGGGAAAACAGCATTCATTCGATTTATACAGAGCTGAACGGACGATTCGGCAAACACATTGTGTTCCATACGGAAATCGCTGATGTGCAGGACCGCGATAAAATGTTTACCTTGATGAAAAAATACGAGCCGCATGTTGTCTATCATGCAGCTGCCCATAAGCATGTGCCTTTAATGGAACACAATCCTGAAGAGGCGGTCAAAAACAATATTATCGGAACAAAAAATGTCGCGGAAGCAGCCGATATGTCGGGAACAGAGACATTCGTGCTGATTTCATCGGACAAAGCGGTGAACCCAGCCAATGTAATGGGGGCGACAAAACGATTCGCAGAGATGATTATTATGAATCTTGGGAAAGTCAGCAGAACCAAATTTGTCGCTGTTCGCTTCGGCAATGTACTCGGGAGCCGCGGCAGCGTCATTCCGATTTTCAAAAAACAGATTGAAAAAGGCGGCCCGGTAACAGTAACACATCCGGCAATGACCCGCTATTTCATGACGATTCCCGAGGCATCAAGGCTTGTGATTCAGGCTGGGGCACTGGCGAAAGGGCGTCAAATTTTCGTTCTCGATATGGGAGAGCCCGTAAAGATTGTGGATCTTGCCAAAAACCTCATTCATTTGTCCGGCTACACGACTGAGCAGATTCCGATCGAATTCACAGGCATTCGTCCGGGCGAAAAAATGTATGAAGAATTACTGAACAAAAATGAAGTCCATGCTGAACAAATATTTCCAAAAATTCACATCGGTAAAGCGGTGGACGGCGATTGGCCGGTGCTGATGCGCTTTATCGAGGATTTCACTGAGCTGCCGGAAGCCGACCTGAGAGCGAGGCTGTTTGCGGCAATCAATACATCAGAAGAAATGACGGCTGCCAGCGTTCATTAGGGGGAGTGAAAATGACGAAAAAGATATTGTTTTGCGCGACTGTTGATTATCATTTTAAGGCCTTTCACCTCCCTTATTTTAAATGGTTCAAGCGAATGGGCTGGGAGGTTCATGTCGCCGCGAACGGACAAACCAAGCTGCCGTATGTGGATGAGAAATTCTCCATCCCGATTCGCAGGTCACCTTTTGACCCTCAGAACCTGGCCGTTTATAGGCAGCTGAAGAAAGTGATCGACACCTATGAATACGACATTGTCCATTGCCATACACCGGTCGGCGGCGTTCTCGCCAGACTAGCGGCGAGGCAGGCACGGCGGCACGGAACAAAGGTGCTGTATACAGCGCACGGATTTCACTTCTGCAAAGGAGCACCAATAAAAAATTGGCTTCTATACTATCCGGTCGAGAAATGGCTTTCAGCATATACGGACTGCCTGATTACGATTAATGAAGAGGATTACACACGGGCGAAAGGACTTCAAAGGCCGGGCGGAAGGACGCAGAAAATTCACGGCATTGGCGTCAATACCGAGCGTTTCCGGCCTGTCAGTCCGATAGAGCAGCAAAGACTCAGAGAAAAGCACGGGTTCCGTGAAGATGATTTTATATTGGTTTATCCGGCTGAGCTCAATCTGAACAAAAACCAGAAGCAGTTAATAGAAGCCGCAGCCTTGCTAAAAGAAAAAACTCCTTCGCTCCGCCTTGTGTTTGCCGGGGAAGGGGCAATGGAACAAACGTATCAAACGTTAGCTGAAAAGCTTGGTGCCTCCGCCAATGTCTGTTTTTACGGCTTTTGCAGCGACATACATGAGCTGATTCAGCTTGCGGATGTATCTGTCGCATCCAGCATTAGAGAGGGCCTCGGCATGAATGTGCTTGAGGGAATGGCGGCAGAAAAACCGGCGATCGCCACAGATAATCGCGGGCATCGGGAAATCATTCGCGACGGAGAAAACGGTTTTCTGATCAAAATCGGTGACAGTGCTGCTTTTGCCCGCCGGATTGAACAGCTTTACCATAAGCCGGAGCTCTGCCGAAAGCTGGGACAGGAAGGCCGAAAAACAGCCTTGCGCTTCTCGGAGGCGCGAACGGTGGAAGAAATGGCAGATATTTATTCCGCGTACATGGATATGGATACAAAGGAGAAAAGCGTATGAACTCAGGACCGAAAGTTTCTGTCATTATGGGCATTTATAATTGCGAACGCACTTTGGCAGAAAGCATAGAATCCATTCTCAGCCAATCCTATAAAAATTGGGAGCTGATTTTGTGCGATGATGCGTCAACAGACGGCACGCTCCGCATCGCGAAGCAGTATGCCGCTCATTACAGCGACCGCATCAAACTGATTCAAAACAAAACAAACAAGCGGCTTGCCGCATCATTAAATCATTGTCTTTCGCATGCGACAGGCGATTATATTGCACGTCAGGACGGAGATGACCTTTCGTTTCCGCGCCGTCTGGAAAAGCAGGTCGCGTTTTTAGAAAAGCACCGACACTATCAGGTGGTTGGCACCGGCATGCTTGTATTTGATGAATTTGGCGTAAGAGGCGCCCGCATTCTGCCTTCTGTTCCGGAGCCGGGCATCATGGCAAAAGGGACCCCATTTTGCCACGGCACGATTATGATGAGAGCGAGTGCCTACCGCACGCTGAAAGGCTACCGGTCGGTGCGGCGGACGAGACGAATGGAAGATATTGATTTGTGGCTTCGCTTTTTTGAAGAGGGCTTCAGGGGCTATAATCTTCAGGAAGCCTTGTATAAAGTGAGGGAAGACAGCGATGCATTCAAACGGCGGTCATTTACGTATTCAATCGACAATGCCATTCTTGTCTATCAGGCGTGCAGACGCTTGAAGCTTCCTTTATCTGATTACATATATATCGCAAAACCGTTAATCCGCGCCTTTATGCCTCCAGCCGTGATGAATCGCTACCATAAAAAAAGAGTGATGAACCAAAAGGAAGGGTTTGTCAAGCATGAATAGCAGCCAAAAGCGCGTGCTCCATGTTCTCAGCGGCATGAACAGGGGCGGCGCGGAAACCATGGTAATGAATTTATATCGGAAGATGGACAAAAGCAAAGTGCAATTTGATTTTTTAACGTATCGAAATGATCCGTGCGCTTATGATGAAGAGATTTTATCTTTAGGCGGGCGGCTTTTTTATGTCCCGAGCATCGGGCAAAGCAATCCCCTTACATTTGTGAGGAATGTGAGAAACGCGATAAAAGAAAACGGGCCGTTCAGCGCCGTTCATGCGCACACGGATTTCCAAACGGGTTTTATCGCCCTTGCGGCAAGGCTCGCCGGAGTGCCGGTCAGGGTATGCCATTCCCACAATACGTCTTGGAAGACCGGCTTCAATTGGAAGGATCGCTTGCAGCTGCTCGTGTTCAGGCGGCTCATTTTGGCAAATGCGACAGCGCTGTGTGCCTGTGGAGAGGATGCGGGCAGGTTTTTATTTGGACAGTCCAACATGGAGCGGGAGCGTGTTCACCTTCTTCCTAACGGGATTGACCTTGAGTTGTTCGCCCCAAATGGACAGGCGGCTGATGAAGAAAAAGCAGCACGCGGCATTGCAGCCGATCGGCTCATCATCGGCCATGTGGCCCGGTTTCATGAAGTGAAAAACCACGCGTTCCTGCTGAAACTTGCCGCACATCTCAAAGAAAGGGGCGTTCGCTTTCAGCTCGTTCTGGCGGGAGACGGGCCGTTGCGCGGGGAGATAGAGGAGGATGCGCGGCAGCAGAATTTGCTATCAGACGTCCTCTTTTTAGGCACGGAAGAACGGATCCATGAACTGATGCGCACATTTGATGTATTTGTCATGCCGTCTCTGTACGAAGGCTTGCCGGTTGTGCTTGTGGAAGCGCAGGCGTCGGGGCTTCCATGCATCATTTCAGACAGCATTACAGAAAAAGTCGACGCCGGTCTCGGGCTTGTCACAAGATTAAGTCTTTCTGAGCCGATCAGCGTCTGGGCTGAAACCATTGCAAGGGCGGCCGCCGCAGGCAGGCCGAAGCGTGAGTTCATCAAAGAAACACTCGCTCAACTTGGCTACGATGCACAGCAAAATGTAGGAGCGCTGCTAAATGTATACAACATCAGCACGGAAAAGGACCATAACCGATGATTGTATATGCCGTCAATATGGGGATTGTATTTATTTGGTCTTGGTTCGCTAAAATGTGCGGCGGCCGTGACGATTCGCTTGCCACGGGGTATCGGCCGAATAAGCTTTTGATCTGGATTCCGCTCGCTTCACTTGTGCTCGTGTCAGGTCTCCGCTATCGAGTCGGCACGGATTTTCAGACGTACACGCTGCTGTACGAATTGGCGGGCGATTATCAAAATGTGTGGCAGATATTCGGTTTCGGCACAGCCAAAACAGCGACAGATCCGGGGTTTACCGCACTCCTTTGGCTGATGAATTTCATCACGGAAGATCCTCAAATCATGTATTTTACGGTCGCGGTCGTGACCTACAGCTTTATTATGAAGACACTCGCCGACTATGGCAGGCCGTTTGAGCTGAGTGTCTTTTTATTTTTGGGAACCTTTCATTACTACGCGTCTTTTAACGGCATCAGGCAATACATGGTGGCAGCTGTTTTGTTTTGGGCGATCCGTTATATCATCAGTGGGAACTGGAAGCGATATTTCCTGATTGTGCTGGTCAGCTCGCTCTTTCATTCGTCGGCGCTGATTATGATTCCAGTGTACTTTATTGTCAGAAGAAAAGCCTGGTCACCGGCGATATTCGGCCTATCCGCTTTGTTTCTCGGCATGACATTTTTATATCAAAAATTTATTTCTGTGTTTGTCGTTGTACTTGAAAACAGCTCATACAGCCATTATGAAAAATGGCTCATGACGAACACAAATGGAATGAATGTGATCAAAATCGCTGTTTTGGTTCTGCCGCTGTTCCTTGCATTTTGCTATAAAGAACGATTGCGGAGTCTGTGGCCGCAAATCGATATTGTCGTTAATTTGTGCCTGCTTGGTTTTTTGTTCGGCCTTTTGGCCACAAAGGACGTGATTTTTGCCAGATTCAATATTTATTTTGGTCTGTATCAAATGATCTTAGTCCCTTATTTCGTCAGGATATTTGATGAAAAATCGAACGCCCTTATCTATATCGCTATCGTTGTTTGTTATTTTCTTTACAGTTATTTGCTTATGCCGGTTGATTCATCCGTTCTGCCTTACAGAACGATTTTTTCCCGGTAATTTATGCAAGAGGAGCCGGTCATTATGGAAACACCTGCGGTTAGTCTGTTAGTCGCTGTTTATAACACAGAAACATATATCAGAACGTGTCTCGAATCACTGCGGAACCAGACAGTGGACAACATAGAAATCATCATTGTTAATGACGGTTCAGCAGACGCCAGCCCGGATATCGCCGAAGAATACGCCAAAATGGACAACAGGTTCAAGGTGATTCATCAAGAGAACCAGGGTCTCGGTGCGGTTCGGAATAAAGGCATTGAGGCGGCACGCGGCGAATTTATCGCGTTTATCGATTCAGACGATTGGATTGAACCTGATTATTGCGAGCAGATGCTCCGGGCAGCAGGCGGTGAAACTGATCTGGTCATTTGCAATTACGCCGCAGAGTTTGAGGACACTGGCAAAACCATGGACTCAGACATTGCCCAAACCTATCAGGATCAGCCGAAGGAGCACTATATCAAGGCGTTATTCGAAGGGAAGGTCAGAGGGTTTTCATGGAACAAACTGTACAGAAGAAGCATGATTGAAGCCCATCGGCTGTCGTTTCCGCTCCGAGGCGAGCTGGAGCATGTCGAGGATCAGTTTTTCAGCTTCAGGGCTCATTTTTTCGCCCGCTCAGTATCCTACGTAAAAACGCCGCTCTATCATTACCGAATTCACCTTTCCTCCATTGTGCAGCGCTATCAGAAAAAATTGTTTGAATCAGGACTTGCGCTGTATGAGGCGAATGCGGCGTTTTTACAGGAGAACAACAAACTGGAGGAGTACCGCAAGGAGCTTGATACCTTTATCGTTCTTCACAGCAGCATCTGTATGCTGAATGAATGGAAAACGAGCGGCAGCCGCCGGCTGTTTGAAAAGCTTAGAAATGTTGGCGTGATATGCGCGGACCCGGTGTTTCAAGAAAGTCTTTCAAAAACGGGTACTGCGCCTTTTGACGCAAAACGGTCATGCCTGCTTCTGATGGCGAAATACAGAATGATTCCGTTCGTCGCAATGGCATCGGCTATGTATCAGCGGGTGATCGAGTACAAAATGAGAAACAGAGGGTGAGGACATGTCGTTACAATCGTTGAAAATCAATTTTGCAGAATGGCTGCTGCTTAAGGTCAAATACCCGTCCCAATATTGGCTGGGAGCGGCAGATCAGCCGATAAAGGCCGCAGCACATCAGAAAAAAATCATACTGACCCTGCTGCCGTCCCATGACAATTTGGGAGATCACGCAATTGCTTATGCCAGCAAGGCATTTCTTGAGCAAGAATACCCGGACTTTGACATCGTCGAGGTTGATATGAAGGACATTTACAAATCAGCAAAAAGCCTGATCCGCTCGCGCCATCCGGAGGATATGGTCTTTATCATCGGCGGCGGAAACATGGGGGATTTATACCGTTATGAGGAGTGGACGCGCCGCTTCATCATTAAAACATTCCGTGACTATCGGGTTATCCAGCTTCCAGCAACGGCTCATTTTTCTGACACGAAAAAGGGGCGCAAAGAGCTGAAACGGGCACAGAAAATTTATAATGCGCACCCCGGCTTGTTGCTGATGGCACGGGATGAAACAACGTATCAATTTATGAAACAGCATTTTCAAGAAAAAACAATTTTGAAGCAGCCGGACATGGTGCTGTATTTAGACAGAAGCAAGACCCCCGCAGAACGCGACGGGGTTTATATGTGTTTGCGCGAGGATCAGGAAAGCGTGCTTCAGGAGGACCAGAGGAACCGGGTCAAGGCTGCGTTATTTGAGGAATTCGGCGAGATCAAATCCTTTACGACAACGATCGGGCGCCGGGTCAGCCGCGATACACGCGAACAAGAACTTGAAGCGCTGTGGTCTAAGCTGCAAAGCGCAGAAGCCGTCGTCACTGACAGGCTTCATGGCATGATTTTTTGCGCGCTGACAGGAACGCCGTGTGTTGTCATTCGCTCCTTTGACCATAAGGTGATGGAAGGCTATCAATGGCTTAAAGACATCCCGTTCATGAAGCTGATAGAACATCCGGAGCCAGAGCGCGTAACAGCCGCAGTCAATGAGCTTTTAACAAAAGAAACACCCCGTGCCGGCTTTCCGAGAGATGTGTATTTTAAAGGTCTGCGTGACAAAATCAGCGGTGAAGCGCAATGACCCCGCTCGTCAGCATTATTGTCCCGATGTATCATGTTGAACCATTTATAGGGGAGTGCATTGATTCTTTGCTTCGTCAAACGCTTTCTGATATTGAAATCATCCTCGTGAATGATGGAACACCGGATCGTTCAGGCGAAATTGCAGAGGACTATGCAAAACAGGATGCGAGAATCCGGGTCATTCATCAGGCAAACGGCGGGCTTAGTTCAGCGCGAAATACGGGAATAAAGGCTGCGCGGGGCACTTACATCGGCTTTGTAGACGGAGACGATTATGTATCATCCGCCATGTTCCAGAGGCTGGCTGAAGAAGCGGAGCAAAATCAGCTCGACATCGTCGGATGCGGTTTTTACAAGCAGTCATCGGACAGGCGGACATATGTAGCGCCGCAGCTTGAGGCAAACCGCGTGCTGACAAAAGGAGAAATGACTGAACGGCTTAAACATGCTCACGAAACGAGATTTATCTGGTATGTATGGCGTTATCTTTACCGCCGTGAGCTTTTTGACAGGGCGAATCTGATGTTTGATGAAGACATCCGTTTTGCGGAAGACTCTCCCTTCAATTTGTCCGCTTTTCGCGAAGCAGAGCGGGTGAAAATGCTTGATGAAGGCTTGTACATCTATCGTGAAAATCCGAACAGCCTGACAGAAATTCCTTATAAGCCGGCGATGGATGAACATCTTCAAAAACAATATCAGGCTAAAATCGCATTCTACAATCACTACGGCTTAGCAGGCGCATGTAAAGAAGATTTGAATGTGTACATTTGCAGGCATCAGCTTCCGATGCTTTTGGCAAATGCCTGTGCTTCTCCGAATTCGCCGAAAGACATCAAAAAGAAGATCAGACAGATTTTATCCTATGACATGGTGCGGCAGGCTGTCAGACATACACCGTTTCAGCATGAGAAATTATTAAGAGGAGAGCGTTTGGTATTAGCACTGTGTAAATGGCGGCTCACTTTTCTCATCAAGCTGTTTTTCGAGCAGCGGGGGACAATGAAAGGCAGTGCGAAGCAGGCATGAAATTCACGATAAACTTCAGCGCTAATCTCACGGCTTTTCTCTTGTCCGTTTTCCTGTCGGTTTGGATGACGCCTTTTATTGTCAAAACGCTCGGTGTCGAAGCGTTTGGCTTTGTTCACTTGACACAAAATGTAATTAATTACTTTTCGATTATTACCGTGGCGCTCAGCTCGGTTGTCGTTCGGTTCTTTTCTGTTGCTGCCCACAGGGGAGAGCGGGAGAAAGCAAATGCGTATATCAGCAATTATTTAGCGGCCTCTGTTTTGATTTCATTGCTGCTCTTGCTGCCGCTTGCGGGTTCGGCTTTTTTTATTGACCGTGTCATGAATGTGCCGCAAGCGCTTTTGGCTGATGTGCGTTTGTCGATTTTGATCGGCAGTTTGCTGTTTATTTTAACGTTTCTGATGGCGGGTTTCGGTGCTGCACCCTTTTATGCCAACCGCCTTTATATCACCAGTTCCATTCAGGCGGTGCAAATGCTTATACGTGTGCTGTCTGTGCTGCTCCTGTTTGCATGCTTTGCGCCGAAAATCTGGCAGATCCAGCTTGCAGCTTTAGCTGGTGCTGTCATTGCGTCTGTGCTGTCTTTCTATTTCTTCAAAAAGCTGATTCCGTGGTTTTCGTTTCGTATGAAGGATCTTTCATTCCGCACAAGCAAGGAGCTGTTTCAAGCGGGCGCATGGAGCTCCGTCAATCAAATCGGCGTCCTGCTTTTTTTGCAGATTGATCTGTTAACCGCCAATTTGATGCTTGGGGCGTCCGCATCCGGGAAATACGCGGCGATTATCCAGTTTCCGCTGCTTTTGCGCAGCTTGGCCGGAACGGTCGCATCCCTGTTTGCGCCTATCATGACTTCATATTATTCAAAAGGCGATATGGAAGGATTGATGAATTACGCCAATAAGGCAGTAAGGCTCAATGGTCTTTTGCTTGCACTTCCTGCTGCCTTATTGGGCGGATTGGCGGGACCTTTTCTGACAATCTGGCTTGGACCGTCCTTTTCGTCGATAGCACCGCTTTTATTTATTCATGCCGGATACTTGGTTGTCAGCCTCGCCTTTATGCCGCTGTTTTATATATGGACCGCTTTTAATCAACAAAAAACACCGGCGATTGTTACCCTGCTGTTAGGTGCGGTGAATGTGGTGCTGGCGGTCACGCTGAGCGGGCCGGCTCATCTCGGTCTGTACGGCATAACATTGGCAGGGGCCATTTCTCTTATTTTAAAAAATGCCATCTTTACGCCGCTTTACGTATCCCGCATTACAGGCTGCAAAAAGCACGTGTTCTTTAAAGGCATCATCGGGCCTCTTTCAGCCGCTGTGTTTGCCTGGACGGTCTGTAAGGCAATTCAGTTCGTTGTGAAGATTGACAGCTGGCCGTCACTGATAGCGACGGGAGTGACAGTCAGCTTTTTCTACGCTGTTTTCGCTTTTATGCTCGTTTGTACAAAAGAGGAAAGACAGCTGGTATTAAAACGGTTTCGAAAAATGAAAGGAGCTGTGAATCTTTGATCCTGAAACGACTTTTTGATCTGACGGCCGCCATTTTTTTGTTGTGCTGTACGAGTGTGATCATTCTGTTCACCATCGCCGTTGTCAGGCTGAAAATAGGATCACCTGTCTTCTTTAAGCAAGTAAGGCCGGGCCTGCACGGCAAACCGTTCACCCTATATAAGTTCCGGACAATGACGGATGAACGAGACAGTGAGGGAAATCTGCTGCCCGATGAAGTCCGGCTGACGAAAACGGGCAGGCTGATCAGAAAGCTGAGCATTGATGAGCTTCCGCAGCTCCTGAATGTCCTGAAGGGCGATCTTAGCCTTGTCGGGCCGCGCCCGCTTTTGATGGACTATCTGCCTCTTTATACAGAAAAACAGGCGCGGCGCCATGAGGTGAAGCCGGGTATCACAGGCTGGGCGCAAATCAATGGCAGAAACGCGATTTCCTGGGAAAAGAAATTTGAATTAGATGTTTGGTACGTTGACAACCGGTCATTTTTTCTCGATTTGAAAATTTTATGTTTGACGGTGCGAAAGGTCCTTGTTTCAGAAGGGATTCAGCAAACCAATCATGTGACCGCGGAACGGTTTACCGGAAGCGGAGATGTGTCCTCATGAAAAACGTGGCCATTGTGGGTGACGGCGGTCACGGAAAGGTGATCAGAGAGCTGATAAACGTCCGCTCAGATACGCGCTTAGCCGCGGTGCTGGATGATAAATTCAAAACGTTCGAAGGCGGAAAAGAATGGTACACAGGACCGCCGGAAGCCGTTACTGAACTGCGCAGGCTCATTCCTGATGTGCTGTTTCTGATTGCTGTTGGGAATAACAGTGTCAGAAAACAGCTGGCGGAGCGACTGGGACTGAGGAAAGACGATTTTATTACATTGATTCACCCGTCAGCCATCGTCAGCAAGTCTGCTGTCATTGGGGAAGGGACAGTGATTATGGCGGGCGCGATCATTCAGGCGGATGTGCGCATCGGCGCTCATTGCATCATCAATACGGGTGCAGTGGCAGAGCACGACAATCAGATCAGCGATTATGTCCATCTGTCTCCGCGTGTCACGCTGTCAGGAGCGGTTTCCGTTCAGGAAGGCGCTCATGTCGGAACCGGTGCATCCGTCATACCGCAGCTTACAATCGGGGCTTGGAGCATTGTCGGTGCCGGCTCCGCGGTGATCCGTCCCATACCGGACAGGGTAACGGCAGCCGGTGCTCCGGCACGCATCATTTCTTCCATTCAAACATCAAACAAAGGATGATTCTATGCATAAAAAAATCTACTTATCTCCCCCTCATATGAGCGGCAGGGAGCAGCACTATATTTCAGAAGCCTTTTGCTCAAACTGGATCGCGCCGCTTGGGCCGCTCGTGAATTCATTTGAAGAACAGCTGGCAGAACGAGTCGGTGTAAAAGCAGCAGCTGCGGTCAGCTCAGGAACAGCGGCGATTCATCTCGCGCTGCGTTTGCTTGAGGTAAAAGAAGGTGACAGCGTGTTTTGCCAGTCCTTCACATTTGTAGCAACCGCCAATCCGATTTTATATGAAAAAGCGGTGCCCGTCTTTATTGATTCTGAGCCTGATACGTGGAATATGTCGCCGACAGCCCTTGAAAGAGCATTGGAGGAAGCGAAAAGAAACGGAACACTGCCAAAAGCGGTGATTGCCGTCAATCTATATGGGCAGAGTGCGAAAATGGATGAAATCGTAAGCCTGTGTGATGCATACGGAGTTCCTGTCATTGAGGATGCAGCCGAATCTCTGGGTACAGTCTATAAAGGGAAGCAAAGCGGAACTTTCGGGCGCTTCGGCATTTTTTCATTTAACGGGAACAAAATCATTACCACATCAGGGGGAGGGATGCTCGTTTCAAATGATGAAGCCGCAATTGAAAAAGCAAGATTTCTCGCTTCGCAGGCACGAGAGCCGGCTGTTCATTATCAACACAGTCAAATTGGACATAATTACAGGCTGAGCAATATCTTAGCCGGCGTCGGCATTGCCCAGCTTGAGGTGCTGGATGAGCGAGTGGAGAAAAGAAGGACCATTTTCACGAGATACAAAAATGCGCTCGGTCACATAGCCGGCGTCCGCTTTATGCCGGAGTACGCAGCAGGCGTATCCAATCGCTGGCTCACCACGCTCACACTTGATAACGGGCTCAGCCCATATGACGTCGTTCAACGTCTTGCTGAAGAAAACATTGAAGCCCGTCCGCTGTGGAAGCCGCTCCATACCCAGCCGCTGTTTGATCCGGCTTTATTTTATTCTCATGAAGATACAGGAAGCGTATGCGAAGATCTGTTCAAGCGAGGAATCTGTCTCCCATCGGGGTCCAATATGACAGAAGATGAGCAAGACCGGGTCATTGAAGTGCTACTGCACGTATTCCAAACTGCCGAGGTGAAGAAATGGACAGCAAGCATTCGATGATCAGCCTAAAACAGAAACTGTCCGGGCTGCTCGACGTCATTCCGAAACAATCAGAGATTATATATGCTGACTATCCTCTATATGGGAATGTAGGGGATTTATTTATTATGAAAGGAACAGAAGCCTTCTTTAAAGAATACGGGATTCGGGTCAGAAAACGCTGGAATCCTGACAATTTTCCAGTCGGGCGAAAGCTGGATCCTAATCTCATCATCGTCTGCCAGGGAGGCGGAAACTTCGGGGATCTGTATCCGTATTATCAAGGCTTTAGAGAGAAAATCGTCCAAACCTATCCGAACCACAAAATTGTGATCCTGCCGCAATCGATTTATTTTCAAAACAAAGACAATCTCAAACGGACGGCAGAGATATTTTCTAAGCATGCGAACCTTCACATCATGACAAGGGAAAAAGCCTCCTATGCTACGGCACAGTCTTATTTTTCAAGAAATCACATTCAGCTTCTGCCTGATATGGCTCATCAGCTGTTTCCCGTCATTCCCACGCAGCAGCCGTCCAATCAAAATCTGAGATTTATCCGAACAGATCATGAAGCAAACCAGGCGCTTCAGGAACACGCAGAAGCGGAAAGCTACGACTGGCGCACGGTGCTGTCAGCTTCAGACCGCCGGACGATTGCTTTTCTCCAAACGCTGAACGTCTTGAATAAAAAAGCAGGCAACCCTTTGCCCATTGCGTATATATGGGAAAAATACTCGGATTATATCGTCCAAAAAGCGATTCGGTTTTTCAGCCGTTACGAATCGGTGGAAACATCAAGGCTGCACGGCCACATCCTGTCTTCTCTTCTTCAAAAAGAAAACACGGTCATTGATAATTCCTACGGGAAAAACGCCAATTACTTTCATACCTGGATGGAAGGCGTGCCAAGCACCCGTCTCATCCAGCACGCCTCAAAGAAGGAAAACCTTCCTGCTCACATGTGAGCGGAAGGTTTATTTTGATTCTCCACGTTTAACTTTGTTGTATGCTTCATCTAAATGCTGAATCCGTTTCAGGACAACTGCGTTTTTCGTCAGCTGGTCCTGCACTAGTGTTGAGACGACGGAACGGTAGTAGCTGTTCATCGCGTGGATTTTATCCTCAGACTGATTCATTTTAATATGCTGTTTTAAATTCTCAATAAAATAAGGGACGGAAAAAAGTTCAGACATTTCTTTGGCAGCTCCTTTTTCATAAATGTATACGGTGTGATCTCAATCATGTACAATGAAGAAAGGGGAGTGAGCATGATGGATATGAAACTTCAGCAAGTACAAGTATTAAAGCCTCAACTGACACAGGAGCTCAGGCAGGCCATCACACTGCTTGGCTATCATTCGGCAGAACTCGCCGAGTACATTGATGAGCTCTCACTGGAAAACCCTCTTATTGAACGAAAGGAAACAGACACACCGCCACTATCTTACCATAAAACAAACAAAAACAGGATGAATGCACAGGAAGCGGGCCTTCAATTAAGTGATCCGCAAAAAACATTGCAGGATGCGTTAAAACAGCAGTCACTCGATATGAATCTGACAAACACTGAAAAAAAGATTTTTAATTATCTGATTTATTCGCTTGATTCAAATGGATACTTGGAAGAAGATGTGGAGGAGGCAGCACGGCGCCTATCTGTATCGGTTAAGGAAACGGAGGCTGTTTTGGCAAAACTCCAGTCATTAGAACCGGCTGGAATCGGCGCGAGATCTTTGCAGGAATGCATCCTTCTTCAATTACAGCGGCTGCCGAACAGAAATGAACAAGCGGAAATGCTGGTTTCAGCTCATTTTGATGCTTTTGCGCAAAAAAAATGGAAAGCGCTTTCAGTGGAGACGGGAATTCCGCTTCATACCATTCAAGATATCTCAGATGATATCGCGGCTCTTCATCCTAGACCTGGCCTTCTGTTTGCCCGGCCAGAGCAAGATGTGTATATTGAGCCTGACATTTTTATCACCGTAAAAAATGGGCACATCGCAGCGGAGCTGAATACCCGCTCGTTTCCCGAGATCGATCTGCATCCGCAGTACAGAACGCTTTTATCATCCGGCTCCTGTCAGGATACTGTCTCCTATTTATCTGCGAAATATCAGGAGTGGCGCTGGCTGAGCCGCGCGCTGCGGCAGCGAAAACAGACAATCACGAGAATTATCAATGAACTGATCACACGCCAAAAGGATTTCTTTCTGAAAGGGCGAAGCGCAATGAAGCCGCTGACTCTCAGAGAGGTGGCGGACTGTCTAAGCCTTCATGAATCAACTGTGAGCCGGGCCATTAAAGGGAAAACAATACAAACGCCTTATGGGCTGTTTGAGATGAAGCTCTTTTTCTCAGCAAAAGCCGAGGCTTCAGGAGAGGGAGATGCGTCGAATTATGCAGTCAAAATGCATCTTGAAGACCTGATCAATCAAGAGGACAAAACAAAACCGCTTTCAGACCAAAAGCTTGTCGATTTGCTGTATGAACAACACGGCATCCAAATCTCGAGACGCACCGTGGCAAAATATCGCGATCAAATGAATATTCCGTCATCGGCAGCGAGAAAGCGATATAAATAAAATCCTCCCTAGACGGGAGGATTTTTTTAAGGAATCATCCAGCTGAATATGTGATGCTGCAAAAAGGTGATGATACAGACGAGCAGCAGCAAAAACAGACTGTGTTTAATGGTAAAGCGGAAAAGATCTGACTCCTTTCCGGCGAGTCCTACCGCGGCGCACGCCACCGCTATCGACTGCGGTGAAATCATTTTTCCTGTGACACCGCCTGAAGAGTTGGCGGCCACAGACAGAACGGGGTCCATGCCGACTGATAATGCGGTGACTTTCTGCAGGTTGCCGAACAGCAGGTTGGCGGAAGTATCCGAGCCGGTAATGAAGACGCCGAGCCAGCCGAGGACGGGCGAAAAGAAGGTAAACATCGAACCTGTCAGCGCGAGTGTCATCCCGAGTGTCGTGCTCATTCCCGAGGAGTTGGTGACATAGGCAAAACCAACGACAGAAGCGATGGTCAAAATCGGAAGCTTCAATTCCTGGACTGTTTCTTTAAAAACGGTTCCCCAGTCTTTCCACGAAATCGCCGTGATGAACTTTGACAGCACTGCGGCAATCAATATCGCGGTGCCGGCTGAACCAAGCACCTCAAGCTTGTAAACCGCCTCAATCGGCGTACCGTCAGCATTGACAATCTGATTGTTCAAAAAAGGCACACCGGGGGCAAAAGTCAGTTTTTCTCCAACAGCATTCAGCCACTTCAAGAACACCGCAGAGCCTTCATAATGCCCGGTTAGTGCAGATTTGACAGATGGAATGCCCCATACGGAAATCATCGCCGTCAGCAGCAGAAATGGCGACCAAGCCTTAAAAATCTGTCCGCCGCTGTACGCAGGCGCCGCCGGATTTGTGCGCGCCGTTTCAATTGAGGCGGCCGACTCTTGTTCACCGGCAAACCGGAATGTTGTTTTCGGCTTCCACCATTTCAAAAACACAGCAAGTGCAGCCATTGAAACAAGAGCTGACAAAACATCGGGCAGCTCAGGCCCTAAAAAATTGGAACTGAGATATTGAACAACAGCAAAGGAAACACCAGATACGAGAATCGCCGGCCAGATCTCCAAGGCTTTCCTGAACCCGCTCATGATGATGATTAAATAAAGAGGAATAAATACGGATAAAAACGGCAGCTGCCGCCCGACCATTTGCGAAATCTCCATCGCCGGAATCCCTGTCGGCCCTTCTACGGCTGTAATTGGAATCCCAATCGCCCCGAAGGCAACCGGCGCCGTATTGGCGATCAAACAGATCCCCGCAGCATAAAGAGGATTAAAGCCGAGACCGACCAGCAGCGCGGCAGAAATGGCGACCGGCGCTCCGAAGCCTGCTGCCCCTTCTAAAAAAGCCCCGAATGAAAAAGCGATCAAGAGAGCTTGAAGCCGTCGGTCATCAGTAATCGAGAGAACAGAGCTGCGAATGATATCAAACTGTCCCGTTTTCACAGTGATTTTATACAAAAAAACAGACGTCACAATGATCCAGCCGATCGGCAACATTCCGTATACGGCTCCTTGTGTCGCGGACATCAGCGCTTTTTCCGCAGGCATCCGATAAACCAATACAGCAATGACAAGGGCGATCCCCAATGTGGCCAAGCCTGCTGTATACCCCTTCATCCGTTTAATCGCGAGTGCCCAAAAAAAGAAAATAATCGGTACAAGTGCGGCAAGCGCTGATAATAGCAAATTTCCCCCTATAGGCGTATATGCCTGTGTCCATTGCATCCCAAACCCCTCCTTGAAACATAAACTGGCCATATGTAAGCGGTTTCTATAGATGATATGATCATCTGATGACTGGGTAATAAGACCAGTTACCTAGCATTATATTTTGAAAAAAATCAAAGTACAAGACTTTTTGACAAAATAGTCAAAATCTTTTGGCGGCCCACAAAACAGAGTATAATAGATCGTAAACAGCCAGACCTACAAGTTACGGGGTGAATTGCATTGAAATACAAACAGATTAAAACAAAAAAAATATATGAAGAAGTAGCAGATGCCCTATTAGATATGATCAAAAACGGCGAATTGAAGCCGGGGGATAAACTGGACTCTGTACAGGCGCTTGCTGAGAGCTTTCAAGTCAGCCGTTCAGCGGTTCGCGAAGCACTTTCTGCGCTAAAAGCGATGGGGCTTGTCGAAATGAAACAGGGAGAAGGCACGTATCTGAAGGAATTTGAGCTCAATCAAATCTCTCAGCCGCTCTCAGCGGCCCTTCTGATGAAAAAAGAGGACGTCAAGCAGCTGCTCGAGGTCAGAAAACTGCTTGAAATCGGCGTGGCTTCACTAGCGGCTGAAAAAAGGACAGAAGCAGATCTCGAAAGAATTCAGGATGCACTAAAGGAAATGGGCAGCATTGAAGCGGACGGGGAGCTGGGAGAGAAAGCAGACTTCGCATTTCATCTTGCGCTTGCGGACGCTTCTCAAAATGAACTTCTTAAACACTTGATGAATCACGTGTCATCATTGCTGCTGGAAACAATGAGGGAAACGAGGAAAATCTGGCTGTTTTCCAAGAAGACCTCCGTTCAGCGGCTGTATGAGGAGCACGAACGGATTTACAATGCTGTGGCTGCCGGGAACGGTGTACAGGCGGAAGCCGCCATGCTGGCGCATTTGACGAATGTGGAAGATGTGCTTTCGGGATATTTCGAGGAAAATGTGCAATAACCAACTCATTTCCCGGGCAATTCCGCCGGTTCCGAATGATACGAACAACTGAGACTGAGCCGCAAATGGTTCAGTCTTTTTACATGGAAGCCAGAGGGCTTTGTGCACTTGACATTTGTGAAAAATAAAGTAAAATATTTTACTAAAACAATCCGAGCTGAATAATGGAGGCAGATACAATGGCGACAATTAAAGATATCGCGCAGGAAGCGGGATTTTCAATCTCAACCGTTTCCCGCGTTTTAAATAACGATGAAAGCCTTTCTGTTCCTGATGAGACACGGGAGAAAATCTATGAAGCGGCGGAAAAGCTCAATTACCGCAAAAAAACAGTAAGGCCGCTGGTGAAACATATTGCGTTTTTATATTGGCTGACAGATAAAGAAGAATTAGAAGATGTCTATTTTAAAACGATGAGATTAGAAGTAGAGAAACTGGCGAAAGCATTCAATGTCGATATGACCACTTATAAAATAGCGGATGGAATCGAGAGCATTCCTGAACATACGGAAGGGTTTATTGCCGTTGGCACATTTTCAGATGAAGAGCTGGCTTTCCTCAGAAATCTCACTGAAAATGGCGTGTTCATCGATTCAGCTCCTGATCCCGATCATTTTGATTCGGTAAGGCCCGATTTGGCACAAATGACAAAGAAGACGGTAAACATCCTGACTGAGAAGGGGCATAAGAGCATCGGTTTTATCGGCGGCACATACAAAAATCCGAATACCAATCAGGATGAAATGGACATCCGTGAACAAACCTTCAGATCCTATATGAGGGAAAAAGCCATGCTGGACGAGCGCTATATTTTTTGTCATCGCGGATTCTCTGTAGAAAACGGCTACCGCCTGATGTCAGCAGCGATCGACACATTAGGCGATCAGCTTCCGACTGCTTTTATGATTGCAGCGGACCCGATTGCAGTGGGCTGTCTGCAAGCCCTGAACGAAAAAGGAATTGCCATACCAAACAGGGTAAGCATTGTGAGTATCAACAACATCAGCTTCGCGAAGTATGTCTCGCCTCCTCTGACGACGTTTCATATTGATATACATGAATTATGTAAAAATGCTGTTCAATTACTGCTTGAACAAGTGCAGGACAAGAGAAGAACGGTAAAAACATTATATGTGGGCGCAGAATTAATCGTCAGGAAGAGTATGAATTAAGGATGACTTAGGACACTAAGTCATTTTTTATTTAGGTAAAAAAATTTACTCCGTGAGGTAAATAGTTTGTTTACACATTTTCTCAGGCGTGCTATATTATCTTTAAAACGCTTTCATTTCTACCGAAAGGGTGACAATCAATGAAAATGGCAAAAAAGTGTTCCGTATTCATGCTCTGCGCAGCTGTCAGTTTATCCTTGGCGGCTTGCGGCCCAAAGGAAAGCAGCAGCGCCAAATCGAGTTCAAAAGGGTCAGAGCTTGTTGTATGGGAGGATAAAGAAAAGAGCATCGGCATTAAAGACGCCGTTGCTGTGTTTGAAAAAGAGCATGATGTGAAGGTCAAAGTCGTTGAAAAACCGTATGCCAAGCAGATTGAAGATTTGCGAATGGACGGACCGGCCGGCACAGGCCCTGACGTGTTAACAATGCCAGGGGACCAAATCGGAACCGCTGTCACGGAAGGATTACTCAAGGAATTACATGTCAAAAAAGACGTTCAATCACTTTATACTGACGCTTCCATTCAGTCTCAAATGGTAGATCAAAAGCTTTATGGACTGCCAAAAGCGGTCGAAACGACTGTGCTTTTTTACAACAAAGATCTCATCACAGAAAAGGAATTGCCCAAAACGCTGGAAGAGTGGTACGACTATTCCAAAAAGACAGCTGATGGCAGCAAATTTGGCTTTTTAGCCCTATTCGATCAAATTTATTATGCAGAAAGTGTGATGAGCGGATATGGCGGATACATTTTTGGAAAGGACAAAGATGGGAGCTATAACCCGTCAGACATTGGAATCAATAATGAAGGAGCTGTCAAAGGTGCGGCGCTGATTCAGAAGTTTTACAAAGATGGCCTGTTCCCGGCTGGCATTATTGGAGAACAAGGGATTAACGTATTGGAATCGCTGTTCACAGAAGGAAAAGCCGCCGCAATTATTTCTGGTCCATGGAATGTAGAAGCCTTTTCGAAAGCAGGAATCAATTATGGCATTACGAAACTGCCGAAGCTGGAAAATGGGAAAAACATGAGCTCCTTTATCGGCGTCAAAAGCTACAACGTCAGTGCATTTTCAAAGAATGCAGAGCTGGCGCAAGAATTAGCCGTTTTCCTGGCAAATGAAAAAAATTCTAAAACACGATATGAAGAGACGAAAGAAGTTCCTGCTGTGAAATCCCTAGCCAATGACCCGGCTATTATGAAAAGCGAGGCGGCACGGGCTGTTACTGAACAATCCCGTTTCTCAGAGCCAACCCCAAATATTCCGGAAATGAATGAAATATGGACGCCGGCTGATTCAGCATTACAGACGGTTGCAACAGGGAAGGCAGATCCGAAACAAGCATTGGATCAAGCCGCTGAAACGGCCAAAGGACAAATTAAGGCAAAGCACAGCGGAAAATAAAGAGAAAGCTAGATTTGTATTGTAAGAGAGGTGAAAACGGTGCAGCATCGTCAAGTCGCTTTGTTGCTTTCTATCATTCCGGGACTCGGGCAATTTTATAACAAGCAATGGATAAAAGGTATTGTCTTTCTTTTCTTAGGCGCATCGTTTTTTGCGGTCTTTGGAGATCTGCTCAATATGGGGTTTTGGGGAATCTTTACACTGGGAACAGAAGTGCCGCGGGATAATTCCGTTTTTCTGCTGGCGGAAGGGATTATTGCTGTCATCGTGACCTGCTTTGGCCTTGCGGTGTATTATGTGAATTTTCGCGATGCGTTCCAAAGCGGAAAACAGCGTGATGAAAATAAGCCATTAAGTTCCTTAAAGGAACAATACCAGCATATCATTTCTGAGGGCTATCCTTATGTCGTCAGCGGCCCATCTTTGTTTATTTTAATTTTCGCCGTGATCTTTCCTATCTTATTCAGCTTTGCATTAGCGTTTACAAACTATGATTTGTATCATTCTCCTCCTGCAAAATTAATTGATTGGGTCGGTTTTCAAACGTTCGCGAATATTTTCACAGTTGATATTTGGAGGTCGACTTTTTTTGATGTACTGGCTTGGACGGTGGTTTGGACACTTGCTGCATCCACACTGCAAGTCAGCTTGGGGATTTTTCTCGCGATCATTGTGAACCAGAAAGACCTTCGGTTTAAACGTTTTTTTCGGACGATTCTGATTTTGCCATGGGCCGTTCCCGGTTTTGTGACGATTTTAATTTTTGCGGGGCTGTTTAATGATAGCTTCGGTGCGATGAATCATGACATCCTGGCTTTCTTCGGGATAGATCCGCTTCCGTGGATGACAGATGCCAATTGGTCGAGGCTTGCGTTGATTCTTATGCAGGGCTGGCTTGGATTTCCGTACATCTTTCTCGTCTCAACAGGCGTATTGCAATCCATCCCGGACGATCTGTATGAAGCAGCTACGATTGATGGCGCTTCTGTCTTTTCAAAGCTGAGATACATTACGCTTCCAATGGTGTTCATTGCAATGGCTCCGATTATCATTACCCAGTTTACGTTTAATTTTAATAACTTTAATATTATCTATCTATTCAATGGCGGAGGTCCGGCTGTAACCGGATCAACAGCCGGCGGGACAGATATCCTCGTTTCATGGATTTATAAATTGACAATGCAGTCAAGCCAATATTCTCTTGCTGCGGCTTTAACCATTTTATTATCTGTATTTGTTATCTCCATCGCATTGTGGCAATTCAGACAGACAAAGTCTTTTAAAGAGGGGGCATAAGGTATGCTGGCAGATATGAAAGTCAGGAAATATATCCGTCTCCTTTTCTCTTACTTGTTGCTAGCCTTTATGGCGGTCATCATTGTTTATCCTCTCCTTTGGACGGCAGGCGCAAGCTTTAACCCTGGCAACAGCTTAATCAGTACATCCATCATTCCGAAGCATCCGACATTCGACCATTACAAAGAATTATTTGCGGGCAAGGAAAGCCTTCAATATGTGCAGTGGTATGTCAACTCTATGAAGATCAGCCTGTTTACAATGGCAGGGTCTTTGCTCTGTGTGACGTTTACAGCCTATGCGTTTTCGCGCTTTCGCTTCAAAGGCAGGAAATACGCTTTAACGCTCTTTTTATTGCTGCAGATGATTCCTCAGTTTTCAGCTTTAATTGCCTTGTTTGTGCTGGCGCAAATCTTGGGAATGATCAATAGCCACTGGCTGCTAATCTTGCTTTATATCGGCGGCCTGATCCCGATGAATACGTATTTGATGAAAGGGTACATGGATTCCATTCCGATGGATTTAGACGAAAGCGCCAAGATTGACGGAGCCAGCAGCACCAGAATCTTCTTCCAGATCATTCTGCCATTATCAAAACCGATGGCGGCAGTCGTGGCCATGAACGGCTTTACAGGTCCGCTCGGAGATTTTGTGCTGTCCTCAACCATATTGAGAACGCCTGAATCATATACATTGCCCGTCGGTCTATTCAATTTAGTGAATGATGTCATGGGGGCCAGCTATACGACATTTGCGGCCGGAGCCCTGCTTATCAGCATACCGGTTGCCGTCATCTTTATCATGCTGCAAAAGAATTTTGTGTCCGGATTAACCGCAGGCGGAACGAAGGGTTAAGAGAACAAGGAGGAGAATGTGATGTCAAAGCTTGAAAAAACGCACGTAACCGAAGCGGAATTTATGCTTCATGGGGGAGACTACAACCCCGATCAGTGGCTGGATCGCCCCGATATTTTAGCTGACGATATCAAACTGATGAAGCTTTCTCATACGAATACGTTTTCTGTCGGCATTTTTGCATGGAGCGCACTTGAGCCGGAGGAGGGCGTATATCAATTTGAATGGCTGGATGATATTTTTGAGCGGATTCACAGTATAGGCGGCCGGGTCATATTAGCAACACCGAGCGGAGCCCGTCCGGCCTGGCTGTCGCAAACCTATCCGGAAGTTTTGCGCGTCAATGCCTCCCGCGTCAAACAGCTGCACGGCGGAAGGCACAACCACTGCCTCACATCTAAAGTCTACCGAGAAAAAACACGGCACATCAACCGCTTATTAGCAGAACGATACGGACATCACCCGGCGCTGTTAATGTGGCACATTTCAAACGAATACGGGGGAGATTGCCACTGTGATCTATGCCAGCATGCTTTCCGGGAGTGGCTGAAATCGAAATATGACAACAGCCTCAAGGCATTGAACCATGCGTGGTGGACTCCTTTTTGGAGCCATACGTTCAATGACTGGTCACAAATTGAAAGCCCTTCGCCGATCGGTGAAAATGGCTTGCATGGCCTGAATTTAGATTGGCGCCGGTTCGTCACCGATCAAACGATTTCGTTTTATAAAAATGAAATCATTCCGCTGAAAGAACTGACGCCTGATATCCCTATCACAACGAATTTTATGGCTGACACACCGGATTTGATCCCGTATCAGGGCCTCGACTACAGCAAATTTGCAAAGCATGTCGATGTCATCAGCTGGGACGCTTATCCTGTCTGGCACAATGACTGGGAAAGCACAGCTGATTTGGCGATGAAGGTCGGTTTTATCAACGATCTGTACCGAAGCTTGAAGCAGCAGCCTTTCTTATTAATGGAGTGTACGCCAAGCGCGGTCAATTGGCATAACGTCAACAAGGCAAAGCGCCCGGGCATGAATCTGCTGTCATCCATGCAAATGATTGCCCACGGCTCGGACAGCGTTCTCTATTTCCAATACCGCAAATCACGGGGGTCATCAGAAAAATTACACGGAGCGGTTGTGGATCATGACAATAGCCCGAAGAACCGCGTCTTTCAAGAAGTAGCCAAGGTAGGCGAGACATTGGAACGGCTGTCCGAAGTTGTCGGAACGAAGAGGCCGGCTCAAACCGCGATTTTATATGACTGGGAAAATCATTGGGCGCTCGAGGATGCTCAGGGGTTTGCGAAGGCGACAAAACGTTATCCGCAAACGCTTCAGCAGCATTACCGCACATTCTGGGAACACGATATCCCTGTCGACGTCATCACGAAAGAACAAGACTTTTCACCATATAAACTGCTGATCGTCCCGATGCTGTATTTAATCAGCGAGGACACCATTTCCCGTTTAAAAGCGTTTACGGCTGACGGCGGCACCTTAGTCATGACGTATATCAGCGGGGTTGTGAATGAGCATGACTTAACATACACAGGCGGATGGCATCCGGACCTTCAAGCTATATTTGGAGTTGAGCCTCTTGAAACGGACACCCTGTATCCGAAGGATCGAAACGCTGTCAGCTACCGCGGCAAAACATACGAAATGAAGGATTATGCAACCGTGATTGATGTAAAGACAGCTTCAGTGGAAGCGGTGTATCAAGAAGATTTTTATGCGCGCACGCCAGCGGTCACAAGCCATGAGTATCAGCAGGGCAAGGCGTATTTTATCGGTGCGCGTTTGGAGGATCAATTTCAGCGTGATTTCTATGAGGGTCTGATCACAGACCTGTCTCTTTCTCCAGTTTTTCCGGTTCGGCACGGAAAAGGCGTCTCCGTACAAGCGAGGCAGGATCAGGACAATGATTATATTTTTGTGATGAACTTTACGGAAGAAAAACAGCTGGTCACGTTTGACCAGAGTGTGAAGGACATAATGACAGGAGACATATTGTCAGGCGACCTGACGATGGAAAAGTATGAAGTGAGAATTGTCGTAAACACACATTAGGCTGATGCTCCGCTCGGTATGGGCGGATTCTTTTTTCTATAGAATGAAAACGCTCACTAAGTCTTGGGGGGATGAAATCATGAAAAGCAAAGTGAAAATGTTCTTTGCGGCTGCCATCGTGTGGAGTGCATGTAGTTCAACAGGATATGCCGCTGCCATTGAGAAGGAGAAGCACGTGTCAGACCTTCGGGCAGAGGATCTTTTTGTTAAAAAAGTAGAGGGAATGAACAAGGACTTTATCAAAGGGGCAGATGTATCCAGCGTTATTGCTTTGGAAAACAGCGGTGTCACCTTTTACAATACAAGCGGAAAACGCCAGGACATCTTTACAACCTTAAAACAGGCTGGGGTCAACTATGTTCGCGTCCGCATCTGGAATAACCCGTATGATTCAAATGGCAATGGGTATGGCGGGGGGAACAATGATGTTCAAAAAGCCATCGAAATCGGAAAAAGAGCGACAGCGAACGGAATGAGGGTGCTGGCCGACTTTCACTACTCTGATTTCTGGGCCGATCCAGCGAAACAAAAGGTGCCCAAAGCCTGGGCGAATCTTAGCTTTGAAGCAAAAAAAGCAAAGCTCTATGAGTATACGAAACAAAGCCTGCAAAAGATGATCAAGGAAGGCGTTGACATCGGCATGGTTCAGGTCGGAAATGAAACAACAGGAGGATTTGCCGGTGAGACTGATTGGACGAAGATGTGCCAATTATTTAATGAAGGAAGCCGAGCGGTCAGGGAGACAAATTCAAATATTTTGGTCGCCCTGCATTTTACCAATCCTGAAACGGCTGGAAGGTATTCATTTATTGCGGAAACACTCAGCAAAAACAAAGTGGATTATGATGTGTTTGCGAGCTCCTATTATCCTTTCTGGCATGGCACATTACAAAATTTGACCTCCGTGCTGAAGGCTGTTGCCAACACGTACGGCAAAAAAGTCATGGTGGCGGAGACATCGTACACCTATACCGCTGAGGATGGCGATGGGCATGGAAATACAGCACCAAAAAGCGGGCAGACGCTGCCATATCCAATTTCTGTTCAAGGCCAGGCAACTGCAGTAAGAGATGTAGTGGAGGCAGTGGCGAATACGGGCAAAGCAGGACTTGGTGTTTTCTACTGGGAGCCGGCGTGGATTCCAGTCGGGCCGAAGACACAGATAGAGAAAAACAAAGTGTTATGGGAAACATACGGGTCAGGGTGGGCCTCCAGCTATGCTGCTGAATACGACCCTGAAGACGCCGGGAAGTGGTATGGGGGAAGTGCTGTAGATAATCAAGCTTTATTTGATTTTCATGGACACCCGCTGCCTTCCTTGCAGGTGTTTCAATATGCGGAGTCAGGACATATTCCAAAGAAACGCTGAAACAAAAAAATCCATGAGATGTAACAAATCATTGTTATGTCTCATGGATCATTTTATTTTACATCAACTAATATAAAACATTCGTCATCACTCTTATGATGAGCTTCCTTTTGATGCTGGAGTGATGTTAGGATTTTCTCCTTCAGGTCAGTGATCGGCGAATCAGGATGTTCTTTTAGTAAATCAAATAAATAACATGAAGCCGCAGGATCCATCACGCCATCCGTATACAGAAGCAATCTTCCGCCCTCCGTGTATGAAAGGCTGCTTGACTGAAACGCTAAGTCTTCAAACATCCCGATCGGAGGCGAAGTCGCGTGAAGCAGATGTTGAGTTCCGCTATCGTCCTGCCAAAGTGCCGGCGGATGCCCTGCGTTGACATAATCAATTCTTTGCCGTGCTATGTCAATCTCGAGATAAATAGCAGTGCAATAATGTCTTGCTTCCTCATCATTTTGAAACAAGCTGTGAAGGTGCCGGTCCAATTCCTTCATAACTTTTACGGGGCTGAGACCTTGTGTGATCTGGCGCTGGAACAAAGGATGAAGAGACATCGTAATCAATGCAGATGAAATTCCGTGCCCCATCACATCAAGGATAATAATGCCGTAACGGTGTTCATCGATTTGATAATATCCGTAAAGATCACCTGACAATTCACTCGATGCATTGTAATAAGAGTCAATCTGAACCTGATCGTTTACAATCGGTTCAGTCAACGAGTTTTTCTGGATCTTTCTGGCGAGTTCAAGCTCTCTTTTGGTGTTTAATTTAAATTGTTGATTTTGTTTATTGATCTCAAGAAGTTCTTCTTGTTTTGCTTTCAGCGTTTCCAAGGCAATTTCTAACTCCGCATTGGCTTTCTGTTTGGCAAGCAAAGCTTCCTGAGCCTCATTTCTGGCTATCAGCAGCTCATTTTCATATTCATTTCGCTTTCGCATTGGAATCAGAACACAATCAAAGACAGAAGCCCCGCTATCGTGTCTCGCAGTAGCATTGATAAGGACGGGAATTTCTTCTCCATCTCTTGCTTTCAGGGAAATGTATATTTCTTCGATGTGATGCTCCAATTTCAAAAGCGGAAAAAAATAAAGCTGGCAGAAAAGCTGTGCGGGAATGGTCAACATCATATTCATGTGCTGGCCGATAACCTGCTCCGGTTCATAATCCAGAATCTTGATAAGGGTATGGTTGGCAGCTATGATCGACCCCTCTTCTGACAAAGCGAGGAAACCGCATGGTGCATCATTCAATTGTTTGTCCATCTAAGAGGGTCACCTCTATCCCTTTCGTGCCTATATCACACGTATGCTTTTAAATAATCGCCGATCAGCTGTATCGTCTCATCTGGATGGCTCATATGAGGGCAATGTCCGCGAGCCTCCATTTGTTTCAGACTGCTATAAGGCAGATGCTGGTGCATATACTTACCTACTGTTGCAGGTGCGATGATATCATCTGCACATTGGAGAATAAGAGAGGGAACCGTTACCTTCGAAAGATCCTCTCGGTGATCAGAAAAAAACGCCGCTTTCGCGAATTGGCGGGCAATGACAGGATCAGTAGAACAAAAACGGCTTTCAAGCTCTTCCTTAATTTCAGGCCGATCTGGCTGATTCAGCACGGTTGCCGCAAATACAGTTGCCCAGCCGATATAATTTTTCTCCATCATCTCCAGCAAGCCAAGGAGCTGCTCCTCTTCAAATCCTCCGTAATACTCAGGCGGATCATTCAAATAGCAAGGAGAAGGCCCCACCATCACCAGATGGGAAAAAAGCTCGGGGCGGCGGATGGATGCAAGCATCCCAATCAAGGCCCCGACGGAGTGCCCCACAAACACGGTTTCCTTTAGATCTAAAGCTTCACAAACCTCAAGAACATCCTGGGCATAGCCGTCAAGTGCCTGGTAACGATTCAGGTCATATGCGCGCAAATCTGAATGTCCCGAACCGACGTAATCAAATAAAATCACCCGATGATCTTCTTCAAAGGCAGGTGCCACGGCATTCCACACACTTTGATCGCATCCAAAACCAGGTGCGAACATGATAGATGCTTTGCCGCTGCCTTTCACCTTCACATGATTTCTAGACAAAATCGCTTCGTTCATGATTGGCTCCTTTCAGCCGGAAAGTAATATAAAGTTCAATATGTCTATCATAACACTCGGATGGTTTGAAGAGTGTATCTTTCTATGAATGTCACAGCAGTTTAAAAGAAAGAGGACATGGGAGATAGAAAAGATGGATGAATTGGAATATGCAGGAGGAGGATTGCCTAGACACCGGCGGTGAGAAAGAAAATGACATTTGTCACTCCATCATCATGACACCCCATACTAACATCGTCTTCTCCGTCATTTTACAATCAATGTAAACGATCAGGAGGTGCTCATGTGATGAAAGAAGCCGTAACAGTAAGCAACGTGACAAAACATTTCCAGCGAAAAACCGCTGTAAACCACATCAGCTTCAGTATTGAAAAAGGAGAAATTGCAGCCATTCTCGGGCCAAATGGGGCAGGGAAGACGACCGTCATCTCTATGATATTAGGATTGCTGAAACCGAGTGAGGGAGAAATCAAACTATTTAACCGGGTTCCCGATGATCAACTGGTTCGTGAAAAAATAGGTGTAATGCTTCAGGAAGTGAGTGTCATGCCGGGCCTGAAGGTGGATGAAATCCTTGAACTCTTTCGGAGTTATTATCCGAATCCATTGTCCATGAAAGAACTCGTTTCGTTAACAGCACTCACCAAAGAAGATTTGAAAACAAGAGCAGAAAAATTATCCGGCGGACAAAAACGCCGTTTGAGCTTTGCTTTGGCTCTTGCCGGGAACCCGGAGCTGCTTATACTTGATGAACCGACAGTCGGCATGGACACTTCATCAAGACACCGATTCTGGCAGACCATTCACGGACTGTCGGACCAAGGAAAAACAATTATTTTTTCAACTCATTATTTACAGGAAGCAGACGATGCCGCACAGCGAATCCTATTTTTTAATGAAGGACGGCTTGTTGCAGACGACTCACCAATGCAAATCCGCTCAAGAATTCAAAAACAGTCTGTTTCCTTTACGCTTCATTCAAGTGAATCATTGGAAAGGCTGTCTTGTCACCCGGAAGTCGAGAGAGTGATCCATGAGCATGAGAGAACCATCATCCAGACATCAAATACAGACAAAGTGTTGGCGCTGATCTTTCAAGAAAACATCCCAGCACGAGATATTCGAATTGAGCAAGCGACGCTCGATGAGGCATTTCGCCAGCTGGCTGACGGCAACAGGGAGGCGATGTGAGTGAACATGCTGCAAAAGCAAAGCATCGCTGAAATGAAAAGGGTGCTTAGGAACAAGTACTTTGTGCTTTGGTCTCTGATCATGCCGATTGCCTTTTATTATTTCTTTACAAATGTAGTGAATACCAACGTCCCTGATCAACGTGCATGGGAAGCCCATTACCTGATGTCGATGACAGTCTTCAGCGTGATGGGTTCCTCTATCATGACGCTTGGCATCCGAATGGTACAAGAACGGTCACAAGGCTGGACCGCCTTTATCCGCCTTACGCCTCTTCCGGATCATATCTATTTATCAGCTCAGATGATCGGCCAAAGTGTCATTCACGTTTTATCGATTACCGTCATATTTCTGTTCGGCGCAATCATCAATGATATTGCCTTGTCACCGTTTGAATGGATGATGAGCGGACTGTGGATTTTGTTTGGCGCATTGCCTTTTTTAGCATTAGGCACACTAATCGGCCTCATGAGAAAAGTAGAAACAGCGGCCGGAATCAGTAATGTGCTTTATATGCTGCTGGCTTTAGGCGGAGGGATGTGGATGCCGTTTGAGGTCATGCCTGACATGATGCAGAGCATTGGCCAGTGGCTTCCGTCTTATCATTTCGGGAGCGGAGCGTGGGAACTTGTCCGGGGTGGGAGTCCGACTTGGAAAAATATTCTGATATTAATCGCTTATATGATGCTCTTCATGCTACTATCTAAATATATAAGAAGAAAACAAGAAGCGGTGTAATACATGAAAAAGGCAATATCTATTTTCCCGAAGGAATTCGGGTTTTTCCCTTATATCTTTCTGGTGTATACGATTATGCCGTTCCTCTCTTTATTGAAAGAATCAGGGGTCAAACAGGGGATCGGATATGGCATGCTGCTCCTTTTTGTAGCGGCATATCGCCAGTTATTCTGCAGCGTGGGCAAAGGACCGTTTACATATTGGCTTATCGTGCAAATGGCGGTTATTTTGATATATAGTGTGTTTTACAATATCACCTATATATACTTAGGTTTTTTCCCGGCAAACTTTGTTGGTTATTACAAAGAGAAAACGAATTTTAACCGTGCGTTCTGCGCTTTAATCTTTATACTGCTTTTTCCATGCCTATACCAATTTATCGCGAATTCGGTCTCGCTTCGGGAGCTTTTTTCTGTTCTCCCGTTTCTCGTCATTATGCTCATTTCTCCATTCGGCATTCGTTCTATGTTTCGGAGGATTGAGCTTGAAAATAAGCTTGCACAAGCCAACGAACAGATAAAAGAACTCTCTAAAAGAGAGGAGCGTGTTCGAATCGCCCGTGATCTTCACGATACTCTTGGCCACACCCTGTCGCTGCTTACATTAAAAAGCCAGCTCATTCAGCGGCTGGCTGCATCTGATCCAGAACGGGCCAAGCTTGAGGCAAAAGAAATGGAAACCAGTTCACGCTCCGCACTCAAGCAAGTTCGAGAGCTGGTTTCTGATATGAGAACGGTCACGATAACAGAGGAGCTCGTAAACATTCAGCACATATTAAGAGCGGGGAACATTACCTTTCAATACGAAGGAGCCGACGACTTTTCAGTGATATCTCCCGTCACTCAAAATATTATCAGTATGTGTATGCGGGAAGCCGTGACTAACATTATCAAGCACAGCAAAGCAACCCACTGTGCCATCACCATTTCTCAGTTTGCTGACAAAATGAGGATCGTGATACGGGATGACGGAAAGGGAGCGGCGAAGGAGAAAATGTTTGGGAATGGCCTGCGGGGAATGGAAGAACGGCTCATGCTCATTGAAGGGGGATTAACGGTTTCAGATCATAACGGAACGGTTGTGGCACTGACGATTCCGCTTATTAAAAAAGCAGAATGATTGGAGGACGAAAAGAATGATTCGTCTGTTTATTGCTGAGGACCAGCGAATGCTTTTAGGCGCTTTGGGATCTTTGCTTGATTTAGAAGAGGATATGACAGTCATCGGACAAGCATTAAACGGGGAAGAGGCGCTACATGCTATTTTGAAGCTGGAGCCGGACGTATGCATCATGGACATTGAAATGCCGGTTCGAAGCGGGCTGGATGTGGCAGAGGAATTAATGAAAAAAGGCTGCGGCAGCAAGGTCATTATATTAACCACCTTTGCCCGCCCCGGATATTTTGAACGCGCCGTAAAGGCCGGTGCACATGGCTATCTGCTGAAAGACGGCGAAATTGACGATCTGGCCGATGCCATTCGAAAATGTGTAAAGGGAAAACGTGTCTTCAGCCCCGAGCTGACGTTTAATATGATGCGAGACGAAAATCCGCTAACCGTTAGAGAGCAAGAAATTCTGAGGCTTGCGGCTTTAGGCAAGACAACAAAAGACATTACGCTGGAGCTCTATTTATCTCAAGGCACAGTTCGAAACTATATCTCAGAAATCATCCAAAAGCTTAATGCGAAAAATCGGACAGAAGCCGCCAGCATTGCTGAGGAAAAGGGCTGGATTTAATGGAAACCTGGTTATTTATAGCCAGGTTTTTTTGTGTTTAGCTGGTCATTTATGGTTGTAATATTCAGTATAACTGTATATGATGGGATTATACAGTTATACTGAATATTGGAGGCTGTTATATGAATGAAAATAAGCATTTGCCGCTGACTGAGACTGTTTACTATGTTCTTTTATCTTTGTTACATCCTGCTCACGGCTACATCATTATGAAAAATATTGAAGATCTAAGCGGCGGAAGAGTTAAAATGGCGCCTGGAACTCTTTATGGCGCAATTGAAAACTTATTGAAGCATCAATTGATAGAGCCTTATCCAAGTGAAGATCGCCGCAGAAAAACATATATCATCACTGAACTCGGAAGAAATGTGTTGTGGAAGGATATGGAGAGAATGGAGCGGCTGGTTGACATAACGAGGCAGGAAGTAAATAAAAAGGGGGAGACCATATGAAGAAATACAGATATTTTATGGACATAGACAGTGAGGAACAATGGCTGAATAAGATGGCAGATAAGGGGTGCGAATTAAAAGGGAAAGTTTTTTTATCCTATTGTTTTTCAGATGAAACATCGACTGACAATTCTACCGTCAAAATAGACTATCGCACCTTTAAACATCCGGGAGATTTTACTGATTATCGAACTCTCTTTGAAGACAGCGGATGGAAGCATCTTTTCAGTTCACAAGGCCTGCATTATTTTAGAAAAGAGAAAGCCAGTGCATCAGACGATATTTTTTCGGATACAGAATCCAGAGCCGGAAGATATAAACGCCTATTGCAATCGTACTTTGCACTTTCTTTTATATTCTTATCCTTCATCATGATCCTCTTTACTACCAATGGTTTGACTGCTGATTTATTTATCCGTCCCCAGAGTTTGTATTATACGCCGGGCCTGTGGGATAAGACGGGAGCAGCTTTTATCAGAGCCTTTTTGTTTGAAACACCTTTTGCACTGATGAGAGGGGGAGCGGGATGGATTGTTCTCCTTAGCGCTCTTAGCTTCTTTTATTCATTTATAAAAACATTTAAAAAATACAGAAAGTGCCTGTATGGCCATTAAAAAGTGTGTAGTGCTATGAACGTCTGTCCAGTGGAACAGGCGTTTTTTATTTACCGAGATGTTTAGAAAACCCTTTCCTTCCATTGTCAGAATAGTGTACGATATTCATATAGTTATTTTAACTCAGGTCATCAGATGACCTGATCATATATTGGGGATGAGAGAGGGGTTCATCATGAAAGTCTCACTTTTTGTCACTTGTCTTGTTGATATGTTTCAAACAAATGTCGGAAAAGCAACGGTTGAGCTGCTGGAGCGGCTTGGGTGTGAGGTTGATTTTCCGGAAGGGCAGATTTGCTGCGGGCAGCCGGCTTACAACAGCGGCTATGTAAATGACGCCAAAAAAGCAATGAAACGGATGATCGAAACGTTTCAGGATTCCGAATATGTTGTCAGTCCTTCCGGTTCCTGCACAACGATGTTCCGGGAGTATCCGCATCTGTTTCAGGATGATCCGAAATGGGCCGATAAAGCGCAAAAGCTGGCGGATAAAACGTATGAACTGACAGATTTTATTGTGAACGTCCTTGGAGTAGAGGATGTCGGCGCGACCCTTCATACAAAAGCGACCTTACATACGTCGTGCCATATGACTAGGCTGCTGGGTGTTCGGGAGGAACCGATGAAGCTGTTGAGTCATGTGAAGGGCCTGCAGTTTACGGAGCTTCCGGGCAAACATAACTGCTGCGGATTTGGAGGAACGTTCTCAGTCAAGATGGCGCAGATTTCTGAGCAGATGGTCGATGAAAAAGTCGAATGTGTGGAGGAAACGGGAGCAGAGGTGCTGATCGGTGCTGACTGCGGCTGTTTGATGAATATCGGGGGACGGCTTGGCCGAAAAGATAAGAATGTCAAAGTGATGCACATCGCCGAAGTGCTCAACAGCAGATAAAACTGGATACAGAGGGGGAAAGGATCATGGCGATGAAAATCGGTACTGACGCTTTTAAAGAGCGGGTATCACAGGGGATTGATAATGAATTTATGAGAGGCGCTGTTTCAGGTGCACAGGAGCGTCTGCGGACGCGGCGCCTAGAGGCAGCAGAAGAACTGGGAAACTGGGAGGAGTGGCGCTCATTATCAGAGGAAATCAGGCAGCATGTCCTTGAAAACCTTGATTTCTATCTTGGACAGCTTGCCGAAAATGTGGCGAAAAGAGGCGGACATGTCTATTTCGCGGAAACAGCGGAAGAGGCGTCTTCCTATATTCGCGATGTCATTCAAAAGAAGAACGGGAAGAAAATTGTGAAATCTAAATCAATGGTCACAGAGGAAATCAATCTGAATGAGGTGCTGGAGAAGGAAGGCTGTGAAGTCGTAGAAACCGATCTCGGCGAGTACATTTTGCAGATTGATGATCACGATCCGCCGTCACATATCGTAGCGCCCGCCCTTCATAAAAATAAAGAGCAGATACGCGATGTGTTTAAAGAAAGACTGGACTATCAACATACAGAAAAACCGGAAGAGCTGGTGATGCATGCGCGCGCCATTCTCCGAAAAAAGTTTCTGGAAGCGGATATCGGCATTACCGGCTGTAACTTCGCCATCGCTGACACGGGTTCCGTCAGCCTTGTGACAAATGAAGGAAATGGACGGCTTGTGAGCACCTTGCCGAAAACACAAATTACCGTCATGGGAATGGAGCGGATTGTCCCGTCATTTTCTGAATTTGAAGTGCTAGTCAGCATGCTGACAAGAAGTGCTGTCGGACAGCGGCTGACAAGCTATATTACAGCTTTGACGGGTCCGAAGCTGGAAGGTGAAGTGGACGGTCCGGAAGAATTCCATCTTGTCATCGTTGACAATGGACGATCCAATATCCTTGGAACTGAATTCCAGTCTGTGCTGCAATGTATCCGCTGTGCCGCCTGTATCAATGTCTGTCCTGTATACCGCCATGTCGGCGGACATTCATACGGCTCAATCTACTCGGGGCCGATCGGAGCGGTTTTATCACCGTTGCTCGGCGGTTATGACGATTATAAGGAGCTGCCGTACGCATCTTCACTGTGCGCTGCTTGTTCAGAAGCCTGCCCGGTCAAAATCCCGCTTCATGAGCTGCTACTCAAGCATCGTCAGAATATCGTCGAAAAAGAAGGCAGGGCGCCGATCAGTGAAAAGCTTGCAATGAAAGCATTCGGACTTGGCGCATCCTCCTTATCGCTTTACAAAATGGGCTCAAAATGGGCGCCGGCCGCCATGACGCCTTTTACAGAGGACGAAAAAATTTCGAAAGGGCCCGGCCCGCTTAAAAATTGGACCCAGATCCGCGACTTCCCGGCACCGCATAAATCGAGATTCAGAGACTGGTTTGCGGACAGAGAAACAAGTGAACGCACGAAGGAGGAGCAGTGATGACGAAGGGAACCATTCAGAATCAAGAGAGCTTTTTAAACCGAATCGCATCCAGCTTGGGCCGTGAAAGAAGAACAGGAGGCGTGGCAGTCCCTGAATGGGCGCATCAGCCGCAATATAAAACACTTGAAGGTTATTCAGCGGATGACTTAGTCACAGTGCTCAAAAACCATTGTGTCAAAATCCATACAGAGCTGATTGAAACGGATTCAACCGGCCTTTACGATGCCCTGCGTGAGCAAGTCAGCCGCTTTTCCGGAGGCCCTGTCATCATTCCGAAGGACCCCCGCTTTGAAGAATACGGACTGAAAAGCCTGCTCACCAAGGACTGGCCGAGTGAAGGAACGCCGGTCTGGGAGTGGGATGCTGACAAAGGCGAGGAAAATATCAAAAAAGCTGAGCAAGCCAATGTAGGGATTACATTCAGCGAAATTACATTGGCTGAGTCGGGGACGGTTGTCCTCTTCTCCTCAAAAGACATCGGCCGATCTGTCAGCCTTTTGCCGACGACTTATATTGCGATCGTGCCGAAATCAAGCATTGTACCGAGAATGACACAAGCCAGTGATATCATCCGCCAAAACATTGCGGACGGTGTCACTGTTCCTTCATGTATCAACTACATTACCGGACCGAGCAACTCAGCAGACATTGAAATGGATTTAGTTGTGGGAGTGCACGGACCTGTAAAGGCAGCATATATTCTCGTCTCTGACCGCTGAACTCAGGAAGCCCGGCAGGCATATGCCGGGCTTTTTGCTTGAAAAAACTTCAACTTCCAATTTTTTGGCCGATGAGAAGAGTATGACTTGATACAGGAGGAAATGCGATGAAAAAATGGCTGATCATAGCGGTTTCACTGGCGATTGCGATTGTTCTGTTTATGTATACAAAAGGAGAAGCGAAGGCAGCCGGAATGACACTAGGCTACACGACTGGGGATACGGCTTCATACAATTCTCTTACAAAATATCATACATACATGAATGCCATCGCAACCGATACATTTGCGTTTGAAAAAAACGGACATGTGATTGGCGATGCCCCAACTAAGCAGCTGACATATGCGAAAAAGAAAAAAATCAAGACATGGGCTGTCATTTCAAACTATAATGATGCCATTTATGATTTTGACGGAGATTTAGCGAGTCGAGTCATGAGTAATAAAACAGCGAAAAAACGATTCACAGATCAGTTAATAACACTGGCCAAAAAGCACTCATATTACGGAATTAATATCGATTTTGAAGCAGTAAATCCAGAAGACCGCGCTGTGTACTCGAACTTCATTCAATATGTCTCACAGGCTTTGAACAAGAAACATATTAAAACAATGGTATCCGTTCCGGCCAAAAGCGCCGATGATAAAAATGATGACTGGAGCTGGCCGTATGATTATGCGAAAATCGGCAAATCTGCCGACTTCGTACAAGTCATGACCTACGACGAACATGGCATTTGGGGTGAGCCAGGGTCAGTGGCAAGCACAAACTGGATCAAAAGCTCTCTGCAGTTTTCAGTCAAAAAGATCAAAGCCAATAAAGTCATCATGGGAATCCCTGCGTACGGCTATGACTGGGATGTAAAAGACGGAAGTACCAGCACAATAAGGGAATGGAATGAGCTCAAATCCCTCATCAAAAAACAAAAAGCAAAGCCGGCATTCAACAAAAAATCAGGTTCGATGACGTTTTCTTATGTTGACAAAAAGAAGCATAAACATGTCGTGTGGTATGAAAACGAAAAAACCATTCAAACGAAAAGCCATCTGGTAAAGCAATATAAAATAGCAGGTGTTTCAGTTTACGCATTAGGAAACGAGTCAGAATCCTTTTGGAAAGCCATTCGAAAAGGGACAAAATAACAGTTTCTTTTTTCTCTGAAGTTATTGACAGTTAAAAGAGAAGCACGTATATTATGTTAATATATTCAGATCATAAAATTTGAGTTTTTCAGAAAACTAAAACACATAGATTGGGAGCAGTAAAAGAAAGTGATCAGAACAGAGAGCTGCGGGGTGGTGCGACGCAGCCTGATTCTTCTTTGAACTCGCCCGGGAGTGGTAAGACGGAACGGAATAGATTGAATATTCCCTATGTTTTAACGGCTAACCTTCGTTACAGGTCAAAAGCAGGATTCTTCATGAAGAATCAACAAGAGTGGTACCGCGGTCAGCCGAAGGCTCGTCGTCTCTTTATCTATTAGATTAGGTAGGAGACGGCGGGCTTTTTTGTTTTTGAAAACGAGAAGGAGAGGTAGAAGAGGATGAAAAACGACAATCAAACGTTAAAACGCACGATGACGTCCCGCCATATTATGATGATGGCGCTGGGCGGAGCAATCGGCGCAGGTTTATTTAAGGGGAGCAGCTCAGCGATCGATGTGGCAGGGCCATCTGTCATTATCGCATACCTGCTCGGCGGGATTATTTTGCTGTTTATTATGCAGGGGCTGGCGGAAATGGCTGTTCGAAACCGTAACGCCAGAACCTTCCGTGATCTTGTCCAGCAGGTATTGGGAAATTACGCCGCTTACTTTTTGGACTGGATCTACTGGAAAATGTGGGTGCTTAACATTGCGGCTGAAGCTGTTGTAGCTGCGATTTTCATTCAATATTGGCTGCCAGGCTGCCCGATCTGGGTGTTGGCATTAGGAATTTCTCTTATCGTCACGATTGTAAACTTGCTTTCTGTTAAAATCTTCGCCGAAACTGAATATTGGCTGGCAATGATCAAGATTACCGTTATTATTATCTTTATTATTCTGGGATTGCTGCTCTTATTTGTATCATTCGGTGATCATACAGCATCCGGATTTTCCAACCTGACAGACCACGGCGGATTTTTCCCGCACGGCGGCACAGGGCTGATCACGGCGATGCTTGTCGTCATCTACTCTTACGGCGGTACAGAAATTATCGGTGTAACGCTTGCAGAGACAAAAAATCCGGAAAAGGTTGTCCCGAAAGCTGTCCGCAGCACACTGACACGGATTGTCGCGTTTTACCTGCTGCCGTTTTTCATCATCGTCAGCCTGATTCCATGGAATCAAGTCAATTCCGTTCCGGAAAGCCCTTTCGTGATGGTCTTTAAAATGGTAGGCATTCCGGGCGCGGATCATATCATGAATGCAGTCATCCTGCTGGCGATCATTTCTTCTATGAATTCAGGTTTATACGGATCATCACGCATTTTGTATACACAGGCAAGTGACGGAAGGCTTCCAAAGGTCTTCTCTAAGCTTTCATCGAAAAACGTACCGATGTTTGCGATTCTGATGTGCACTTCTTCTCTCTATATTGGCGTATTGATTTCTCTGTTCGCAGGAAGCCAAACATTTAATTATTTAATGGGATCATTGGGATATACCGTTTTATTCATTTGGCTGATCATCGGATTCGCCCATTTGAAATCGAGAAAACAGCAAACGGAAACACCGGCCTATTATGTAAAATGGTTCCCGTACACGACATGGTTTGCGATTGTGGCATTACTCGCCATTCTGATCGGGGTCATCATGACAACATCAATTGTCATTACTGGCATTACTGCGGCGATCTACCTTTTGATTACAGTTGCATATTTGGTCAAAGGACGCAAGCATCAGTAAATAAGAAACCCTCTTGCCGCATCGGGCAAGAGGGTTTTTATTATTGTGCAGCTTTCTCGTTTATACCAATCGCCGCAGCTTTCTGCGCTTTTGATTTTGTATTCACGAGACAGATGCTCGTGACAATCAGCAGCAGCCCTGCCAAGAGGCTAAGGGTGAGCGGTTCATGCAGGAAAATGGAGCTGGCCACGATTGATATGAGCGGAATCAAAAAAGTATAAGATGCGACCTTGCTTGCTTCTCCTGAACCGACAAGCGTAAAAAAGACAAGCCAGCCGAGTGCGATAACGAATACGGAGATGAACAGCAGGCTCGTAATAAACGGAGCTGTCCATTGGATCGCCGAAAAGCTTTCTGTCCAAAAGCCGGATATAAGCAGAAACACGCTTCCGATCGTCAGCTGCAGAGCGACCATCCAGATGGAATCGACGCGGCTGCCTGTTTTTTTCATATATACCGTCCCGAGCGCCCAGCTGATTGCGGAGCCGAGAGCCAGCAGAACTCCAATGACAGAAATATGCCCGCCAAAGCCCGCAGCACTAATGACGGCTACTCCCGCAAAACCGAGGATGAGCCCGATCACTTTCATTACAAACATGGATTCGCCGAGCCACAGCCAAGAAAATACACCCATCAGAACAGGCTGGAAGAAGACGATTGCAGAAAACAGGCCGGCCGGAAGATAATTCAGCCCGATTGTTTGCAGGCCGTAGAATAACGCAATATTTAAAAGAGCAGAAACAAGATAAATCGGCCACGTTTCTTTTAAGCGTAATTTATGAATACGCGGCAGTGCGACAATGACTAATAAAAGCCCGCCGATCAGCGTTCGGATGCCCGCGAACAATAATGGCGGAGAATAGGCGAGCGCGGCTTTGGACAGCGGCCAATTGACGCCCCACATGATGACGAGAAATGCGAGCAGGAGAGCTGTCCGCGTTTTTGAGAGCTGCTTCATTGTTCATTCACTCCTTGTAGAACTTTTCCATCATATGATACGGTAGAACATAAGATAAATAAAATGAATCTTTTTTATAAGGAGCATAAGTGAATTGTTATGACTATTACACAATTAAAGGTTTTTGTGAAAATAGCTGAAACGGGAAGCTTTACAAAAGCGGGTCAGGCGCTGAACATGACACAGCCGGCTGTCAGCCATGCGATTTCTGCCATCGAAGCTGAGCTTGATGTAAAGCTGATCATTCGTGACCGCCGCAATGGCCTGATGCTGACAGATACGGGAAAACAGATCTTAGTACACATCAGAGAAGTCTTAAAAGGCATTGAAAAAGTTGAGCAGGTAGCAGCAGCCGAAAAAGGGCTTGAACTGGGAACGATCCATATCGGCACATTCTCAACAGCTTCGGCTTATTTTATGCCGAAGCTGATCAGTGCATTTAAACAAAAATATCCGAAACTGGAGCTCGTGCTGCACGAGGGAACTGTAAATGAAGTCAAGGAGTGGCTTCATACGCGGATGATAGATGTCGGCATTCTTCTGTATCCAACAGAGGAGATGGAGTACATTCATTTGAAAAAAGACAAAATGGCTGTCGTGCTCAGGGACGATCACCCGCTTGCCAGTCATTCGGCCATTACGCTGAAAGATCTTGACCATGAACCGATGATCGTCTGTGACGGAGGCTATGAATCACCATTTGTCGATATGTTCAGGCAGGCGGGCGCTACGCTGCACCCAGCTTTCACAGTCTATAACATCAACACCTCGATCAGTATGATCAGAGAAGGACTGGGCTTGGCCATTTTATCAGAAATGTCCATGTCGGGGATGCCGCTGCCGGAGCATGTGGTGACCCGGGAATTGGACCCGCAGGTATACCGTGATGTGCAGCTTGCTGTTCCGTCGCTAAAGGAGGCTTCTCTGGCGGCTAAGCTCTTTATTGAGATGGCGCAGGAGCTGTTTGGAGCAGAATAATGTTCCAAACCGTTCGTTTTATATTGTTCGAATTTCATCGAATCAAATTCTTTTATTCCTGAATGCAGTTGTGTTATGGTGTGATAGAAGTTCTTTCAATCATGACCTGACAGCTTTGGGCTGTTTACTGATAACACATTTGCAAAGGAGAACAATATGTCTAACAACCAACGCAAAGATACCTTGCTTTCTGTCTTGAATTTATCTCCGGTTGTTCAGGGAGGAACGATTGCAGAATCATTCCGAAACAGCATGGACTTGGCGCGCCGGGCAGAGGAATGGGGCTATCACCGTTACTGGCTTGCTGAGCATCATAATATAGAAGGTGTGGCAAGCTCTGCCACTGCAGTTTTGATTGGCCATATTGCCGGAGGCACGAAGAAAATCCGCGTCGGTTCCGGCGGCATTATGCTCCCGAACCACTCTTCATTAGTCATTGCTGAACAATTCGGCACACTGGAAACACTGTATCCCGGGCGGATTGATCTGGGGCTTGGACGTGCGCCGGGAACAGACCAATTGACAGCCAGAGCGCTCCGCAGAAACATCAACAGCGGTGAGGATTTTCCAGAACAATTAGAGGAACTGCGCAATTATTTTAAACCGTCAGGAAATGTGCGCAATCAAGTTCGCGCCATTCCCGGAGAGGGCATAGATGTGCCGATTTGGCTGCTGGGCTCAAGCGGCTTCAGCGCCCGTCTGGCAGGTGAACTAGGTCTTCCGTTTGCCTTTGCCGCTCATTTCTCACCGGCGAATACGGTTCCTGCTTTGGAGCTGTACCGCAATTCCTTCACGCCGTCAGACGTGCTCGACGAACCGTATGCGATGGTCGGTGTCACCATTATCGCGGCAGATACAAACGAGAAAGCGCAGCACCTTGCGACTTCGCATTATCAAAGGTTTCTTGATCTTGTCCGCGGTACGCCGAACCAGCTTAAACCGCCAGTTGAGGATATGGATCAAATCTGGAGCCCGTATGAAAAAGCGATGGTCAATGAGCAGCTGAGCTCCGCGATTGTCGGAGGTCCGGAAGAAGTGAAGGCGAAGCTTGAAGATTTCGTCAAAACGACACAGGCTGACGAAATTATGGTTAACTCAGAAACCTTTGAACACGCAGACAGAATGCGTTCGTTTGAAATCATCGCTGACGTTTGGAAAAACAGATAACAGCTATAAAAAAAGCAATGTAGCGGGGAGACCCATACATTGCTTTTTTTATTCATTCAGTTTTCGTGCGGACTGGCGAATGATCAACTCAGGCTCAAATATGACATCCTCTTGCTTCGGCTTTTTATGCTCTAAGCAGTCAATGACATATTTGGCGGCTGCTTTTCCAAGCACTGATTTCGGATGTTTAACAGAGGTTAGTTTCACTTCTGAGATTTGGGCGAAATGTGAATCATCGTACCCGACGATAGACATATCCTCCGGCACTTTAAGATCCATCTCCCTCAGCATATCAATCACCTTCAGCGCAATTTCATCGTTATAACAAAGAATGGCTGTAGGCATGTGCTTGCTGTTTTTCTCCAGTGTGGCTTTTACTTTCTCCAGAAGTTTTGATTCTTTTTCTTCCGTTGTAAATGTCACGATCATATCCGGAGAAGGAAACAACTCACGCTCCCGGTGCGCCTGTATAAATCCGTTCATCCGTTTCACGCCTTGTGTGTCATCAGCTTTAAAAATACCCATCATATGCGTGTGGCCGAGAGAAAGCAAATGCTCCGCCGCCATCATCCCGCCTTTCACATCATCCAAGGTAAAACTCGGCGCGGCAAGCTCGGCATATGACGCGTTAATCATCGCAAAAGGAATGCCGTTTTTTTCCAAGTTCAGATAATAGCCGATGTTTGGGGTTTGAAGGGCGCTTTTTGTCGGTTCTACGATGAGTCCGTCAATATGCTGGGACAGCAGGTTTTCTAAGCCTCTTCTTTCGTTGTCCGGGTTGTTGTTTGTGCTTGTCAAAAGCATAGAATACCCCTGCTCGCTTAAATAGGACTCGATTCCTCTGATGATGCTCGGGAAAATATAGTCTGATATGTAGGTTGTCAAAACACCGATCGTTTTATTGGAATGCAGCGCTGACTTAGCAGAGCGTGAAGCGACAAAGGTGCCTCCGCCTTGCACGCTGTACAGCAGACCTTGTGATACGAGGTCTCCGATCGCTTTGCGGATGGTATGCCGGCTGACGCCGAATTGCTGCATTAATTCGTTTTCGGTTGGGATTTTTTGATCGGGCAGTATTTTGCCTTGATTAATCCATGAACTGATTTCTTCTTTTACTTGCGCGTATTTTGGTAACATATCCATTCCTCCAAAATGTATACGGACAAATTTCAGTATATCACAGCGTTCTTTGTAAGAAAACATTGACAGAAAATGCAAACAAGATTATTCTATATTTGTACGTACTAATTAAATGTAATTTTCGTTAAATTTTAATATAAGTACGTACAATTGAAAAGTATAATGTAAACGCTTTACTCAACATTCGGGAGGGCAGGGAAATGAAGAATACTCCAACTCAATTAGAACCAAATGTTCCTGTAACAAGAAGCCATTCAATGGGATTTGTCATTTTGATCTCATGTGCGGCGGGGCTTGGCGGCTTATTGTATGGCTATGACACGGCAGTGATTTCTGGCGCCATCGGTTTTCTGAAAGATTTATACAGCCTGAGTCCGTTTATGGAGGGACTTGTCATTTCAAGCATTATGATTGGAGGAGTTGTTGGCGTCGGGATATCCGGATTTTTAAGTGACAGATTCGGCCGGAGAAAAATTTTAATGACAGCCGCTTTGTTATTTGCGATATCAGCAATCGTTTCAGCGCTTTCTCAAGATGTGTCCACCTTAATCATTGCAAGGATTATCGGGGGGCTGGGAATCGGGATGGGCTCATCGCTCTCTGTTACGTATATTACAGAAGCGGCACCGCCCGCCATACGCGGAAGTTTATCTTCCTTATATCAGCTTTTTACGATACTGGGTATTTCCGCAACATACTTTATTAATCTAGCTGTGCAGCGGTCCGGAACATACGAATGGGGCGTGCACACCGGCTGGAGATGGATGCTTGCTTATGGAATGGTGCCGTCCGTCATCTTTTTCCTTGTCCTGCTCGTCGTCCCGGAAAGTCCGAGATGGCTGGCGAAAGCGGGCAAAACAAATGAAGCTTTAAAGATCCTGACACGTATTAATGGAGAAACTGTTGCAAAAGAAGAATTAAAGAACATTGAGAACTCTTTAAAAATAGAACAAATGGGGTCGCTCTCCCAGCTGTTTAAGCCGGGTCTCAGAAAGGCGCTTGTCATTGGAATCCTGCTGGCGCTGTTTAACCAAGTCATCGGCATGAACGCGATTACTTACTACGGGCCGGAAATCTTTAAAATGATGGGATTCGGGCAAAACGCCGGATTTGTGACGACTTGTATCGTCGGGGTTGTAGAAGTCATCTTTACCGTTATTGCGGTGTTGCTGATTGATAAAGTCGGACGAAAAAAACTGATGTCCATCGGTTCTGCTTTTATGGCTATTTTTATGATTTTAATCGGGACGTCGTTTTATTTTGAGTTAACAAGCGGGATCATGATGATCGTCCTTATATTAGGTTTTGTCGCTGCTTTCTGTGTCTCGGTCGGACCGATCACATGGATTATGATTTCTGAAATCTTCCCGAACCATCTGCGTGCGCGGGCCGCAGGCATTGCGACCATCTTTTTATGGGGAGCAAACTGGGCGATCGGACAGTTTGTGCCAATGATGATCGATTCTTTCGGGCTCGCCTATACATTTTGGATCTTTGCGGTGATTAACATCCTTTGTTTCCTGTTTGTCGTTACGATCTGTCCGGAAACGAAGAACAAATCGCTCGAGGAAATTGAAAAGCTTTGGATAAAATGAAAACGCTTTAATGAAACGGCCCTTTCTGCGGGAAGGGCTGTTTATATTGGGATGCACCATTTGGCGCTTTTTGTATAAGATAAAGATATATAGGATAAAATATTGCTGGATAAAACGACGCGGCATGAAAACTCTGCGAATATTGTCGATGAATTGGCTCTTAACAGTTGAATAAACAATTCCACCCTGTTAAAATAATTAAAGAAAGCAGAAATGATTTTTTTTGGCTATGACGGGACGTTTTTTGTCATAGCGGGACATATAATGTCCAGCAAAAAAGGAAGGAACGTTTGAGTCATGAACCAGTTAATACAAGCTCAAAAAAAATTATTGCCTGATCTTCTGCTCGTTATGCAAAAGAGGTTTGAAATCTTGCAGTATATCAGGCTGACAGAACCCATCGGGCGAAGAAGCCTGTCTGCCAGTCTCGGAATCAGCGAGCGTGTGCTGAGGGGCGAGGTTCAGTTTTTAAAGGAACAGAACCTGGTCGATATTAAGACAAACGGCATGACATTGACAGAAGAGGGCTATGAACTGCTTTCTGTTTTGGAAGATACGATGAAAGATGTTTTAGGTTTGACTCTTTTGGAAAAGACATTAAAAGAACGTTTAAATCTGAAGGATGCCATTATCGTATCAGGTGACAGCGATCAATCCCCATGGGTCAAAAAAGAAATGGGAAGAGCGGCTGTCGCATGTATGAAAAAAAGATTTTCAGGCAAAAATATCGTCGCTGTAACTGGCGGTACGACAATTGAAGCTGTCGCCGAAATGATGACGCCGGATTCTAAAAACCGCGAGCTTTTGTTTGTGCCTGCAAGAGGCGGTTTAGGCGAAGACGTGAAAAACCAGGCGAACACCATATGCGCGCATATGGCGGAGAAGGCTTCAGGCACTTACCGGCTTTTGTTTGTTCCGGGACAGCTGTCACAGGGCGCCTATTCATCTATTATTGAAGAGCCTTCTGTCAAAGAGGTGCTGAACACCATTAAATCAGCGAGTATGCTGGTTCACGGAATCGGCGAAGCTAAAACTATGGCTCAGCGCAGAAACACGCCTTTAGAAGACTTAAAGAAAATAGATGATAACGACGCGGTGACAGAAGCGTTCGGCTACTATTTTAACGCGGACGGCGAAGTGGTCCACAAAGTGCATTCTGTCGGAATGCAGCTGGATGACATAGACGCCATCCCCGATATTATTGCGGTAGCGGGCGGATCATCAAAAGCCGAAGCGATCGAGGCTTACTTTAAAAAGCCACGCAACACGGTTCTCGTCACAGACGAAGGAGCCGCAAAGAAGTTATTAAGGGATGAATAATCCCTCAATATAAATATCTCTCACTTATTTAAAGGAGGAAACAATCATGGCAGTAAAAGTCGGTATTAACGGTTTTGGTCGTATTGGACGTAACGTATTCCGCGCAGCATTAAACAATCCTGAAGTTGAGGTAGTAGCGGTTAACGATTTAACAGATGCTAACATGCTAGCTCACCTTTTACAATATGATTCTGTACACGGAAAATTAGACGCTGAAGTTTCAGTTGACGGTAACAACCTTGTTGTTAACGGCAAAACAATTGAAGTTTCTGCAGAACGCGATCCTGCTAAACTTAGCTGGGGCAAACAAGGCGTTGAAATCGTAGTTGAATCTACTGGTTTCTTCACAAAACGCGCAGACGCTGCGAAACACTTAGAAGCTGGCGCGAAAAAAGTAATCATCTCTGCTCCTGCTAACGAAGAAGATATCACAATCGTTATGGGTGTTAACGAAGATAAATACGATGCGGCTAACCACGATGTTATCTCTAACGCATCTTGCACAACAAACTGCCTTGCGCCGTTTGCAAAAGTACTTAACGATAAATTCGGCATCAAACGCGGTATGATGACAACTGTTCACTCTTACACAAACGATCAGCAAATCCTTGATCTTCCGCACAAAGACTACCGTCGTGCGCGTGCAGCAGCTGAAAACATCATCCCTACATCAACTGGTGCTGCTAAAGCAGTTTCTCTAGTTCTTCCTGAACTAAAAGGCAAACTGAACGGTGGAGCAATGCGTGTTCCAACTCCAAACGTTTCTCTAGTTGACTTGGTTGCTGAACTGAACCAAGAAGTAACAGTTGAAGAAGTAAACGCAGCTCTTAAAGAAGCGGCTGAAGGCGACCTTAAAGGAATCCTTGGCTACAGCGAAGAGCCATTAGTTTCTGGCGACTACAACGGAAACAAAAACTCTTCTACAATCGATGCTCTTTCTACAATGGTTATGGAAGGCAGCATGGTAAAAGTAATCTCTTGGTACGATAACGAAAGCGGCTACTCTAACCGCGTTGTTGACCTTGCAGCTTACATCGCAAAAAAAGGTCTTTAATTTATAGCTGAAAAAGGACCTGACTTGGTTCTTTTGAATAGAAGCGCTATAATGAAAGCGGACAAGGGAAGGGGACGGACTCCCTTTCCCTTTTTCCATGAAGACCGGCTTTCAGAAAACGCTCTGTGATAGAGAAACGACCGCGTTTTAAGCAGCTTTGCCGGCGCTTTCGCCTAAGGCCGCTGCCCTGGCTTTTAGACGAACTGCCCTGTGCCGAAAAAGACTGCGATCTGCCCTAGCGGAGTTATCGCTTGAACAGACGGTTTCACGTTTTTCGTGCTGTATGCAAACCATTTTGAAGGAGGATCTCCTAGGCATGAATAAAAAAACTCTCAAAGACATCGACGTAAAAGGCAAAGTTGTATTCTGCCGCGTTGACTTTAACGTTCCAATGAAAGACGGGGAAGTAACAGACGATACACGTATCCGTGCTGCGCTTCCAACAATCAAACACCTTGCAGACCAAGGCGCAAAAGTCCTTCTTGCGAGCCACTTAGGCCGCCCGAAAGGCGAAGTGGTTGAGGAGCTTCGTTTAACTCCTGTCGCTGCACGTCTCGGCGAACTGCTTGGCAAAGAAGTGAAAAAAGCGGATGAAGCATACGGCGATGCTGTAAAAGCACAAATTTCCGAGATGAAGGACGGAGACGTTCTTGTATTGGAAAACGTACGTTTCTATCCTGGTGAAGAGAAAAATGATCCTGAGCTTGCAAAAGCATTTGCTGAGCTTGCAGATGTATATGTAAATGACGCATTCGGTGCTGCCCACCGTGCTCACGCATCTACAGCTGGAATTGCCGAGCATCTGCCAGCAGTTGCAGGTTTCTTAATGGAAAAAGAGCTTGATGTACTTGGAAAAGCGGTTTCCAATCCTGACCGCCCATTCACAGCGATCATCGGAGGAGCGAAAGTAAAAGACAAAATCGGTGTAATCGAAAGTCTTCTTGATAAAGTAGACAACCTGATCATCGGCGGAGGTCTTGCTTATACTTTCGTAAAAGCGCTTGGCTATGAAGTCGGTAAATCTCTTCTTGAAGAGGATAAAATCGAGCTTGCGAAATCATTTATGGACCGCGCTAAAGAAAAAGGCGTTAACTTCTACATGCCTGAAGATGTACTCGTTGCAGATGATTTCTCTAACGATGCAAACGTAAAAATTGTGCCGATCTCTGAAATCCCTAGTGATTTAGAAGCAATCGACATTGGTACGAAAACACGCGAAACGTATGCTGACGTCATCAAAAACAGCAAACTTGTCGTGTGGAACGGACCAATGGGCGTATTCGAAATCGACTTGTTCGCTCAAGGAACAAAAGCGGTTGCGGAAGCATTGGCAGAGGCGAAAGATACATACTCTGTCATCGGCGGAGGAGACTCTGCGGCAGCGGTTGAAAAATTCGGCCTTGCTGACAAAATGAGCCACATCTCAACAGGCGGCGGCGCATCCCTTGAGTTTATGGAAGGCAAAGAGCTTCCAGGGGTAGCTGCACTGAACGATAAATAATCTCAAAACTGCTATAAGGAAGTGGAACAGATGAGAAAACCAATTATCGCCGGTAACTGGAAAATGAACAAAACACTTGGCGAAGCTGTCAGCTTCGTTGAAGAAGTGAAATCTTCCATTCCAGCAGCAGACAAAGCTGAAGCTGTTGTTTGCGCGCCAGCACTTTTCTTAGAAAAGCTTGCTTCTGCTGTGAAAGGCACTGACCTAAAAGTCGGCGCTCAAAACATGCACTTCGAAGAAAGCGGCGCGTTCACAGGCGAAATCAGCCCGGTTGCTCTGAAAGATCTTGGCGTTGACTACTGCGTCATCGGCCACTCTGAGCGCCGTGAAATGTTCGCTGAAACTGATGAAACAGTTAACAAAAAAGCACACGCAGCTTTCAAACACGGCATTGTGCCGATCATCTGTGTAGGTGAAACGCTTGAAGAGCGTGAAGCCGGCAAAACAAATGATCTTGTTGCTGACCAAGTGAAAAAAGGCCTTGCTGGTCTTTCTGAAGAACAAGTTGCTGCTTCTGTTATTGCGTATGAGCCAATCTGGGCAATCGGAACAGGCAAATCTTCTACAGCGAAAGATGCGAATGACGTGTGTGCGCATATCCGTAAAACCGTCGCTGAAAGCTTCAGCCAAGAAGCTGCAGACAAGCTTCGCATCCAATATGGCGGAAGCGTAAAGCCTGCAAACATTAAAGAATATATGGCAGAGTCCGATATTGACGGTGCTTTGGTCGGCGGCGCGAGCCTTGAGCCACAGTCATTCGTTCAATTATTGGAGGAAGGTCAATATGAGTAAAAAACCAGCTGCACTCATCATTCTTGATGGGTTCGGATTACGTAACGAAACAGTAGGGAACGCAGTCGCTTTAGCGAAAAAACCGAATTTTGACCGCTATTGGAACCAGTATCCTCATCAAACATTGACTGCTTCAGGCGAGGCTGTAGGTCTTCCTGAAGGGCAAATGGGGAACTCCGAGGTAGGTCACTTAAATATCGGTGCGGGACGTATTGTGTACCAAAGCTTAACACGCGTAAATGTTGCCATTCGCGAAGGAGAGTTCGAACGCAATCAAACATTCCTTGACGCGATCAGCAACGCGAAAGAAAACAACAAAGCCTTGCACCTGTTCGGTCTTTTATCTGACGGAGGCGTGCATAGCCATATCAATCATTTATTCGCACTGTTAAAGCTTGCGAAAAAAGAAGGGCTGACAAAGGTTTATATCCATGGCTTCCTTGACGGCCGTGATGTAGGTCCGCAGACAGCGAAAACGTACATCAACCAGTTGAACGATCAAATCAAGGAAATCGGTGTAGGTGAAATCGCCAGCATTTCCGGACGTTACTACTCTATGGACCGCGACAAACGCTGGGACCGTGTAGAAAAAGCGTACCGCGCAATGGCGTACGGCGAAGGCCCATCTTACCGTAGCGCCCTGGATGTTGTTGATGATTCATATGCAAATGGTATCTACGATGAATTCGTGATTCCATCTGTCATCACAAAAGAAAACGGTGAGCCTGTTGCGAAAATCCAAGATGGCGATTCTGTGATTTTCTATAATTTCAGACCGGACCGCGCCATCCAGATTTCCAACACGTTCACAAACAAAGACTTCCGTGACTTCGACCGCGGCGAGAATTATCCAAAGAACCTGTATTTCGTCTGCCTGACTCACTTCAGTGAAACAGTTGACGGCTATGTAGCGTTTAAACCGATAAATCTTGATAACACAGTCGGAGAAGTATTATCTCAGCACGGGTTAAAACAGCTTCGAATTGCAGAAACTGAAAAGTATCCGCACGTCACGTTCTTTATGAGCGGCGGCCGTGAAGCTGAATTCCCGGGTGAAGAGCGTATTCTCATCAACTCGCCTAAAGTTGCAACGTATGACTTGAAGCCTGAGATGAGTGCGTATGAAGTGAAAGACGCGCTTGTCAAAGAAATTGAAGCTGACAAGCATGACGCGATCATTCTTAACTTCGCAAACCCTGATATGGTCGGCCACTCCGGAATGGTTGAACCAACAATTAAAGCAATTGAAGCAGTGGACGAATGCTTGGGCGAAGTCGTTGACGCGATTCTTGCTAAAGGCGGACATGCCATCATTACCGCTGATCACGGTAATGCTGACATTCTGATTACAGAATCAGGCGAACCGCACACTGCGCATACAACAAACCCAGTCCCTGTGATTGTAACGAAAGAAGGCATTACGCTGCGTGAAGGCGGAATCCTAGGCGACCTTGCACCAACGTTATTAGACCTTCTTGGTGTTGAAAAACCGAAAGAAATGACAGGAACATCTTTAATTCAAAAATAATTTGAAAATCAAAAGGAGAGACAAAACTCATGCCATACATTGTTGATGTTTATGCACGCGAAGTATTAGACTCCCGCGGCAACCCAACAGTTGAAGTTGAAGTATATACAGAAACAGGAGCTTTCGGACGCGCATTAGTGCCAAGCGGAGCTTCTACAGGTGAATACGAAGCGGTTGAGCTGCGTGACGGCGACAAAGACCGTTACCTTGGAAAAGGCGTGTTAACAGCTGTTAACAACGTAAACGAAATCATTGCTCCAGAGCTTCTTGGCTTTGATGTAACTGAACAAAACGCAATCGATCAGCTTTTAATCGAGCTTGACGGTACTGAAAACAAAGGCAAACTTGGTGCGAACGCAATCCTTGGCGTATCTATGGCTTGTGCGCGTGCTGCTGCTGATTTCTTACAGATTCCTCTTTACCAATACCTTGGAGGATTCAACTCAAAAACGCTTCCTGTACCGATGATGAACATCGTAAACGGCGGAGAGCATGCTGATAACAACGTGGATATTCAAGAATTCATGATCATGCCTGTAGGTGCTCCTAACTTCCGTGAAGCACTTCGCATGGGCGCTCAAATCTTCCACAGCCTGAAATCAGTATTAAGCGCAAAAGGCTTAAACACTGCTGTAGGTGACGAAGGCGGATTCGCTCCAAACCTTGGTTCTAACGAAGAAGCGCTTCAAACAATCGTTGAAGCAATCGAAAAAGCCGGCTTCAAACCTGGCGAAGAAGTTAAACTTGCTATGGATGCTGCATCTTCTGAGTTCTACAACAAAGAAGACGGCAAATACCATCTGTCTGGCGAAGGCGTTGTGAAAACATCTGCTGAAATGGTTGACTGGTATGAAGAGCTTGTTTCTAAATACCCAATCATCTCTATCGAAGACGGTCTTGACGAAAACGACTGGGAAGGCCACAAGCTTCTTACTGAGCGTCTTGGCAAAAAAGTTCAGCTTGTTGGTGACGACCTCTTCGTTACAAACACGAAAAAACTTTCTGAAGGTATTAAAAACGGCGTAGGCAACTCTATCCTGATCAAAGTAAACCAAATCGGTACATTGACTGAAACATTCGATGCGATCGAAATGGCGAAACGCGCAGGCTACACAGCTGTTATCTCTCACCGTTCTGGTGAAACTGAAGACAGCACAATCGCTGACATCGCTGTGGCAACAAACGCAGGACAAATCAAAACAGGTGCTCCGTCTCGTACGGACCGTGTTGCGAAATACAACCAGCTTCTTCGCATCGAAGATCAGCTGGCTGAAACTGCTCAATACCACGGTATCAACTCTTTCTACAACTTAAACAAGTAATAAAAAGACCGCCGAGATTTTCTCGGCGGCTTTTTTATGCTTTCAAAGATCCAAATAAAGCCTCACCATATCGCGGCATTGAATCCCGTTTTCAAAAATGTCCTCATCATAATGTCTGACAAAGAAATCGTGGTCGATCGCCTGAATGCGGAATCCGCATTTTTGATAGAGGGAAAGCTGATGAATGCTGGAATTCCCCGTGCCGATTTCAATCGTGTCCGCCCCTAGCTCCTTCGCTTTTTCGATGGCGTCAAGTACAAGCTGTTTGCCAAAGCCTTTCTTCTGAAGAGATTCTTTTACCGCAATATTTACAATTTCAACTGTTTGCGGCCTTGTTTTTAGCAATACATAAACACCTGCAAGCTCATCATCGGCCCAAGCTGTGTAACATTCTCCCCTCTCAAGATATTCATCTACAATGTCTTTCGATGGATCGGCGAGCAGCAATAGATCATATAATTCGTCATTTGTTTCTTCTCCTAATTCAATCCTGAGCTTTTGCATATTCGTACCACCTTTTTTAGTCTGAAAGACATTTAATTTTTTCATTCGTTCCCAATTTCATTCTGTTTTATTATAAAATATGAAAAGCAGTAAATGTTATCAAATTAGTAGAATAGGAGGAAAGTCATGTTTTTTTGTAAGAATTGCGGCTCCCAGAATAATGATGGAGCCAAGTTTTGTAAACAATGCGGCACCCCGATCGGAGAGGGCAGCAAACAGGCGAATCAAGAAACAGCAAGCACTGCTGAAACGAGACAGGCTCCGCGAAAACGGATCCCTAAGAAAACCATCATTTTATGGAGCAGCATTGCCGCGGCGTGCGTTATATTATTCGCCGCATATAAAACCGGAGCGTATTTTACTTCAAAGGATAGGTTAGTCGACAAGTTTGAACAGGCCGTAAATGATGAGGATCAGGACCAAATCGCGACTCTGCTTACACCGGTAAATGACAAGCTTAAGCTCACTAAAAATAATGTAAAACCGTTTCTTACATATTTGAAGGATCATCCAGACAAAAAAGATGAACTTTTTGCATCGCTGCGTAATGAAACAGCCCAGAAGGATATCGTATATGCGGAAAAAGACGGGAAAAGCCTGCTGGTATTTGACCATTACGACTTAAAAGTAGCACCTGTTTATTTTGAAGTGAGCAGCAATTATAAAAATACCGATCTATATGTCAATAAAGAGGAAGCCGGATCTGTAAAGAAAGCAGATCAAGCACAAACCCTCGGTCCGTACATTCCCGGCGAATATACAGTCTCAGCCAAACTGAAAAACGATGTCGTCGATCTTGTGAAAAAGGAAGACATTCAGGCGGTTGGCGATAGCAGCTTTCGTGTTGATCTCTCATTGGAAGCAGACGATGTGACATTCAGCTTAGCGGATGACATTAAGAGCGGGAAGGGAGATTTGCTGATTAACGGCAAGTCGATTCATAAAGATCCATTCAAAACTTTTACATACGGCCCTCTTTTGACTGATGGCAGTATGACGGCGACTGTGAAAACTGACTTTCCATGGGGAAAGCAAATGACTGATGCAATGCCAATTACAGGTAGCGACATGAAGATGAGATTAGTTCCCGATAAAGAAACAAAAGAAAACATCATAGAAACCATTAATAAGGCGACTGAGCAATACACGGCTGCCTTTTCCAATGGGAAAACCGAACAGATGACAAAAGCTGTATCCGATGTTAAAGCTCAAACGAAAAAACAAATTTCAGAGATGAAGAGCGATCATATGTATTATAAGGATAAATATATAGAAACAGATTACGATCTTGATTCATTTGCTATTTCACAAAGTGACAAGGGACAATGGATTGTTTCAGTGAACGGAAATGAACTTCACGAATCAGCTTATTTTGATGATTATACAGAACCTGAGATGAAACAAGAACATACAGCTTATCGTTATTATTTGTCGTATGATAAAACACAAAAAGAATGGAAGCTTGAGAGTGCGGAGACCACTTCTGATTCCATAGGAGACCATATAAAAACTCTAAAAAATGAAAATCCTAAAATATACACTTCCGCTTGGGCGTCATCAAATGAGTCCAAAGTTAATTCTGACACACTTACAAAAGAGCAAGTGACATCATTTATGGTTGATTACCTGACAAATCAATCAACCGCTGTGAGTTTAAATGAATTTGCAGTGATGGAAGGTAATTTGGAAAAAGGAAGCACATTATATGCTGATCAGCAGAAACTAGTTAAGAAATTGTATAGCGAGGGGACGACTGAAGTATTTATTGATGTAGAGGTCAAAAGCTTTAGTCAAAGCGGCTCGAATATCACAATTAAAACATACGAAGAATTCGAAATCACAAAATCAGGCGGCAGTCCAAAGCTCAGAACATATAACTGGACCTACACCGGCGTAGTGAAGAACGGAAGAATTTACTTAACGTCTATTCAATAAAACAACCCCATCACCAGCAGGTGATGGGGTTGTTTTTAAAAGAGCATATAACGGAAAATTTCTTTGACATAGTGTTCGATAATAAGCTGAAATGTAACGCAGATGATCAGATAAATCACAATCGTTGAGTAAATGACATCAATTTTCCCTTTATATGAATGCTGGTAACTGCCCAGCATCGCAGGAGGAATGGCGAAGAATGCACCGATTAAACCAACGGCTAATATGGTAAAGCAAATGTCTGTATGTAATAAAAAGAAGAAAAGGGCAAGAATCAAAATAGCCGTAAACGGTATGAGAAACGCTCCGAATCTTGAGAATGAATCCTTGAAAGATACTTGGTTTCCCGCGATTTTCAGGGCGAAAAAGATGCATGCATGCAGGCCAAATAGAAATAAAATAAAATAAATGGTTGGCTCTAAAAAGATTGCTGTAAAGCTTACGCTTCCGGGACCGTCTGAAAAAAGAATATAAAACATCAAAGGGGTCAGCAAACTGAAAAGAACCAGCGTAATCACCGCGCTGATCAACTGCTCTCCGCCTGTTGCTTTACATTCCTGATAAGGGCGTTTCAGGACGGATAAGACAAATGAACCGAACTGTTTTGCTGCTTGCTTTGCAGCGGCTCCAGTTTGAGCTGGATGCTGGTGGCCTGATTGACCGGGGAGCGGTGATCCGCATTTCTCACAAAAATTTCCGCCATCTGTTTGATGGCCGCATTGAGGACAATACATAAAATAACTCCTTTACCTGTAATATAGGGAAAATAGACTAATAGTTTTATTATAAAAGAAAAAAGTTGTAAAGTAATCAATATTCATACAAAAAAAAGACACGAGCCCGATAGCAGCTGTGTCTTTTTTATCTAGTTATTCATATATTTCTCAAATACATCCCCAAAATCCTTGATATGATACTGCGAGCGAACGGATGTCAGCCAAGTGAATCCGAATTCGGTCAGTTCTTTATATTGCGTTTCAATATTGACGTGCTCAGGGCGGGTATGGTGAAGAATCGTCACTGCTTTATCTAAGCTTTGCTCCGCTTGATTGATTAAAATGTCATTTTCATAGGTTGTTTCAGCGATGCGGAGAAGAGCTTTATAAAGGTCTTTTAATTTTTCAATCTGATCTTTGTGGACATCAATGTCGAATTGTTCTCCGCCCAGCTTGAACTTAATTTCAACATCCAAATCCACTTTTCCGGCAGTTTCAAGAAAAACGTCAGAGATTTTATATTGCGAATAAGGATAGCGTTTCAACGTTCGTTTCGAGGAAGTGGCGCGTTCGCCGTCTACATGGATCAGGGCCAGGTTCGTAAAGCAATACTCGTCTGCTTTTGTTTTAATCAAGAAATAAATTTTCTCATTATCTTCATGCATGACATAATCATCTGCGTCTGTTTTGTCATAGTCCTGAGGTTCGATAATTTTTCCGATATCAGATAAGCCCAAGGCATCTGCCGCAATTTTTTTGAACATCTGCATACGTCCTTCCTATTCAATTTGTCACTTCATTGTAGCATGGCGCGTTTCTGACAGGCTATAAAGGTTTACCGGGAAATCGCCTCCGGGTAAAAGGGTGGAGAATAATTCTATTTCCTGTGCAGAGACTATCAACAAGGAGGTATATGATGTTCTCATTCATCGTTCACGTCTTCATTTCTTTATTCGCAGTATCGAATCCGATCGGAAACGTACCGATATTTCTGACGCTGACAGAAGGCTATACTGCAGCGGAAAGAAAAGCGATTGCCCGGAAGGCAGCTATTTTATCCTTTTTTATTCTCGCGGCTTTTTTGATTTTCGGCCATCTTATCTTTAAACTGTTTGATATCAACATTCACGCGCTCCGAGTGGCGGGCGGCATATTCATTTTCGGCATTGCCTATAATCTATTGAACGCGAAAGAATCACACGTGCAATCTCTTCACCATGATGAACATAAGGAAAGCAAGGAAAAAGCGGATATATCTGTCACACCTTTATCCATTCCGATCATTGCTGGGCCTGGAACGATTGCAACAGTAATGAGCCTTTCCGCTGGGCATAGCGGTATTGGTCATTATGTGGCTGTCATAATCGGCATAGCCGCCGTTATTGCCCTGACCTTTCTCTTTTTCCACTATTCTGCTTTTATCAGCAGCAAACTCGGAAAAACCGAGATGAATGTGATTACCAGACTGATGGGATTAATCTTAGCCGTGGTTGCGGTCGGGATGATTGGTGCCGGGCTGAAAGGCCTGTTTCCGGTCTTAACCTCATGATGAAAAAAGCAGCTCTCTTATTTTAGAGAGCTGCTTTCTTTTGTTTTCGGCACATACCGAAAGACTTCCTCACTCTCAAAAAATTCAATCAACCTGCTCAGCCAATCATAGTAATGAAGCCATTCTTTTAATTCACTCAGCAGCTGATTGACTTTCTCTTCCGCTTCCGGGGTAAGCCCGTCCCTTTGTAAAAGATCACTCAGCTCCCGGTTTAATTTTTTATACAGCACTTTGTTTTTGCTCACGACCTTTGTCCAATTCGCAGCAAATAAAGAAATGAAGGTTTGATAATAATCCTGCTCGACGTCATAAAGGTCTTTTCGTACGCCTTTTTCAAACACCTTTTCGGCGATATTGGCATCGATCATTTCCCGGACAACCTGGCTCATCCGTGTTTTGCTCATGCCGGTTGCCTCAGAGAGCTCGCTTAAGGTCATCGGTTTTCGATTCATATAAATAATTCCGAGCACACGTCCGACAGTTGAAGGCATTCCAAACGTATGCATATTTTCGGCAATCTTCTCAATGAGATGCTCTTCAGCATGTTCAATGATGTCGAGAGCGGTTTTTTTCACAGCTGATCATCCCTTCAAATGGAAATTGATGGTGTCAATATATCATATTTCTTCCTGGTGTTGAAAATAGCTGAATGCAGAGGAAGTGGGAGGTATCCGGCGTAATTGTAAGAACACCCTTTCCGTCTCGGTCATAACAATAAATAATCTATAAATAACATATAATTTCAACACATTGTAAACTTTTTATTTTACAAAGTTCAAACTATAATAAGGATTATACTTTTCAGAAAATTTAAAGGAAACCTGCGGAGGTGCACGGATTGCTGAAATTGGAACAAGTGTCAAAAGTATATAAAGGCGGCAAAAAAGCTGTGAACAGCATTGATTTAGATATTGCCAAAGGTGAATTTATCTGTTTTATCGGCCCGAGCGGCTGTGGAAAAACGACGACGATGAAGATGATCAACAGACTGATAGAACCATCGTCTGGAAGGATTTTTATCGACGGAGAAAATATTATGGAACAGGACCCGGTTGAGCTGAGAAGAAAAATCGGCTATGTGATTCAGCAGATTGGTTTGTTCCCCCATATGACCATCCAGCAGAACATCTCACTCGTACCAAAGCTGCTGAAATGGCCTGAGGAAAAACGGAAAGAACGGGCGCGCGAGCTGTTAAAGCTTGTGGATATGGGCCCAGAGTATTTAGACCGTTATCCGCATGAGCTCAGCGGCGGACAGCAGCAGAGAATCGGCGTGCTGCGCGCCCTGGCAGCGGAACCCCCTCTCATTTTAATGGATGAACCGTTCGGAGCGCTTGATCCGATTACGCGTGATTCCCTTCAGGAAGAATTCAAAAAACTGCAGAGAACCTTAAACAAAACGATTGTGTTTGTAACCCACGATATGGATGAAGCGATTAAGCTTGCTGACAGGATTGTGATATTAAAAGCGGGAGAAATCGTTCAAGTCGGCACACCTGATGAGATTCTTCGAAACCCGGCAAATGAGTTTGTTGAAGAATTTATCGGGAAAGAGCGCCTGATTCAGTCAAGACCGGATATCGAGCGGGTAGAGCAAATGATGAACAGAACGCCGGTGACGGTATCTGCGGACAAAACGCTTTCTCAGGCGATTCAGCTGATGAGAGAAAAACGTGTTGACTCGCTGCTCGTTGTGGACCGGCAAAACGTGCTGAAGGGCTATGTTGATGTGGAAATGATTGATCAAAACCGCAAAAAAGCGAGCATCGTTGGCGATGTATACCGTTCAGATATATATACCGTTCAAAAAGGGGCGCTTCTTCGCGATACAGTCCGAAAAATTTTGAAGCAGGGGATCAAGTATGTTCCGGTGGTCGATGAACAGAACCATTTAGCAGGGATTGTGACAAGAGCGAGCCTCGTTGATATCGTATACGATTCCATTTGGGGCGACGAGGAAAACCAGCTCATGACGATCTGACCAGGGGAGGAGCTCTTTTAAGATGAATCAAATGATGACTTTTTTGCAAACGAACGGCGGAGAGCTGCTGTATAAAACAGGAGAGCATTTATATATTTCACTCATAGCCGTTGTATTGGGCATTATCGTTGCAGTACCGCTCGGCGTTGCTCTTACCAGAATGAAAAAAGGCGCAGGTGCGGTTATCGGTTTCGTAAACATTGTGCAAACCCTGCCGAGTCTGGCGATTTTAGCCTTTTTTATTCCGCTTCTCGGCGTAGGAAAAGTGCCTGCGATTGTCGCTTTATTTTTCTATTCGGTGCTGCCGATCCTGCGCAATACGTATACCGGCATTAAAGGTGTAAATAAAAACCTCCTGGAATCGGGGAAAGGAATTGGCATGACCGGCTGGGAGCAGATTCGGCTCGTTGAAATCCCGCTGGCGATTCCCATCATCATGGCGGGGATCCGCACATCAACGATCTACCTAATTGGCTGGGCGACACTTGCGTCGTTTATCGGGGGAGGCGGCCTCGGGGACTATATTTTTATCGGCCTGAACCTATACCAGCCTGAATATATCATTGGCGGTGCCGTGCCTGTCACAATTCTGGCTATTATCATTGATTATGTGCTGGCCGTGACAGAACGAAAAGTGACGCCGAAAGGCTTGCAAGGGATGAAGGAAGTTTCGTAAGGAGTTGGCTCTGTTGAAAATGACAAAAATCAAATGGCTTGGCGCGTTTGCTCTCGTCTTTGTCATGCTGCTAGGCGGCTGCTCTCTGCCGGGTCTAGGCGGCGCTTCTGACGATACGATCAAAATCGGGGCGCAGAGCATGACAGAATCAGAAATTTTAGCGAATATGATCGCGCAGCTTATTGAACATGATACAGATTTGAATACTGCTTTAGTGAAAAACCTCGGCTCAAACTATGTTCAGCACCAAGCGATGCTGGGCGGTGACATTGATATTTCAGCCACGCGCTATTCCGGAACAGATTTAACAAGCACCCTCGGCAAGGAAGCGGAGAAAGATCCGAAAAAAGCGCTGAACATTGTGCAGAACGAGTTTCAAAAACGCTTTTCCTATAAATGGTTTGATTCCTACGGCTTTGATAACACATATGCCTTCACCGTAACAAAAAAGTTTGCGGAAAAGGAGCATATTAACACCGTGTCCGACCTGAAAAAAAATGCCTCCCAATATAAATTAGGCGTCGACAATGCTTGGCTGAAACGAAAAGGCGACGGGTATAAAGGCTTTGTCAGCACATATGGCTTTGAGTTCGGCACCACTTATCCGATGCAGATCGGGCTTGTCTATGACGCAGTCAAAAATGGGAAAATGGACGCCGTTTTGGCTTATTCAACGGATGGACGGATTAAAGCATATAATCTGAAAATCTTAAAAGATGATAAGCGTTTCTTCCCGCCGTATGACTGTTCACCGGTGATTCCGGAAAAGGTGCTTAAGGCGCATCCGGAACTTGAGGGTGTGATCAATAAGCTGATTGGGCAAATCGACACGGAAACGATGCAGGAACTTAATTATGAGGTGGATGGCAAGCTGAAGGAGCCGTCTGTCGTAGCAAAGGAATTTTTAGAGAAACATCATTATTTTGACTAAGAAAAGAGGTGGATCATATGGAAGTACTACAGCAGCTTGGCACATACTATTCGCAAAACGGCGGTTACGTGATGCAGGAATTTTACCGCCATTTTCTGATGTCGGTGTACGGCGTTTTATTTGCCGCCATTGTTGGAATTCCGCTTGGCATCCTGATAGCCAGATACAGAAGATTAAGCGGATGGGTTTTTGCGGTCACGAACGTCATTCAGACCATCCCGGCTCTCGCCATGCTCGCCGTGCTGATGCTTGTCATGGGGCTGGGCGCTAATACGGTGATATTGTCATTATTTCTGTATTCTCTTCTGCCGATTATCAGAAATACGTATACTGGAATTATCAGTATTGAGCACGCCTATCTTGAATCCGGAAAAGCAATGGGGATGACAAAATTTCAAGTGCTGCGGATGGTCGAGCTTCCGCTTGCGCTTTCTGTCATAATGGCCGGCCTGCGCACCGCACTTGTCATTGCCATCGGCATTACGGCCATCGGGACATTTGTCGGTGCTGGCGGTCTCGGGGACATCATCGTCAGAGGATCAAACGCCACAAACGGAACCGCGATTATATTAGCGGGAGCGATCCCCACAGCTCTGATGGCGGTGATTGCCGATTTGGTGATGGGCTGGCTTGAACGAGCATTAAGCCCGATTAAAAAGAGAAAGAAGAAAAACTTGGCAGGTGCCGCATAAGAAAAAACGCCTTGTAATGACAGGGCGTTTTTTACGGCTTCGGCACATATTTAAAAATTTCTTCGCTCTCAAAAAACTCAATCAAACGGCTGAGCCAATTATAATAATCAAGCCATTCCTTTAATTCTTTCAGCAGTTCATTCACTTTTTCTTCCGCTTCAGGAGTAAGCTCTTCATCCAACACGCTAAGCAGCTCCCGATTGAGTTTTTTATGCATCATTTTGTTTTTGCTGACGACTTTGCTCCAGGTGGCTGAAAACAGCGTGATAAATGTTTGATAGTAGTCCTGCTCAACCTCATATAAATCTTTTCGCACGCCTTTTTCGAACACCTTCTCGGCAATGTTGGCATCAAGCATTTCCCGCACTACCTGGCTCATGCGTGTTTTGCTCATGCCGGTGGCCTCAGATAATTCCGTAAGCGTCATCGGTTTTCGATTCATATAAATAATGCCCAGCACTCGTCCGACGGTAGAGGGCATTCCAAATGCATGCATGTTTTCCGCGATTCTTTCTATAAAATGGTCCTCGGCTTGTTCAATGATCGTTAACGGATCTTTCTCCAACGGTTTCATCCTTTCAGCTAACAATTCCGATGTCAATATACCACATTTTTGATACGGCGAAAATGCTGTCAAAAGAGAATTTGGCAGGAAATTGGAGCAATAAGGAGATCAATACACGTCAATGCGGGTAAATCAGCGTTTACACATACTTTATAAATAATATGAACAAATTGTAAACTTTTTATTTTATAAACTTTATTCTATAATGGAAAGCATTCAATTGTCTGAAAAATTAAATTCAAACTGAACAAATTGAATAAACTTAATTTTGGAGGTGCGATGTTTGCTGACATTAGAAAATGTCTCGAAAACATACAAGGGCGGCAAAAAAGCCGTGAACAACGTAAATCTTAAGATTGCAAAAGGCGAATTTATCTGCTTTATCGGGCCGAGCGGCTGCGGAAAAACGACAACAATGAAAATGATTAACCGATTAATTGAGCCTTCCGCCGGAAAGATTTTCATTGACGGCGAAAACATCATGGACCAGGATCCTGTAGAGCTCAGGCGCAAAATTGGCTATGTGATTCAGCAGATCGGCCTGTTTCCCCATATGACCATTCAGCAGAATATCTCACTCGTCCCAAAACTGCTGAAATGGCCGGAGCAGCAGCGGAAAGAGCGGGCGCGTGAGCTTTTAAAATTGGTCGATATGGGGCCAGAATATGTAGACCGTTACCCTCATGAATTAAGCGGGGGACAGCAGCAGCGAATTGGTGTATTACGGGCACTTGCCGCGGAGCCGCCGCTTATCTTAATGGATGAACCGTTTGGGGCACTCGACCCGATTACGAGGGATTCCCTCCAGGAAGAATTTAAAAAACTGCAAAAAACCTTACATAAAACCATCGTATTTGTTACCCACGATATGGATGAAGCGATTAAGCTGGCAGACCGGATTGTGATTTTAAAAGCGGGAGAAATCGTTCAAGTTGGAACGCCCGATGACATTTTAAGAAATCCGGCAGACGAATTTGTTGAGGAATTTATCGGCAAGGAGCGGCTGATTCAGTCATCCAGCCCGGATGTTGAACGGGTTGACCAGATTATGAACACACAGCCTGTAACGATCACCGCGGATAAAACGCTTTCTGAGGCCATTCAGCTGATGAGGCAGGAACGGGTCGATTCATTGCTGGTCGTCGATGACGAGCGCGTTCTGCAAGGCTATGTCGATGTTGAAATCATTGATCAATGCCGGAAAAAGGCCAATCTTGTCAGTGAAGTTTTACATGAAGATATATATACAGTACTGGGCGGCACACTGCTGCGCGACACGGTCCGCAAAATTTTAAAACGGGGTGTCAAATATGTTCCCGTTGTGGATGAAGACCGACGCCTGATCGGAATTGTGACGAGGGCAAGTCTGGTCGACATCGTGTATGACTCCCTCTGGGGAGAAGAAAAGCAGCTCGCAGCATTGTCATAGGGAGGGGCGATAAGTCATGCATCATATTGTTCAATTTTTGCAAACCAATGGGGGCGAGCTTCTTTATAAAACATACGAGCATATTACGATATCGCTCATTGCTGTGATCTTAGGCGTGCTGGTTGCCGTCCCCCTCGGGGTTGTGCTTACCAGAATGAAAAAAGGAGCCGGCACCATTATCGGCATTGTCAATATCATTCAGACGCTGCCGAGTCTGGCCATCCTCGCTTTTTTTATTCCGCTCCTTGGTGTAGGGAAGGTTCCGGCCATTGTGGCTTTGTTTTTCTATTCCGTATTGCCGATTCTTCGCAACACGTATACCGGCATTCGCGGCGTCAACAAAAATCTGCTCGAGTCTGGTAAAGGAATCGGAATGACGCCGGCTGAACAAGTCCGCTTGGTGGAGCTGCCGCTTGCCGCGCCAGTGATCATGGCGGGAATCAGAACATCGACGATTTACTTAATCGGCTGGGCCACGCTTGCTTCCTTTATCGGAGGCGGCGGATTGGGTGATTACATTTTTATCGGACTGAATTTGTATCAGCCGGAATATATCATCGGGGGCGCGGTACCTGTCACGATATTGGCAATTGTGATTGATTATGTGCTGGCAGTTGCTGAACGAAAACTGACACCTGCCGGCATGCAGAGATTGAAGGAATTGTCATAAGGAGGCGGCTCATGAAAAGAAAATATCTCAAATTAATGATAGGTTTAGCACTTGCGGCAACGCTGACACTGAGCGGCTGTTCGCTTCCTGGTCTCAGCGCTGCTGCAGACCAGACCATTAAAATCGGCGCGCAAAGCATGAGCGAATCAGAAATCATCGCCAGCATGCTTGGCCAGTTGATCGAACACCATACTGATCTCAAAACAACAACGATTAAAAACCTTGGCTCCAACGCGGTGCAGCAGCAGGCTTTAATGAACGGGGAAATCGACATTGCGGCCACAAGATATACGGGAGACGCGCTGACAGGCACGCTGAGAATGGAACCTGAAAAAGATCCGGACAAAGCGCTGGCGCTTACTCAGCGGGAGTTTAAAAAAAGATATGATTTAAAGTGGTATGACTCCTACGGGTTTGATAATACATATGCCTTTACAGTCAGCAAGGAGTTGGCCGACCAATACCATTTAGAGACCGTATCAGACGTTAAAAAATGGGCGTCGCAATTAAAGCTGGGCGTTGATAACTATTGGATGAAGCTCAAAGGAAACGGCTATCAGGATTTTACGAAAACCTACGGCATGACATTCGGCGGCACGTATCCGATGCAGATCGGCCTTGTGTACGACGCGGTGAAAAGCGGAAAAATGGACATTGTGCTTGCGTATTCAACCGATGGAAGAATCAAGTCCTATGGTCTCAAAATGCTAAAGGATGATAAACAATTTTTCCCGCCGTACGACTGTTCTCCGGTTGTTCCGGAAAAGGTGCTCAAAGAACATCCTGAGCTTGAAGGCATCATCAAGAAAATGCTCGGAAAAATCGACACAGCCACGATGCAGGAGCTTAACTATGAAGTCGACGGCAATCTCAAAGAACCGTCTGTCGTTGCCAAGGAATATTTAGAAAAACATCACTACTTCGAATCGTGAAAGGGGGAAGAGGTCAATGAACGTGCTTGAACAGTTAATGACGTATTACGCGCAGAATGGCAGTTACGTCATGGATGAATTCGGCCGCCACTTTCTCATGTCGGCTTACGGCGTTTTATTTGCCGCTGTCGTCGGGGTTCCGGCCGGAATCCTCATCGCGCATTTTCGCCGTTTGTCAGCCTGGGTGTTTGCAGTAACAAACGTTATTCAAACAATCCCGGCGCTCGCTATGCTGGCCGTCTTAATGCTTGTTATGGGGCTCGGCGCAAATACCGTGATTCTATCATTATTTCTGTATTCCCTGCTGCCGATTATTCGAAACACGTACACAGGCATTATCAGTATTGAGCATGCCTACTTAGAATCGGGAAAAGCAATGGGCATGACGAAATTCCAAGTGCTCAGAATGGTTGAGCTCCCGCTCGCACTTTCTGTCATTATGGCGGGCCTTCGCACAGCTCTCGTCATTGCCATTGGAATTACTGCGATCGGCACATTTGTCGGTGCCGGAGGCCTTGGGGACATGATCGTCCGCGGCTCAAACGCGACAAACGGAACTGCGATTATTCTAGCTGGAGCGATACCAACTGCGGTGATGGCGGTAGGGGCGGATTTGCTCATGGCCTGGATTGAAAGATTGTTGAACCCAGTTAAACAAAAAAATAGAAGAAAGTTAATTCGTGTATCGAGTTAAGCAAAAAGGATTCTTTTCTAAAAGGGAAAAGAGTCCTTTTTTTATGGGATTTATTGGGTGAATCTTGATTTTTTTTTGATTTTTCAAATGTATAGTTTAAATAGAATATTATGAAAATTTTAGAATGGAATGAATAAAATGGAGGACTTTACGAAGGGATGTTGAATTCTTGTTGTTATTGAAGTGGATAAATATGGGAGGTTAAAGACTAAGATGAAATCCTTATATACACCTACAGATTATTATATGATTCGGGTTCCTTTGGTACATCAGGCCTTGAAAAATGAGAACTCTCAGGATACAGATCAGTTATTGCATGACCTTTGTAATGATTCATTATTTCGTGAACAAATACTGGTATCTAGCAGGACACTATATGACACAATGAATATTTTCCTTCAAACGCCTGATAAATTAAAAGGAAAAAAAAAGCGGAACTTCCAGCAAGCTATTTTGAAGTATGCAACAAGAAGAGCAACTAGAACAACGCCTTTTGGCCTTTTTTCTTCAGTGGGTATAGGGGCATTCTCCGATAAAAATCAATTATCTTTTAATCAGCATTCATTTTACAAAAAAGCACGTGTTGATTTTGAGTGGCTCTATCAATTGACGAGAAAACTAGAAAACGAATACATCGACCGGCTTTCTTTTACATTAAATCCCGCTTGTTACATCAAAGGTGATCGTGCTTACTTGTTGTATAGCACAGATGGAAAATCTGAAGAGGTTAGTGTTCGTGCAACATCGGTTTTCCATCTAATCAATGAACTTTGTGGTGAATGTGTTGCTTATCATGATATTATTCGTAGTTTGACAGAGAACTATGAAAATACTCCAATAAGCAAAATTAATCAGTACGTAGCAGATCTTATTGACAAAGAGTTCCTGATATCAAATTTACGGCCACCAATGACTGTTTCAGATCAATTTCAGTATTTAATTGCTCAAGCGGAAAGCAGCCGAATTCCAAATGAGCTTCTTCAGGCTTGCAGGAAAATACAATATCAAATAGATGAATATAACCGGATCACTATCGGAGAGGGAGAGGACCAGTATTTAAATCTGATTGAAACAATGAACGAACTCATAAAGACTTCATCTCCTCTGCAGGTGGATACGGGTTTAGGTGACTCCTCCATTCAACTAGATAATGAAACATCTCTTGCGATAAGTGAATTGGCTAGTATGTTTACTTATATGGCTGCTCCCTCCGCAGAAAGACTAGACCACTTAGAAAAGTACAAAAATGTGTTTTTGGAGCGTTATGGGTATGAAAGAGAAGTTCCTCTTTTAGAAATGCTTTGTTCCAACGCTGGCATTGGTGCCCCTGCTACTTACACGAATCCTGTTAATGAATTCTTCGAAGAAATATCATTTGAGGATCAATTTTCACCTGAAATGAAACAATTTTTTATGAAAAAATACTTTGAATCAGTTAGAAAGAAAGCTCCCATTCAATTACATGACGAAACATTCCATAGAATCTGCAATTATGAAATTGCAGATGAAGAAATTCCAGTATCATTTGAACTCAATTTCTTTGTTAAATTGCGCAATGGCAGAGTCATGCTTTATTTAGGGCCAAATGTCGGATCTACACGCGCAGGGAAAACATTTGGAAGGTTTACTCACTTATCTGATTCAATCAATGCCGTTGTAAAAAAAATACATAATAAGGAAAAAGAGTTAACGGGCAAAAATAAGAAAATTTGTGAGCTGAGTATTGTGCCTAATCAGGTCAGGTCTGGAAATGTAACAAGAAATGTAAGTTATCGGGAAAAAGAAATGAACCTTTTTACAAACAGTGTCTTGCATCACAATGATTCTGTTAAAGCTGAAGATGTTCTAATTGGAATCGATAAAAAACATATCTTTTATGCCAAACATAAATGTACTGGCGAAATTCTGTCTTTTGAATCAAATCATATGTTTAATCCTTTATTAATGCCAAATGTCTTACGATTTTTATTGGAAATTTCAAGAGATGGCAAAAGGAAGTGGAATGATTTCCCGTGGATGGGCATCTATAGTGATTTTAAGTATATTCCTGAAATCAAATATAAAGAAATAATCTTATCATGTGAACAATGGCTGATACACAAAAGTGATTTAAGCATTCATTCGAATTCATCGATAGACGAGGTGAAATCTGCATTTTTTGAATTTCATCGTACTTATGATCTTCCGCAAAGATTTTATATCGTTAACGCAGACAATCGATTATTAATTGATATAGAAGATGATCGTACTTTAGATGTTTTTTTCTGGGAACTTAAAAAAACGAATCATAACCATCCGTTACAACTTGTGGCTGCTGAGCTTGATGCAAATGCTTTAAAGGATAGAAACCAAAATGTCTATTCGGGGGAAATCGTTGTTCCGCTGATCAGGAAAAAACCAGAAAAACCATTGAAATTACCGGTCCTTAACTCAGTAGAGGAAAATGGATCCGAAAGAATTAAAATGCCATTTGAAGATTGGCTGTTTATTAAACTTTATTGTAAACAAACTAGAGAAGAAGAGCTAATTGCTTTTGAAATAGCGGATATTTATAACCAGATTTCTGATCAATATCCAGTCAGACATTTCTTTATGAGGTATCGAGATCCGAAGCCTCATATAAGACTTAGATTGAATGGAAAAGCAGAGGTGCTGTACAGTTTATTTCCACAATTATTGAATTGGCTGAAAAGCTTAAGAGAAAAAGGACTGGTTACTGAGTTTGTTATCACCCAATATGAGCGGGAAATAGAACGATATGGCGGGCTAGACCTAATGGATGCTGCAGAACAGGTTTTCTGTGAAGATAGCAAGGTTGTTGAAACGATGATCAGAATGCATCGCATGAAGGATATTGCGATAAGCAAGGAAATCGCAGGTATGGTTTCTGTCATACTTTTTTTAGAACAGTTCGAGCTTACGTTCGAAGAGCAGTTAGCGTTTTTAGAAAAAAATTGCCTGCAGAATGAGTATCGTACTGAATTTAAGAAGGATAGAGAAATGTATATTGAAATATGCAACTCTGATAGAGATTGGGATAATCTCAGAAAAACAAGTGATGGCAGAATATTATATGAAATATTGAAAACTAGAAAAATAGCTGCAGCTAATTATGCATGCTTAATAAACAAGGCATTTGATAACAAAGAAGCAGTATATTCACGCATAGGTAGTGTAATTCACCTACATTGCAATCGTTTATTCGGAACTGATAGAGAAATGGAAAATAAAATACTTACACTTTGCAGGCACTCTTTATATGCGCAGAGATATCAAAAGAAGAATGGTAGTTTAGCATGGAAGTAAAGGAACAACTAAAGCTAAAAGAGCTGCTGTTTATCATGAAACAAATGCCTAAGACTATCAAATTAATTTTCACCTTAGAAAGATCACTGTTTTTAAAGTTAATTTTATTCAGTATTATTACCGGTATTCTGCCAATTGTTTCACTCTATATTTCCCAAGAATTGATTAATTCCCTTGTGACTATACGCAAAGATGTTTCAGTTGTTATCTCCATTTTCTTAACATATCTTGGCGTATCATTTTGTTCGGAGCTGATCTCTCAGGTTTCTGAATATTATAATGGTAAATTCCAATTAAATATTGGTTATAAACTGAACTATAAAGTCATGAAAAAGAGCAGTAATCTAGCATTGAAGGATTTCGAAAATCCTGAAATATACGACAAATTAGAAAGGGTAACTAAGGAAATCAGCTATAAACCTTACCAAATCATTCAAGCCATCATTACAATGACCACATCATTTGTGACTCTGCTCTCATCAATTGCATTTTTGATGTCATGGAACCCTAAAGTTTCGCTGCTCTTGTTGGTTATTCCAGTGATTTCTCTATTCTATTTTTTGAAGATTGGACAGCAAGAATTTTTTATACATTGGAAACGAGCAGGACAGGAAAGGAAATCGTGGTATATCAGTTATATACTTACACACGATTTTTCTTTTAAAGAATTAAAATTGTATAACCTTAAAGATTATTTATTAAACAAATACTGGGATATTAAAAAATCCTTTATTGATCAAGATACAAAAATATTGAGAAAGAAAACTTATTTGAACCTAATATATGAGATTGCAGTGCAATTAGTTGGAGCTGTAATTATATTTATTGCTATTATGTCTGCTTTTGCGGGAAAAATAATGGTCGGTAATGTGATGAGTTATATCAGATCTGTTTCGCTGGTGCAAAGTCACTCACAGTCTATCATGACTAGCATTTATTCCATCTATAACAGCAATCTCTATATGAATCAATTGTATGAATTTCTGGAATTAAGAGAAGAGAAAAATCAAGGTCATAAGAAGCAAATTGTTGAGCCTATTCATTCTGTTATCTTTCAGAATGTCAGCTTTATCTATCCTAATCAAGGAGAACAGACACTGAATCATATTAATGTTTCATTGAATAAAGGAGAACGAATAGCCATTGTTGGGCCAAACGGGTCAGGGAAAAGTACATTCATTAAGCTCCTTACCGGATTATATGAAGTTCAGCAAGGTGACATTTTGGTTAATGGAGTAAATATTAAAGAATTGGATATGGACAGTTATATGGAACAAATTGCGGCACTCTTTCAAGACTTCATGAAATATGAAATGACCTTAAAGGAAAATATAGGATTTGGACAAATTGATAAACTACATCAGACAAATAAAATGCATGAGGTCCTCGATATTGTAAAAGCTGATTTTTTAAAAGGTCATTCATCCTATCAATTCGATACACAGCTTGGATTATGGTTTGATGAAGGAAGGCAATTATCCGGCGGACAATGGCAAAAGATTGCTTTGGCTAGGGCTTATTTTAGGGAAGCTTCTTTGTATATTTTGGATGAGCCAAGTTCTGCGCTGGATCCAATTGCAGAAAAAGAAACCTTCGATACTTTTTTCAGTTTGTCAAAAGATAAAATAGGAATATTTATTTCCCATCGATTGGTTGCTGCTAAACTTGCAGATCGGATCATTGTTATGGATAAAGGGGAAATAGTAGGAATAGGAACACATGAAGAGTTATTAAAAACATGTCCACTGTATAAAAAGATGGATGAATCCGAGAACTATATGAATCCGCTAGAGGAGGACGGTACTAAATGGGAAGAGGCGCTGTATCAGGGATAGAAGTTGAACTGGTGAAGGAAATCGCTCGACAAGTTTCTAATTACGATAAAGTACTTGAAATAGTGAATAAAAAAGATAACTTCCTCAGTATTGGGGAAGTTCCTCTTATACCTTGGAAGCCGACCGCATTGAGTCATGGTATACCAGGCATATGTATGCTGTATGGCGAATTGCACGCTCATTTTCCTGAGGAAGGATGGGACGATTTAGGACACAAATATTTATCGATTTTAGTAAATGAAATAAAAGAAAAAGGGCTGCATACTCCATCAATGTTTTCCGGAGCAGCTGGCATTGGACTGGCAGCTGTCTGTTTATCGCAACATTTCACCTATTACAAAGGTTTCATTTCCCGTATTAACGAATATTTAGCTGAAGTAGTACCTCAATTGTTAACTGAATTTTCTCAGCGGGAAGTGTATATGAGTGACTACGATGTAATAGAAGGTGTCAGTGGAATAGCAAGTTACCTCCTTCTATTTCAAGAAGATAAGGCAATGAAGGATTTGTTAATTGATATTTTAAGGTATCTGGTTAGATTAACTGAAGACATTACCATGAATGGAGAAAAAGTTCCTGGATGGCATATTCCATCTGAACATCAGTTTACAGATATCGAAAAAAAAGCTTATCCAAACGGAAACTTTAATATGGGATTAGCACATGGGATACCTGGTCCTATTTGCATTCTATCTTCAGCACTCATGCAGGGAATTAAAGTAAAGGGGCAAGAACGTGCAATTGAAAAAATGGTAGATTTCTTACTGGAATTTTCTGAAAAAGATCAAGGCAACTTGTTTTGGAAAGGAAATATAAGCTTTGAGGAGTATCAATACGGATCTCCACCTAAGGCTCTAAATTTTAGTAGAGATGCTTGGTGCTATGGGAGACCTGGAGTATGTCTTGCGATTGTTAAAGCGGGAAAAGCACTTCAAAATACTAGATTTTTGAATATAGGTGTACAGATTTTAAGGTGCACAGCATCTGATATACAGGGGATTTTTTCGCCTACGATATGCCATGGCTATTGTGGAATAAGTCAGATTTTGCTTGCAGTAAATCAACTCACTGGACAAGAATTTTTTAACGAAGAGCTTCAAAAGATCAAACAAAAAATTATGAGCTACTATGACAAGGATTATATCTTTGGGTTCCACAATTATGAATCAATTGAAGGGAATGAAGTAGTACCTTTGCAGTACGTCGGTCTATTGGATGGAGCTGTAGGTGTAGGATTAGGGCTATTAAACATGGAATTAGGCTCAAAAACAGATTGGACAAAAGCATTACTTATTTAATAAAAAAAGGAAAAAATGATAAAATCTTGATATTTGTCTGTTACTATATAGGTATTGAAAGGAGGTGACCAATATGTCAAAGTTCGATGATTTCGATTTGGATGTAGTAAAAGTCTCTAAACAAGACTCTAAAATCACTCCTCAATGGAAAAGTGAATCACTTTGTACACCTGGGTGTGTAACTGGTGTATTGCAAACTTGCTTCCTTCAAACAATAACTTGTAACTGCAAAATCTCTAAATAAGTAAAACCATTGAATCACTTTGCTCTGACTCCTTGCATTCCTGAGCGTTATACATACTATTTTCATAGAGTTAGGGCCTAAAAATGATGTAAAAAGTAACGGGTGTGAATGAGTTTAAATTTCACACCCGTTTTTCATGTGGAAAAAAGTAACAAGGGGGATGATGGATAAGTCGATTTAAACAACACTCTAATACATACCCAAGTCAGTCTTTTTATCATGTACAGACAAGTTAAGGAAATTCCTCAGAAATTCATATTTTAATGGGTAGATCAATATGAGATAGATCTATCTGGAGTAAACAGTGTGACCTGATCACGCTTTTTTATTTAGACAAGTTGATCGTGTTGCCAGAAGCCCAAATGCTTTAAGTTTCCAGTTAGAAAAAGTATTTTGATTAAATTTTGATAAAAGTATTCTAGAATGATCAACATCCCACATAGATACCGCGCAGAGGAAGAATTCATTTTATCTTTAACATCTATTGGGGAAAATTCATAAGATTGAGGTGATGTACGTGTTTTTGAAAAGATGTGTAAACATTTCAGGCTGTTTTATTGTTTTATTTATGTTATCTGCTTGTCAAGCATTAACGAAGTTTAAAGATAAAACTGTTGAAGAAACAAAAAAAACAGTGCATTTTACTGAGGATAACAACGAAACATCTGAAACAATGGAGAGCTTGATTGATAAGGGAAAGCTCGATCAAGTGGTCTATAACGAAAAACTTTATCAGATGAAAGATAAAGTTGATGAAGACAAAAAAGGAAAAGTAATAGGGGCAATAGGTCAAACCTTCTTTGTAGATAGTGAGGGAAAGAGATGGTCTGAAGAAGAACTGAAAGAACCGTATATCTCTAATGATCCGGATGAAACCAGAGAGAAAAAACCTCTACGCTATGGGAAGGTTTACAGTGCGAACGAGGATACTGATGCCAAAGATGAAATCATTGTGGAGTTTAATCGCGAGTATTATCGAGCGGTTTTGATTAAGAATGAAAAGGGATAAGGGAGAGTGTGACATGAGTACAGTCCTATTAGAAACCAAAAGTCTTACAAAAAAGTTTGGCAAAGAAACAGCTGTTTCAGATGTTTCATTAACTGTTCAAAAAAACAGCATTTACGGTCTGCTTGGACCAAATGGAGCTGGAAAATCGACGACACTTAAAATTTTAACAGGAATTTTACGGAAAACTTCTGGTGAGGTTTTCTTCGACGGACATAAATGGAAACGTTCTGATTTGCAAAATATCGGATCTTTAATAGAAGCTCCACCCCTTTACGATAATTTAACAGCATTTGAAAATGTAAAAGTACATGCAACGTTGCTGGGCCTATCTGAGGATCGCATAAACAGCGTGCTAAAGACAGTAGATATGCAGCATGCTGGAAAGAAAAGAGCAGGGCAGTTTTCGATGGGGATGAGGCAGCGGCTGGGAATTGCTATTGCTTTATTAAATCACCCTAAATTATTAATTCTTGATGAGCCTACGAATGGGCTAGATCCAATCGGCATTCAGGAGCTCAGAGATCTTATTCGCTCTTTTCCTCAGGAAGGAATAACCGTGATTTTATCTAGTCATATACTTTCAGAAGTCGAGCAAATAGCAGATCATATTGGGATTATCATCGGCGGTCATCTTGGGTACCAGGGGGAAATAAACAAGACTGATGATTTAGAGCATTTGTTTATGGAAGTTGTAAAGGCAAGCCGTGAAAAAGAGGGTGTAAAAAGATGATGAATTATATGAAGGCCGAAAACCTGAAGTTTAAAAGGACCTTTTCTAGAAAAATGATTATCTTAGTGCCGCTGCTTAATATAGGTTTTTCTTTTTTGATGAACATTCAATTTTTTGTTCCCGGTACTTTTAACTGGTGGTCTATTATATTTATGCCGGTGATGATAGCTTTATTTTGTTCTTTATCTCATCAAAAAGAAAAAAAGGCCTCTAATTATAATGGTACGTATTCATTGCCTATTGATTTAGGAAGATTATGGTACTCTAAGATTGTAATTATTATGATTTATTCGCTATTATCTCAAATTGTATTTTTAGTGTTTATGTTACTAATGGGGTTTGTTATAGCTGATTTTGCTATTGTTACGCTTTCTGCAATTGCCGCAAGTTTATTGCTTTGGGTAACAAGCCTTTGGCAAATTCCACTTTGTTTATTTGTGGCAAAAAAGTGGGGGCTTACAATAGCGGTAATGTTAAATCTTATAGGAACCCTTGTTCTAGGTATAATGCCGGCATCTCGTTCCTTTTGGTGGTTTATTCCTTGGAGCTGGCCAATTCGAATGATGTGTCCCACAATAGGTATTCATCCTAACGGTCTGTTGCTTGAAAAAAATGATCCTTTGTTGAGTTGGATGGTCGTCCCTCCTGCTATATTGATTTCTATTCTATTATTTTTAATAATAGCGTTTTTGACTAGCCGTTCGTTTGCCCCTTCAATCGATTACAGAACAAAAAAGCAGGGGGCGATATAAGGTGAGATTACTTTTGAGGTGTTTAAAAGCTGATTTCCAGAAAAGCAAACACACCTCCTTTATGTGGCTCCATTTAATTATTCCTATAGCTTTTTCAACTGTATTGATTCTGTATTTTTATGAGAGAGATCAGAGTCAATTTCACTTGTATAAGTCTTTTATGGAAGCTATTGCAGTTGCATTGCCGCTGCTTATAGGGGTGTTATGCGGAATGACTGCATCCTTAGAAGAACAGGCAGGGAAATTTCAAGTGTTACTAGGGAGTACGTCTCCAAAAGTCATTGCTTATGCCAGCAAAATGTTAATGCTGCTTTTCATGGAACTTTGCTCTATTGGTATAGCGCTTTTCATTTATATAATAGGATTAAAATTTATTTTACATGTGCCGGATTTGTCTTACGATATTTTTATAACAGGTGGTGCCTGGCTAGTTGCGGGTAGTGTAGCCCTATATTGTATTTACTTTTTTATCAGCTGTATGTTTGGAATGGGTGCTTCTGTCCTGATAGGCGGAGCTGGCCTGCTTATGACCGCTCTAATGAATACTGGATTAGGAGATGCTATATGGAAATATAACCCTTGGGCTTGGGGTATTAGATTGTCAGGTTTAAATGGGGTACTCCACTTTAAAGAAAAAGGGGATAATCCTTTATTAATGCATGAAATAAATTCAGGGGTATTGGTTATGATTTTTGGTATAATATGTATAATCGTTGCCAGTCTAATATGGTTTAGTAAATGGGAAGGCAGAAAAACGTTTGAATAGTATGAGGGGGACAGGAAATGGCCAAAATCCTTGCTGTCGATGATGAAAAAGATATTCTTGTACTGATACAAAATATTTTGCGCCGTGACCAGCATCAAGTTGACATTTTAGATCGTGTTAAAGGACAGCCGCCTGACGTATTTCAAGGATATGATTTAATTTTGCTGGATGTTATGATGCCAGATATTGATGGTTTTGAGCTATGTAAACAGATACGTCCTTTGGTTGATTGTCCAATTTTATTCCTCACGGCTAAAACAGAAGAGGAAGCGATAGTAAAAGGTCTTATTACCGGCGGAGATGATTATATTACAAAGCCATTTGGTGTTAGAGAGCTTAGTGCTAGAGTTAATGCTCACTTAAGAAGGGAACGGAGAGATAAACATCAATCGAAAAGAGTCATCTCCGGTTTTTTATTTCATTTTGATAGTAAAGAAGTATTTATCAATAACCACAAACTTAACCTAACAAAAAATGAATATAAAATCTGTGAATTTTTAGCTCAACATAAAGGGAGAACTTTTTCAAGAGAACAAATTTACGAGGAGATATATGGATTAGAGGGGAATGCTTTGTATTCAACAATTACTGAATTTATCAGAACGATTCGAAAAAAATGTAAAGAGCATAATACAGACCCTATCAAAACGGTATGGGGTGTTGGGTACAAATGGGAATAGGTTTTAAGGGCCAGAAAACACTTCTTAGAGAACTGATAAAGTATATGGTCACGTTATGTATAAGTTTAGTTGTACTGGCTCTGCTATATTTATTTATAAATACAATCGCAATGAATACGGGTTTCTCACATCCCGCGAATTATAATGAACGAGAAGCAGAAAAACTTGCGCCAAAGCTGGAAAATACAGATAAAGTCACTGCTGATATGATTCCAGATACAATGTCATATGCCATCCTTGATAAAGAAACAAAACAAAAAACAGCTGGAACCATTAAAGAAAAAGATCTGCAACTGGTTAAAAAGAAGATTGAAAAAAAACCGTATGTCAATTATAAACAGAAAGGATATTTGGTTATAGATAGAAATGAAGAGTATTGTATTTTGCAATATTCATTACGTGCAGATTTTAGCTCACCTTTATTAAGAAAATACCTTCCTAATTATGAATTAACGAGTATTTGTATTTTGATAGTCTTACTCATTGTAGTCATTTCTATTATAACAACTTACTTTGCTAATAGATTAAGAAAACATTTTGAGACACTGAACGTAATTACTCGATATATAAAAGAGCAAAATTTGCAGTTTACTCCCGAATTTACACATATTAAGGAATTTGATGATGTAATTGATTCCTTAATTGAAATGAGAGATGCTCTTCGGTCATCACTCGAAGCTCAGTGGCGATTAGAAAAAAATAAGAAAGAGCAAATTGGTGCTTTAGCACATGATATCAAGATCCCGATTACCATTATTAAGGGAAATGCTGAATTACTCAGCTTGTCTATTCAAAACGAAGAACAAGCTGAATATACAAAATATATTCTTGGAGCAGGAAATCAAATTGAACAATATATTTCTCAGCTGATTCATCTCTCGAGAACGGAGGATTCCTTAACTATTCATTTGGAGAAAGCTTTTGTAGATAAGCTGACAGAAACTCTACAGAAAGATATATCCGCCTATAAAGGAAATAAAAAAATAAATATTTCATTTAAAAAAGAAAATCTCAAGAAAGAGGCGGAAATAGACTGGCAACTGTTACATAGGGCGTTATTGAATATTTTAACAAATGCAGTTGATTATACACCGGAGGATGGTACTGTCTCGGTGCATGCTGAATGCGATTCTGATACTTTTTATTTTTTTGTAAAAGACACAGGAAATGGATTTTCGGAAATCGGGCTAAAAAAAGCAACAGAACTTTTTTACATGGATGACAAGGCCCGTCAGTCTAAAGGTCATTATGGAATGGGGTTGACCTTCGCAAAAAATGCTGTGAATCTTCATAATGGAGAACTTACTCTTGGAAACACTATAGAGGGTGGCGGAGAAGTGCGAGTGAAAATACCCTTATATAGAAATCATTAAACCCACGCCCTATCTGGACGTGGGTTATTTTTAAATCGTAAACTGCCCCATCTTCTCATTAAGCTCCTTCGCCAGCTGCTCAAGCTCTTCAGCATTTTGAAGCACTTGATCCATCGAATGGGCGGATTGCTCGGTTATTGAAAATGTTTCTTCAATGCCGGCGGCCGACTCTTCGGATACAGAAGCGATATTTTCAATCGATTGATTGATAGTAATCGATTGGTTTGTTAACTGCTTCAGGCCATCCGTTACTTCCTTAATGCTGTCTGCAACATGAGTGACGGATTGCTTGATATGCCGCATAGCCTGTCCGGTGTCTGTCAGGTTTTCCGTTCCTTTTTCGACTTCTGTAAAGCTGCTTTCCAAGTACGTAATGACAGTGTGGATCTCCTGCTGTGTCCCGCCTACAATCCGGGTAATATCCTGCACGGAATCAGAAACGCCGTCAGCCAGCTTTCTGACCTCCTCTGCCACAACGGCGAAGCCTTTGCCGCTTTCTCCTGCGCGGGCAGCTTCAATCGCGGCGTTAAGGGACAGCAAATTCGTCTGCTCGGCAATCCCGTTGATGACCTGAACGAGCTTGTTGATATCCTGAGAATGCTGTTCAAGTGATCTCACTTTATGCACGGCTTTTTCAACAATATGATGGATGGTTTTCATTTGCTGTAATGACGTAGCCATATTTTCGTTTCCGCTTACCGCGAGTTCGAGAACGTTTTGCGACGTATCGCTGATGGTGATGCCGTGATTATAGGCTTTATCAATGCTTTCAGTGAACTCATTCATCGATTCGGCAATCGTCACGGCGTCTTGGGCCTGCTGTTCAGAGCCCTCAGCCATTTCGTTCATCGTCTCGGTAATATGTTTGCTGCCGGATCTTGTTTCATTCGTTGCGGTTGCAAGCACCTGTGAAGAAGAAAGAACCCGGCTTGATATGTCTTTAGAATATCCGACAATATCTCTCAGATTCCCTACCATTTTTTGCAGCGCTTCATTCAGATCACCCAGCTCGTCTTTTGAGTTGAGCGGCTCCATATCGTTCGACAGATCGCCTTCGGCAATATGATTGGCAGATTCCTTCATGCGAATGATAGGCTTTACAATGTTTCGCGTGATATAAAGCCAGATGAAAATGCTGATGAGGATCGATGCTGCCACAAGCAAAGCAGTGTAAATGAGCCCTTTATGATAGACGGCCTTCGTTTCTTTTACCGCTGTGTTGCTGCCTTCTTGATTTAAGTCAACAAGCTGAGTGATTGTTTTTTTCATATCCTCAAAGCTGGCCTCAGTCTGAACCAATAAACCTCTTGCTTTGTCCATGTCATTCGTGCGGCCGCTTTCGATAATTTGCGCATGAATATCCATATAGGTATTCACTTCAGTTTGAAGCTGCTCGAACAGTTTCTGCTCTTTATCAGTGGAGATCGTTTTTTCGTAGTTATCGAGCTTTTGGTTAATGTCTTCCATGATTTGATTCATTTCTTGATCAAGTGTATCCATTTTGCTTTTGTCTGTATAAATCAGAAAGTCCTTTTCTTTAGAAGACAGGTGCTCGGTTACATAATTAATTGAAGTGATTCCTTTGATGCCGTCAATCCATTTTGTGTTGATTTCATCTGTTTTTTGAATGATATGCTGCATATTAAGAACGCCTATTCCGCCTACAAGTAAATTGATCAGGATCAGTGTCAAAAATACCAGGCTGAATTTGCGGGAAATCGTCAGTCGCATATAGTGGTCTCCTTTAAAAACGTAATGTATGGATGTACTATATATCGGCTGAGAAATCGTTTTTTCACCTGGGAAAAAAATAAAAAACGGTTCTTTTCTCGTCTATGAGATCAGAACCGTTTTAGCAATTAGTCAAGAAAGGAAGGGTCAATCCATTCAGTCGCCCATTTAGAAATCTCACCTAAAATGGGTGCTAGTGCCTTTCCTTTATCAGTCAATGAATATTCGATGCGAACCGGAGTTTCAGGGATGACATCCCGCTTCACTACTCCTTCAAGCTCAAGTTCTTTCAGCCGTTCTGACAGAACTCTGCCGCTTAGATTTGGAAGTGCTGCTTCAATTTCGCTAAATCGCTGCGACCCGTTCAAGAGCTGAAATACGATTAAAGCGACCCAGCGTTTACTTAAGATGTCGACTGCTTTTTCAAATCTAGGACACATTTCTGATTGGTTCATACTTTTCACCTCGTCTGTCACTATTATAACGCAAATAACGAGGGAGGGTATGCAAGCGTGATTGATAAAATATAGAAAGAGAAACAGGGGATTATGAGGAAGAGGCCCGTTTTTTTGCTTCTGAAGACAAAAAATCGAAGTATTTGCTGAGATTTTCAATATCCTGCTTTGAGAGATGTTCCCATTTTTGACTGTTGAAAATCGGGAGGTGCTCCGCTCCGCGCGTGACAGCCGTCTGGTAAATTTCATAAACGGATTGATAGCTTTCAGATGCTTCGCGGATTTCTTCAGGAAAGGCCTGAATATGGCCTGCGGCGGCCATTAGGTTTTCGTACGGCACTTTCAGGACGGCTGCCAGTTTTTTAATCGTGGCGGGTTTTGGCGTCCCGCGTTTGCCGTTTTCAATTTTTGAAATGGTGGCAGAGCTGATGCCTGAGTACACCGCAAGCTGATTCACTGTCAGTTTGCGGGCGCGGCGCAGCTCCCGTAATTGCTGTCCGAACGGTGACATGGTCTATCGCCTCACATTTCTATCAAGAGTCAGTCATCAGCAGACCGTTTTTTGGCTTCGTCTGAAATAAACGAAAAATAATGATCCAGCATGAGCAAATCTTCTTTATTGAGATATTGCCATTTTTCGTTCTCAAGAAGCGCAAGGTTTTTCAGGTCATAGGCCTCCGCTTTTTCGAGCAGCTTGCACTTCGTTTCATAAGGAGCCTTGGCTTCATGCACTTCTTCGATGTAACCAGCCTTGTACATAAGCCCCTCATAAGGAATTTTTAAGGCCTCTGCCAGTTTTTTGATGGTGGCAGGTTTGGGAACGCCCCGTTTTCCGTTTTCGATTCTGGAGATGCCGGCCGCGCTTACGCCTGAATAAGTCGCCAGCTGGTTGACTGTTAACTTTCTCTCTTCACGCAATGCCCGTAATTGTTCGCCAAAGCTTTCCATATATCTCACCCCGTCCCTCACTGTTACTCATATTTTAGTATGTTTATTGACTAAAGGGAATAGGTAGACTGGAAATGTATTGACAAAAGTTAACATAAGCCGTAATGTAAAAGTATAGAAAAAAGTTTTTCAGGAATGGAAGGTGAGGAAAGTGCCAGTAGAAAAGATACAGATTAGACGTGATTATGTCTTGCAGTATATGGTTAATAACGATTATTCCCTTAATCAGCTTGCGCTGGAAATCGGAGTCTCACCCGCCACACTGAGCCGCGTGCTGAATGGAGAAAGACGGCCGGGGCAGCTTGTGATCGGTAAAATGCTTCACTATTTTAATTTGAAATTTGAGGATCTTTTTTACTATGACTTTATTGACAAAAGTCAATAAAGTAACAAAAAACGCAAGGAAGCCAAGCGTTTTCTATTCCTATGAATGATGTGTCAGCACAAACCCTGTCACCAGCTCATTGCACGTTTTCCATTGTTTTGTCGGCAATTGATGTCCCTGATATTCCAATCTGAAAAATTCGGCATGTCTGCACGATCTTCGGTAATAGCCTGCGTTCGTAAAGGTCCAGTCCCGCAGGCCGCCATACATAAACAGCATTGGCATGTCTAGGCGGGGCAGCTGTTCAATGCAGTTGTAGCCAAGCGAATCCAGATAATACTGATGCCAATGGGCCTGGTCTGCTTTTTTCATATGGTCTGTTAATATGCTGCGAAGCTGTCTGTCTTTTGTGTGGCTGCCAGCGAGGATTTTCATGAGCAAACCGGGGTTTTTTTCAAGCAGATACATTCCCAGTTTGTGCAGCTTCTGGCCGATTACGTTATGAACAGCTGGGTAGGCGCCGGACAGAATAAGGTGTGACACTTTGTCCGGGCGGTTAAAGCCGATATGCTGCGCGATTAAGCCTCCGGCAGAATACCCGAATAACACAGCTTTATCAATGTGCAAAGCGTCCATGAATTGCGCGATCTCGTTTGCGTAATAGGAAATAGACGCTGGCTGATCGATGTGATCACTATCACCGTGGCCGCTTAAATCGGGAAAAATCACCCTGAAATGCTTGGAAAGAAGGCGCTGATAATAAAAAACCTTGCGTCCCATGCCCGGCGGGTGGATAAAAATGATAGGGATTCCCTGTCCATATTCTTCATAAAAAAGATGTTTCCTGCTGTCTATGCTGATAAGCGGCATCGCTTTTCTCCTTTGACCTTTTCATATGAATAGGGTAACCAAGATAAAACGTCTTATCCAGCCTTTTGGCGTCTGATACAGCGTGACATGCCAACCCTTTTCATGTAAAATAGAAGTAATGTAGCCAGTGAGTCTGGAGGTGTATGGGATGCACGCAGTTTTGATTACCTTATTGGTTATCGTCAGCATTGCACTTATTATTGTCGTTTTGCTTCAATCTAGTAAAAGCGCCGGATTATCTGGTGCGATTTCAGGCGGAGCGGAGCAGCTCTTCGGGAAACAAAAAGCAAGAGGTCTTGATTTAATTTTGCACCGCATTACGGTAGTGCTGGCAGTCTTGTTTTTCGTGTTAACGATTGCGCTTGCTTATATCCTATAGGGCAATGTTTGTATAAGGTCTGATGTGAAGTCAGGCCTTTTTCACGTTTCTGGATGATATTCAAAACGTTTTTTTCTGATTAAACTGTGGAAAACTAAAATGATCGTGCAGATAGAAAGGGAGACATGAGCATGAAAGTTGTGACACCAAAACCATTTACATTTAAAGGCGGAGACAAAGCGGTGCTTTTGCTGCACGGCTTTACAGGCAATACAGCGGATGTAAGGATGCTGGGACGATATTTGAATGAACGCGGCTATACGTGCCACGCGCCTCAATATGAAGGACATGGCGTCCCGCCTGAAGAACTTGTACATACGGGGCCCGAAGACTGGTGGAAAAACGTAATGGATGGCTATGAATACTTAAAATCTGAAGGCTATGAGAGCATTGCTGCCTGCGGACTGTCGCTTGGCGGGGTTTTTTCGCTGAAATTGGGTTACACTGTACCCATAAAGGGAATTGTCCCAATGTGCGCACCGATGCATATTAAGAGTGAAGAGGTCATGTATCAAGGCGTTCTTTCATACGCTCGCAATTACAAAAAGTTTGAGGGGAAAAGCCCGGAGCAAATTGAAGAGGAAATGAAAGAATTCGAAAAAACGCCGATGAATACCCTCAAGGCGCTGCAAGACTTAATTGCTGATGTGCGGAATAATGTCGATATGATTTATTCACCGACATTTGTGGTGCAGGCCCGTCATGACCACATGATTAATACCGAAAGCGCCAATATTATTTACAACGAAGTGGAAACTGATGATAAACAGCTGAAATGGTACGAGGAATCAGGGCATGTCATTACACTCGACAAAGAACGTGACCTCGTCCATCAGGATGTGTATGAATTTTTAGAGAAGCTCGATTGGTAATCAACAGGAGGTCGGATAATGGAAAAAGAAGCATTTATGGAAAAGCTTCTCTCGTTTATGAAGGAAGAGGCGTACAAACCTCTGACCGTTCAGGAACTTGAGGAGATGTTAAATATTACGGAAGCCGAGGAGTTTAAAGAGCTCGTCAAAGCGTTAGTCGCCTTGGAAGAAAAAGGCCTTATCGTACGGACGAGAAGCGACCGTTACGGCATTCCGGAGAAGATGAATTTAATAAAAGGAAAGATTTCAGCGCATGCGAAAGGATTCGCCTTTTTGCTGCCTGAGGATACGTCGTTAAGTGATGTGTTTATTCCGCCTAATGAGCTGAATACGGCAATGAACGGCGATATCGTCATGGTTCGTCTGAATTCACAGTCAAGCGGCTCCAGGCAGGAAGGAACCGTCATACGGATTTTAGAAAGAGCGATTCAGCGGGTTGTCGGCACGTATACAGAAACGAGAAACTTCGGCTTTGTCATTCCGGATGACAAAAAAATCACGAGTGACATCTTCATTCCGAAAAATGGGAAAAACGGAGCTGCGGAAGGGCATAAGGTTGTTGTCAAGCTGACGAGCTATCCTGAAGGCCGCATGAACGCAGAGGGTGAGGTTGAAACCATTCTCGGCCACAAAAACGACCCGGGCATTGATATTTTATCGGTCATTCATAAGCACGGCCTGCCGGGAGAATTTCCAGCTGACGCGATGGAACAGGCATCAAGTACGCCTGACACGATTGATGAAAAAGATCTGAAAGACCGCCGTGATCTCCGTGATCAGGTGATTGTCACCATTGATGGTGCGGATGCGAAGGATTTGGATGATGCAGTTACCGTGACGAAGCTTGATGATGGAAGCTACAAGCTTGGCGTTCACATAGCTGATGTCAGCCATTACGTAACCGAAAACTCACCGATTGACAAAGAAGCGCTTGAAAGAGGGACAAGTGTGTATCTGGTTGACCGTGTCATCCCGATGATTCCGCACAGATTGTCAAACGGCATCTGCTCCTTAAATCCAAAGGTTGACCGCCTGACGCTTTCTTGTGAAATGACAATTAACAGTCAGGGACAGGTGACAGAGCACGAGATCTTCCAAAGTGTCATCAAAACAACGGAAAGAATGACATATTCAGATGTGAATAAAATTCTTGTTGACGATGATGAAGAGCTGAAGCAAAAATACGAGCCTCTTGTTCCGATGTTCAAAGACATGGAGCGCCTGGCTCAAATTCTTCGCGATAAGCGGATGGACCGCGGCGCCGTTGACTTTGATTTCAAAGAAGCAAAGGTGCTTGTTGATGACGAAGGAGCGGTTAAAGACGTTGTGATCAGAGAACGCTCTGTTGCCGAGAAGCTGATTGAAGAATTTATGCTTGTAGCAAACGAAACAGTGGCAGAGCATTTCCATTGGATGAACGTCCCGTTTATATACCGGATTCACGAAGAGCCGAATGCTGAAAAGCTGCAAAAGTTTTTAGAATTTGTGACGACATTTGGCTATGTGGTGAAAGGAACGGCGGGGAATATTCATCCGCGCGCGCTGCAAAGCATTCTGGACGCTGTGCGTGACAGACCAGAGGAAACGGTTATATCTACTGTTATGCTCCGTTCGATGAAACAGGCGAAATACGACCCGCAAAGCTTGGGGCACTTCGGTCTGTCAACGGAATTCTATACGCATTTCACATCGCCGATCCGCCGTTATCCGGACTTAATCGTTCACCGCCTGATCCGAACGTATTTGATCAACGGCAAAGTCGATGAAGCGACTCAGGAAAAGTGGGCTGAACGCCTGCCGGATATCGCCGAACATACATCATCAATGGAGCGCCGTGCAGTTGACGCCGAGCGTGAGACGGATGATCTGAAAAAAGCGGAATACATGCTTGATAAAATCGGTGAAGAGTTTGACGGCATGATCAGCTCTGTGACAAACTTCGGAATGTTCGTCGAGCTGCCGAATACAATTGAAGGACTCGTCCACGTCAGCTTTATGACAGATGACTACTACCGCTTTGACGAACAGCATTTCGCAATGATCGGCGAGCGGACAGGCAACGTCTTCCGCATCGGGGATGAAATCACAGTCAAGGTTGTCGATGTCAATAAAGATGAGCGCAATATCGACTTTGAAATTGTCGGCATGAAGGGCACTCCGCGGCGTCCGAGAGAATTGGACAGCAGCCGGAGCAGAAAACGCGGAAAGCCTGCCAGAAAACGTGTTCAAAGCACCAATACACCTGTTTCTCCAGCTCCGTCTGAGGAAAAAGGGGAGTGGTTCACTAAGCCGAAGAAGAAAAAGAAAAAACGCGGCTTCCAGAATGCTCCGAAACAGAAACGGAAAAAGAAGAAATAGCAGCTCAACCAGCAAATAGGGCCGCAGCGCTCTATTTGCTTTCTTTCGGAAACAGCTTTTCATTGTAGCAGTACGTGACATTTGGTAAAATAGAGCGTATCGCAAAAGGTGGACAGTTTTTCCTTAGAGAGAGGAGGTTCTGGCATGCCAAAAGGGTCAGGAAAAGTATTATCTCAAAATAAGAAAGCCAATCACGATTATTTTATAGAAGAAACCTATGAAACAGGCATCGTTCTGCAAGGAACCGAAATCAAATCGATTCGCGCCGGCCGCGTAAACCTTAAGGATTCCTTCGCCAAAATCGAACGGGGAGAAGTGTTTCTCCACAATATGCACGTCAGCCCATATGAGCAGGGAAACCGCTATAACCACGATCCGCTTCGGACAAGAAAGCTGTTAATGCACCGCAAGGAGATTAATAAGCTGATCGGGTTAACAAAGGAAAAAGGCTATTCTCTCGTTCCGCTGAAGCTGTATTTAAAAAACGGCTTTGCCAAAGTGCTTCTCGGCCTTGGAAAAGGGAAGAAGAACTATGACAAACGGGAAGATCTGAAGCGCAAGGACGCGAAGCGGGAAATCGAAAGAGCGTTCAGAGACAGTCAAAAAGGCTTCTAAAGGCATAGTGCTTGATTCGAAAATCAGGCCTGTGCTATACTGTGTTCACGATCAGATCACGTCGCTATTCATTTGAAGGATTTGACAATTGAAAAGAGCCGTGATCATGTTATAATAAGACTATAGCCAGTTTGAGTGAGAGCTTGATATTTTCTCCCGTATTTCCCTTATACCAAGGGGACGTTACGGATTCGACAGGGATGGATCGAGCTTGAGCTGCGAGCCGAGAGGCGATCTCGTAAACACGCACTTAAATATAACTGGCAAAACTAACAGTTTTAACCAAAACGTAGCATTAGCTGCCTAATAAGCGCAGCGAGCTCTTCCTGACATTGCCTATGTGTCTGTGAAGAGCACATCCAAGTAGGCTACGCTTGCGTTCCTGTCTGAGAACGTAAGAAGAGATGAACAGACTAGCTCTTGGAAGGCCCGCCCGCAGGCAAGAAGATGAGTGAAACCATAAATATGCAGGCTACGCTCGTAGACGCTTAAGTAATCGATGTTTCTGGACGTGGGTTCGACTCCCACCGTCTCCATACATACTTTGAAACCGCAGTGCTATCAAGGCTTTTAAAGCTTTTGAGGGCACTGCGGTAACATTTTGGTAACACTTTTAAAATTTTTCGTTTTTCATAAAGCCAATAACCTCACGTTGTGCAGACGGATAAAGGTGACTATACGTGTTTAATGTTTCGGCGGTCGTGAGGAGGTTGAAGGCTTCCTGAAAACTGAGGTCCTCAGCACTTCTGAAGTTGCCGAGATTTTAGGGGTAAATAAGTAGCGCATGAGTAAATTGATAAGTGACAAACGCATTGAAGCTGTAAAAAAAAGATAGGGAATACAAGTTTGTCTTTACTGCAAGATGCGGAGGCGTTGAAAGAATAGCTTGAAACAAATAAAAAATATCGTCCGCATAATAATTGAGCCCCCTCGTATGAGCAGGGCTTTTTTAATGTGTAAAAAGTTTAAATGTCACAGTTTTGTAATGTAAATTAAATTCCAAATATGATAATATTTAGCATTTAACAAATTAGTAGAAAGGAATGATTAAAGGAATGAGTAAGCTAAAAAGTAGCATAATTGTCATTTTGTCGTCTTTTGCCCTTTTAGTCACTGTCCTCTTAAGCACTCCTGCCAACACCGTAGAAGCAAAATCAATTATGAACAATTTAACATCGAAAGAGAAGGTAAGCGAGGCATTAAAGCATGCAACGGAAGCTGATTTTGAGAAAGCAGAGAAATTTGTCAAAGAAGCTTTAAAACTCAACGATGATTTTACATACAGCGTAGATAAAGAAAAAGCTAAACAAATTGGTTATACTGGTGATGAAATCTTTAACCTTTCATTATTTTATGCTAGCATTCCAACTGAACAGGTTAAATGGTTAGAGCAAAACAAAGGACAAGAAGTCAAAGTTGGAGATGCCTCCACTGCAATTGTTCCAGCACTCCCGTGGGTAGTATATATTGGATTGCAAGAGCTTATTGCTCTTCTTACTGCAATTGGTCTGGCTGGGATAGCTCAACAATTCTTGAAAGAAGTTTATAACGCTGGGATGAATAAAGCTTGCAGAAAATTTGCTAGCAAAAACAAATATATTAAGAGTTTCTGTAAGGCAAATGGTTATCCAACTGAATAAAAACAAGCCTCCTGTAAAGGGAGGCTTGTTATTTTACCTAAGTAAAAGCCACAATGCTGAAACAACTGCAACCATAAAATAATCACCATCAGTTAGCTTAGTACCGTTTTTAATAAACACGTTTGCGACCCAATTCGCTTTAGTTCCTTCCGATGTGCTTAGCGCTAATTTTTTACCAATATTGTAATAAGCGACTTTAAATAAATAATAAGCAAAAGAACAGAAGATATAGAGCAATATGAATTTACCTATAAATAGCAACATGTATCAATCACTCTCCTTCATATATCCATTATTTTACCAAATGTAAAATTTATTTTGAAGAGAATTTAGCCTATTCATAAAGAAGTCCTCATCGAGTAGGACTTTATAAACAATCCATTTTTCGGATAAGGTTTTCGTGGTATCACGTATTTCCTGTTCACTTTTTACGGTCTTTCTTTTTTTCTGTAAAGCCGCATATTAACAAAAAACTGATATAACTTGCGTTCAAAATTTGTCATGCTCATTTGTGTTTTCTGTATCACCCACACCCCATACCAACAGGCGGATCAAAGTTAATTTCATATATATTCACCTCTATCTTTAAAGCACATATGCACATAATTCAATTATATCTAGTGAGACTTTTTGGCGGAAACCATTTTAAAGGAATGTTTGTCTTTGCTTTTAAAATGTTAGAATTACAATCTGGAATCAAGTTCCTCCATTTTTAGAGAGGAATGGAAAAGGCCCTTTCCTAGTGAAGGCCCTTTTTATTTGCAGGCAGAAAGTTCTACAAGGGCGGTTCCATTTTTTAAAGTAGATTTAGATAATGAGTATATTGATAAACAAAGAATTATTTTTAAAATAAATCAAATCAAAGTGTTAGCTATCATGTGAAAATTACCCTTAGGTTGAATGATAAGGTGATTATGGACCAGAACAGGGAAAATGAGGAGGGAGGGGAACGATCGGTAAATGGACCTACCGCATCGTAGCAGAATTCAAGGCATTGAGTATGTGTGTAGGTCCATGACATTTGCGGTAACATTTTGATAACAAAAATATAAAATTATAGTTTTTAAACTGATTTTTTATCATACGTAAAGGCTTATATATCAACGGCTTGTAACTATTTTAAAACATAACCATACCATGGTAATAGACTCCCGCTGTCTCCATACATAATGAGCATAAAGCAGAACCTCTTAAGAGGTTCTGCTTTATTTTTTCTCCAAACCACAGGCACCAAAAAGTGCGTACTTCCATTTCAAACCCAGCTGTTTCATACTGATTGCAGAGCAGATGTTTCACCAATCAGATTTCTGTCAATAAATAAGAGGAATCAAAAACGGAGGGATGAATAATGAAGCTGAATTTACAAGGAAAAACCGCACTGGTGACCGGTTCGACATCAGGGATCGGAAAAGCTATTGCCTCTTCGTTAGCTGAAGAAGGTGCGGCAGTGATCATTAACGGACGCCGGGAAGAGAAAGTGAATCAGACGATAGATGAACTGAAAACACAACATGCTGAAGCGGTTCTTTATCCGGCCGCATTTGATTTGGGAACTGAAGAAGGCTGCAATGAGCTGTTTCAGGCATATCCAGAGGTTGATATTTTGGTCAACAATTTAGGGATTTTTGAACCGGCGGAGTACTTTGATATTCCCGACGATGAATGGTTTCGTTTTTTTGAAGTGAATATTATGAGCGGTGTAAGGCTGACACGCAGGTATTTGCATAACATGATAGAGAAAAAAGAAGGGCGTGTGATTTTCATTGCCAGTGAAGCGGCGATTATGCCGTCACAGGAAATGGCCCATTACAGTGCGACAAAAACGATGCAGCTGTCCATTTCCCGCAGTTTGGCGGAGCTGGCAACCGGCACGAATGTCACAGTCAACACCGTCATGCCGGGCTCTACCTTAACAGAGGGTGTGGAAACCATGCTGAATTCGCTGTATCCTGGTGAAAACCTGACTGTTCAAGAAGCTGAGGCACGTTTTATGAAAGAAAACCGGCCGACATCTATTATTCAAAGACTGATCCGTCCGGAAGAAATCGCCCACTTCGTTACATTTTTAAGCAGCCCGCTTTCCTCTGCGATCAATGGCGCGGCACTTCGGGCAGACGGCGGTTTGGTCCGCAGTGTCTTTTAAACCTCTCCCAACAGGAGAGGTTTTTTATATATTGTTGATTTCCATAAATTTCTGCCGTATAATATTGGTACCGAAATAGTTTTCTTGGTACCGAAAGCGGGGGATTAATATGGATAAAAGAATTCTGGCGGAAACTTTCCGGCTGATCAAGCAAAAAGGATTTTCATTTACGATGAATGATTTGGCTGCAGCGCTGGGAACGAGCAAACGGACGCTCTATGCATATTATTCATCTAAAGATCAGCTTGTTGAGGCGGTTGTCGAACAATTTTTAGCCGAAATGAAGCAAATGGAAAGAGACATCTATGAAAATGAAAGTTTAAATGTGCTTGAAAAGGTGAAAAAAATGCTGATCAGCCTTCCGCAGGGGATGGAACTGCTGAACATGGGATTATTAAATGAACTAAAGAAATACCATTACGATGCGTGGCTTACATTAGACACGTTTATTAAGGCAGAATGGGCCATTGTCCTAGAATTATTAAACGAGTGCAAACAGCAAAAGAGAATCAGAAACATCAATCCGGACCTGTTTATTCACATGTATATAGGGAGCATCAACCAAGTGTATGACCCTGAATATCCACTGAAACATCAGTTCACGACAGGAGAGGTGCTTGAATCAATTGTAGATGTTTTGTTTAACGGTATAACAGCTGATGAGGAGGCTGATGCGACGTGAATTGGGTGTTTCTATGCTTGGCGATTTTGTTTGAGGTTGCGGGAACGGTCAGCATGAAGCTATCGTCCGGTTTTACAAAGCTTATTCCCAGTTTGCTGTTGATTTTCTTTTATGGAGGGAGTCTTTTCTTTCTGACGCTTACGCTAAAATCAATAGATGTATCAGTTGCTTATGCTGTATGGTCAGGGATGGGAATTGTCCTGATTACAGTCGTTGGTTTTTTGTTTTTTCAAGAACATGTTAGTGTCATGAAAGTCATTTCAATTGGATTGATTATTGCCGGTGTTGTGTCTTTAAACCTGATCGAGCAGGCTGCGGTGTCTGAGCCGATACATAAAAGCGGGCAGTACAAATGAGATATATGAAGCTGTTTTTTCTCGTGACTGATATCGGTTTTATCTTGTACTGGCTGTCAGCCGGGTTTTCGCTCATACCGGAAAGCTGGGCTTTTAAACATCATGACCATCCGTTTATGATCGCTTGGAACTGGTCTTTTTTTCCGCTGGATATCCTGATTTCTGTCACAGGGTTGTACAGCTTGTACCTACAGCGGGTGAATCGTGCTGACTGGAAGCTGATGGCGCTGATTTCTCTTGTGCTGACCTGTTGTTCAGGTCTGCAGGCGCTATCATTCTGGACATTCAGCAGTGACTTTGATCTTGTGTGGTGGCTGTTTAATGGGTATCTATTGATTTATCCTTTATTTTTTATTCACCTGCTCTTGAAGGAAGGCAGAAGGACAAAACAGTCCTGACAGGTGCCGCTTTTATGATAATAAACTGATGTAATGAAGCAGAGACGGTATAAGTCTCTGTTTTTTTATCGGGCGCACCAATTGAGAAGCTAACCGCGTTTTTGGGCATACTAAAGCGAAGAAACGGGAAAAGTTCTACACATTCATTGAAAAGGATTTTGTCAAATGAACAAAACTGCTGCGAACAATCAAAGAATCATGCCTATCGTGAAGGATGCCTTTCGCATTCATGCAAATCCATTTCCTTGGAAAAAAGCTATCGGATCAGGTTTCGCTTCAGGGTTTCCTGTGCTGGTCGGTGCATTGGCAGGTCACACGGATTACGGATTAATTGCAAGTATCGGAGGCTTTGTTTATTTATATGCGGGCGGTGAATCGTACAAAAAGCGCGCCTTGAAGCTGCTCTTGGTTTCTATTGGGATCGCCCTCTCATTTGGTTTAGGGACGCTTTTGTCCGGGATGCTTTGGATGATGGCGGCTGTTTTGGGGCTGATCGGTGCAGCGGCGATGTTTATTTTTAGCGCGCTCGGCATTCAAGGCCCTGCGCCAATGTTTTTTGTCCTTGCCTTTTTAGTCAGTTCCGGGCTGCCGGCCGATCCTTCACAAGCGCTGTTCAGAGCGGGACTGACGTTTCTCGGCGGCATTTTCGCCATGGGTATCGCTTTAATCGGCTGGTTATCGAACAAACATGGACCGGAGGGAGCGGTGCTGCAAAAAACATATCATCAGCTGGCTGCATGTCTTTCAGCCGTCGGAACGCCAGGTTTTCATAACGCACAGCATCAGACGGTGCTCATGCTTAGAACAGCCCGCCAAACAGTTCTTGGGAAAGGGAATAAACGGAAAAAATCGCGGCATGATGAACGATTTTTCCGCCTCCTTGAAAAAGCTGACGACATATTCCTTGCCATTATTCATTTTTCAGCTGAAACGCCGGACAGAGAGACCGCGCAGATTGAAAAGGCACTTCGCCAAACCGGAGATATGCTTGCGCATGCACGGGTTTCCGGTACGTTTCAGATTAATGAGAACGAATCTGAGCCTAGGCGGAAGCTGTTTGAAGAAATCAATGAGGTTTTGAATATCGCTTCAGAACGTTTTGATAAGCAGCTTGACGGGGAGCCGAGCCGCCTGCCATCCTCTTTTTACTTTTTGAGAAATGCTTTTGACTGGAAGTCTCCAGTTTTAATTAGAGCGTTAAAGTACGGAATTGTTCTGTTTGCCGCCGATATGTTTGCCCTCGTATTCGGCTTTGCACGCTCCTATTGGATTCCGCTTTCGGCAGCAGCGGTCATGCTTGGCACTACTGTTGTTTTTACGCTTCACAGGGCTATTCAGCGTTCGGCCGGAACGGTGATCGGTGTTATGCTGGCAGGCGCAATCCTGTTTTTTAAGCCGGGCGGTGTTTATATTGCGTTTTGTATTGCAGCGCTGCAATGTCTTCTTGAGATGCTGATCGTCCGCAATTATGCGCTGGCTGTTCCCTTTTTAACCGCAAATGCGCTTGTTATCACAGAAAGTATGCATGGCGGCGCGGGTGCCGGTTATTTTATGATAGCGAGGCTGACGGATGTAGCTGTCGGCAGCGTGATCGGGCTGTTGGGAACAATGCTTTTGTGGCGGCGGTTTTCAACGAAGCGGCTGCCTGAACTGATGAGGAACGTCATCCGGCTGGAAGGGCAGTTTATGGAGAAACTGTTAACCGGGCAGAATGCCGACGAACACAAGTTAAGGGTGAGCCTTGTCAGGCTTCGGGATGCGTATGACAAGGCCCTTGGCGAGTTTCCTCATGCGAATGCGGAGGCGCTCTGGCCTGCCATTTCCGGTGCTCAGCACTTAGGGTACTATTTGCTCTCGGCGCAAGCTCACCGCCGTCCGCCTGCTCCGTTTTCTGATGAAGAGATCAACCAGCTGCGGGCGTTTTTTGAACAGGCTCAGCAATCCTTTTTCATGAAAAGGATGCCTGCGGATATTCAAGTGCCGCATGTTCCTCATTATCCTCGAATCAGTAAAGAATTGTCCGCGCTGTATTCAGGTTTGAGAACAGCTTTTGAAAAGTAAGCTGTTTGGAAAGTTAAATAATCTTTAATTCGAGATGTTTTACTTGAAAGTAAATTTCTTTGTCTCTATAATAAAGTCTAAGAGAGACAGAATAATCATTATGCATCTGTATGATAATAATTGGTGTGTGATTTTTAAAAACGAAAGGGCTGGTAAAAATGGCAAAAGTATTATATATCACTGCTCATCCGCATGACGAAGCAACTTCGTACAGTATGGCAACAGGTAAAGCATTTATCGAATCTTACAAAGAAGCAAATCCAAATGATGAAGTTGTACATATCGATTTGTACAAAGAAAACATCCCGCACATTGACGCAGATGTATTCAGCGGATGGGGAAAGCTTCAGTCAGGTACAGGCTTTGAAGAGCTTTCTGAAAGCGAAAAAGCGAAAGTAGGCCGTTTGGGAGAGCTTAGCGATCAATTTGCATCAGCTGATAAGTACGTATTTGTTACACCTTTATGGAACTTCTCATTCCCGCCAGTGATGAAAGCGTATCTCGATTCTGTTGCCGTTGCAGGAAAGTCATTCAAATACACAGAACAAGGTCCTGTCGGCTTGTTGACTGATAAAAAAGCAATTCATATCCAAGCTCGCGGCGGCTACTATTCAGAAGGCCCTGCGGCTGAGATGGAAATGGGACACCGCTACATCGGCATCATGATGAACTTCTTCGGCGTACCATCATTCGAAGGCATTTTCGTAGAGGGACATAATGCGGAGCCTGATAAAGCACAGCAAATCAAAGAAGACGCGATTGCGCGTGCGAAAGAAGCAGGAAAAACATTCTAATGAAAAAGCCTCCCCTTATTTGGGGAGGCTTTTGTTTTAGTGCTCCAGCATAATGGTTCGTTTCTCTTTACTGCTTTTCATCGCGGCTTCAATGATGCGGATGACATTAATACCTTCCTCAGCAGTGACTGGCAGCGCAGCACCTTCCCGTATGCTTTCCGCTATTTTGCGGTAATAAGTAAGGTAGGAGCCATTTACTGATGGGATCGTTTCTGTTTTTTTGCCGGAGCCACGAATGGTTGTAAGCTGTCCGTAAAACTCCGGATCATCTGCACCCCAGCTGTCATCCTCTGGTTTTCTCCCCGCTCTGAGTGCGTCTTCCTGTCCGTCAATTCCGTATTTGATAAAGCTGGAATCTTTTCCATGGATTTGATAACGAGGTCCGTTTGCCGGAACGATTGATCCCCCGTATAGAATGGCTTGAAGCTTGCCATAGTCCAGGGTTAAATGAAAATAGTCAACCGTTTCGGCATTTTCCCGCTGGGCCATCACGTTTGCAGTCACGGCTTTAGGCATCCCAAACAAATGCAGGGTTTGGTCTATGATGTGGGAGCCGAGATCATACAGCGTACCAGTGGCAATGCCTTCTTTTTCCCGCCACCGCGCTTGAACTTCAGGTCTGTAGCGGTCATAGGAAACTTGATATGTATTGATATCTTCAAGAGATCCCTCAGAGATCAGCTTTTTAATCGTTAAAAAGTCGTTATCCCAGCGTCGGTTATGATATACGCTTAATAATACGCCTTTTTCATCGGCAGCCCTTTTTAATGTTTCCCCCTCTTCGGCTGTTGCTGTCATTGGTTTTTCCATCACAACATGTTTTCCGGCCTGTATGCATGCCATAGCATGCTCGTAATGAAGGCCGCTCGGGGTGGTGACAATGACAAGCTCAATGGCAGGGTCATTTGTGATTTCCTCAAGCTCATGTACAACCTCAGCATCTGGAAAGTCCCGTTTCACTTCTTCTGTCCGAGATGTCATGATTTTGCTGATTTGATATTCATCCAGAACATCCAGCAGCGGCCCGTGAAAAACAGAACCGGACAATCCGTATCCTAATATTCCAACCTTGATCGTATCCACTTTTCTTCTCCCCTTTAAAAGCGTTATCAACAGAAGTATATACCCTCCTGATCAAATGGTAAAACCTAACTGATTCATTTTTTGCGTCGGCATGCTTAGACAACCGTTTGGACAATCAGTATAATGGGAATTAATATCATTAAACAGAGGTGTACGCATGGAAAAGCATAACGAACATAAAACATTAAACCATAAAAGCTCGAAAGAAAAAGATCAGATTACAAACCGGCTTAAGCGGATTGAGGGCCAGGTCAGAGGCATTCAAAACATGGTGGAAAACGACAGATATTGTGTAGATATTCTTGTGCAAATTTCAGCTGTTCAGGCGGCAATGAAAAATGTGGCGCTTCATTTGCTTGAGGATCATGCCCATCATTGTGTAGCAGATGCCATCAAAAGCGGCGACGGGGAACAGGCCATTTCTGAGCTTTTGGACGTATTTAAAAAGTTCACAAAATCATAAAGCGTTTTTTTATTGTAATACCCTACGGGGGTATGGTAGGATGTAAATAGAAAGAATAAACAGGAGGAATTGATTATGGAACAAAAAACATTGCAAGTTGAAGGAATGTCTTGTCAGCACTGCGTCAAAGCAGTAGAAACAAGCGTAGGAGAACTGGACGGCGTCAGTGCCGTTCATGTCAATCTGGAAGCGGGTAAAGTCGATGTTTCGTTTGATGCTGACAAAGTATCAGTCAAAGATATTGCGGATGCGATAGAAGATCAGGGCTATGACGTAGCTGAGTGATTCAAGGTATCGCGCCTTTAGGGAGGCGCGATATTTCTTTCATTTTTATATACCCCCCAGGTGTATATAAAGGAGTGAGTATGTTGAGTGAACAAAAGGAAATCGCGATGCAGGTCTCTGGTATGACCTGTGCGGCATGTGCTGCCAGAATTGAAAAAGGCCTGAAGCGGATGCCCGGTGTCACGGATGCAAATGTTAATCTGGCAACGGAAACATCAAATGTAATCTACGATCCTGCTGAAACAGGGACTGCAGCGATTCAAGAAAAAATAGAAAAGCTGGGCTATCACGTTGTTACAGAAAAAGCTGAATTCGATATTGAAGGCATGACCTGTGCGGCTTGCGCCAATCGGATTGAAAAACGGCTTAACAAAATAGAAGGCGTCGCAAATGCACCAGTAAACTTCGCTTTAGAAACAGTTACGGTCGAATACAATCCAAAAGAAGCGTCTGTCGGCGATTTGAAAGAAGCGGTAGATAAGCTTGGATATAAGCTAAAGTTGAAGGGGGAACAGGACAGTGAGGCTGCTGCTGCTAAAAAGAAAGAAGAACGGAAGCAAACAGCGAGACTGATTTTTTCAGCTGTCCTGTCATTTCCATTGCTTTGGGCGATGGTGAGCCATTTTACATTTACATCATTCATTTGGGTACCCGATATATTTCTCAATCCGTGGATGCAATTTGCGCTGGCGACACCAGTCCAATTTCTGATCGGCTGGCCGTTTTATGTGGGTGCGTATAAGGCGCTCAGAAATAAAAGCGCCAATATGGATGTATTGGTCGCCCTCGGTACGACGGCTGCTTACGCTTATAGCCTTTATCTTACTTTTCAAAGCCTTGGCTCTCACGGGCATACAGATGGCCTTTACTATGAAACAAGCGCGATTTTGCTGACGCTGATTTTATTAGGCAAGTTGTTTGAAACAAAAGCAAAAGGCCGTTCCTCGGATGCGATTAAAAAGCTGATGAAGCTTCAAGCGAAAACAGCGACTGTTGTAAGAGACGGACAGGAGCAAATCATCCCGATCGACGAAGTTCTTGTTAATGACATTGTTTACGTCAAACCTGGCGAACGAATTCCTGTCGACGGAGAAGTGGTTGAAGGCCGTTCAGCGGTTGACGAATCGATGATTACAGGAGAAAGTCTTCCTGTTGACAAAAATCCTGGTGACAGCGTGACAGGTTCAACCGTTAACGCAAACGGTTTCCTGAAAATTAAAGCTGTCAACGTCGGAAAGGATACTGCGCTTTCTCATATCATCAAAATTGTTGAGGAAGCACAAGGGTCAAAAGCGCCGATCCAGCGTCTCGCTGACCAGATTTCAGGCATTTTTGTACCCATTGTATTGGGGATTGCCGTTCTCACTTTTCTCATTTGGTATCTTTGGGCGGCTCCTGGCGATTTTGCTGAAGCGATCAGCAAGTTCATTGCGGTTCTTGTCATTGCCTGTCCTTGCGCCCTCGGTCTTGCCACTCCGACGAGCATAATGGCTGGATCTGGACGCGCTGCTGAATTCGGGATTTTATTTAAAGGCGGCGAGCATTTAGAAAAAACACATCGTCTCGATACCATTGTTCTTGATAAAACCGGAACCGTGACAAACGGGAAGCCGCGTCTGACGGATGCCATTCCATTCGGCCGTTTTGAAGAAAAAGATTTGCTTCAATTTGCAGCGGCAGCGGAAACGGGATCAGAGCATCCGCTTGGCGAAGCGATTATTGCTGGCGTGAAAGATAAAGGGCTTGAGATACCGAAGCTTACCCGCTTTGAAGCAAAAGTCGGCGCAGGCATTTTGGCTGAAGCCGGAGGAAAAAGCATTCTCGTCGGCACAAGAAAATTAATGGAGAGCGAACAGGTTGAGCATGGTGCTCTTCTCGCCCAAATGGAAGAGCTAGAGGCCGAAGGGAAAACAGTTATGCTTGTATCCATTGATGGAGAAGCAGCGGGGCTAGTAGCGGTTGCAGATACGATTAAGGATACGTCACGGAAGGCTGTTGCCCGTCTGAAAGAGTTGGGCCTTGATGTCATCATGATGACAGGAGACAATCGCAGAACCGCAGAAGCCATCGCGAAGGAAGCGGGAATTACGAATATCATTGCGGAAGTCCTTCCTGAACAAAAGGCAGCAGAAATTGCCCGCTTGCAAAAAGAAGGCCGCCAGACAGCAATGGTAGGCGACGGAATTAACGATGCGCCGGCGCTTGCCACAGCTGACATCGGCATGGCGATTGGAACTGGCACGGACATTGCCATGGAAACAGCAGACATTACACTGATTCGCGGCGATCTGAACAGTATTGCCGACGCAATCCGCATGAGCAGATTGACAATGAAAAACATTAAACAAAATTTATTCTGGGCGCTTGGCTATAACAGCCTCGGCATCCCAATCGCAGCACTTGGATTTTTAGCACCGTGGATAGCAGGAGCAGCAATGGCATTCAGCTCCGTTTCCGTTGTTCTGAATGCTCTTCGTCTGCAAAAAGTAAAATGAAAAACCGGCTATATGCCGGTTTTTGTTTTTCATTGACACTTTCTTGGAAAACAACATATAATAGGTGTAACTTATATATGAGTATATGCTCATATATATTAAAATGAATGCAATACTCATTGATACGCTTTGAAAAGGGAACCCTAAATCGGAAGGTAAGGTGAGACTAGTGAAACAGGAATACGTTCTGGACGGTTTGGATTGCAGCAATTGTGCCCAAAAAATCGAAAATGGAGTCAAAGGCATAAAAGGCATTGACGGATGCGCGGTAAATTTTGCGGCAAGCACCTTAACTGTCTCAGCCGATGGGAAAGAAGAGCAATGGGTCACGAATAAAGTAGAGAAAAAAGTGAAATCAATTGATCCGCATGTAACGGTTCGCCAAAAGCATATAAAGAAATCAGCTGATGATGGCTATCGTAATCGAATGGTCAATATGCTGATCAGAATGGCGGCGGCTGTCATTCTCGGCGCAGCGGCATATTTGGTTCATTCGGGAACCATTGAACTTTTCCTTTTCCTCGCTGCTTATTTGATCATCGGCGGTGACATTATGATCCGCGCAGTCAAAAACATCATCCGCGGTCAGGTGTTTGATGAGCATTTCTTAATGGCTCTTGCTACAATCGGCGCCTTTCTGATTCAGCAATACCCTGAGGGCGTCGCCGTTATGCTGTTTTATCAAATCGGTGAGCTTTTTCAAGGTGCCGCGGTCAGCCGTTCCAGAAAATCAATTAGTGCGTTAATGGACATACGGCCTGATTACGCCAATCTCAAAACAAAGAACGGCATCGAACAGGTTTCCCCGGAGGATGTTCAGACAGGAGACATCATTGTGGTTAATCCGGGAGAAAGCATACCCCTGGACGGTAAGGTCGTGCAAGGGTCAGCGATGGTTGATACATCTGCTTTAACAGGTGAGTCCGTTCCGAGAAAAGCTGCGGAAGGACAAGATGTAATGTCAGGCTTTATCAATCAAAACGGCGTTCTGCATATTGAAGTCACAAAGGGCTATCAGGAATCAGCAGTATCAAAAATATTAGACTTGGTTCAGAATGCGAGCAGCCGTAAAGCCCGGACAGAAAACTTTATCACGAAGTTTGCCAAGTATTATACACCTGCTGTTGTGATCATCGCGGTATTGCTGGCCTTTGTTCCGCCGCTTGTTCTTTCTGGCGCCGCGCTTTCCGATTGGGTGTACCGCGCGCTTATCTTTTTAGTGATTTCTTGTCCTTGTGCGCTTGTTGTCTCCATTCCGCTCGGTTTCTTCGGCGGAATCGGAGCGTCCTCAAAGGCCGGAGTGCTTGTAAAGGGAAGCAATTATTTAGAAGCTTTGAATCAAGTCAAATACGCGGTGTTTGATAAAACGGGAACACTAACAAAAGGCAGCTTTGAAGTGACAGAAATCAAACCCGCGGAAGGTTTTACAAAGGATAGATTACTTGAAGCGGCGGCATACGCTGAGCTTCATTCACAGCATCCAATTGCTGAATCTGTGCGTAAAGCTTACGGGAAAATGCTTTCCTCCGATGAGATTGAGTCATACGAAGAAATCTCCGGTCACGGCATTTTTGCAAAGGTAAATGGAACTGAGATCCTTGCTGGGAATAAAAAGCTCATGGAAAGAGAACAAATTGAGGATGTCCCGGATGAAAATGCTGGAACAATCGTACACGTTGCTGTTGATCACCGCTATGCCGGAGCAATCATCATAGCGGATGAGATAAAGGAAGACGCAGCACAGGCGGTTGCTGATCTGAAGTCGCTTGGGATCAAACAGACAGCTATGCTGACGGGTGATTCGAAACAAACGGGAGAAGCCGTCGGAAAACAGCTTGGGATTGGTGAGGTATATGCAGAGCTGCTGCCGCAAGATAAAGTCGCGCAGGTCGAAGCATTAGAAGCTAAGCTTTTGCCTAATGAAAAACTCATTTTTGTCGGTGACGGTATCAATGATACACCAGTGCTTGCCCGCGCAGATATAGGGATCGCGATGGGAGGCCTTGGCTCAGATGCCGCGGTAGAAGCCGCAGACATCGTGCTAATGACAGATCAGCCGTCAAAAATTGCGGAAGCGATTCGGATTGCGAAACGGACACGGCGTATCGTGTGGCAAAACATCGGATTTGCTTTAGGTGTGAAAGCGATCTTTCTTATTCTTGGTGCATTTGGAATTGCGACCATGTGGGAAGCGGTTTTCTCAGATGTCGGCGTTACACTGCTTGCTGTGGCGAACGCCATGCGCGTCATGCGTCTCAAAAACAAATAAATTGTCGGAGAGAATTCATTTTTTCGGGGTTTTCTTATCAGCGCTTGTCTTGTTAAAATAAAGAAGTGGGTCAATTGCGATCCGCTTCTTTTTTAATTTTAAAACGATGAGGTGTCGGAGTGAAAAAGAAACAGCAGTCTTCTGCGAAATTCGCGGTCATCCTTACGGTTGTGGTTGTTGTATTGCTAGCAGCCATTGTCATCATTAATAACAAAACGGAACAAGGCAATGATGCGGTTTCCGGACAGCCGTCTATCAAAGGGCAGCCTGTGCTTGGCAAGGACGATGCACCGGTAACTGTAGTAGAATTCGGAGATTACAAATGTCCGTCTTGCAAGGTGTTTAACAGTGACATCTTTCCAAAAATACAAAAAGACTTTATTGATAAGGGCGATGTGAAATTTTCTTTCGTGAACGTCATGTTCCATGGAAAAGGTTCAAGGTTAGCGGCTCTTGCATCTGAAGAAGTATGGAAGGAAGACCCTGACTCTTTCTGGGATTTCCATGAAAAGCTGTTCGAAAAACAGCCGGATACGGAACAGGAATGGGTAACCCCAGGCCTCCTTGGTGATCTTGCAAAAAGCACCACAAAGATAAAACCTGAGACGCTCAAGGAAAATCTTGATAAGGAAACATTCGCTTCTCAAGTGGAAAAGGATTCTGACCTTAATCAAAAAATGAACATACAGGCAACACCGACGATTTACGTCAATGATAAAGTGATCAAAAATTTTGCGGATTATGATGAAATCAAAGAGACAATAGAAAAAGAGCTGAAAGGGAAGTAACGATATGAAAAATAGAATCGTATTTTTATATGCTTCCTGGGTTGTGGCTCTTATCGCTATGCTGGGCAGCCTGTATTTCAGTGAAATCAGAAAGTTTATTCCATGTGAACTGTGCTGGTACCAGCGTATCCTCATGTATCCGCTCGTCCTGATTTTAGGCATCGCCACCTTTCAAGGGGACACACGAGTGAAAAAATATGTGCTCCCGATGGCGATTATAGGGGCATTCATTTCGATCATGCATTACTTAGAGCAAAAAGTGCCCGGCTTTAGCGGCATTAAGCCATGTGTTAGCGGCGTGCCGTGCTCGGGCCAATATATTAACTGGTTTGGTTTTATTACGATTCCATTCCTGGCCCTGATTGCTTTTATCCTGATTATCATTTTTATGTGCCTGCTGAAAGGCGAAAAATCTGAATAACAAAAAAAGCGCCCGCGTATGCCGGACGCTTTTTTAATTTCGCAAACTCATGTCCATCAGCAATAGCCGTATTCCCTCTAAATTTATCTTTTTTTCTCATAAAAATGTTATTGATTTTACGCTGGAGCGATTATAAAATCTAGAGGTCGTCAGAAAATTTAACAAACATAAAAGGGAGTCATCAGAATGGCTTGGGAGCTGCTCAGTGTGATTGGCATCATTGCGTTTGCAGTCAGCGGCGCAATTGTTGCGATGGAAGAGGAATATGATATTTTAGGAGTTTATATATTAGGGATTGTCACCGCTTTTGGAGGAGGAGCGATCCGCAATTTGCTGATCGGTGTTCCGGTGTCAGCGCTATGGGAGCAGGGAGCGTACTTTCAAATCGCGCTTTTATCTATTACAATTGTGTTTCTGTTTCCGAAGCTGCTGCTGAAGCATTGGAATAAGTGGGGCAATTTATCAGATGCGATCGGCCTCGCTGCCTTTGCTATCCAAGGCGCACTGTATGCTGTCAAAATGGGCCATCCGCTTAGTGCCGTGATCGTGGCTGCGGTGCTGACGGGAAGCGGGGGCGGAATCATCCGCGACCTTCTTGCCGGGCGCAAACCGCTTGTGCTGAAGGCAGAAATTTATGCAGTCTGGGCGGCTCTCGGCGGTTTAATCGTCGGCTTGGGCTGGCTGGGAAACTCGTTCGGCTTGTACGTTCTGTTTTTCGTGCTCGTTGTTTGCCGGGTTTGTTCCTATATGTTTAATTGGAAGCTGCCAAACCGTTCTTTTCGCTTAGATAGTCAGTAAAATAAAAGAAACCTCTCCGTCATGGAGAGGTTTCTTTTATGGTAGCCTGCCGGGATCAAATAAAAAGTCCTTTTCGAATGCTGACGCGCAGAGCAAAGCTATTGAAAATTAATAGGTAGCCCAAAAGGTATAGCTGATGGTTTTTTTAGTTCCTGTGTTAGTGAATTTGAATCTGTATTTTGTTTTGTAGCTTTTAGAAGCTTGTTTGTAACTTAAATTTGTAGAGCCTTTTTTCGTTGCATAAAAAGTTTTAACATTTTTCCAGCCTTTATTTGTCTTTTGTTGCAGAGTTGCTGTAATTTTCCCGCTGCCTGATCCGTTTGCTGTCATGTTGGCCCAAGTTCCTCGTCCCGGATAATAAATCTGAAATGTTGGCGAGTAAGTATAGTTTTTAAATGAGCCCGAATGGTAATGAGTACTCCATATTTGACCTTTTTTAACCCAATCTTTAGCTTCCGCTTTGTTGTTTACTAGGTCAATTGCCGTAAAACTTGTTACGGCTACGACGAATGCCAGCAACATCATAGATAGCTTTTTCTTCACTGAGTATTTCCTCCTAACTAATTCTGGTTCTTTCTTCATGTTCTTATCATAAACCGAGAGAAATAATGTAACATCGTCCTATTCTCCCAAATGAAAAACTTCAATTTGTTGAAATATGTCGAAATTGGATGAAAAATGACTATTTTACTGCGACTATAGATACGATAGCGAGGATGTAGTTGTTTTATGGAAGATGACAATAACAGCCAGTTTAGTCATTCTTCACGTTAGATGAACAGACAAACACGGTAAAGCTCTGCGGTGTTTTTAAAATGAAAAAGAAATATTATATCGAAGATTGAATGGAATAAGGAATCGATACTGATGAAAGAGAAGATTCGCAACCTAAGAAAAGCACCTCCAACAGTGATCAATGTGAAATCATAAGAGAAAAAACCAATTTCGAGTTGAAATCGGTTTTTTCTGCATATAAATAACCCAAACCTTGATTGGTATTGGGTGAATGTGCTAAGATAAATTGTATTTGCCAGTTTCGTCATACATTCGATATATGTATCCAATTATATTTTACAGTATTTCATCTATGTTTGTCAACTATTTTCTGGAGGTGCCGTTCATGAATCAGCAGGATAAGGAATGGAAGGAAGAGCAGTCGAGAATAGATGAGGTGCTGCAGGAGCTCGAAAAAAAAGAGCGGTTTCTGGAAACGTCTGCGGGCGGGTTGAAGCATGATATCATCGGATTAAGAAAAAGCTTTTGGGAGGATGTTAAGGTTAATTTTGATGATGCCCATGAAGCGATTGAAACGATGGCAAGCATTAAGCAGCAGGCAGAGCTGCTGTCTGATCGGGAACACAATCATCGGCGCATGGATCAGCAGCTCAAACGAATTCATCAATTAAAAAAATCGCCTTATTTCGGCCGAATTGATTTTATTGAAAACGGCGAGGAGCAGGCAGAGCGAATTTATATCGGTTTAGCTTCCTGTTTGGATGAGAAGGAGGAACACTTTCTGATTTATGACTGGAGGGCGCCGATATCAAGTTTGTACTACAATTATTCCCCAGGTAAAGCGGAGTACGAGGTGCCCGGTGAAACGATAGAAGGGGAAATGGTGCTGAAACGCCAGTTTATGATCAAAAACGGCACTCTCAAGGCGATGTTTAATACCGATATGACGATTGGTGATGAAATGCTGCAAGAGGTATTAAGCCATCACTCCGATACCCAAATGAAAAACATCGTGTCTACGATTCAGAAAGAACAAAATCAGATTATCCGTAATGAAAAAAGCAAGATCCTGATCGTGCAGGGAGCGGCTGGCAGCGGGAAAACATCGGCTGCGCTTCAGCGTGTCGCTTATTTGTTATACAGGCACCGTGGCGTCATTGATGCCGGACAAATCGTTTTGTTTTCTCCCAACTTCTTATTTAACAGCTATGTCTCCTCTGTTTTGCCGGAGTTAGGAGAAGAGAATATGGAGCAGGCGACGTTTCAGGAATATATCGAGCATCGTCTTGGCCGCAAGTTCAAATGTGAAAGCCCCTTTGATCAGCTCGAATATTGCCTGACCGAAACAAAGGGAGGCGATTTTCCAACAAGGCTTGCGGGAATCACATGGAAGGCGGGTTTATCCTTTCAGCAATTCATTAATGAATACGTCACACGGCTTTCCTCTGAAGGGATGATTTTTAAAAATATTATATTCCGCGGACAAAAGCTGATCACAAAGGAGCAAATTCAATCCTATTTTTACTCATTGGATCAAAATCACTCCATTCCGAATCGGATGGAGCAAACCGCGAAGTGGCTGCTGAGTGAGCTTAACAAGCTTGAGAAAAAGGAACGGCGAAAGGATTGGGTCGTTCATGAAGCTGAGCTGCTTGACAAAGAGGACTACTTGGACGTGTACAAAAAACTGCAGGAAAGGAAACGGTTCAGCGAGAGTACGTTTAACGATTATCAAAGAGAGCAGCAGCTGCTTGCCGCCATCATTGTGAAAAAAGCTTTCAAACCGCTCAAGCAGGCAGTCAGGCTCCTTGCATTTCTTGATGTTTCACAGCTGTATTTGCAATTGTTTTCTGGCTGGGGAGGGAAATTTCAGCATGAGAAGATGGCCGTGATAGGTGAGCTGACCCGTTCGGCATTTACGGATAATAAATTGCTCTATGAGGACGCGGCACCGTTTCTTTATATGCAGGATCTGATTGAGGGCAGAAAGAAAAATACGAAGATCAAACATCTATTTATTGACGAAGCCCAGGACTATTCACCGTTTCAGATGGCTTACATGAGAAGTATTTTTCCGGCTGCCAGCATGACAGTGCTCGGTGATATCAATCAGTCCATCTACGCGCATACCATACACGGGGATCAGCGTATGGATGCGTGCTTTGAGGATGATCCTGCTGAGTATGTTCGTTTAAAGAGAACATACAGATCAACAAGGCAGATTGTCGAGTTTACCAAAGCGATGCTTCAAGATGGAGCGGATATTGAGCCGTTTAATAGAAGCGGGGAAATGCCGCTCGTTGTCAAAACTGAAGGACATGAGAGCCTTTGCCAAAAGCTCGCGCAAGAAATTGGCCGGCTCAAGAAAAAAGGGCACGAAACAATAGCCGTCATCTGCAAGACTGCGCAGCAATGCATACAGGCGCACGCCCACATGAGTGAATATACAGATGTTCGCCTGATTCATAAAGAAAATCAACCATTCCAAAAGGGTGTTTGCGTGATTCCGGTGTATTTAGCGAAGGGAATTGAATTTGACGCAGTGCTTGTCTATGATGCATCTGAAGAACACTATCATACAGAGCACGACCGCAGGCTTTTATATACTGCGTGCACCCGTGCGATGCACATGCTGGCGGTATTTTATACAGGTGAAGCCAGTCCGTTTGTAACCGCTGTGCCGCCTCACTTATATCAGATTGCTGAATGAAGAGAAGGGAGTCCTTCTCTTTTTTCTATTTACATGAAGCATAGCCGTTTTATCATTAGGATTCTTAATAGTTATCATCATGTAAATATATTTTACTTAAGCCTAGTATTCCGGTAAAGTTCAATTAGATGCAATTTTCGATCAGTTTATAACTTTGTGAGGTGGATACGTTGCAACTTCAGGTAATGAACAGTCCGTTTAATCAGGAGCAGGCAGAGCTCCTTAACCGCCTTCTGCCGACCTTGACCGAATCCCAGAAAATCTGGCTGAGCGGATATTTATCCGCTCAATCTGTTTCCGCCCAAGAAGCTGCGGGTGCGCCGGCGGCAGCTGTGTCTGCGGAAGCACCAGCACCGGCCGTTTCAAAAGAAGTGACCGTTCTTTATGGTTCACAGACGGGAAACGCACAGGGGCTTGCAGAAAATGCCGGCAAGCAGCTTGAACAGAGCGGTTTTCAAGTGACCGTCTCATCCATGAGCGATTTTAAGCCGAATCAGCTGAAGAAGGTAACCAATCTTTTAATCGTCGTCAGTACGCATGGAGAAGGCGAGCCGCCTGATAACGCGCTGTCGTTTCACGAATTTCTGCACGGAAGACGGGCGCCTAAGCTTGAAGACCTGCGCTTTTCCGTTTTGGCGCTTGGTGACAGTTCGTACGAGTTTTTCTGCCAGACAGGGAAAGAATTTGATCAGCGCTTAGAAGAACTCGGCGGAAAACGGATTTCTCCGCGCGTTGATTGCGATCTTGACTATGATGAACCGGCAGCCGAATGGCTTGAGGGTGTATTGAAGGGATTAAATGAAGCTGGGGTCGGAAGCGCCGCGCCTGCGCCGGCGGCTGCGTCACAAACCGGTGAGTCTTCGTATTCCAGAACAAACCCGTTTCGGGCTGAAGTGTTAGAAAATTTAAATTTAAACGGCAGAGGATCAAATAAAGAAACACGCCATGTGGAGCTGTCTCTTGAAGGATCTGGCCTGACTTACGAGCCTGGTGACAGCCTCGGCGTCTATCCGGAAAACGATCCGGAACTTGTCGAGCTGCTCCTAAAGGAAATGAATTGGGACCCGGAAGAAATTGTGACGCTTAATAAGCAAGGTGATGTCCGTCCGCTGAAAGAAGCGCTGATTTATCACTATGAGATTACCGTTCTCACAAAACCGCTTCTTGAACAGGCAGCCCAGCTGACAGGGAACGATGAGCTTAGAGAGCTTTTAGCCCCGGGAAATGAGGAGAATGTAAAAGCCTATATTGAAGGGCGCGATTTGCTTGATCTCGTCCGTGACTATGGCCCATTTAGTGTATCTGCGCAGGAGTTTGTCTCTATTTTGCGAAAAATGCCTGCCCGCCTTTATTCGATTGCAAGCAGTTTATCCGCAAATCCGGATGAAGTGCATTTAACAATCGGCGCAGTCCGCTACGATGCGCACGGCCGTGAACGAAAAGGCGTCTGCTCGATTTTGTGCGCGGAACGTCTGCAGCCGGGTGACACACTGCCGGTTTATGTACAGCACAATCAAAACTTTAAGCTTCCGAAAGACCCTGAAACACCGATTATCATGGTGGGCCCTGGGACAGGCGTCGCACCTTTCCGTTCCTTTATGCAGGAGCGTGAGGAGACGGGAGCGGAAGGAAAGGCATGGATGTTCTTTGGCGATCAGCACTTTGTCACGGATTTCCTTTACCAGACAGAGTGGCAGAATTGGCTCAAAGACGGTGTGCTGACAAAAATGGATGTGGCGTTCTCACGTGATACGGAAGAAAAAGTATATGTGCAGCACCGCATGCTCGAACACAGCGCAGAATTGTTTGAATGGCTTCAAGAAGGAGCGGCTGTTTACATTTGCGGAGATGAAAAGCATATGGCGCATGACGTCCATCACACATTACTTGAAATTATCGAAAAAGAAGGCAATATGAGCCGCGAAGAAGCGGAGGCTTATCTTGCCGATATGCAGCAGCAAAAACGCTATCAGCGTGATGTATATTGATTTGACTTGAAAGGAGTTTTTCAACATGGTGACCAAAATTCTAAAAGCACCGGACGGCTCTCCAAGTGATGTTGAACGCATTAAAAAAGAAAGTGATTATTTGCGCGGCACGCTGAAAGAAGTGATGCTCGATCGAATCAGTGCCGGAATTCCGGATGATGATAACCGCCTGATGAAACACCACGGCAGTTATTTGCAGGATGATCGGGACCTCCGAAATGAACGCCAAAAGCAGAAACTTGAGCCCGCATATCAGTTTATGCTGCGCGTGCGTATGCCAGGGGGCGTCTCGACGCCTGAACAATGGCTTGTCATGGATGACCTGTCCCAGAAATACGGGAACGGCACATTAAAATTGACGACACGTGAAACGTTCCAAATGCACGGGATTCTGAAATGGAACATGAAGAAAACCATTCAGACGATCCACTCAGCACTTTTGGATACGATCGCAGCCTGCGGAGACGTAAACCGTAACGTCATGTGCGCATCAAACCCTTATCAATCTGAAATCCACTCAGAGGTATACGAGTGGTCTAAAAAATTAAGTGATGATCTACTGCCGCGGACGAGAGCCTATCATGAAATTTGGCTTGATGAGGAAAAAGTTGCCGGCACGCCGGAGGAAGAAGTCGAGCCAATGTACGGACCGCTCTATCTGCCGCGGAAGTTTAAAATCGGTATTGCCGTTCCGCCGTCTAATGATATTGACGTCTTTTCACAAGATCTGGGATTCATTGCGATTGTCGAGGATGGCAAGCTGATCGGTTTTAACGTGGCAATCGGCGGCGGTATGGGAATGACGCATGGCGATACTGCGACATATCCGCAATTAGCCAAGGTGATCGGATTCTGCCGGCCTGAGCAAATGTATGACGTTGCTGAAAAAACGATTACGATTCAGCGTGATTACGGCAACCGTTCTGTCCGTAAAAATGCGCGGTTCAAATACACAGTTGACCGCCTCGGTTTAGAAAACGTAAAAGAAGAATTGGAAAACCGTCTCGGCTGGAGCCTGGAAGAAGCGAAGCCGTATCATTTCGATCATAACGGCGACCGTTACGGCTGGGTGGAAGGCATTGAGGATAAATGGCATTTTACGCTGTTTGTCGAAGGCGGCCGTATAACGGATTACGATGATTATAAGCTGATGACGGGCTTGCGGGAAATCGCCAAAGTTCATACAGGCGAGTTCCGGCTGACGGCCAATCAGAACTTAATGATTGCGAACGTTTCAAGCGATAAAAAAGAAGAAATCAGTGCTTTAATTGAACAGTACGGACTAACTGACGGCAAGCACTATTCAGCGCTTCGCCGCAGCTCGATGGCATGCGTCGCTCTTCCGACCTGCGGATTGGCAATGGCTGAAGCAGAACGTTATTTGCCGACCCTGTTAGATAAGGTTGAAGAGATTATTGACGAAAATGGCCTTCGTGATCAGGAAATCACCATTCGCATGACAGGATGCCCGAACGGCTGCGCACGTCATGCGCTCGGTGAGATCGGATTTATCGGAAAGGCGCCGGGCAAATATAATATGTATCTTGGCGCTGCGTTTGACGGAAGCCGTTTAAGCAAAATGTATCGTGAAAACATCGGTGAAGCAGACATTTTAAGCGAGCTGCGCGTCCTTCTTTCCCGCTATGCGAAAGAACGCGAGGAAGGCGAGCATTTCGGTGACTTTGTCATCCGTGCGGGCATTATTAAAGCAACAACTGACGGTACGAATTTTCATGATTGAGAAAACTAAGAAGAGAGACAGGGAATAGCTTCCTGTCTCTTTTTTCTGTAATTTGCTCTGCTGCAAAAAAGTTCACTGTGAGCATATCATGAGAAAAAATACCCTAAAAAGGGTACTATAAAAGAAGACAAGTGTGGAGGGAACTCCTGCGAAACCACATAGCGGATGCAAGGCCAGACTAGCTTAGCGGCTTTTAGACAAACAGATTTTTTGGCTCATCATGCCGACACACAACAGACGAAGGAGGTCATGCATTTGGACATATTTTTAGTTGTGCTCGTATTATTAACGATTATTGCGATTTCTAATATCGTGAACCGGTTTATTCCGTTTATTCCGGTGCCGCTGATTCAAGTGGCTCTTGGGATTCTTGCCGCCTCATTTCCACAGGGACTTCATTTTGAATTAAACACCGAATTGTTTTTTGTTCTTTTTATCGCGCCTCTGCTATTTAATGATGGAAAGAGGACACCGCGGGCAGAGCTTTGGAATTTAAGGGCTCCGATTTTATTGCTTGCACTCGGCCTTGTATTTGCGACTGTGATTGTAGGCGGCTACACGATTCACTGGATGATTCCTGCTATTCCGCTGGCAGCGGCCTTTGGACTTGCGGCCATTCTTTCACCGACTGATGTCGTCGCTGTCAGCGCATTATCAGGAAGAGTGAAAATGCCAAAAGGGATTCTTCGCCTGCTGGAAGGTGAGGGGCTGATGAATGACGCATCAGGTCTGGTGGCCTTTAAGTTTGCGATTGCAGCGGCAGTGACTGGTGCATTTTCATTAGCACAAGCGGCTGTCAGCTTTGTCTTTATTTCTCTCGGAGGCTTGCTGTGCGGGGTTGTCATTTCATTTTTGATTATTCGTTTTCGCCTACTTCTGCGCCGCCTTGGCATGCAGGATGTCACGATGCATATGCTGATTCAAATTCTGACGCCATTTGTGATTTATTTGGCAGCTGAAGAAATCGGCGTTTCCGGCATTTTAGCTGTTGTGGCTGGCGGTATTACCCATGCGGTTGAGCAGGATCGTCTGGAATCAACGATGATCAAGCTGCAAATCGTCTCCTCAAGTACGTGGAACATTATTTTATTTATTTTGAACGGCCTGGTCTTCGTTATTCTCGGCGCGCAAATCCCTGATGTTATTTCTGTTATCTTTAACGACACCGCCATCAGCAACATGAAGGTGATCGGCTATATCCTAGTCATCACATTTACGTTAATGCTCCTCAGATTCCTGTGGGTGCTGTTCTTCTGGAACGGCAAATGGTTCTTTAATAAAGATCAGAACATCTATAAACCGGGTCTTCGTTCGACGCTGTTAATTTCGATTTCCGGTGTGCGTGGAGCAGTAACGCTTGCGGGTTCTTTCTCCATTCCGTATTTCCTGGAGGACGGCACGCCGTTTCCGGAAAGAAATCTGATTCTCTTTTTAGCAGCCGGCGTTATTTTATGCACGCTTGTCATTGCCACCGTTGTGCTGCCGATTCTGACTGAAAAAGAAGAAGAGGACGAGGAACGAAACAAGAAGCTGCTGACGGCGAGACGCAAATTGATCAAAACAGCCCTTCAAACGATTAAAGAGGACATGAATGAGACAAACAAAACGGCCTCTCTTGCGGTGATAGCTGAATACAATGAGAAAATGAAAAATCTTCGTTTTCAGCAGTATACATCATCTAATCGCATTAAGAAGCACGAGCGAAAAGTCCGTGCGCAAGGGGTTAAGGCTGAGCAAGAGGCGCTGATGAAAATGCTGGAGCGGGGTGACATCCCGGAAGAAACAGCAAATGTGCTGCAAGAACGATTTAACGAGTTGGAAATTTTGTATGCGAACCCGTTTAAAGTCGGATTATCAAAAACAAGGCTCAAGAGGCTGATGTATTGGATTTTCTTCGGTGAACATAAAAAGCCGGAGATGTCGATTTTAAATGAAGCGGGATTGATACGGGCAACAAGAGTGAAAACGGCAAAAGCAGCGATAGAATATTTGGAAAAACATAAGACGGAAGAGCATAAAGAAGTGTTTTTATCTGTCATTACATTCTATAAGCAGTTAATTTTCAGGCTGGAGCACAGCCATCATGAGTTAAAATCAAGCGCCCATTTTGAAAATCAGAAGCTGGAAGTGAAGCTGAAGGCTGTGCAGGCGATCAGAAATGAAATTCAAACGCTCTTCGAGGAAAGAGAAATTTCCCGGGACATCTCCCATGAGCTTCGCCAATACATTAATGATGTCGAAGCCGCCATGCTTGAAGGCGGCGAATAAATGCAGCAAAAAAGCTGGTGCGTTAAAGCGCCAGCTTTTTTCTATATTAAGGGCGATGAAATGTGACAGTGCTGCCATCCCGGTCGAACCAGCCTCTGAAGGCCCAGTTGATCCAGCCGCCATCGCCTTTGTTTGTAAAGGTTCCGTCTTCAAATACCCAAATGCCATACGTAATGCCGTCGTAAACGGCTGAGCCGTAAAATTGCACACCATTTAAGTGTCTTCATATTTATAATAGAATAAACAGTGAAGGAAAACGCATATATTGGTAGACCTATTTACCCTAACCCATTACACTAAGAATATACCATTATTTTGGAGGTGTTATAATGTCAATCTACGAAACATACATAACTGAATCATTAACAAGATTAAGAACTGTATTAGATGACAGTGGGACTAGACCTATATTATTTGCTGGTTCGGGTTTATCACGAAGATACTTAGGCTCACCAGATTGGTTAGGTTTACTGGAAAAACTAATTAAGCTAAATCCGATTATAAAAATGCCTATTGGGTATTACACGCAAAATACAAATAATAATTTACCTGCTGTGGCGTCAGCATTAGTTGATGAATATCAATCATACGCTTGGGAACAGTATGAGAATGATGTTTTTCCCAAAGAGTTATATGACCATTCCTATTCTAAAAGTATATTTTTGAAGTCACAAATTGCACAAATACTTGATGAATTATCAGAGGCGTTCCACGAGAAGGGGCATCCACATTCAATAGAATTAGAAATTTTAAAAACGTTAAAGCCTCATGCTATTATAACAACTAACTATGATTCTTTGTTAGAGAATTTGTTTCCTGAATTCAAAGTTGTCGTTGGACAACAAGTAATTAGAAAAAAAGAAGCTACTAACATTGGTCATATACTAAAAATCCATGGGTCAACCGGTAGACCTGATGAAATAATCATTTCAGAAGAAGACTATGAATTATTTCATAGAAAACAAAAATATTTGACCGCCAAGTTGCTAACTTATTTTATGGAACACCCTGTTATTTTCTTGGGTTACTCTGTCACTGATTCAAATATTAAAAGTATTTTAGCTGATATTTCTGAAATTGTAAGTGGGGATAGCGACGAAGTTGTAAACAATATTTGGTTTATTGAGTGGAAACAAGAAGAGATTGACCCAAGTATTAGACCTCCTATGGATAAACCGATAGATCTTGGTGAAGGAAAAAGCATAAGAGTTAATTACATGTTAGTAAACTCGTTTGAACGTTTATTTGAAAGTTTATATCAAGATTCTGCAATGGGAATTAACACGTTACGGGAACTTCAAAACAACATTTATAACATTGTAAAAAGTAAAACTATTACTGACTTGGAAGTAGATATAGTAAACGTACAGAACATTACCGACGAAAATAGTTTAGCAAGGCTTATCGGTCTTAGTAATGAAGATAGCACATCTTCTGAAGAAAGAATCAATCTAATGGGGGTCGCTACCATAGCAGACCATGAACAGTTAATAGCCATGTTTCCTATGCGAATATCAGATGTTGCAGACAAGCTAGGATTATCATATTGGTATTACGTAGACAAAGCTATAAAACAAATACATAATGAAACAGGTTTCAACTTAAAAGAATCCAATAATATTTATCATGTTGATATTGGGATCAAACAACCTTTACATCGCTATTCAAAAGAAGCCTTGGAATTATTAAGAAAGGTACTAAATAATGAAGATTACTCTATTATAATAGATGATGCTGGTACAGAAGTGGCTGTAACAAGAGGGTAATAATGAGACAGAAGAAGACCGACGTTAATCGGTCTTTTTGTATGATTTCCTTTTCCATTAACGCCTTAAAACGAGACACATAGGAGGCAACGTTCTTTCAGAGTCCCCACGTTTAATAACTGATACGCAGTAGATACTACGTTTACTTAATATGACTGATTAAAAATACATACATAACGTTACCGATACGAATAATCCATGTTAATCCAAAGGGAATTAAAACGTGAAGTAATGGACGTGGTTGGTACCACGGGGGACGGGGGTACCAACCGCTTGGAGAAAGGTGTGTTGAATGTATTTATAAACAAAGTTGAACTTAGGGAATTATATGTTACTTTGATAAATCTGAATTTATTTTACTTAAATTAAGTTTTGTTTCTTTCTTTAATTTTTCTTTTCGTTTTGCTTCAATTTTTTCTTCGAGAATTATTAAGATAGCAGTTCTAAGTGTATCAAAGTTTGCTAAGCATTCTTTTTCAGTTAATTGGTGAACACCCTTACTTAATATACCGTAAACAAAAGTATTATTTTCCTTTAGGAAGTCAGGAACATATCCTTGTTCATGAAGCATTTTTACTTTTTCTTTCATCTTTGATTTCATGAATTTTTGTTCATCAATTTTGTTTTCAGCTTTAGCTTGTTCAAGTTTTTCAAAGATAAGGTTCTCGAAAATTCTACGTAAATAAAGAAAGGAAGCTACGCCATAATTATGTGTTTTTAAGATTGTTGCACTATTTAATTCTTTAATTATATCTTTGTTTTTCACAATCTTTTTATATTCTTGCAGAGAATTATCAAAATCCATAATGGAAGGATACTGTCCTGTCTTTATTAGATAATTATCCTTGGTTAAGTGAAATATTACATACATCCTATGTTTTTCTTTAGAAGTACACTCAAAATTCATTTGAAATGACCTATTTTCATCAAGTATATTCTCTGTAAATTCTTTGTATCTTTTGGCAAATTCTTCGTAAGCAGACTCTTCGTACAACTCATATTCTTTCGAAGCCCATATATATGAATACGTTGAAAGTATGTGGCCTTTATATTCCTCATCTATGTCCAGTCTTTTATAAATAATGGGAGTTTCTTTTTTACAGAAAGGGCAATAGTGATAGAAGTTATGTTCTTTTAAAACCATGCTTTTTAAGAATCTTAAGTCCTTACCTTCTATAAATTCAGTATGATTAATGATTAATGGTCCTGTTTCTTCATCATAACTTAGAATTTCTTTTTCATCCTTAGTTTCGACGGATGTTTCAATTTTTATTTTTGTATATAACGGGAAATTGAATAATAAATGGGCACCTCTTCCAATGAAATCGCTTAGTTTTTCAAACCGCATTAATACCACCCCTAAAAATTATTAGATATATAATATTTTAATCCTGACTCTTTAATGGGTGCAACGTAAAGTTAGTCAAAATTGCTTATAAACGGTAATTGCAGGGATTAATAATACTCAACGGACGAAGGGTGAAAAGAGTAAAGTGTATTGACAATTTAAGCGAAGAGGGGCATTTGTCAAAGCGGCATCAGGCGCAATTGTCATTGGAATACGAACGCGTTTCAACGTGGTTCCTCCTTTGTTGATTGTGGGTTACACTATTCAATACCCTTGCAGCTTTTCTTATTATCTCAATATTGTTTAAATGAAAAAATAGTATGTCGGTTTAGCGGTACTGTGAAAAAAGAAGCAAAAAGAGGGTCTTAAGCGTATTATTGGTATCGGCTGAGAGGAATGTGAGATAATATAGACGCTTACATTTCAGTGAAAGGGTGGATGTTCAAGTGCCAACAAGTTTAAAAGATACTGTAAAGTTACATAACGGAGTTGAAATGCCTTGGTTCGGTCTGGGTGTTTTTAAAGTAGAAAATGGTAATGAAGCGACTGAATCAGTGAAAGCGGCAATTAAAAATGGCTATCGCAGTATTGATACAGCAGCGATCTACAAAAATGAAGAAGGCGTTGGCATCGGGATTAAAGAATCCGGTGTGGCAAGAGAAGAGCTCTTCATCACATCAAAAGTGTGGAATGAAGATCAAGGCTACGAAACAACGCTTGCTGCCTTTGAAAAAAGCCTGGAAAGATTACAGCTTGATTACTTAGATTTATATTTGATCCATTGGCCTGGCAAAGATAAATATAAAGATACATGGCGCGCGCTTGAAAAGCTGTACAAAGATGGCAAAATTCGCGCGATCGGCGTCAGCAACTTCCAAGTTCATCATTTAGAAGAGCTGTTGAAAGATGCTGAAATCAAACCGATGGTGAACCAAGTTGAATTTCACCCTCGTTTGACGCAAAAAGAATTAAGAGATTACTGCAAAGCGCAAGGCATTCAGCTGGAAGCGTGGTCTCCGCTCATGCAGGGACAGCTTTTGGATAACGAAGTGCTGACACAGATTGCTGAAAAACACAATAAATCTGTGGCTCAAGTGATTTTGCGCTGGGATCTGCAGCATGAAGTTGTAACCATTCCAAAATCCATTAAAGAACACCGTATCATCGAAAACGCTGATATTTTTGATTTCGAATTGTCTCAAGAAGACATGGACAAAATTGACGCATTAAATAAAGATGAGCGTGTCGGCCCAAATCCTGATGAGCTTCTGTTTTAATCAAAAAACTCCCCGTTATGGGGAGTTTTTTTAGTGCGTTTTTTTCTGTTGAATGAAAAACAGCATCAAAAAGGAAATGACAACAATACAGACGACCCACGCCCAAGCAAGGGTATTGTTGCCGGAATCCAATGCGACATATATCGCCGTCGGCAGTGTTTGCGTAACACCGGGGATGTTTCCTGCAAACATGAGTGTTGCGCCAAATTCTCCGAGCGCCCGCGCAAGGCTGAGGATGCTTCCGGTCAGTAACGAAGGATAGGCAAGCGGGACGGAGATATGGATAAACACTTTCCATCTGCTAGCGCCGTCTACCATTGCCGCACCTTGTATATCGGGATCAATGTCAGCAAATCCGTTTTTGGCTGATTGATACATAAGCGGAAAGGCTACAACAGCCGAGGCGATCACAGCGGCCCACCAGGTGAAAATGACAGGCTGCTGGAAAATCCACTCGATGGCTTGTCCGATGAAGCTGTGCTTTCCGAAAATGACGATCAAAATAAAACCGACAACAGTAGGCGGAAGAACGAGCGGAAGCATAAAACATGTTTCGAGTGCCGTTTTTCCGAAAAATGATGCCCGTGACATCCATGCTCCAGCAAGTGTTCCGAGAATAATGACAACAATTCCGGCAACTGCCGCCACCTGAAAGGAAAGCACAACGGGTGTGAAAAATTCTGAAGTGCTTATGCTACTCGGCAGTAAAGCCATATTTCTCAAATACTTTCATTGCTTCATCAGATTGCAGGTATTCGTAAAATTCCTTCGCTTCCTTACGGTGTTTTGTATCTTTTACGATTCCTAACGGATAGACAATTGGGCTGTGTGTATCTGCTTTTGCCTCGTCAATAATGTTGACCTTTTTCGAGACCAGGGCATCTGTTTTATAAACAATACCTGCGTCTACATTGCCGGTTTCAACATAAGAAAGAACTTGGCGAACGTCTTTTCCATACACAATTTTATCCTTCACTTTTTCCCATAAAGACAGCTTTGTCAGTGATTCTTTCCCATAAGCTCCTGCCGGTACGGATTCCGGAGTGCCAAGGGCGATTTTTTCTGATTCAGCCAGATTGCTGAAGCTTGTCACAGGTGAATCTCCGTTTTTCGGTACGACCAGCACAATTTCATTACCGACTAAATCAGTGCTGTCTTTTTTTGCGATATCTCCATCATCCACCAGCTTTTTAAATTTATCCTCAGCAGCTGAGAAGAACAGATCTGCTCCTGCTCCTTGAGAAATCTGTTTTTGCAAGGCGCCGGATGAGCCATAGTTATCTTGGATGGTAATATTTTGATGCTCTTTTTCATAATTTTTTTGGATTTCCTCAAGTGCATCCTGCGCGCTGGCGGCAGCTGAGATGGTTAACGTTACTTTTTTCTCGCTGTCCGTTGAAGACTGGTTTGAAGAACAGCCTGCTGCAAGGAGAAAAGCAGTTAAGGCTGCGATGAAAATAGAATACTTCTTAAACATGATTGCACCCCTTATCATTAGATATAACTAATTATAACTGATTATGTTTGGTTTATGTGGGTTTTTTTACATTCGGCGAAAAGGTATAATAAAATAGGAGAGTGATGATGATGAATGAAACCTCTTCCTATACGATAGAAGAAGTTGCAGGTCTGCTGAAGGTATCAAAGCTGACCGTTTATGATTTGATTAAAAAAGGCGTGCTGCCTGCTTATCGTGTCGGAAGGCAGATGCGTGTGGATGAAGAAGATTTAAAGCAATATAAAACGAATATGAGAATGTCTCAGCCCATCGCTGCAACAGAAGCGCCGAAACAGGTGCAGGAGGCTGAGCCGGACGGCAGACCGAATGTCATGATCAGCGGACAGGACATTTCGATGGATCTTCTCAGCAAGCATTTGGAGAATGCCATTCAGGAGACGCCGCTCCGTAAATACAAAGGAAGCTTAAACAGCCTGATTGATATGTATCAAGGCAAGTGTGACATTGTCAGCCTCCATTTGTACGATGCTGAAACGGGCCAGTATAACGCTCCTTATGTAAAACGGATTTTGACAGGTGAACCGTTTTGTCTCATCAATGTCGTTCTCCGCAAAGCAGGACTGTATGTGAAAAAAGGGAATCCGAAAAACATTCAAGGCTGGAAAGACTTGAAAAGAGCCGATATCCGGATCATCAACAGGGAAAAGGGTTCTGGCGCAAGGGTGCTCCTTGATGAACAGCTTGGCTTGTTTGGTGTGAATCCGGCTGATGTAAAGGGATACGGCGATATCGTGACCGATCATTACGCTGCCGCTTCACAAGTTTCAAGCGGACAGGCTGACGCGGGAATCGGGGCGCAGCACGCGGCACATATGGGCAGTGTTGATTTTATCCCGCTCATCGACGAACAATATGATATCGTTGTTTTGAAAAAACATGAGCAGCTGCTGAAAGCCGTGAAGGAGATTTTGAATTCTGAGGAATACAAGGCGAATTTGTCTCATTTAAACGGCTATGAAACGAAGCTGACTGGCAAGGTGATGTTGGAAACGTAAAAAATCCCTCTTGATAGAGGGATTTTTTCATTCGGAAAACCTGAGCAGGTCACCATTTAAAATTTTATCAGAGAGAGAAAGTTCTTCGTTTGCTTTCTCCTTGTAAGGGAGGCACGCATCCTGATCTTCCAGCACTTCACCTGTTTTTTGGCTATAGCACGTGTTCTTTGTGTATATATAATCGTTCGTAATAAAGCTGCCGTTTCGCAGAACGGCGAATGGGGTGCGGTCGCCCGACAGCAAATCATTGCCGAATTGGATATCGCCTTTTGTCTCAACGCCGAGCAAATGCATCAGCGTCGGCCTGACGTCGACCTGTCCCCCGGCATCAGGGATGGTTTCCGGCTTTTGATCGGTGATTCCCGGGATATGTATGATAAACGGCACCCGCTGGAGCTGAACGTTGTCATACGGTGTGATTTCGTCTTTCCCTAAAAACTCAGCCATGGCCTCGTTATGGGCTTCAGAAATGCCGTAATGATCTCCCATAAATACGATCATCGAATTTTCGTATAAGCCTTCGTCCTTCAGTTTTTTGATAAAATGCTTCAATGCCTCATCCTCATAGCGAACCGTGGTCACATAGCGGTTTAACAGATCACTGCTTGAATCGAATTCATCTATCAGCTGATCCTTTTCATCAATCTCAAACGGAAAATGATTCGTTAACGTGATAAAACTGCTGTAGAACGGCTGCGGCAGGCTTTTCAGCTTTTCGGCGGACTGCTCTAAAAATTCTTTGTCTTTTAAGCCCCAGCTTGTCGATGTCCCGGGAGTGACATGAAAATCATCAACATCAAAAAAGCGGTCAATGCCAAATGTATCGTACATGACATCTCTGTTCCAAAATGTTTTATGGTTAGCATGAAAGACGGCTGAATAATAATCGTGCTGCTTCAGCGATTTATACATCGTATGAAATTGATGGTCGCTTTTCGTGAAAAAGACGGCGCCGCTAAGGGAAGGATACAGCGAGTTAGCAACGATGAATTCTGAATCAGATGTTTTCCCTTGTTCTGTTTGCTGATAGAAATGATCAAAGGAATAGCTTTTTTTAATGAGATCATTCATAAATGGGGTAATTTCTTTTCCATTTACTTTTTCATTCAGAACAAAGCTTTGGGTCGATTCAAGTGTTACAAAGATGACATTGCGCCCCTTTGCAAGACCGAATTTGCTTTGATCAGGCTTGCTGTAATCAGCCTCTGTATAGTTTTTAATGGCAGTTATACTGTCTTCATCGGCAAAAGCTTTCGCGCTGATATTAACAGTCTGAGAAATTGTATCGTAAATATGGAACTGAAACAGGCCGATGCTTTTGACTAGCATTTCCCGGTCAAAAGAATGTGCCAAAAGCTTCGGCTGCTGTACTTCTGCAAGTGCCAGTGTGCATAAAAGCATGCCGCAGGAAGCTGCATAGTACCGTTTGATCGTGCGGGGAGCGGCTTTTGTCTGTGGGTGTTTGGTTTTTCTGGCGAACAGCAGCAGAAAAACCAAATCCACAAACAGGGCGATAAACAGAGGATGGAACAATTCTTTTACACTGCTTCCCATATCGCTCATGTTGCTCGCCTGAAATAAAACCGGAATGGTAATAAAATCGATATAAAAGCCGTAAAAAATCGTATTAGAGATCAAGATAACAGTCAGAACCAAATTGGCAATCAGCAAAAAAGCCCGCTGCTTGTTTCCTTTCAGAAGCAGGCCGATCCCGAATAAAGGAAGAATAAAGCTGAGCGGGTTGACCAGCAGCATTAGCTCCTCCAACAGAGTATCGATTTGCAAATCAAAGCCGAGTTTATATATCACATACGTTTTGATCCACATAAATAAGATCGAAAAACATAAAAACCGCTGATTGTGAAAAAAGGTTCCTTTCATCAATATGACTCCTCACGTTTTCTTGATCATCTGCATGAAATGCTTCTTAAGTAAAACCTACTAAAAACAGCCGGTTCAGACAAGTCTCAGCACTCATGTGTTTAAAACATGCGCCCATGAAACAGCATATAAAAGTAGTAACATGAAGCAAGGGTCAGGCCGGCTAGCACGAGCTGCTCAGAAAAACTGCCTGTCTTCATATATAATGGAAGCCGAACGCGGATCGTTGAAGGGAATAATAATTTGATTCCGTTCACCGTCCAAGCGTCAAGAAACAAGTGGCTCGCCATTCCGATCATCAGGCCGGCTGATATGTTTTTATCTGGAATGTATGTAGAAGTGATAAAAAACATGATGAGCATAAACAGCAAGCTGTGTGTAAATGTACGATGGCCAAAAACGGAGCTGACCACTTTCGATAAAATAGGAAATTTTCTCCCGATTTTGCTTTGTGTGTGGCAGATATCGGGTATTAATGCTCCAACCGCGCCTGACGCAGCCATAAGCACTGGATCAAATCCATAATAATAAGCCGCTGCCGTACAAGAAGCGATGCCTCCCATGATGTGTGTTTTTCCTGTCATTTGCCGCTTCTCCTTTTATCTTTTGCAAAAAATCTCTGAATTACAAATATATCAAGAGAATGTATGTTTGATCAACAGGACTTTGGACGATAAAAAATATCCCGCATAATTTTTCAGGAAAGAGGCATCTTAAACATGTACCTATTTTTTAAAAGAGGTGATACGAATGGGTTTCTTTAATAAAGATAAAGGAAAACGTTCCGAAAAAGAAAAAAACGTAATCCAAGGAGCTCTTGAAGATGCTGGTTCAGCTCTAAAAGATGATCCGCTTCAAGAAGCTGTGCAAAAAAAGAAAAATAATCGATAACCACATGCGGATAGAGCTTGGCTCTATCCGTATTTTCCATCTGTTCCCTTTGACAGATCATCCTTTCTTTGATAACCTTCTGGGAGTAACTGAATAATTAAATCCTCACTCTTTCTCAGTGAGGTAGAGGTTGCGCGGATGATAAGTCACACATGCCAGGCTGACAGGAGCTGTTAAACATGTGTAAAAGGCATCAGCGCCGAAGTGTGGAGAAAGCCGATCCTTCTCTATGCTGGGACTGTATCTGAATAAGTGCAGGACTGCCGCGTGCTTTTTCGCGGAGGGCTATCCGGAGATCAAGGGTGTGTGTTTCTTTAAGCATGGACTTTTGTTCAGGCTTTTTTTGCGTTTATATGATCTCGGGGTCTGGTCCGTACAAAGAATCATGGAGGTACTGGAATGGAACAGACAAAAAAATGGGGTTTTTGGTTATTAACGGCGTTTGTCGTTGGAAATATGGTTGGATCAGGAATTTTCTCCTTGCCGAGCTCGCTTGCTTCAATTGCGAGTCCGTTTGGAGCTACGTCCGCCTGGCTTTTGACAGGTGCCGGCGTGCTGATGATTGCACTTGTGTTCGGACACTTGTCCATTCGCAAGCCTGAACTGACAGCGGGACCGCAAAGTTATGCAAGAGCGCTGTTTTCTGACCCGAAAAAAGGCAACGCTGCCGGTTTCACAATGGTGTGGGGCTACTGGGTGGCGAGCTGGATCAGTAACGTGGCGATCATCACAAGTCTCGCCGGTTACTTGACTTCGTTCTTCCCGATCTTGGTTGATAAACGTGAGATGTTTTCGATCGGCGGGCAAGAGGTGACACTCGGCCAATTACTGACGTTTGCCGTATGTACGATCTTGTTATGGGGAACGCACGCGATTCTTGTTGCCAGCATTAACGGCGCAAGTAAATTAAACTTTGTCACAACGCTTTCTAAAGTATTAGGTTTTGTCTTCTTTATCGTTGCTGGTTTATTTGTGTTTCAAACGACATTATTCGGTCATTTTTATTTCCCGGTTCAAGGAGAAAACGGCACAAGCATTGGAATTGGCGGCCAGGTTCATAACGCCGCGATTTCTACACTGTGGGCGTTTGTCGGAATTGAATCCGCGGTGATCCTGTCCGGCCGTGCGCGCTCTCAGCGTGATGTGAAACGTGCGACAATTACCGGCTTGCTGATTGCCTTGAGCATATATATTATTGTGACTTTAATTACGATGGGTGTTCTGCCGCATGATAAGCTTGTCGGCTCTGAAAAACCATTTGTTGATGTACTCTATGCGATTGTTGGAAACGCGGGAAGCGTGATTATGGCGCTTTTGGCTATCCTTTGTTTATTCGGAACGATGCTCGGCTGGATTTTGCTTGGCTCTGAGGTGCCATACCAAGCAGCTAAAGCGGGAGATTTCCCGGCATTTTTTGCAAAAACGAATAAAAAGGGAAGTCCGGTCATTGCACTCATTATTACAAACGTCATGTCACAGGTCTTCATTTTCTCGGTTATTTCCCGGACAATAAGTGACGCATTTACATTTTTAACGACAGCGGCTACACTCGCATATTTAATTCCGTATCTAGTATCTGCAATCTACAGCTTGAAGGTAGTCATCAAAGGTGAAACGTATGACCAGCTGAAAGGCTCCCGTGTAAGAGACGGATTGATCGCAATACTGGCGTGTGCATACTCCGTGTTTGTTATCGTAACAGGCACAGCAGATTTAACGACATTTATCCTCGGCATCGGTTTATTCTTTGTCGGCTTAATCGTTTATCCATTTGTGAGTAAAAAGTTCCAGAAAGAAAAACAAGCATAATGAAAAGACACCTGATTTGCTCAGGTGTCTTTTTTATAAAATCACAATTTCTCCTGTTAGGAATCCGTTCGTTAAATATGCAAAAAACGTTTTTCAGTCTCTCCAGCATAAAAAAACTGATCGTGTTGAGGATGCAGCTTAATATGAATGGCTCAAAGAAAATATCCGATATGATTCAAATTGAGCCGTTCCTTATAAATAAGCAAAAGAGCCGCGGGCAGGCGGCTCTTTTGTTTATTTAGTCAAGCTTTCCGTAATAAACTTCAGTTGTCCTTCTAATGAAATCGGGTCAGAGAAATAGAATCCGATCGGATCCATCTTGTAGACATGGCCATTTTTAACGGCATTCAGGTTCTTCCAAATGGAGCTTTCAAAAACGCCGCCATCATCACCGCCTGATTGCCATGGGCCCGCGAAAATGTAATCTCCGGCGAAGTCAGGGAGCTTCTCTAATGAAATACTTGTATAACCTGGCCCCTGGTCAATGGCTTTTTCTTTTGTCAGCTTTGTAGCCTGCAGGCCAAGGTCTTTGTAAATGATGCTTCCGCCTCTTCCAAAGTCTTTACCGAATACGTAAATGTCTTTTCCGTTCGTTTGCATAATGGAAATGGTTTTGTCACCGACCGCTTTTTTGATTTTTGTTTTAGCGGCCGCAACTTTTTTATCCCACTCGGCCAGCCATTTTTCAGCTTTATCTTCAGTTCCCGTCATTTTTGCAAATTCTTTCAGCTGTTCGATGTTGTCGAGCTTATCGTATTTTACTGCGACAGTCGGCGCAATTTTTTCAAGCTTTTTAATATCAGCGCCCTGTGTTGTCCAGACGATAATCAGGTCAGGGTTCAAATCAATGACCTTTTCAACCGAAGTGCCGTCTCCGATGTTTTCGACGCCGTCAGTTTTTCCTTTGTAGTAAGGGTTTTTAAATACATTCTCAGGCGCACCGACAACGTTGATGCCGAGTGTTTTGAAGTAGCCGTAATAGCCGTCTGCCATGACAACCACCCGTTTAGGATGCTTCGGGATTTTTACATTTCCGTTTTCAGCCTTGTATGTAAAGGTTTCTGCGCCTTTTGAATCAGAGGCAGAACCTTTGCTTTCTGAGTTATTCCCGCAGGCTGCCAGCGCTGCAATCAATAACAGGGCAAAAAACGCGGCTCCGAGTTTCTTGTATATATGGGTCATATCTCATACCTTCTTTCTAAAAGATAGATGAAAAAGAGAATCATTATCATCTGTGATTATACCACTGCAAGTGCCGGTTGACACGATATTTTTGCAAATGCATTTTCATTTTTGTTCAAAACACTCTATTAAATCAGCTGAAAAAAGTGATATACTGAAACAGCAATTGATAATCATTATCAGTAACAGAAAGGAAGTACGGCAGTTGAGTCAACATAAAAATATACGGACTGCATCAGAAGAAATCCAATGGACGTCAAGGACATATGGCGCGATCATCGTCCTTATTGCAGGTCTATGCCTGCTTTGCCTTGGCGCATTTTTATCCATATCCCTCGGTGCAGCGGATATTCATTTGCGCACTGTATGGGACGCCATTTTTCATTATCAGCCGACAAAGACATCTCACCAAATTATACATGATCTTCGACTGCCTAGAACGGCGGCTGCCGCGCTTGTAGGCGCATTGTTGGCAGTGTCGGGAGCAATCATGCAGGGGATGACGAGAAACCCTTTGGCAGAGCCTTCGATTATGGGTGTGACTTCAGGCTCTGCGTTTGCGGTTTCGATTGCGTTTGCCTTTTTTCCCGGGCTTTCTGCAATGGGGCTTGTGCTATGGTCCTTTGCGGGAGCGGGGCTGGGGGCATCGACGGTAATGGGCATAGGCATGTTTTCAAGGGGCGGACTTACGCCTGTAAAGCTTGCTCTGGCGGGTACGGCAGTTACTTATTTCTTTACCGGCATTTCAACTGCCATTGCAATCCGCTTTGATGTCGCTCAGGATATCAGCTTTTGGTACGCAGGCGGGGTAGCGGGTGTGAAATGGCCGGGGGTCCAGCTTTTGCTTATTGCAGGGGCTGTCGGTTTAACGCTCGCGTTTTTCATCGCCCGGTCTGTGACAGTGTTAAGTCTCGGTGACGATCTGGCAAAAGGGCTTGGACAATATACATCAGCGGTGAAACTGGTTGGCATGCTTATTGTAGTAATTCTGACCGGAGCTGCGGTTTCCATTGCCGGCACCATTGCATTTATCGGGCTGATCATTCCGCATATTACCCGTTTTTTGGTCGGTGTGGATTATCGGTGGATCATTCCTTGCTCGGCGGTGCTCGGTGCTGTTTTGCTTGTTTTTGCTGACATAGCGGCCAGACTCGTAAATGCGCCCTTTGAAACGCCTGTCGGCGCGCTGACTTCTCTGATCGGCGTTCCCTTTTTCTTTTATTTGGCACGTCGTGAAAGGAGAGGGCTGTAATGAAAACAAAAACAAACAAACCGCTTATTGTAATGGCTGTGACCTTTTTGCTTATCGTGGTGGTCTTTTTTATCAGTCTCAATTTGGGCGTTATCAAAATTGCACCGCTTAAAACGCTTCAGGTCTTTTTCGGCCAAGGAACGGCGCGTGATGAACTTGTCTTATTTGAGTTCAGGCTGCCCAGGATCATCCTTTCTTTGCTTGTTGGAGCAGGGATCTCCGTAGCTGGAGCCATTTTGCAAAGCGTGTCTCAAAATGAACTTGCCGAGCCTGGTATTCTCGGAATTAACGCCGGCGGTTCACTTGCTGTAGTGCTTTTTATATACTTTTTTCAAGGGTCAGCTTCAGATCTCAGCTTTTTCGGAACATTTATGCTGCCGTTCAGTGCTTTGGCAGGAGCAATCCTCGCTGCGTTTCTCATTTATATTCTGGCATGGAAAAAAGGCGTGACACCGATTCGGCTGATTTTAGTCGGCATAGGGGTGAATGCCGGATTCAACGCCCTGTTGCTGATTTTTCAGCTCAAGATGGACCCTCATGATTTTATGCAAGCCGCGGTTTGGATATCCGGCTCAATATGGGGGGCGAACTGGAATATGATCTGGGCGATTCTCCCTTGGATTGTGATCTTGCTTCTGTTTACTTTATATAAGGCACGCTATTTGAACATTATGCAGCTCGGAGACCAATTGGCGACCGGACTGGGCACCGCTGTTGAAAAGGAAAGACGGATTCTTCTTCTGGCAGCGGTCACTCTTGCCGCTTCATGCGTGGCAGCTGCGGGGGGCATTGCGTTTCTCGGATTGATCGCGCCGCATGTGGCTAGAAGGCTGACCGGTCCACGTCACCAGACGCTGATACCGGTCTCCGCCTTCATCGGCTCATTCCTGTTTTTGCTTGCTGATACGCTGGCGAGAAATGTATTGGCACCATCAGAAATTCCGGTCGGACTTGTCATTTCCGTGCTAGGTGCGCCTTACTTTATTTATTTATTGATGAAAGCGAATTAGAGGAGGGGGCCGAATATGAATTCATTATCAACGGAACAGCTTGGAATCGGTTATGGCGACAGGGTGATTGTAGAGGATTTAAATATATCGATTCCTAAAGGGAAAATTACCACCTTAATTGGCCCGAACGGCTGCGGGAAATCAACGATTTTAAAAACAATGTCCAGAATTATGCGTTCACATGCAGGTGCCGTCTATTTAAACGGCAAAGCGATTCATAAAATGTCTACAAAGGACATTGCGAAAGATATGGCGATTCTTCCACAGACACCTGAAGCGCCGAGCGGCCTAACAGTGCACGAATTGGTGTCGTACGGCAGGTTTCCGCATCAATCAGGATTCGGCAGATTAAATGACGAAGACCGCCGGATTATCAAATGGGCGCTTGAAGAAACAGGCATGGCTGAATATGCTGAACGGCCGATTGAGGCATTGTCAGGCGGACAGCGTCAACGCGTGTGGATTGCCATGGCGCTTGCGCAAGGGACGGAACTGCTTCTGCTGGATGAACCTACAACGTATCTTGATCTTGCACATCAGCTTGAAATTCTGCAGCTGCTTGACAGACTCAACAAAGAGCAAGGGCGGACGATTTTAATGGTCATTCATGATCTTAACCATGCAGCTCGTTTTTCTCATTATATGATCGCGCTCAAAAAAGGCACGGTCATCAAGGAAGGAACTGCACTGGAGGTCATGACACCGGACATTTTGAAGCAGGTATTTCAGATTGATGCCGAAATCGTGACTGATCCCCGTACAAATAAACCTGTATGCTTGACCTATGACTTGATTAAAAATGAAAAAGAGCTAGTTACTGTATGAAAAAATCCCGGTTCGAAGCCGGGATTTTTTTTATTCGGCTTTGAAAATACAATTTTTCTATTTGATGCCGTCATTTCAATAAAAGGATTGCAAGTCTTTTTGAATTAATAGATAATATTGGTTAGAATGTTTCGAAAATATTACATAGTTTACAGAAAGAGGAGATCGTTGTGTCCAAGAAGAAAAAATGGCTTATTGGCGGTGCGATATGTGCCGGTGTGCTTGTATTGGCTGGGATCGGCGCTGGCGGTTTTTACTTTTTTACTCACATGAACCAAGTTGCCGTATCATCGGAGCCCTATGCTGAATCGGTCGCGGTATACATGGGAGGAGATTCAGAATCAGGCCAAACGTTTTCTGGAAAGGTTGAACCTGAGAAACAGCAGAAAGTATACATAGATTCAGAAAAAGGCAGCATTAAAAAAACATACGTCAAAGAAGGCGATCAGGTTAAAAAGGGCGATAAGCTTTTTGAGTATGAGGGCGAGGATCATTCTGATGAAGTGGAGCAAGCCAATTTGCAAATTGAAATGACAAATCTGCAAATCAACCGTTTGCAAAAATCAATAACGGAAACGGAAAAGAAGCTGAAAGTTGCAGGAAAAGAAGAGAAAACCCAGCTTCAAGATGAACTTGATCAGGCCAATTTCGATTTGAAAACAAGCCAGCTCGAACTGAAGCAGCATCAAAAAGAACTGGCTGGCCTGACGAAAAACAAAGGTTCCAATGTCATTACAAGCAAGCATGACGGAATCGTTCAAAGCGTCAATCAGGATATCGCTGACGGTGCAACAGGTGACCAGGCAGCAGGCCCGTATATCCAGATTGTTTCGACGGGCAAATATCTGGTCAAAAGCCAAATCAATGAGCTGTTAATGGACACGATCAAAAAAGGCAGCAAAGTCAGGGTCACGCTGAAAACAGGCGGTGAGGGCGAGTGGAAAGGAAAGGTCACCTCGATCGGCAAGCTTCCAGCGGGAGCAGGCGAGGGTGAAGAATCAGAAAGCTTTGCTGATGAAGAAATGAATCCCCAGTCCTCTAACTATCCTTTCACCATTTTATTAGACAGCCATAAAGGTCTTGAAGTCGGCTATCATGTCAACATCGAAGTGATGAGTGATAATGCTGATGCGGATACGATCAAGCTGCCGTCCGACATGGTCATTCAGGATGACGGCGAACCGTATGTGTGGAAAGCTGATGAGAATCAGAAAGCGGTTAAGCAGCCTGTTGAAATCGGAGAGACTGATGAAAATGACATGGTGGAAATTAAGAGCGGCCTGACGCCGGAAGATTATGTGATCTATCCTGATCCCGCGGTCAAGGAAGGAAAGCAGGTTACAGTCAATGCTGACACTGAATAATATTTCGAAGTCATACAAGCTGGGAAAAGAAGAAGTTCCAATCTTGAAACATATCAATCTGACTGTTCAGGCGGGGGAGTTTTTAGCTATTATGGGGCCTTCAGGTTCTGGAAAGTCAACGTTAATGAATATTATCGGCTGTTTGGACAGGCCAACCTCAGGAACCTATATGCTTGACCAGATCGATATATTGAAAGGGAAAGACGGGGCTTTAGCCGAAATTCGCAATGAATCAATCGGGTTTGTGTTTCAAACTTTTCATTTGCTGCCGCGTCTCACCGCGCTGCAAAATGTCGAGCTGCCGATGATCTACAATAAAGTGAAGAAAAAAGAGAGAAGACAACGGGCATATGAAGCGCTGGAAAAGGTCGGATTAAAAGACAGGGTCTCCTACAAACCGCCTAAGCTGTCCGGCGGCCAAAAGCAGCGGGTGGCGATAGCGAGGGCCCTTGTCAATCAGCCGAGGTTTATTTTAGCTGATGAACCGACCGGGGCGCTTGATACCAAATCAAGTGAACAAATTTTGTCACTGTTTTCCGAACTGCATCGGGAAGGCAAAACCATTATTATGATAACCCACGACCCGGACGTCGCCAAAAAAGCTGACAGAACCGTTTTTATCAGAGACGGAGAGCTGGTATTAGATGAGAGAGGGGATATCAGCCATGCTTGAACATATTCGAATCTCCTTTCAGTCCATTTTCTCTCATAAATTAAGATCCATTCTGACAATGCTCGGCGTGATTATCGGCATAGCGGCAATCATCGCGATTGTTTCAATGCTGAAGGGCCAAAGTGAGCAATTAAAGCAAAGTATGATCGGCATGGGAAACAACGCCATCAATGTTGTCTACCAGCCGTCTGACGGAGAAGAGGAGAGCGGCGGCCCTCAGGTGTCGTATGCGTCCGCGCCGCCTGTAGCGGAAGAAACAGTAAAGGCGATCAAATCAGACCCGATGGTCAAAGGATTATCCTTATATTACTTGTCAGAAGGCGCGAGCGTTTTTCATTTAACAAACGTTTCGTATCCCCAAGTGTATGGAGTGGACGATGATTACTTCGACATGTTTCCAATCCGAATAACCGAAGGAAGAAAGCTGACGGAAAATGATTTAAACAGCACACACCAAGTGGTGATGATCAATGAAGCTGTCAGAGATGAACTGTTTCCGGACGGAGAAGCTCTGCATAAAAGCATTGAGATGAATGGTGTGCCGTTTAAGGTCGTCGGTGTTTTTAAAGAAAAAAATCAACAGGAAAGCATGTTTGAAGGCGACTACGCGAACCCGGTTTTGTACGTGCCGAAAAAAGTGTGGCCGCTTATTGAAGGGTTTGACGCGCCAACGCAGATTGCCGTGCAGGCTGATTCTTCTGAGCATATCCAAGAAGCGGGTGTAATGGCTGCAGATCTTTTAAATCAGGGACTGTCAGAAGCTGAGCTGGAAAAAGCAGAGTACAGTGTAATGGATCTTCAGGAGATCGCGCAGGAAGTGGAGTCCTTTAATCAGTCATTTGCATTGCTGCTTGGCGGAATCGCCAGTATTTCACTTTTGGTGGGCGGTATCGGCGTCATGAATATTATGCTCGTTTCCGTAACGGAGCGCACGAGGGAAATCGGAATTAAGAAAGCGCTCGGTGCTAAGCGGCGTGTGATTTTATTTCAATTTTTAACCGAGGCTGTTGTGCTGACAAGCATTGGCGGAATACTCGGTGTGCTGGCGGGCTTCGGCATCGCCAAGCTGCTGACGGTCATTTTTCCGATGCCTTTTATCGTCTCCATTCCAGCTGTTGTCGGAGCACTCATCTTTTCAATGGCAGTCGGCATTATCTTCGGCTTGCTTCCGTCTATCAAGGCTTCGAAGCTTCAGCCTGTAGACGCGCTTCGCTATGAATAAAAAGAACGCATCCAATTGGAATGCGTTTTTTTTTTTTTAGCTGGGAAGGGCCGAGTTGCATTTGTCTAAAATCAAAAAAACGGCTGCGACAATCATTTCTTCTGTGGTGGACAGCCAGATGTCGCTGATCAATTGGTCTGTTGTATGAGCAGTCATCCACAAAAACAGCAGCTGTACGATGCCGGCAAGGAGAATGAATAGACGTTTTCCTGTCTTGAAAAATGTAAAGCTATGTATCATCAGCCTTTCAAATGGTTCAAAGCATAATCCTAGAACAAGGAATACCACGGCAAAAAGCAGGACATGAGCTGCTGAGCGGTAGCTCGTTCCCGCTAAAGAAAACAATATATAGATGACAGCAAAATAGGTCAACACCACTGCTGCTGCGGCCAGCAAGTACTTTATGGAGAGCCGCAATAAGCGTTTTGAAGGGTTTTGATGTTTCACTGGTTCAGCTCCTTATGAAGGCTTGCAGAGAACGAGTGCTCTCTGCAAGCCGCAAGTCTCTTATTTACTGCATTTCTTTTTCACTACTGGGTGCTTTTCTTTTGAAAGCACATCAGTAAAGTCTTTGCCCAAGTCAAGGTGCGCTTGAACAAATGTTTCAGGAAGCATGGCAAGCCATTGGTTTAAAGATACATCAGCATAATGGTCGTCTTTGAAGATTTCTAAAAAGACAAGCGGTTCATCCCCGATGTTTTCAACGTAATGACCCATTGCAAATGGTACATACCCGACATCACCGGCTTGGTAATTAAACGTTCTGGCATGGCCGTCAGATGCAAAAACGGTCATTCTAGCTTTACCGGAGATGTAGTATTGCCATTCGTGGGTATTCGGATGCCAGTGCAGTTCTCTCATGGCGCCGGGTTCTACTGTTACGAGCGCTGATGCGATGGTTTTAGACACTTTGAAGTTTGTCGAATCTGCAATGTATACTTTTCCTCCCTCAGATTCGATCGGCTCTTGTTCAAGAAGGCGGTAAGTAAATGGATAAGGCACTTCGCCATTCGGCCCTTCCACAATATCATCTTTTAAACTGCCAGGAAGTTGGTTTTCAAATATATATTTTTCTTTGCCAGGTAAATTGGCAATCTCTTCTTTTGTCACGCCGAAGTTCGCAGCAATAACTTCTTTTGGAGTGTGGGCAAGCCAATCTGTCAGCTGGAACGTGCTGTTTTCAGAGAATGATCCATCGTCAAACACGAGCAGGAACTCAGCTCCCTCATCCAGCGCTTGGATGGAGTGCGGCAGGCCTGACGGGAAGTACCAAAGGTCTCCTTCACCTACATCGTCAATAAAGCTGCGCCCTTTTTCATCTACAATTGTGACTCTTGCACTTCCGTAAATCATATAAGCCCATTCAGCTTCTTTATGCCAGTGAAGCTCGCGAATCGCACCTGGCTTCAGCCGCATATTTACGGATGCAAGGTTTTCTGAAATCGGCAATTCACGTACTGTCACTTCACGGGCATATCCGCCTTTTTCTAATCGGTTATGAGTATCAGAGAACGAAAACTTCATATTGCTGACGGTGCCATGATCGGTTTCAGGCGGAATGAGCATATCAGGGTTTTGTCGATCTCTTTCAATATTGCGCGGGATTTTTACCGTTGCTCCTTTGTCTCCTCTAATTGGCTGCGGAATGTCATTTTGTTTTTTCATGAAATGTTTCCTCCTTAAATTTAATGTGATAGCAGAAAGAGAAGGTGAAAGGCCTTTCGTTTTCCCTTCTGTTTTGTTAAGTGAAAAAAACCAGTGAAAAGTCAACTTCGATTGAAAAATTATTTTTTTGCATGATCTTTCAGTTCTGTCATTAGTTCTATTAGTTGATCAAACTTCTTTTCGAATCGGGTCAGCAGATACATTGCAATCAGCGCGGGAAACCCCAAATTGCCGATCTGTTTTACGACTTCCTCTATAAAAACCTGATCCATAGGAAAATACCTCCCTTCTTTTTCTGCAGTCATGTATGTAAGTGAAGGAAATCCGATAAAACGTAAACTGCTGCAAAGTATTTTGCAAAACACTAGTCGGAAAGAAGTAGTTTACTTTTTTTTGCTTTCCTTCATTTAATTTAGTAGGGAGGCGGTTTGATGGACTATCAAAGTCTTTTACGGTCAAAATGTAAGGAGATAATGAAGCATCCCATCGTGAAGCATTTTTTGAGCAATCCTCAGCATTACCGTTTGTTCAAAAACGTAATGGAAAGCCCTAACGAAAAAGATGCAAAATCATTGGACGAGCTATTTAAGCAGTTTTATAAAGAAATCCGCATCGTCAAGTATATGAATTCAATGATTCGCATCTTTTCTATTGATTTTGATAAGCGGGTTCGCAAAAATCAAAAACGGTATCCGCTGACGGTTGATCATCCGGAGGCAGGAGATCGGCTTCCTTCCGAAACAGGAAGCGATGCATTTGAAGAATTTTTAGACAGGCAGGATGATTTGAGCCAGCATGTTCAGGATTATCAGCTCTACCAAGCGATTCAGAATCTGACTGACAAACAAAAAAGTGTGCTGACGAAAGTGTATCTTCACGGTGCCACGATGCAGGAGATTGCAGATTCATTAGGGGAGTCCCGACAAAACATCTCCAACATTCATAAAAAGGGGCTGGAGAATATCAGAAAGCAGCTAGCGGCGCAAAAAAAGGGGGAAAAGTAAGCTGTGAACGGCCAGTTTGAACAAAAAAAGAAACAAAAAGACGAGACTTATGACATTGAGCACCTGATTGCATGCTTTTCACCGATGATCAGAAAAAAACTCAGCAATACGTCCTATCAAGAAAGAGAAGATTTAGAGCAAGAGCTGAAGATCAAAATGTTTGAAAAGGCTGATATGCTTTTATGTCAGGATGTACCGGGGTTTTGGGAGTTTATTTTGTACATGGTGGATGAGAACTCATAATATTTTCATATGAAAAAACATCAAAAGGGAGCGCTTGTTTGCTCCTTTTTTGCTGTTTTGATTTGCCAAGCTCCAATGTATTCAAAAATGTACCATAAATAAACGATATAATGATAAGATGAAAAAAAAAACAGAAAGGAACATAAAAGTGGAAAATGCGTCAATTTTAATCGTAGACGATGAGAAAGCGATTGTGGACATGATCAAACGCGTTCTCGAAAAAGAAGGTTATCGAAATATACTGGATGCGGCAAGCGCAGAAGAAGCGATTCCCGTTGTGAAGGCCAATAAGGTTGACTTGATTGTGCTGGATGTCATGATGGGCGGAATGTCCGGTTTTGAAGCCTGCACATTGATCAGAGAGTATTCAGACGCTCCGATTTTTTTCCTGACGGCAAGATCATCCGACGCGGACAAATTATCGGGCTTTGCGGTTGGAGCTGATGACTATATCACAAAACCATTTAATCCGCTGGAATTAGCGGCGCGGATCAGAGCGCATCTCAAGCGTACATATCAATCGAAAGAAACGAGTTCAAATCAAACCTACACATATGATTACTTTACTTTTTCTCCGCAAAATGCCGAGTTGATCGTAGGCGGGGAAGCCGTTGCCTGTTCAGCCCAGCTTCTGCAGCTTTTGCAGTATTTTTGTGAACACCCTAACGTGGTGCTTTCCAAAGATCAAATATATGAAAAAGTATGGGGCTATCCTTCCTACGGTGACAACAACACCGTCATGGTACATATTCGCAAGCTTAGGGAGAAGATTGAGCGCGATCCGAGCAATCCGGAGTATATTGTAACCGTTCGAGGTCTCGGCTATCGTTTTATCCCAAATCCTGAAGGCAAGCGGTCATGAGGTTAAGATGGAAGTTTTTGTTTCACTTTTTCGGCCAGATGCTGATTGTGATCCTGCTGCTTACGGTTATGCTTGTTGCGTCGTTTTTCTATTTAGACGCTCGTTTTAGCGATGCGGAATCCAATTCAGGGCTGACGAAGGCAACGACCGACACACTTGAGGCATATCTCGATGTAAACGAAGACGGGACATGGGAAGTGGATAATTTCCTGAAGAAATCTGTTGATAAACAGCACGGCTGGATGCAAATCATTGATTCGGAAGGAAACACTGATTATTCCTACGGCGTGCCAAAAGACGTGCCGGGCACCTATACCAAGAAAGAGCTTTTGTCTATTTATAAAACCAAAAAGCTTCATAACTATAAACTGAATTATTGGGCCATCAATATTGAAGATAAGTCGTATCTTCTATTGTCCGGCTGGAAATCAAAAAGTGAACAGCTCCTGACTTCCGTTGAAAAGCGCGAACAAAAGATAGACTCGCTAGCGCACTATAAGTCCAGTACCGTCGACTATATTAAACGGAAAAAAGGCGCCATTTACCTGTTAGACAGCAATGGAAAGATTCTCGACAGCATCAACAGCACAAAAAGCGAAAGAAAAACGATGAACCAGCTGGAGCTGCTTAAATACAGCTCTAAGCCTTGGAACTATAAGCGGGAAATTTCCGTTAAGATCCTCAATAAAGACAGATGGATGGTCGCTACGGTGCCAAACCCAGTCTATGTAACCGATCAGGAGTTTAACAAATCATTCCTGAAGGTTGTATTAAAAGCGATGTTTCTCGTGATGGCCGTTTTGTTCATGTATATCATTTGGATGACCGTTTGGTATATGTTCCGATTCGGGCTGCCGATTTTTCACACGATTAGATGGCTGGTCAATCTGTCAAAAGGGAAGCTTGAGGAGCCCAGAAACCGGGAAGGCCGTCCTGTCAGCAAAAATAAAAAGGGAAAAATCAAACAGCCGTACCGCTTCTTCGGTGAGATATTTGAATCAATGGATCAGCTGACTGAAACGCTGAGAAGGGATAAAAGAAACAGAGAAAAAATCCAGGCGACAAGGGAAGAATGGATTGCCGGTTTGTCACATGACTTAAAAACACCGCTCAGCAGCATTTACGGCTACAGCATGATGCTCGAGTCGAAGCAGTATGACTGGTCGCCGGAAGAAGTGAAAGAAATGGGGCAGGTTGTCAGAGAAAAATCTGAATACATGTCCAAGCTGATTGAAGACTTAAATTTAACGTATCGGCTGAAAAATGATGCTCTTCCTATTGAGAGAAATCTCACTAGCCTTATCCCGTTTTTTAAAAATGTCATTGAGGATTTTAAGAAAAATCCGTTTTCTGAAGGCTATGATATCTCGTTTGTATCCAAAGAAGAGCATATTGAATTTGCCCTTGATGAAGCGTGGTTCAGGCGCATATTAGAAAACCTCCTTGGGAATGCCGTGAAGCACAACGACAAAGGAACAGAGATTCAAGTCATTCTGGAGCAAACAAAAAATCATATATCTTTAAAGGTGAAGGACAATGGGAAAGGAATGGATGAAGAAACGATTACCCATTTGTTTAACCGTTACTACAGAGGGACGAACACAAAAGATTCAACTGCCGGAACGGGTCTCGGGCTCGCGATTGCCAAGGAGCTTGTCCATCTCCATAACGGAACGATCCATGTGAACAGCAGAATGAACATTGGAACGGTCATTACCATCCTTTTTAAAAAACAATAAACATCAAGTGGTTTGGACACCTCTTTGCCGGGAATAACAATATATAGACTGAAGCTAAAGAGGTGTAACACATGGATGCAGTATTGGAAGCAGACACTCGGGCAGTGATTGGAGAAGGCCCGTTATGGGATGAAGAAAACGGCCGCTTATATTGGGTTGATATCCTGGGGAGCGAGCTCCATATCTTTGACCCTGAAGAAAAAATCAACCGATCAATCAAATTCAAATCCTTTGTGACGGCGCTTGCGAAATATTCAAAGGATGAACTGATTATGACGATGAAGGACGGGTTTTACCTGTATCATCTTCGGGATGACAGCTTGGAAAAAATTAAACAGCCGAAGGACATGCATGAGAGCCTGAGATTTAATGATGCTAAATGTGACCCGTACGGAAGGCTTTGGGCGGGGACAACGAGCATGGAAGGCGAGCAAAAACAGGCGTCGCTGTACCGTTTGAATCTAGACGGCAGTCTTGTCAAAATCAAGGATCAAGTCTCCACCTCAAACGGTTTGGATTGGGACCGCGAGCGGAATTTGATGTATTACATCGACACGCCGACGCAGGAGATTGTGCGTTACAGCTATGATCCTCAAAGCGGAGATGTTTCGAATCCAGAACCTGTCTATCGTTTTGATCAGTCAGACGGATTGCCGGACGGCATGACAATTGACCAAAATGGCATGCTGTGGGTGGCGCTGTTTGGCGGCAGCCGCGTTGTTCACATTGACCCGTTTCAGAAAAAAGAAATCAATTCAATCAGCGTGCCGGCTAAATATGTCACGTGCTGCGCGTTCGGCGGCAGAGACTTAAAAACCCTTTACATTACAACGGCAACAGAACAAATGACAGAAAAAGAGAGATACGAGCAGCCTCACGCTGGAGGGTTGTTTTCAGCACAACTGGAAACAGGCGGATATCAGCCGGTACCATTTGCTGGAGACGTATAAAAAAAACGCATCCGAAACACGGATGCGTTTTTTTATACTACAGAGAACGGATAATGCCGCCTTCCACACGCTGTGCCGTGCCGTTAATGGCGGATGCGGCGTCAGACGCGAGGAATACGATTGTGTTAGCGACTTCTTCTGCTGTCGCGTATCGCTGAATAAGTGAGGTTGGCTCATTGACCTTGAAATAGTCTTTGATAAATGAATCTGTATCCTGGCCGGCTGCTTGTGCGGCACCTTCCATATAGGATGCCACGCCCTCTGTCCAAGTAGGTCCCGGGAGCACTGAGTTAACCGTCACATTTGTGCCTTTTGTCATTTCAGCCATTCCTCTTGAAAGGCTGATCAGCGCCGTTTTTGTCATTGAGTATGGAATCATCGTTGGCAGCGGTTTGACGCCTGCTTCACTTGCAATATTTAAAATGCGGCCGCTGTTTTTGGCAAGCATTTTTGGAAGGAAGTGACGGCTTGTCCGAACGGCGCTCATCACGTTCACTTCGAAATATTGATTCCACTCTTCATCTGTCACATCGGCGAAGTCTTTTACCTCGAAGAAACCAAGGTTGTTGACAAGGATATCGATATCACCGATTTCATTTACTTTTTCGATAAAAGCCGCTGCTTCATCTGTTTTTGACAAATCGGCAGCAGCACCGTGCACTGTTCCATAGCCAGAAAGCTCTTCAATGGTGCGATCGACAGTCTCCTGTTTGCGTCCGTTGACAATGACTGCCGCACCCTCTTGCAGAAAGCTTTTTGCGGCGGCTTTCCCGATACCGGACGTCGAGCCGGTGATTAAGACGAGTTTGTCTTTTAGCTGTAAATCCATAAGAATCATTCCTTTTGATTGATGATGGTATTAAGTATACAAGATCAAATTTAGTGTTTACGAGGATTTTGCTCCCATACACAATACGGGGAAAAGTCATTCAGGACACATATACAAGCCTGTCAGTCATATAGTATAATTACTCCGAAAAAAGGATACGAATGTCAAATAGGTGCCGGTCCGTGAACAACAGCCGGCTTAAAAGGGAAACCGGTAAAAGCCGGTGCGGTCCCGCCACTGTAATTGGCCAAGCGCTAAGAGCCAGGATACCTGCCTGTTTGATCAGCACGAATTCTGCGAGGACAGATGATGTGTAAACAATAGGCTTTTTTGTGTTGTTTACAGCATCTTTACCGTCGTAGAGATGCTTTTTTAGTTCGTTTAGGAGGAAAAGATTATGAAAAAACGAGCCGGGATATGGACTGCGCTCCTGTTGGCTGTTGTTATGCTGGCAGGCTGCGGCAATCCTGCGGATCAGAAGGATTCAAAGGCAAAACAAAAAACAGAAGCGTTTCCTGTCACCATTGATGATGCGTCAAATCAAGATGTAACCATCAAAAAAGAGCCAAAAAAGATTGTTTCATTAATGCCGAGCAACACAGAAATTACATACGCACTCGGCCTTGGTGACAAAGTGGTCGGTGTCACCACAAACGATACCTATCCAAAGGAAGTCAAAAAGGTTGAGAAAGTCGGAGATATGAATGTAAACGTTGAAAAAGTCATTTCTCTAAAACCAGATCTCGTTCTGGCCCATGAGTCTTCCATGTCAGCATCAGCAGATGCCATCAAACAGCTGAAGGACGCGGGCATTACAGTGCTGACTGTCAATGATGCACAATCATTCTCCGAGGTGTACAAATCAATCGAAATGATCGGAGAAGCTGGCGGGGCGGAGAAAAAAGCCGATCAGCTCGTGAAAAGCATGAAATCAGATCTAAAGGATATTCAAGAAAAAGCGAAAACCATTTCAAAAGACGAGGAGAAAAGCGTATTTATCGAGGTTTCTCCTGATCCTGACATTTATACAACCGGAAAAGATACGTTTATGAATGAAATGCTGAATGTCATCCATGCTAAAAACGCAGCTGCGGATCAGACAGGATGGGTGCAAATGACAGATGAGGCGATCGTAAAACTCAATCCTGATGCAATTGTTACAACGGACGGTGTGAAAGCGAAAGCTGTGGAAAAACGCGATGGCTGGAGCGAAATCAATGCTGTGAAACATCATCGTGTATATGATGTGGACCCTGATCTTGTGACACGTTCCGGTCCCCGTCTGATCGAAGGGGTCGAAGAACTTGCGGAAAGCATTTACCCGGATACGTTTAAGGAATAATCGTTATGCCGCATATATCATTGGTTTCTCATTTTTAGCCGTGAGCATCATCTTAGGAATTTCTTGCGGCAGCCTGCATATTCCTATTCCCGCTGTTTTTCGTGTCTTTTGGCATCAAGGCTTCGGCGGCTCTATCGGTTCTGATGATCCGATGTACACTAATATTATGATGAATATCAGACTGCCGAGAGTTGTGCTGGCCGCCCTTGTGGGGGCGGCTCTTTCTATTGCAGGGGCCGCTTTTCAAGGATTGTTGAAAAATCCACTTGCTGATCCCTATACGCTAGGTGTGTCATCCGGTGCTTCAGTCGGAGCTGTTGTGACTCTGTTCTTAGGTCTGCACCTTCCTGTCATCGGAGGGTTTACACTCCCGGTTGTGAGTGTAGCCGCGGCACTTGCCACGATGGCGGCGGTCCTTTTCTTCAGCCGCCTCGTTCATGCTTCGATGTCTGTTTCCACCCTCATTTTGACCGGTGTCATCACCAACTCTTTTTTGGGCGCATTTATTTCTCTTATCATCGCCTTGACAGGAGACAACCTGCTTCCGATTGTGCATTGGCTGCTTGGCAGCGTCTCAATGAGGGGCTGGAGCTATGTTATTTTGTTTCTCCCGTTTTTTCTTTTGGGAACCATTTTATTGATTATAAACGGAAGGGAACTGAACGTGATGACATATGGAGAAGATAAAGCAAAGCTTCTTGGAGTCAGCGTTCAGCAGAGGAAGATGATGATTCTAATAGCCGGATCTCTTTTGACGGGAAGCGCTGTGGCAGTATCGGGTACGATTGGCTTTGTCGGCCTTGTGATTCCGCATATCACAAGGCTTTTGTGGGGAACGGACCATCGGCATTTACTGCCGCTGTCCGCCTTGCTCGGGGCAGGATTTCTCGTTTTAGCCGACCTGCTTTCCAGAACCATCATTGAGCCGATTGAACTGCCGATCGGGATCATTACGTCCTTGGCGGGAGCGCCTGTGTTCGCTCTTATTTTAATTCGGCAGCACCGCGGGGGGAGAAGCTTATGATGAAGGCAGAAGGGCTGTCGGGAGGATACGGCGACAGCCGCCTAATTAACAATATCAGCTTAACCGTGGAGAAGGGAGAATTTCTCGGAATTCTTGGCCCTAATGGAAGCGGAAAAACCACGCTTTTGCACTTGCTGACAGGTACGCTGCCGGCCAAGGAAGGCAGCGTTTATCTGGCCGGAAAACTGCTGGCGGACTATAAACCGAAGGAACTGGCGCAAATCATGGCCGTCCTGCCGCAAAAAATGGATCAAGCCTTCACCTTTACCGTCGAAGAAACTGTAGCCTTTGGCAGATATCCATTCCAAACGGGACTGTTCAGACAGCAGACTGAAAAGGATAAAGCCATTGTACAGGAAGCAATGGAGCAAACAGGAGTGGCCAATTTTGCGCAAAGGCCGATTCGCGAACTAAGCGGAGGGGAACAGCAGCGGGTGTATTTGGCACAAGCTTTGGCGCAGCAGCCGCGTATTTTATTTTTGGACGAGCCGACTAATTTTCTCGATCTGGCTTATCAAAAAGACCTGCTTGATCTGATCAAACGCCTGACGAGAGAAAGCGGATTGGCAGCTGTCAGCGTTTTTCATGATCTGAACACCGCAAGCCTGTACTGTGATGAGCTCATGTTTATGAAAAACGGTGCCGCTGGTCCTAAGCAAAAACCGGAATATGCTGTCACAGAACAAAGCATAAAGGCGGTGTACGATACAGATGTCACCGCCTTGGTACATCAAAGCTCACCTAAACCGATGATTGTGATTCAGCCTGAAAAAGATAGCGCGAAGCGGCAGTCTATCCCATTTGAAGCATTGCTCCAAGCGGGGCGTGATAACATTCTTCTGCAAACGGAAATCCCGCTTCGAACATTGTCCTCGACGCCTATCGGTGCAGGGTTTTCGTGGAGCAGGACGCTGATCCATAAACGGCTGCCAGATCAGCCAGATCCGATAGAAGGACTTACGGCCTGTCTTTCAGAAAGCGGTTTTCAACTGCAGGAGACATGTGCGATGGCTTCTTCAGAAAGACTTGACCGTTTCGTGTATCGAACGTATGAAGACAGAGAGTTATCCGTTTTCATATGCGTTCAGACCGGCTTTTCGATTTGGATTTTGATAAACGGCTATGCGGCAGATCAATTTTTCATCAAAGCTCTTATGGCTGCCGAAGCAGAACGGACGAAAGTGCTGGGAGACGGAGGAGGCACAGGTGATATTCTCATCGCCGCGACTCAAACTCAGCAATCCGAAAACATAGAACAGCGGCTGAATCAATTGATAAAGAAAGGGACAGCTGAATGTATAAAAGAGGCTGCTGAGTTGTTTGAATAAGTCTGTAAAGGAGATTCAGGGTATGAAACTATACACAAAAACAGGCGATAAGGGACAAACGGGCTTAGTCGGGGGCAGAACGGACAAGGACAGCCTACGCGTCGAAAGCTACGGCACGATTGACGAGCTTAACAGCTTTATCGGGCTTGCTTTGGCAGAGCTTTCCGGGCAGCCCGGCTTTGAAGATCTGACAGCCGAGCTGCTGACCATCCAGCATGAGCTGTTTGACTGCGGAGGCGATCTGGCAATCGTCACAGAAAGAAAAGACTACAAACTAACGGAAGAATCTGTTTCCTTTTTAGAAACGCGCATTGATGCCTATACAGCAGAAGCGCCGGAACTGAAGAAATTTATTCTTCCAGGCGGATCAAAGTGTGCTTCGCTTCTCCATATCGCACGCACCATTACAAGGCGGGCAGAACGAAGAGTGGTGGCGCTGATGAAATCGGAGGAGATTCATGAAACAGTGCTGCGTTATCTCAATCGTCTGTCCGATTATTTCTTTGCCGCCGCACGGGTTGTGAATGCAAGAAACGGTATTGGCGATGTAGAATATGAAAGAAGTGCCATTGTGTTTCGGGACCGAGACAGCAGTGAATCATAAAAAGTGAAAACGAAAGCCGGCGTGTTCAAATACATGCCGGCTTTTTTGTTTTTCACTCTGTCAATTTCCCATTTTACGACAAAAAATGAACCTTATGAATTATTGACTGAAAAATGGAAAAATGAGATATTGTAATAAATAGATGTAAAAAATAGGCAACGGGGGGCTCTGATGGATGGTGAAATTGATTGAAAGTGATAGCATCTGGAAGAGAAATTTCAATTATCTGTTTTTCTCAAGAATAGTCAAGATATCCGGCGATATGTTCGCATTTAATTCAATATTATGGTTTTTAATTTATGACGGCAAAGGTGCGATCGGCACTGCTTTATTGATTGCTGTCACGTTTTTGCCGGAAGCCGTTCTGGCGCCTGTGACGGGGCCTTTTATGAAACAGACCACGCTGAAATTTTGGATGTACTTTTCAGATCTGACAAGGGCGGCGATTGTTTTGATTATCCCTCTATGTCATTTTGCGGGCTTCTCTCCGCTGTGGTTTGTCATGACGCTTATGATTGTGCATTCAGCTACTGGAGCTGCCTACAATCCCGCCTCTATCGCTTTGATTCCTCAAATCGTCAATGAACAGGGCATTCAAAAAGCAAACGCTGTGCTGCAATCCTCCGCTCAAATTGTCCGGCTTGGGGCTGTCACATTATGCGGCGCTTTTCTTACATTTATCAGTCCTTCTTATACCATGCTTATCGCACTCGTGCTCTATTTGGTGTCAGGTTTTCTCGTTCTTTTTATTAAGTACACTGCGGTTGAATCTCAATCAGAGTCTGCGGTTGTTACACAGAGAGGCACATATATCGGAAGACTGAAACGCGGCTTTAGGCTCGTCAGAAAACACCAGATTTTATATCCGCTCGCCATTTACTGTATCTTTATGAATTTCGCGGCTGCCCCATGGGAAGCGCTCTCTGCCGTATACGTAGCGGAAGATTTAAACGGCCAGCCGATCGTATACTCGCTTTTAAAGGCCACCACCGCCGCGGGCGCGTTTTTATTAGGGTTTGTGCTGGCGAAAGTCAAGGTAAACAGGTACGGCTTGTTATTCGTCACTGCTGGCATTATTGAAGGATTTGCTTTCTTTATTACAGGGATGAATACCTTTTTGCCGCTTGTCTTTTTCGCTGCTTTTACCTTTGGTGCCGCAGTCAGTGCTGTTAATGTTCCTGAGTACACGATTATCCAGACGTCTGTGGATAGTGAGGATCAGCCGCAGGTTTACGCCGTTATACATATGATCTCAAATATTTCGATCCCTGCTGGAGCTGTCATTTGCGGGTATGCCGCTAATGCTTTCGGCTCAGGAACAGTGATTGCTGCCGGCGGGATTGTCGAAATTATTGCGGGTATCGGAATTTTGCTGTTTACAAAACTGGCCAAAGCAGAAAGGTCCGACCTGATTAAAGAAAGGGAAGCAAGTGTTCATCTGTAAAGGGTTTTAAAACGCCATGCCTCGTGCATGGCTTTTTTTGTGCCGATGGGTCCGGTGCGAGATACGACTCCGGTCTTATATAAAAATCAATCTCTGATTCGTTTTGCATATCTTCCAACTTGTATAAGATGAAGACAAGGAAAACGAAAGGAGGGTCTGCATGAAGATAAACAAGAAAACAATAGGCGGATTCTTATTAATTGTATTTGGGATCTCTGTCTTTTTTGGAGGAGGAAGCTTCGGCTTTATCATCCCGCTCGCCATCGGGAGCTTGATGACATACGCAGGAATCAAAAGGTTTGCCGCGGGAAAAACCATCACGGGAATCATCGTGGGCGGTATCGGGGCCATTATGCTCATCTGCTCACTTCCGTTTGTCGTCGGAATCGCATTGGCGGCCGCTATGGTGTATTACGGCTGGAAGCTGATGAAAAACGGATCAGCTGATAACGGTGTATCATCTTTTGATCCTGAACCGGCTTCTGCTGCCTACCAATCTCACTTTGATGACGAATGGGAAGAATTTTTGAAGAAAAAATAATATCAATATATTAGGAGGAATTAGGTATGGTATTAAAAAGAATCAGAGATATGTTTGTTGCGTCAGTTCATGAAGGACTTGATAAAATGGAGAATCCAAAGGTGATGCTGAATCAATATGTACGCGATATGGAAAGCGACATCGCAAAAGCAAAGCAAACAATTGTGAAACAGCACACGATTGCCTATCAATTTAAGAAAAAATATGAAGAAGCCGCTGAAGTGGCTGGCAAACGGAAAAATCAGGCACAGCTCGCATTTGACGCGGGTGAAGAAGAACTGGCGAAAAAGGCGCTGACTGAAATGAAGTATTTAGAAGGAAAGGCGGCTGAGCATAAAGCTTCCTATGAACAGGCAAACAGTCAGCTGGCCGATCTGAAAGAGCAGCTGGCTGCACTTGAAACAAAGCTTCAGGACGTAAAGGATAAAAAACAGGCGCTGATTGCGCGGGCAAATGCGGCGAAAGCTAAAGAGCATATGAATACGACATTTGACAAAATTGACAGTGAAAGCGCGTATCGTGAATTTTTGCGTATTGAAAATCGTATTGAAGAAATGGAAATCCGCGCGAATTATTCAAAGTCAGCGGAAGCCGGCGCAGAACTTACACGTAAAGAATTCGCAGACGATGTGGAAGCAGAGATTGAAAAAATGCGGACACTTTCACTGCAAAAATCAGACCAGACACAAGCGGCAAATGAATAAGCGGAACGGGGAAGGATTTGCGGTCAAGTCCTTCCCTTCCGCACGTATCAATTCGCAAGCTTTTCCTTTATAATAGAATGAATGAGAAGGATGAAACCGAATGAAAAAAATGCTTGGCAAACTGTTGATCACTGCCGGTATTCTGGTTTTTTTCGCCGTCGTCGTAAAAGATGTGTTTGCTGCAGGCCTGGGTTTCATAAATGGCACAGAAGCCGATTCAGCCAGCGCATCGCCGCGGGACATTGACAGTATGGTCATTGAGTCGGATAGCAAGGATGTCCGGATTATAGCGGAAGAACGAAGTGACATATCGGCAGGCATTTCAGGAGACTCAGGAAAGTTATTTGTTACTGAAAACAAAAGAAAACTGGAGCTGACCGTAAAGGAAAAAGAATTTCAATTTTTGAATGGGTTTAACCGTTCAACTCTTATCGTCAGGCTTCCGTATGATTATAAAGGTGATCTGGCAGTACGAACCTCAAGCGGTGACGTGTCTGTGGCCGGGAATGACCATCTTGCGCTTTCCGGGCTGAACGCAGTATCTGCGAGCGGAAATACGAGCGTGACGGACGTCCGCATTCAAGACCTGAAAGTGAAGGCATCATCGGGGGATGTTTCCATTTCAAATACCGTCTCCAAAACAGCCGGCATTGATTTAGCTTCAGGGGACGCAAATCTGGTTCATGTATCAGGCTCTCTTGATGTGAAAATGACTTCAGGAGATTTTAATGCTGTATTGAAAAAGGTAACCGGTCCCGTATCTGTCACGCTGACAAGCGGTGATGCTAATTTAAGCCTTCCCCAAAACGGCAGCTTTGCAGTCAATGCTTTATCAGCAAGCGGTGACGTCAGTTCGCCGTATTCATTTGCTGACAAAGCACATAAAGAACAGCATCACATCACAGGCACGCAAGGAAGCGGCCAGCATCCAATCGACATCAAAACGGACAGCGGGGATCTAGCGATACGGTAGCACCAGGCAGAAGAAAGGAGGCGGACACCAGGAATGACAAAAAAACAGCTTCTCGGATTGATCATTGCTTTATTCGGCATCAGTATGTTTTTGCAAATTATCGGAATAGGCGATCTGCTGTTTTGGCCGCTCTTTTTTCTGATTGCCGGCTATTTCCTTAAAAAATATTCCCGTGATTGGCTTGGCTCCGTCATGTATATCTTTGCCGCGTTTCTATTTTTGAAAAACCTCTTCAGCATCACCTTTAATTTATTCGGCTATGCGTTTGCCGCATTTCTGATTTACGCCGGCTACAGGCTTGTCAAAGGGAAGCCGATATTCGAACCGAATGAGAAACAGGTCAATCTCAATAAAAAAGAACATCATGATCCGCCAAAAGATGTAAAACATCCCGACATGCGCAGCTTTTTTATCGGTGAGCTGCAAATGATGAAGCAGCCGTTTGACCTGAATGATTTAAATGTCTCTGGTTTTATCGGTGATATCAAAATCGATTTATCTAAAGCGATGATTCCTGAGGGAGAAAGTACAATCGTCATTAGCGGAGTCATTGGAAACGTTGATATTTATGTACCATCGGACCTTGAAGTGGCTGTCAGCTCAGCTGTTTTTATAGGTGACATCAATCTGATCGGCTCGAAGAAAAGCGGATTAAGCACGAAGGTATATGCCGCGTCAACCGATTTCAGCGAGTCAAAGCGCCGTGTCAAAGTGTCCGTTTCCTTATTTATCGGTGATGTGGATGTGAAGTACGTATGAGAAAAAAAATGCTTGCCAGCCTCCAATGGCGCGCCATCCGCATGACAACGGGAATCAGCCTGCTCCTTTTTGTTTGCCTGATTTCTTTTATGATGTTTTACTATCGGCTCGATCCGCTTGTTTTGCTGTCATCTAGCTGGTTCGGAATTCCGTTTATCCTGATTTTGCTTCTGATCAGCGTGACCGTCGGTTTCGCCTCAGGGTATATGTACGGCAACCGGTTGAAGACAAGGATTGATACATTAATTGAATCCATTTTAACCTTTGAAAACGGCAATTTCGCTTATCGGATACCGCCGCTCGGTGATGATGAAATCGGCCTGGCTGCTGATCAGCTGAACGAAATGGCGAAGCGCGTGGAGCTTCAAGTCGCATCCCTCCAGAAACTTTCCAATGAACGTGCGGAATGGCAGGCTCAAATGAAGAAGTCGGTTATCTCAGAAGAACGCCAGCGATTGGCTAGAGATCTTCATGATGCGGTCAGCCAGCAGCTCTTTGCCATATCGATGATGACATCAGCCGTGCTGGAACATGTCAAGGATGCTGATGACAAAACAGTCAAGCGGATCAGGATGGTCGAGCATATGGCAGGCGAAGCCCAAAATGAGATGAGGGCGCTGCTGCTCCATTTACGGCCTGTTACCCTTGAAGGAAAAGGGCTGAAGGAGGGCCTTACGGAGCTTTTGGACGAGTTCCGAAAAAAGCAGCCGATTGATATTGAGTGGGATATACAGGACACAGCGATATCCAAGGGTGTTGAAGACCACTTGTTCAGAATCGTGCAGGAGGCCCTTTCAAACGTATTTAGACATTCAAAAGCGTCAAAAGTAACCGTGATTCTGGGCATAAAGAACAGCCAGCTCCGTCTGAAGGTGATTGATAATGGAAAAGGCTTTAAAATGGACCAGGTGAAAGCATCCTCATACGGCTTGAATTCTATGAAGGAACGTGCAAGTGAAATCGGCGGGGTCGCCGAAGTGATTTCAGTAGAAGGAAAAGGCACCCAAATTGAAGTGAAGGTCCCGATTTTCCCGGAAGAAAAAGGAGAGAACGAACGTGATTCGAGTATTATTGATTGATGATCATGAAATGGTCAGAATGGGGCTCGCGGCTTTTTTGGAGGCGCAGCCCGATATTGAAGTCATCGGCGAAGCATCGGACGGCAGCGAAGGTGTTCGGCTTGCTGCGGAACTGTCGCCGGATGTCATTTTAATGGACCTTGTCATGGAGGGCATGGATGGCATTGAAGCTACAAAGCAAATTTGCCGGGAGCTTTCCGACCCGAAAATTATTGTGCTCACTAGCTTCATTGATGATGACAAAGTGTACCCGGTTATTGAAGCTGGCGCGCTCAGCTATCTGTTGAAAACCTCAAAAGCGGCAGAAATCGCCGATGCCATCCGCGCCGCAAGCAAGGGAGAGCCGAAGCTGGAGTCAAAAGTGGCGGGAAAAGTATTATCCAGGCTGCGCCACTCAGGTGAAAACGCGCTCCCGCATGAATCGCTGACGAAACGGGAGCTCGAAATACTCTGCCTGATCGCAGAAGGAAAGACAAACAAAGAAATAGGCGAGGAACTGTTTATTACGATTAAAACAGTCAAAACACATATTACCAATATTTTATCAAAGCTGGATGTCAGTGACCGGACGCAGGCGGCGGTGTACGCGCATCGAAATCATCTCGTCAAATAGGCGGCTCCTATTTGTTTGCGCCTTTCGTTCCGAAGTCTCTGACAATCACATTGACCCGGTAGTCTATTTCCGCATTGCTGAAATAATCATCATCCCATTTTCTTGCGATCTTTTTCCACTTTTGAGGATAATGAATTCTGACTTGGTTTCCCAATCCGGTCACATCCGCTTTGATCTCTTTCTGCAGCTTCTCTGTAATAAATGTCGTTACTGTTTTGTGTATTCGTTTTTCGACTGCCTTTTCAATGCTTTTAATATATGAATCCTTAAACGAATCTTCACTGGGATTCCAGTCCTCAGATAGACGACCTTCAATAGTGCGGGTGACGGTGAATTTGAACTTTCCGTCCTTATAGGCCGTCTTGATCTTCCGATTGCTCGAATATACTTCATAAGAAAAGAGATGGCCATCGCGCTTCAAGTCAATGACGCCTCCCTCGACAGTGCCTGAAAATAAGTTAATATTTTGAACCTCAATCGGGGTGAGATCCCGGTGCCATAATTTATTTTTGATGATAGAGGCTCCGTTTATCGCGAGCTTGCCGTTTTCCTTACCGACATGAGGGATGAGGAATGAATCGTCAGAGGTTAAGTGTTCTGAGATCTCCCCCAATGTAACTGGCTCCATCATTCTGATCGTCACCTTATTATTCTCTGTCAGATCATATATCACGTTGGATGCGGGTTCGCCTTCATCATTCATGTTAAATATATCCTTAGTTCGGCCGTTGGTGATAAAGACATAGGAACTCCTCCTTGTTCCGTTGTCTCTGACAAACTGGTTAATGATCGCGTCCATTCCAATTTGATCCGCAATCACGCTTTTGGAAAGCAGAATGAGACGCAAATGCTGTGAAAACGTAGGATTATGCTTTAATGCAGAGGTTCTCATCATTTGATGGACAGTTTCACCCTTTGTGATAGAAAGCTGTGTCGGATCAGATGAAGAGCCCTCCTTGGCACTGATTTTTTTCGGCACGAGAATTTGCTGTGTCAGCTCTAAGTTTTCATCGTCAGGCTTGTCTAGCCCTACTCCGATCACTAAGCTTAATTCCTCGATATTCTCACTGTCCCAGCATCCGGACAGCAATAGGGTGCATATAAACATACATAAAATCCGGATTTTCATTTTGCTGTAATCCTCCTCTTGAGAGCTACAATGAAAAAGAGAATGAAGGGAAGCAGAAACAGGGAGACAAAAATATAGCCAAGATAATCGCTATACACCATGACTTGATTGGCGTCATCCGGCCAGAGAGAAAAATAAAAGACCGTTATGCCGATAATCACCATGCTTGTTTTAGTCGATAATCCGAATGTCTTCTTTAGCCCGTTAGCGGCAAAGTATCCGTAAATGACAAATGTGGTGAAAAACTGGATGATCCAGACCACCAGTAAAAACGATTCAAACCGTTCAATAAATATGCCTTTAAGCTCAAAGGACTGAAAGAGAGAAATAGTCGGCCAAATCAGCGTTTTTACCTCGGGAGCGGTCAAAGCTCCGACAACGATAATATACGTAAGGATATATAAGATAATCGGAATCAGAAATCCTAGAGACGCATATCTGAACGTGTATTTCTTTTTCTTCATATGTTCAGGAAGAAACAGCATCACTTCCATTCCTAAAAAAGAGATGGAAACGACGGTAAGGGAGTTTGCAATGGGTCCAAGGCCTTCGCCTAAAACAGGACGCAAATTATTAATATCAAAAATTTTAAAACTGATCCCAAACACAACCAGCAAAATAATAATGGTTACCGTTAAATAAAAGGGAAACAGCCGCGACACATCACTTAAACCCCCGACGATTAAATAAATACCGCAGCAAATAAACGTTAAAATAATGACTTGAATTGGGGTTCTCTCCAGCAGGAAAAACTTCACCATTTCAGCCATTGCCCGTGTCTCGAAGCTGGCTACGCCGAGGAAATAGCCGCAGATCAAAAGGCCGATGATGCTGCCGATCCATTTCCCAAGCCCTTCCTTCAAATATTCAAAGAGTGAAGGGTATTGATGTTTTTTCTGAATGAGCGTGTTTAAATAAATGAAGAAAATAAAAATGAAACCTTCTAATATCAGCGTGATCCAGCCGTCAGGCGTATTAGCCTTAGTGGTCAGCGCTCGCGGCAATGTTAAAAGTCCGGCCCCAAGCATTGTATTTGCAACAATAGAAATACCTTGAAAGGTATTAAGTTTCAGTGGAGTCTGTTTTTGGCTCATTTGGATTATTCGCCTCTTTTGGTTTGTTTTTAATTGGGAGACGGATAATGGAGTCATCCGTATTTTTCAGGCTAAAGAATCCGTTTGGCGAAAAATACGGAGACCCAAAGCTCGTTTGTCTCGTTAAGTGCGTATAAACGACAAGCATAAATAAAATAATGCCGTACAGCCCTAAAATAGCGGCGGAAAACATCGAAATAAAACGCAGCACCCGGAAAGACAGACCCATTCCGTATTGAGGAACGGTAAAGGATGCCAGGGCAATGACACTGACGACAATGACCATAATCGAACTGACGAGATTCGCTTCTACAGCAGCCTGTCCGATGACTACGCCCCCAACGAGGCCGATCGTCTGTCCGAGCGGATTGGGGAGTCGCAGTCCGGCTTCCCTTAGCAGCTCGATGGTGACTTCCATCAGCAGGGCTTCAAATATCGGAGGGAACGGCACGTTTTCCCTGTTCGCCGAAATTGTAACGGCGAGCGCGGTCGGCAGCAGCCCCTGATGGAAGGAAACAAGTGCTATATAAATCGATGACAAAAACAAGGTGATAAAGATAGAAGCAAAGCGCAGCGACCGGATAAGAGATGCTGAAATCCAGCGTTCATAGTAGTCATCCGGGGATTGCATCAGGATGCCGAGAGAAACCGGCACCAGCAGCACAAATGGTGAACTGTCGACCAAAATTGCCACACGGCCGTTAAACAGGGCTGAAGATACTTTGTCAGGTCTTTCCGTATTTTGTATCTGCGGAAATGGTGAATATTTATTATCTTCAATGAGCTCCTCGAGCGTTCCGCTGTCCTGGATATCTTCCAGCTGGATATTTTTAAGCCGCGCCTTCACTTCTTTTATGACGGACTTTTTCGCTTTGCCCTCAATGTACATAATGGCTGCGGGCTTCAGCTTGTTTTCGCCGATCATGATTTTTTTGGTGATCAATTTCGGATGAGAGGTTCTTTGTCTGATCAGAGCGAGATTTGTATCAATATCCTCTACAAACGCAACTTTTGGGCCGCGTACCACTTTTTCAGTTGTCGGCTCTGTCAGGCTTCTTGTTTTTTTCTTTCCTGTGGTCAGAATATAGGCTTTATCCAATCCGTTGATAAACACAGCACAATTGCCGTTGAGAATCGATTCAATCGTTTTTTTTGCGGTTTCAACAGGTCTTGCGTCAAGCTGGTCAAGGCGTTTTTTGACCTGGTCAAGCGTTAAGGTCTCCTCATCTTTAATTAAAGTTTTAATGGCTTCTGACACCTTATTCTCATCAGTCAGTTCACTGAAATAGAGATAGTAAAAAACCAGTCCGTTCGCAAGCATTTTTTTGTTTTTCACCAGATCATCGTTTTCTTTTAATTTTGGCAGCACCAATGCTAAATTATCGTGTATATATTCCTTAAACTCTGTTTGTTCCAATGAGGTCACCTCTTATCCAAAACCTTAGTAGAGGTTATCTTTTCCTGTTAAAAAAATGATATACTGTGTTAGAGTATTTCATGGAGTAAGTTTTTTTATGAAAGCGGAGGATACGAAGTGGCACAGGTAAGGCTAGCTGGAAAACAAGAAGAAATTGAACAGCTCATTAGATCATTTGAAAAGCATTATGATGTCTCTTATACATCAAAGGAGTACGGAAGGACGAATCCAAAATACAAATATTCAAAGGATTCCCGCGTATATCTTGAATTAAAATTAAAATCTGCCAAGATCGAAAAATAAAAAGGATTTTTTGTGTCATTGGCGAATTATGATCTATTGAAGCAACCGTTATGGAGGGATACATAAATGGAATACAGAATTGAACGAGACACCATGGGAGAAGTAAAAGTTCCTGCTGATAAATTTTGGGGCGCCCAAACACAGCGAAGCAAGGAGAACTTTAAGATCGGTTCTGAAAAAATGCCGATGCGTGTTGTGAAGGCGTTTGCAATATTAAAACGAAGCACAGCTCTAGCTAATAAACGCCTCGGCAATCTGGATGCTGAAAAAGCAGAAGCGATTGCAGCGGTTTGTGATGATGTGCTCAAAGGCAAGTACGATGACAACTTCCCGCTTGTCGTATGGCAGACCGGAAGCGGCACACAAAGCAATATGAACATGAACGAAGTGGTAGCCAACCGTGCGACTGCTTTATTAAAAGAGAAGAACTCTGATCAAACGATTCATCCAAATGATGACGTGAACCGAAGCCAAAGCTCAAACGACACATTCCCGACTGCGATGCATGTTGCCGCTGTTTTGGCTGTTTACGAGCAGCTTGTGCCGGCGCTTGATCAGCTTCGCAATACACTGGATGAAAAAGCAAAAGCATACAATGATATTGTCAAAATCGGGCGCACGCATCTTCAGGATGCTACGCCACTGACCCTCGGACAGGAAATCAGCGGATGGGTTCACATGCTGGACCGTTCGAAGGAAATGATTTTGGAAGCGACAGATAAAATGCGTGCGCTTGCAATTGGTGGAACGGCTGTCGGAACGGGTATCAACGCCCACCCAGAGTTTGGAGAGCTTGTCTCAGAAGAGATCACTAAGCTGACCGGCCAAACGTTTAGCAGTTCACCGAATAAATTCCACGCGCTGACAAGCCATGACGAAATCACTTATGCGCATGGCGCATTAAAAGCGCTTGCGGCGGACTTAATGAAAATCGCGAACGATGTCAGATGGCTCGCAAGCGGACCTCGCTGCGGCATCGGCGAGATCGTCATTCCTGAAAATGAGCCGGGAAGCTCCATTATGCCTGGTAAAGTCAACCCGACACAAAGCGAAGCGTTAACAATGATCGCAGCGCAAATCATGGGGAACGATGCGACAATCGGCTTTGCTGCGAGTCAGGGAAACTTTGAACTGAACGTGTTTAAGCCTGTTATTATTTACAACTTCCTGCAATCTGTGCAGCTGCTCAGTGACGGCATGAATTCATTCCATGATAAATGTGCTGTCGGTATTGAGCCTAATAAAGAAACCATTCAGGAAAACCTGTCAAATTCATTAATGCTTGTTACGGCGCTGAACCCGCATATCGGTTATGAAAACGCGGCGAAAATCGCCAAGCTTGCCCATAAAGAGGGATTGACGCTCAAAGAAGCAGCTTTGAAGCTTGAATTGCTGACAGAGGAGCAATTTAACGAAATGGTTAAGCCGGAAGACATGGTAAAACCAAAGGCGTAATAGAAAGAAAGAACGGCTGCTTTTTAAGCAGCCGTTCTTCTAAATATGTTGCTGTTTTAATAAATATTTAAGCTGTTCCGCATCTTTGGCGAGAGCTTCAGACTCCGTCAGATTATGAATCATTCCTTTTATGATCGCCAGCTTCGGTGTTTTTTTCTTCATTTCTGCTTCAAGTATGTCCAAGCTCTCCGATAATTCAAGAGAGGAGTTTGTGTTTAAGCTGTTAATTTTGTCACGTAGGCTTTTCACAATCGATTCAGTCAGCGGGTCAGGCCGTCCGTGCGTAAGAGGCCCGAATAAAGAGCTCGCCTCTTCCAATGTGATGAAAGGCTTATCGTTTCGTTCAGACATGCCTTTTACCATATCATCAATTCGATTCATAATGATATCAGCTAATTGAGACGGCTTCACAGTGTACCCGAGCAAAATCATGCATTCCAGGTAAATCTGGCTGATGCCCTCTATTAAAAAACAAAGCTCAGCAGTGTACGGTTCCGCTTTTTTTCCATAGATGTTCAGCAGGCTGTCGATATGAAATTGAAGTGAGGACTGGCGGATTTTTTTTGCGCATTGCTCCACTTCTTCTGTGTAAGGCAGAGAACCCTCCTTCAACTGCATGCTGATAAAATCTTTGTGTTCAAGAATGTTTTCATAGAGGACGGTCAGCTGTTTACGGTAAGCCGTTCTGGGGCTGTCGCCCTTCGTTTTAATATTTAAAATTCGGGTAAACGTTTTATCATAATAGTAGTTCAGCATAGAGAGAAGAAGCGCTTCTTTCGAAGGAAAATAAATATAAAAAGCGCCTTTAGATATTTTGCATTCTTTTGCGATTTCCTGGACTGATGTTGAGTTGTATCCTTTTTGGGCAAATAGTTTTAAGGCTGTTTCAATAATCAGTTTTTCTTTTTCCTTCAATGGTTCCACCCTTTCGGAGCCCGGAGGCCTGCTAGGATATGACCATATAGTCACACCGTCTGTTATAAAATTAACCTTATTGTAACTTGTTTTTTTATCATGTATTATTTATATTATAAATTGAGATGACCGAATGGTCAAAGCTCAAGCGAAAGGGTGAATCTAGAATGAGAGAATTGGACGAAATGATCAGCCGCTTGCGAAACAGAGGAATCAAAGTGGAGAAAGTCAAATATCCGAAGCAGACCTTGTCAGAGAAAAAATGGGTTCATCAATGCAAACAGCCGCTCAAAACAAATTACAGAGATTTTAACGGCTATTCTTTCACATAAAAAAATAGACTGCAAAACATCTACAGTCTATTTTGGCACTGCTATGCGGTACGTTACACCCGTTTTGTCATTTTCAATTGAGATAGATGCCTTATGAAGAGTTAAAATTCGTTTTACGATGCTTAGACCAATGCCGAATTCGCCTTTCTTCCCTTTATTAAAAGGCTCATAGAGGCTGGAGAGCATCTCATCTTCAATATGCGGACCGTCATTTTTAATGGTGATCACGATATTTCGATCATCTTGTTTCATGCTGATTTCTATTTTTGTCTCAGCATAGCGGATTTGATTTTCCAGAATGTTTTCGAGGAGTTTGTTCCATTGCTCCGGATCGCCCGGCATCAAAATATCCTCTTCTACATCAATTTCCCACGATAGTTCTTTCCGCGCCCATTTCAATCGTTCGATGACTTCTTCTGTCACTTCCACAATACTGAACATGTAGTGCTGCACTTTTTGCTTCGCTAAATAATCCAGCTTCGTTAAATATAATAAATCCTTTATTTTTTTCTCCAGCTTAAGGGCTTCGCATTCAATAACATCTACAGTGTTTTCAAGGTCTCCTTTAGGAAAAATCCCGTCTTTAATTGATTGTGTATAGCCTCTGATGACCATGACCGGCGTTTTTAAATCATGAGAGATATTTTGCAATAGAGTTCTTTCTGTTTCATCCTTTTGCACAAGCTTTTGGCGCATCTCTTCGATGGTATGGCCCAATTTGCCGATTTCATCTTTCCGGTCCACTTTTACTGGGTCATCCCAATCCTGTTCAGAAATCCGTTTGACGTGTTTTTCAAATGATACAAGAGGCCTTGATAAATACTTTGCAAGCCAAATAGCCGGAATCCAGCTTAATAAAATGACGACAGCTATAATAAACAGAAGCTGTTTGAACAAGGTATAGGCCAAATCGTCCCGATAAGAATCAAGCGCGTAAGAGAGCATCATCGCTGATTGTCCATTGACGGAAAGTCCCTTTTTAATGACAAAAAACACTTTCTCTCCATTGACGTCGGCGCTGTAACGTTTCTTTTTAGCTTCCTGCTTATCAGCCAGCTTGTACACCTTGTGGATAAATGAAGATGACAGAATGCTTAAATCCTTGTCTGAAGAAGCCTCTTCATTTTCAGGAAGGAGCACGTGCTGTACGGAGCGGACAGTTGTCGGCGCCGTCGCCTCCTCGCTGTAATAGCGCCTTTCAATCGAACCTGGCAGGCGGTACTCTGTCAGAACATGCTGCTCATTTTCAATCGTCGTATACGTTTCATTAGTGAAAAAATCACGCAGCGTGTTTGAAAATAACACAAGCAGTAAAATCGATATCGCTAACAGGATGCCGGATATGACAACCCATATCTGAAACGCGAGCGGCTTGTTTTTCATGATGACATCATCCTGTAGCCGAAACCGTAAATCGTCTCCACCTTCAATTCAGGCATCTTTCTGCGCAGTCTCCGGACGAGATCATCAACGACCCGGTCTGTTCCGAAGTAGTCATGTCCCCACACTTTTAGGAGGATATCCTCACGAGAGTACGGATGCCCTTTATGATGGATAAATAATAGCAGCAGATCAAATTCCTTTGACGTCAAATTGATGATATTCCCGTTTTCGTCATAGACCTCGCGGGCGTCTTCAGCGACCCGATACGAGGAGACGGCAATTTCATTTTTCTGTACAGGAGGAGCTTCCTTATATACGAGCTGCAGCAGCTTTTGCACACGGATAATCAGCTCCCGCGGCAGAAACGGCTTTGAAATGTAGTCATTGCTGCCAAGCTCTAAGCCAAGCACTCTGTCAATATCCGCATCTCGGGCGGAAATAAAAATGACCGGCACGTCAGGATCTTTCGCCTTGATTTCTTTTATTAATGTATAGCCGTCGGTATCCGGCAGCATGATATCGAGAATCCATAGGTGGGGAGACGGTGTCATTTTCTTTCTGGCGTCTTCACCTTTCGTAAAAGATGTAATGTTCCAGCCCTCATTCTCTAAATACTTCGTCAGCAGTTCATTCAGGTTATCCTCATCTTCAACTAGATAAATGGTGTATGACAAGGCACTTCACATCCTTTCAACGTCATTATAAACTAGTTTTAACATACGGCAGGCAATTTTCATAATTTCACATATTCTTTTCATTTTTATCCCACAATGTTTGTTTATGATATGTATAAGGGAAGAAAGGAAGAGAAAAAGAGCGAGGAAGATGTAGGATGATCAAACATATTCTATTTTGGTGCTTTGCTTTTCTCCTCATTATTGGGACAATTGAACTTGTACATGCGATGAATATGTAACGATAAATGAATAACCGTTAAAGGAGTGTAAGAACATGGATTATCGACGTGATGGCCAAAACGATCAACATCAAACTGAACCTTCACATACAGAACAGCAGAATACAGAAAACCAGAAGCTGATTGGACATTCTGAACAAGAATTGCTTGACGCGCCTGTGTCGTATGAAGCGGGACGGCAGGAAACGGCTTCTGCTTTAGAAATGGAAAAGCAAGAAACGGCTGTGAAAAAAGAAAAGAAACGGAGAGCCGCATGGCTGAGCCCGATTTTAGGCGGTATTATCGGCGGGGGCCTCATGCTTGGCATCGCGCCTTATCTGCCGTCAGACCAAAATCAGGCGACCGAGACCGCTTCCGCAAATAAACAGGTGCAGTCTGATAATTTTACAACGGCGCCGATAACGAACGCATCAAACATCGCTGATATGGTAGAGGATTTAGAGCCTACGATTGTCGGAATCTCAAATATCCAAACCTCTCAAAATAACACATTCGGCACGGGAGGAGGCTCCAGCTCAGAAAGTGAAAGCGGAACCGGGTCAGGTGTTATTTTCAAAAAAGACAGTGATAAAGCGTATATCATTACAAACAACCATGTCGTTGAAGGCGCGAACAAGCTGACTGTTACGCTATACAACGGAGAAACGGAAACTGCCAAGCTTGTCGGCAGCGATACCATTACTGATTTGGCAGTTTTGGAAATCAGCAGCAAGAACGTCAAAAAAGTGGCGAGCTTTGGTGATTCTTCACAGCTGCGCACTGGCGAAAAGGTAATCGCTATCGGTAACCCGCTCGGACAGCAGTTTTCCGGTACGGTGACACAAGGCATCATTAGCGGACTGAACCGGACAATTGATGTGGATACAACACAAGGGACGGTGGAAATGAACGTGCTGCAAACCGATGCAGCGATCAATCCGGGGAACAGCGGAGGCCCATTAATCAATGCAAGCGGCCAGGTCATCGGCATCAACAGCTTGAAGGTGAGTGAAAGCGGCGTGGAATCACTTGGATTTGCGATCCCAAGCAATGATGTCGAGCCGATTGTTGACCAGCTGCTGCAAAACGGGAAGGTGGACCGTCCGTTTTTAGGCGTGCAGATGATTGACATGTCACAAGTTCCTGAAACCTATCAGGAAAATACGCTCGGCCTGTTTGGAGATCAATTGGGCAAAGGTGTTTATGTAAAAGAAGTTCAAGCAAATTCGCCGGCAGAAAAAGCAGGTATTAAATCTGAGGATGTCATTGTCAAACTAAACGGTAAAGACGTGGAAAGCAGTGCGGATATCCGTCAGATCCTTTACAAAGACTTAAAAGTCGGAGATAAAACAACAATCCAAGTGCTGCGAAAGGGAAAAACGAAAACGTTGAACGCGACACTGACCAAGCAGACAGAAAGCAGTTCAAGCTAAGAAAAAACAAAAAGCTGAACCCAAATAGGGTTCAGCTTTTTTTATCCTAAGTAAGAGGAAAGCATCCACACTTGTTTTTCAACTTCTTCAATTAATCCGACAAACAAGTCCGCTGTCGCATTGTCTTGATTTTCTTCAGCCAGGCCGATCACAAATTTAGATTCGCTGCTGATTTGTTTGTAGTCGTTTACCAATGCTTGTACCATTTCTGAAGCTGATGTTTCGTTTCCGCCGTCTGTGATAGATGCATGCTCAGTGTATTCTTTCACTGTGGCAACAGGCTGTCCGCCAATCGCCAGCAGGCGCTCAGCGATGGTATCCACTGTTTCAGCCGCATGGTCATAAAGTTCTTCAAATTTCTCGTGCAATGTAAAGAAATGAGGCCCTTTCACATACCAATGAAAACGGTGGAGCTTAGAGTATAAAAGAAACCAGTTTGATAATTGTGTGTTCATTGAATTCTCAACTAATGTTTGATTTGTTTTTGCGTTTTCAGTTTTCATAAGATAACGTCCTCCTTGTGATCTGTTGACTTAATTATATCATATACTAAATAAAAATCAATACTAAATTATAATAATTATAATTTAGATCAGCTGAATAGCTTTTTCTTCAGGATAGACTCCCACGCAGACCAAGGAAAAAGCGATCGGAACAGCAGGGTGAGCTTGATGCCCTTTCCGATCGGGTATCGCAATTTCTTGATATGCTGTTTTGTTGCCAATTGATAAATGAGGTCGGCAACCTCTTGGGGATCTCCGCTTTCTTCTCCGTTTTTTTCAACGTAGGAAAGGATCTTTTTATAGTATTGATGATAGGCTGAATCGTCAGCAGGCACCGACATAAAATTTGATAATGACGTTGACCAGATCGATGTCTTGTATGAGCCCGGCTCGATCAAAGCGGTTTCGATACCGAACGGAAGCAGCTCGATACGCAGGCTTTCAGAAAAACCTTCCAATGCATGCTTAGAAGAAACATATGGTGACAGCGCTGGGAATCCGGTCAGTCCGCTGATGCTGCTCACGTTTATAATCTTTGCGCCGCCATGCTTTCTTATGTAAGGCAGCACGGTTTTTGTCACATGGATCACTCCGAAGACGTTCGTTTCAAATTGTTGTCTGAAATGTTCCATCGGCACATCCTCGACAAAACCTCCATAAGCCGTTCCGGCGTTGTTAACGAGTAAGTCGATCGGGGCGTAAGCACTAACGGCTTTTCCGAATGAGACTATAGATTGTTCATCGGTGACATCGAGAGCTGTAATGAGAATGGAATCAGACACATTGTGTGCTGCAGCCAATTCCCGAAGCTGTTCCGCTTTTTCAGGCTGTCTTGATGTGGCTATCACGAAAAATGATCGGGCAAGCTTTACAGCTGCCAGCAGACCGAAGCCGCTGGACGCTCCTGTTACGATGGCTATTTTTTTATTCATCCTATACCTCCTATTAAACTGCTATAGCTATTGTACAATCTTGAACAGGAAATGACGTCTGTAAAAAGAAATTTTTATACAACAATTCAGAATTGTTCTATAATAGAACAAAAGAAGGAAAGGGGTTTTGTGATATGGCGCTGCAAGGGGTAGGCCAAAGATGGGATCTTGATTCATTTTTTAAGGGCGGGAGCCAATCGGAAGAATTCAAAGGATATATTGAGAAGCTGTCACAAAGTCTGCGTGCATTTCAAGACAGGACTGATGCGTTTCAGGTGCCTGAATCGCCTGAAGAGGCTAAAGGGCTGACCGCGTTGCTTGATTTATTCGAACAGACATCCGTCAAGCTTCAGCAGGCCGGCGCGTTTGTTGCCTGCCTCCAGGCCCAGAATATCAATGATCAAAAGGCTATAGAGCATCAGGCACTCATGAACCGGCTTTCCGCAGATTTTCAATCGTCGCTCGTTACATTAGATCATAAACTTGTAGACATTGATCAAGATGTGTGGAATGAGTTGTTAACAAAACCGGGATTACGCGATGTATCTTACATATTAAATGAAAGAAGACAGAGGGTTGCCGAAAAGCTTAGCCCAGGTAAAGAAAAACTGATTGGAAACCTTGCGGTGGACGGATATCACGCTTGGAGTGACTTATACAATATGGTTGTCGGGAAAATGACGATCCCGTATGAGGAAAACGGTGAAAACAAGCAATTGTCTGTCGGTCAGGCGGAGAATATGATGGACCATCAAGACCGTGTTGTCAGAAAAACAGTATATGAACGTTTCCGCCAAGCTTGGGAGAGCAAGCAGGATCTTTTCAGCAGCACGCTGAATCATTTGGCGGGATTCCGGCTTGAAACCTATAAAGCGCGTGGCTGGGAGAATGTCCTGAAGGAACCGCTGCAAATCAACAGGATGAAAAAAGAAACACTTGATACGATGTGGCAGGTCATCACTGAAAACAAGAAGCCGTTCGTTCAGTTTTTGAACCGGAAAGCATCCATGCTCGGCCTTGAAAAACTCAGCTGGTACGATGTTGAGGCACCGATCGGTTCTGACGGAAAGGTCTATTCGTATGATGAAGCCGCAAATATCATTACCAGCCAGTTTTCAACGTTTGGCAAAAAGCTGTCCTCATTCACTGAAAAAGCGTTTCGGGACGGCTGGATTGAGGCGGAAGACAGGAGCGGAAAAAGAGTCGGTGGCTTTTGCACTAGCTTTCCGGACAGCGGGGAATCCCGGATTTTCATGACATTTTCGGGCAGCGCCTCAAATGTCTCTACCCTTGCGCATGAACTCGGGCACGCGTTCCATCAGGAAGCAATGCTCAACGTCAGGCCGTTAAACCGCTCCTACGCCATGAACGTTGCAGAAACAGCTTCAACGTTTGCAGAGATGATAGTGGCGGACGCGACTGTCCAGCAGGCCGAGACCAAGGAAGAAAAGCTTGTTCTTCTGGAGGATAAAGTGCAAAGAAGTGTTGCGTTCTTCATGAACATTCACGCAAGATTTCTATTCGAAACGAGATTCTACGAGGAACGAAAGCGGGGAGTGGTACCGGCCAGCCGCTTGAATGAGCTGATGGAAGAGGCGCAAAGAGAGGCATACTGCAATGCGTTAGAAGAATATCATCCGCTTTTTTGGGCATCAAAACTTCACTTTCACATCACGAGGGTGCCGTTTTACAATTTCCCTTATACATTCGGCTACCTGTTTTCTCTTGGCATTTACGCGCTGGCGCTTGAAGAAAAAAACGCATTTGAAGAGAAGTATATGGCGCTATTGCGCGATACTGCTTCTATGACAGTGGAGGATTTGGCGATGAAGCATTTGGGTGCTGACATTACGAAGCGCGATTTCTGGGAGAATGCCATCAAGCTGGCTGTGCGTGACGCCGAAACCTTTTTGCAAATGACCGAATCTTAAAGAACCAAGCCGTGGCGTTAAATGCCCCGGCTTTTTCAATTCTTCTCTGAATGAGGATTTCATTCTCTGGATATACCTAAAATAAATGGAATCCTACAGGGGGGAAACATATGCATTTGATCAGAGCAGCCGGGGCTGTATGTCTCGCAGTGGTTCTGATTGCGGGCTGCCGTTTCAATGAAGACCAGCAGCAGGCAGAAGGAGAAAATACAGCCGTCACCCAGCTGAAGTCCGTTCCCTACAGTAATTTTTCGCTTCGTGTGAGCTACGGGGATGGTGAGCATAACCGTTATGAAGGAATCTATACAAAGAACGGAACTCAGGAAAAAGCGGAAATACAGGATAAGCTCTCCGGTGTCAATCAGGAGGGAGAAGAAGCATTGGATGAGATGAAAATGATTTTGAGCGAGCTTTCCGTAACAGACCAAATGGCTGAAACAGAAGTGATACACAGTGTGCTGGCAGCATTTAATCTGGACAGTCATTATGATCATATCGATTTAAAATTGAAGCTGAAGGACGGCTCCATCAGAGAAATCAAGAAGTAATCTTGTGATAAAAAACCCATAAACGTCAATTATGTCCATAAAACTAATTGAAAATGATTTTCAAAGTCAGTGTTTTCTGCTACAATGAGGGATATATGACCATATCAAATGGCTGAATATCGGAATCACTTGCATTGATGATAATTGACTTAAAAGCATGTATATAGAAAACGTGCAATACATAGTGCTGCTAAAAAGCCAGCAAAAAGGAGCGGTTATGGGTATGAGTGCAATTTCTACAGAAACGCTGAGCTTAGGATACGGGGATGCCGTTATTATTGATGAGTTGAATTTAACAATTCCCAAAGGTGAAATTACCGTATTTATTGGCAGCAATGGCTGCGGAAAATCGACACTTTTACGTTCATTAGCGCGCCTGATGAAGCCGAGAGGCGGTTCAGTGCTGCTGGAAGGAAGAGCGATTGCCAAGCTTCCGACGAAGGAAGTCGCAAAAGAGCTCGCAATCCTGCCTCAAGGTCCTTCGGCTCCTGAGGGGCTGACGGTGCATCAGCTGGTGAAGCAAGGAAGATATCCTTACCAAAACTGGCTGAAGCAGTGGTCAAAAGAGGATGAGGAAGCAGTTGAAAGAGCGCTTAAAGCAACAAAGCTTGAGGACATGGCTGACCGCGCCGTTGATTCTTTGTCAGGCGGACAGCGCCAGCGGGCTTGGATTGCGATGACGCTTGCCCAGGAAACGGATATCATCCTTCTTGACGAGCCGACGACGTATTTAGACATGACGCATCAAATTGAAATTCTTGATTTGCTGTTTGAGCTGAATGAAAAGGAAGGCCGGACGATTGTTATGGTACTCCATGACTTAAACTTGGCGTGCCGCTATGCGCATCATCTTGTGGCCATAAAAGATAAACGGATTTATGCAGAAGGCCGTCCGGAAGAGGTCATCACTTGTGATCTTGTGCAAAATGTATTTTCTATGAACTGTCAGGTTACACAGGACCCGCTCTTCGGAACGCCTCTTTGCATTCCTCATGGCAGGGGCAGATGCATTGTCCAGGAAGCGGCTTTCACATCGCATGGATAAATAACGCAGCGAAGGAGCTTTCAATTGAGAAAGCTCCTTGCTGTTTTTTCGAAAGGAAGATGGCAAATGGAACAAAAACTTCAGGAGCAGCTGGATGGATTGCTGGAGAAGTATACTGAGCTTCTGCTTGGTGAGACAAACGATGAGCTAAAAGAAGAAGTGAAGCAATGGATTTTGTACACCCATATAGCCAAAAGCATGCCTCCGCTCGCTAAGCATTGGAATGCGACATACCCTGATGCAAAGCAGGGCATTAAAGAGATCATTCAGCATATTAAGGAATTAAATGAAGCGCATCGAAACAAACAATAGCCAAAAAGCAGTCTGTTCATTATTGCAGACTGCTTTTTTGTGATTCAGCCGTTTTATCTGGCGTAAAGGAATCCATAAAGGTTCTCAGCGCGCTGCTGATAAACGAATCTTTTCGAACAATAAACTCTGTTTTCATCTGGCTGAGCGCTTCAGGCAGCGGGTACAATCGAATTGATCCTTCTGCTTCATGTTTCTGCACAACCGTTCTTGGCAGCAACGAGATGCCAAGACCTGCTGTAACTCCGCCGATAATTGCTTCAAGCGTCCCAAATTCCATAATGACCGGCTGTGTGACACCGACGGAACGCAGCCATTTTTCAAGTGTTTCTCGATACGAACAGCCTGTGCTGTAAACGAGAATCGGCTTTGTGATGGCTTCCTCAACATCGGGCACGGAGGCAGCCGAAACAACTACTGGTTCTTCTTCAAACGCAGGATAGGATTCGAGCTCAGGATGATGGCATTCGCATCCGATAAACGCGCCATCCAATTCATAACGAAGAACTTTATCAAGGAGAAATTGCGTATGTCCTGTTGTTAAAGATAGCTGGACGTTTGGATGTTCTTCATAATAAGATGCCAGGAGCTTTGGAAGCCTTACCGCGGCGGTTGTCTGAGTGGAGCCGATCATAAGCGGCCCGCTTGGTTCTGCGGAGGATGAGAGCGCTTTAGACGCTTCATCAAGCAGGCCGATAATTTTATTTGCGTAGTCCAGCAGCAATTTTCCGCTTGCAGAAAGTGTCATGCCCCGATTATGGCGCAAAAACAGTGTGGTACCCAGCTCAGCTTCCAATTGCTGAATTCTGGCCGTGACATTCGATTGTACATAGCCAAGCTGCAGGGCTGCTTTCGTAATGGTTCCTTCACGAGCTACCATTTGAAACACACGTAAATCTCCGCTTTCCATTTTGAACTCCTCCGTTCGTTTGCTATCAATCTAAGTGATATCTAGTATCTTTAACAATCATTATACGTAACATCAAAGCTGGATTACAATGGAATCAGAAATATACTTTAGTCAACAGTAAGGAGTGGCGGCAATGAATGTCTTGAACAAAATAGCTCTCGTAACGGGGGGCGGCACAGGAATCGGAAAAGCAGCCAGTATGGAATTGGCAAAGCGCGGGGCGATTGTGGCGGTGAATTATTCACGCTCGCAATCAGAAGCGGAGGAAACAGTGGAAAAGATTCGAAAAGCTGGCGGGCAAGCCTTCGCCATCCAAGCAGATGTATCCAAAAACAGCGACGTGCAGGATATGGTTCAATCAATCGTGAAAACATACGGCCCGATTGATATTTTAGTCAACAATGCCAGCATTACACGGCATATTCCAATGGATAATCTTGAGGCTGCGACAGAAGACATATGGGATGAGCTGTATGCCGTCAATGTGAAAGGGATGTTTTTCTGCGCGCGGGCAGTGGCTCCGTTCATGAAGAAAAGCAAGGCCGGGGCGATCGTAAACGTCGGCAGCATCGCAGGGGTAACTGGTGCCGGCTCATCTATGCCTTATGCAGTATCAAAATCGGCGGTGCACGGTTTAACGAAATCATTGGCCCACGCCTTAGCGCCTGAAATCAGAGTGAGCGGTGTAGCACCAGGAGCTGTGGCAACGAGATGGTGGGCTGGCCGGGAAGAAAAAATGAAAAGCATGATCGGCTCTTTGCCGCTGCAGTGTATTGCTGAACCAGATGATGTTGCCAAATTGATTTGTTCACTAATTGAACAGGAATCACTCACAGGCCAAATTATCACAATTGACAGCGGACAGACGCTGTAAAGAAAGGGGTGCAGGGAGATGCCATTTGTACAGATTCATTTACGGTCGGGAAGAAGCGAAGCGTGGCTTCAAAAACTGAGCAGGACTGTCCACCAATCGATGATTGAAGAAATCAATGTGCCGGAAGATGACTATTTTCAAGTCATCAGACAATATGAAAAAAGCGAATTTTTTTATGATCCATTTTATCTCCAAGTCGAGCGTACTGATGAACTGATATACATTCATTTTACACTGAAACAGTCAAGAACAACTGAACAGAAAAAAGCACTTTACCGCTCAATCGCGAGCCGGATTCATTCCGAGCTTGGTGTCAGAAAAGAAGATGTGTTTATCATGCTGGCCGGAAATCAGGCTGAGGATTGGTCTTTCGGAAATGGAAGAGCCCAGATGATTGAATAAAAAACCCCGCGGATTGATACCCGCGGGGTGCTCTATTAATGGGAAGGTGATTCAACGGCTTTTGCCGCCTTCTCTTTTTCTTGTTGGTCTTCCGCTTTCTTATTTGATAGCTTGATAGGTTTTAAGAACAAGGTGAATACGGCTCCGACTGCGATAAAGATCAGGCCCGTATAAAACACGCTGTGGAGCGAATCCATCAACGATGTTTTTAAAATCGGCACAATATGGGATGAGAAAGCCGCAGGGATTTGTTTGACCGCGTCCGGACTGAACAGTGATTGCAGCAGCCCTTGCGGATTTGTATCAATCATACCCTTTAGCTGGGCGGCAAACGAGCTTGCCTGTGCCGGAAGAGAGTCTAAATATGGAACCAATTTATCTGTTAATAGATTTCCTGATCTCGCATTCATTACGGCTCCCAGCATGGTAATGCCGAATGTTCCGCCGATAGAACGGAAGAATTGGCTGGATGAAGTGACAACTCCAAGCTCCTCCTTCGAAAAGCTTTCCTGTAAAGCCAATGTCAGAATCGGCATAACAAGACCCATTCCCAGACCAATAATCGCCATAAAAGATGTAGCGACAAGCTTGCTCGTGTCGAGATCCAATGTCGTTAACAGCAGGAATCCGCCGGCCATAACCAGCATGCCTGCAATGATTTGCGGTTTAATCCCGATTTTATAAACAAGCTGTCCGCCGATGATACTTGTGATAATCATAGAAATCATCATCGGTGTCATAATTGTACCCGATTCAGACGCACTTACACCGACAATTCCTTGCATAAAGAAAGGAACAAACGTAATGGCGCCAAACATACCGATACTCATAAAGAAGCCGATCAAGTTTAGAAATGTAAATGTTCTGTTTTTAAATAAATACATTGGCAGGATTGGCTCTTTTGCTTTTGATTCTACGATGATAAAGCTGACAATGCCGATCAGTGCGAGAGCGAACAACCCAAGAATCTGCCATGAATCCCATGCATAATCTTTTCCGCCAAAGCTTAAGGCGAGCAGGAGGCTGACCACACCCACAATCATTGTGAAAATACCAGCGATATCGAAGTTGATCGGCCCAGTCTGCTGGCGTCCCTGTAATCCCCTGGCAATAAAAATAACCGCAATAATTCCGACTGGCAGGTTAATATAGAAAACCCATTTCCAGTTTAACGAGTCTACAATCCAGCCGCCGATTTGCGGCCCAATCACTGAAGCCAGCCCGTAAATTGCGCCAAAGACACCTTGGAATTTAGCACGCTGTTTTCCTGTGAACAAGTCACCGATGACAATCATCGCCATCGGCATCATGATGCCTCCGCCGATTCCCTGCAGTCCACGGAAGATAATCAATTCCGTCATGTTGTTGGCCATTCCGCACAAAGCAGAAGCTGCCATGAAAATAATTAAACCTGATACATAGACAATGCGGCGTCCCAATAAATCAGCCAGTTTACCGGCAATTGGAACAATGGTTGTTGATGTTAACAAATATGCCGTTGTCAGCCAGGTCATCATGCTCAAACCGCCCAGATCACCGACAATTTTCGGCATGGCCGTTCCGACAATAGTACCGTCAAGGGCTGAAAAAAACATGGCAATAATTAAGCCTGTTATTAATAACGTTCGTTTTGATTGTTTGCCTTCTTTACTCATTTTCATCCGTTTCCTCTTTTCATGTTTTGCTTTTCATCCGTTTCTGCTGCTTGTGCGAGCTTTGCAGTAATATGCGCCGCCTGCAGCATTTCCTCCTCCGTCAAAAAGGAAAGGTAGCGCGCCATAATGGCCTTTCTGCCTGCCAAAACCTCCTCGAACTTTCTGTCTCCTTCGTCAGTAAGACTGAGATCAATCACTCGCCTGTCTTTTGTGTTGTGTGTTCTGGCGATAAGATTTTTTTGTTCAAGGCGATCTGCCATCAGCGTCACCGCGCTTGGCTTCACCTCCATACGCTCGGCAATTTCAGAAATTTTGAGGCTGCCGTGTTTCTTTAGGCTGGCCAGCACAAACAGCTGCGCTGGGGTGACACCTTGTTTCTCCATGCTTTCCAGCATTTCAGGCTGTATCTTTTGAAAGAGCGCCTGAAGCGATAATTGAATATCGGACATTAACTGATCCGCACTCTTCATATTCATTTCCCCTCTGTTACATACACTGTATATATATTTTAATGACAAAATAGTTAATGCTTATTAAATATAAATAAGCGTAAATGAAAAGTCAACTGATTTTACACAAAAAAAGGATAGATGCCCGATAGAACATCGTATCCTTTTTACTAATGTTGTTATTGCTGATAAGGAGACTGCTGCTGAATGGTCTGCTGGAATTTTTGATAGGACTGCTGCAGCTTTTGTGCATCCTCCGCTTCAACAGAATACCATCCATATTGGAACATGAGATCATATAGTTTTCTTTGCGCTTTTTGTGACTCATCAAAAATGGATTGAATATCCTGATAAAGAGACTCGTGGCTGAATTCGTGCAAGGCAGTGCAATAAGCTGTTGTCATGTATTTTTCAGTTGTCAGCAATTCGTTGACGAAATCTCTGTCATTCATTTCCGATGTTGTCGGTACAGGTGTCTGCGGGTTGCTGATTTTTTGATTTTGCTGATTCATTCTGGCGCCTCCTTATTGGATGTAGCCGGACTGCTGCTGGCCTGGCTGCAGATGTTTTAATATTCTTTGGTAGTGATCATGATGCATGTGTCCGACGCGGTCGAGTTCTTGCTTTAACGTTTGATCCTGGCACTGCTGCGCCATGAAATGCGCTTTTTTCATCGCGAGCAAATTCCAGTTCAGCATGTCATTGAGATACAAATGATCCTTTGTCGAAATAACGGAAGGCGGCATTTGAGATTGCTGCTGATTATCCATTGTGATCCTCCTTTGGTTTCTGTTCATTTTATAGTTTCCTTCAGACTGGGAGTTATATACAGGGTTTTGAAGATGACGGCGGGAGGGAGTCGGATGTTGAGACATGTGTTTTTATTCTTATCTCAAAATAAAACACTTACCAAGTTCGCAAAAGCATACGGAACGCGGCTTGGAGCACGAAGGTTTGTCGCAGGGGATACGATTGAATCGGCGGTTAAGACCGTCAAAAGGCTAAACAGATCCGGTTTGTGTGCAACAATTGATTATTTAGGCGAGTATGCAGCTTCGGAAAAAGAAGCAAACCAAGTCGCAGAGGAATGCAAGAAAGCCATTCAAGCCATTGCCGAACATCAATTGGACTCAGAGCTTTCACTTAAGCTGACCTCAATCGGGCTCGATCTTTCAGAAGAACTTGCTCTTACTCATTTGCGCGCCATTCTTTCCGTTGCGAAGCAATATGATGTTGCTGTTACCATTGATATGGAAGACTATTCCCATTATGAACAGACACTTTCTATTTACAGGCAATGCAAACAGGAATTTGAGAAGCTCGGCACGGTCATTCAGGCGTATCTGTACCGGGCGGCAGAAGATATCAGAAAGATGCGGGACTTAAAGCCGAATCTCAGACTTGTAAAAGGCGCTTATAAAGAATCTGCGGCCGTAGCGTTTCCCGACAAAAGAGGAACGGACCTTCATTTTCAGAGCTTAATAAAGCTGCAGTTGTTAAGCGGGAACTACACGGCTGTCGCCACACATGACGATGACATCATTGCATTTACGAAACAGCTCGTCGCCGAACATCAAATCCCCGCGTCGCAATTTGAGTTTCAAATGCTATACGGCATCAGGCCGGAGCGTCAGAAGGAACTCGCCAAGGAAGGCTACAGAATGCGTGTGTATGTCCCATATGGAACGGACTGGTTCAGCTACTTTATGAGAAGAATTGCCGAACGGCCTGCCAATGCAGCGTTTGTGTTAAAAGGAATTTTGAAAAAGTGAAAGCAGCCGCGGGAAGCAGCTGCATTATGATTGTTCCATGTTATGTTTTTTATACTGCTGATTTTGACTTGTCCGTTTTCCGCCGCCGTAATGCTGAGTCGGACCGGCATCTCCCTTTACGCTCGCCGCGCTGACTGCCGCTGAAGACGGATTTTTTTTCTCTCGTACCATTCCCTTCACCTCCGGGCTTAAGTTGCCCGACTTTTATAGGCTTCATACAAAAAAATAACAAATTAGCTATTGAAGTCGAACCGGAAATCTTTTAAGATGAAAGAAGAAACGGGTTTCATTTTTTTTAGTCAAAAAATGAATGACTATTCATTCAATGTTCAAGGGGGATATCTCATGCACAAACACATTCGGAAGGCAGCCGTTTTAGGATCGGGGGTAATGGGTTCCGGGATTGCGGCGCATTTGGCTAACATCGGAATTCCTGTCCTGCTGCTAGATATTGTGCCGAACGATTTGACAAAGGAAGAGGAAAAAAGGGGGCTGACGAAGGACAGTCCGGAGGTGCGCAGCAGGCTGAGCCGGCAGGCGATGAAAAAACTGCTGAAACAAAAGCCCGCTCCCCTCACATCAGCGAAAAATACCTCCTATATTACACCTGGCAATCTGGAGGATGATGCAGAAAAACTGAAAGAAGCAGATTGGATTATTGAGGTCGTTGTCGAAAACCTTGAAGTCAAAAAGAAAATTTTCGCTCTTGTGGATGAACATCGAAAGACTGGAAGCATCGTCTCAAGCAACACATCCGGCATATCAGTGCAGGAAATGGCTGAAGGCCGGTCGGATGATTTTAAAGCCCATTTTCTCGGAACGCATTTTTTTAATCCCGCACGCTATTTAAAGCTGCTAGAGATCATTCCGATTAAGGAAACGGATCCTGATATTTTAAAGTTTATGACAGCTTTCGGAGAAAATGTCCTCGGGAAAGGCGTTGTTACAGCAAAGGACACACCGAACTTTATCGCAAACCGCATCGGGACTTACGGGCTTCTCGTGACAGTCCAAGAAATGCTGAAAGGCGGTTATCAGGTCGGGGAGGTTGATTCGATCACAGGACCGCTGATCGGCAGGCCGAAAAGCGCTACCTTTAGAACGCTTGATGTGGTCGGTCTCGATACATTCGCCCACGTTGCCCGAAATGTGTATGACAAAGCTGATGGCGATGAAAAAGAAGTGTTTCGCCTTCCAAGCTTCATGAACGATATGCTGGAAAAAGGGTGGATCGGAAGCAAGGCCGGCCAAGGCTTTTATAAAAAAGAAGGAAAAACGATTTATGAGCTTGACCCAGTGACGCTTACTTACGGCGAGCGGACAAAAATGAAATCACCGGCACTTGAAGCGGCAAAACAGGCAAAAGGGACAAAAGCCAAAATGAAAGCGCTTATTTATTCGGATGACAGGGCCGGCCGTTTGCTGTGGAATATCACTTCTCAAACCCTGCTTTACTCAGCCGAGCTGCTTGGCGAGATTGCCGATGATATTCATGCGATTGACCAAGCCATGAAGTGGGGATTCGGCTGGGAACTGGGCCCTTTTGAAATGTGGGATGCCATCGGCCTCAAGCAGTCAGCGGAAAAGCTTGAGCAGCTTGGAGCAGATATGCCTGGCTGGATAAAAGAGATGCTGGACAAAGGAAATGAAACCTTCTACATCAAAGAGAACGGAACGGTATTTTATTATGACCGCGGCGAATACAGAGCCGTGAAAGAAAACAAAAAACGAATTCATTTACAAGCACTTAAAGAAACAAAAGGCGTGATTGCGAAAAACAGCGGAGCAAGCTTAATTGATCTTGGAGATGATGTGGCCCTTCTTGAATTTCATTCGAAAAGCAATGCGATCGGCCTCGATATCATTCAAATGATCCACAAAGGATTAGAGGAAACAGAACGGAATTACAAGGGGCTTGTCATCGGCAATCAAGGTAAAAATTTCTGCGTCGGCGCGAATCTCGCCATGATCTTAATGGAAGTCCAAGACGACAACTTTTTGGAAGTTGATTTTGTGATCCGCCGTTTTCAGGAGACGATGATGAAGATCAAATACAGTGCGAAACCGGTCGTCGCCGCGCCATTTGGCATGACGCTCGGCGGAGGAACGGAAGCATGCCTGCCGGCGGCGCGCATTCAAGCGGCAAGCGAAGCCTATATGGGACTTGTGGAATCCGGTGTCGGCCTCATCCCTGGCGGAGGAGGTAACAAAGAGCTGTACATCAACCATCTTCGCCGCGGCCATGATCCGATGAATGCGGCAATGAAAACATTTGAAACAATCGCGATGGCGAAAGTGTCCGCTTCCGCCCAAGAGGCTCGTGAGATGAACATTTTAAAAGAAACGGATCACATCAGCGTGAATCAAGACCACCTGTTATACGATGCGAAGCAGCTGGCCGCATCTTTATACGATACCGGCTGGCGGCCGCCTGTAAAAGAAAAGGTCAAGGTGCCGGGAGAAACCGGTTATGCGGCACTCTTGCTTGGCGCTGAGCAGATGAAGCTGTCCGGCTATATATCTGAGCATGATTTTAAGATCGCGAAAAAACTCGCTTATGTCATTGCGGGCGGAAAAGTGCCGTTTGGTACAGAGGTTGATGAAGAGTATTTATTGGAGATCGAAAGAGAAGCGTTTTTGAGTTTGGCAGGAGAGGCAAAATCTCAAGCGAGAATGCAGCATATGCTTGTGAAAGGTAAACCTTTACGGAATTAGGAGGGAGCTTATGAAAGAGGCAGTCATTGTATCAGGTGCAAGAACACCGGTTGGAAAAGCAAAAAAAGGATCGTTGGCCACCGTTCGCCCGGATGATTTGGGAGCGATTTGTGTAAAAGAGACACTGAAACGGGCAGGCGGTTACGAAGGCAATATTGACGATTTGATTATTGGCTGTGCAACGCCTGAAGCGGAGCAGGGGCTTAATATGGCGAGAAATATCGGTGCGCTCGCGGGCCTGCCGTACACGGTTCCGGCGATTACAGTTAACCGCTATTGCTCTTCAGGCCTTCAGTCTATTGCATATGCAGCAGAAAAAATTATGCTGGGCGCCTACGATACAGCGATCGCCGGCGGAGCGGAATCCATGTCGCAAGTTCCGATGATGGGGCATGTTACCCGTCCGAACCTTGCTTTGGCAGAAAAGGCACCGGAATATTATATGAGCATGGGGCACACAGCCGAGCAAGTCGCGAAAAAATACGGCGTCTCCCGTGAGGATCAAGACGCGTTTGCCGTTCGCAGCCATCAAAACGCCGCTAAAGCCCTTGCAGAAGGAAAATTTAAAGATGAAATTGTACCCGTCGAAGTGACGGTGACAGAAATCGGAGAAGACCATAAGCCTATGGAAAAACAGTTTGTGTTTTCTCAGGATGAAGGTGTTCGCCGGCAAACGACTGCAGACATCTTATCGACATTGCGCCCGGCCTTTTCCGTTGACGGGACGGTGACTGCGGGCAATTCTTCGCAGACAAGTGACGGAGCGGCGGCTGTCATGCTGATGGACCGGGAAAAAGCCGATGCTCTTGGCCTGGCGCCGCTTGTGAAATTCCGCTCCTTTGCCGTAGGCGGCGTGCCGCCGGAAGTGATGGGAATCGGACCGGTGGAAGCAATTCCGCGCGCTTTGAAGCTTGCCGGACTTCAGCTGCAGGACATCGGCTTGTTTGAACTGAATGAAGCTTTTGCCTCACAGGCCATTCAAGTAATCAGGGAATTGGGAATTGATGAAGAAAAAGTGAATGTCAACGGGGGCGCAATCGCGCTTGGACACCCGCTTGGCTGTACGGGCACAAAGCTTACACTCTCACTCATCCATGAAATGAAACGGAGAAACGAGCAATTTGGAGTCGTGACCATGTGCATCGGCGGCGGGATGGGAGCGGCCGGTGTATTTGAATTATGCTAAAGGGGGAAAAACAAATGGCAAAAAAAGCGGCTGAAGTACAAAAAGGCGGCGGATTTTTAATCGAGGATGTCACATACGATCAAATGTATACACCGGAGGATTTCACTGACGAGCATAAAATGATTGCGAAAACAACGGAGGATTACATCGAGCAAGATGTTCTCCCTCATATAGATGATATCGAAAACCACCAATTCGAGCATTCTGTCAGACTGTTGAAGAAAGCGGGCGAACTAGGGCTGCTTGGCGCCGATGTGCCGGAAGAATACGGAGGACTCGGCCTAGATAAAATCAGCTCGGCACTCATCACTGAGAAATTTTCGCGTGCGGGAAGCTTTTCTCTTTCTTATGGCGCGCATGTCGGTATCGGTTCCTTGCCGATCGTCTTTTTCGGGTCAGAAGAACAAAAGAAAAAATATTTGCCTGGACTCGCTTCAGGCGAAAAGATCGCCGCTTATGCTCTGACTGAGCCTGGCTCTGGGTCTGATGCACGTGGAGCAAAAACAACAGCTGTGCTGAATGAAGCAGGAACCCATTATGTATTAACAGGGGAAAAACAGTGGATTACCAACTCTGCTTTTGCCGATGTATTTGTGGTTTACGCTAAGGTAGACGGCGACAAGTTTTCAGCCTTTATTGTAGAAAAAGAGTTCCCGGGTGTCTCCACGGGACCGGAAGAAAAGAAAATGGGAATCAAGGGATCATCGACAAGAACTCTCATTCTGGATCAAGCTGAAGTGCCAAAGGAAAACCTGCTCGGAGAAATCGGCAAAGGGCATGTCATCGCCTTTAATATTTTAAACATCGGCCGTTACAAACTGGCGGTTGGCACAATCGGCGCATCTAAACGCGTCATCGAGCTGTCTGCGGCATACGCAAATCAGCGCCGCCAATTTAAAACGCCGATTGCTGGTTTTTCATTAACACAGGAAAAAATCGGGACAATGGCCTCAAGGCTGTATGCGATGGAAAGCTCTGTATACAGAACCGTCGGGCTGTTTGAAGACAATATGAGCCAGTTCACGGCCGAAGATCTCAAGGACGGCCGGCAAATCGCCAAATCGATTGCGGAATACGCCATCGAATGCTCTCTGAATAAGGTATTCGGCTCTGAAACGCTTGATTATATCGTTGATGAAGGCGTGCAGATTCATGGAGGCTACGGCTTTATGCAGGAGTACGAAGTAGAAAGGGCCTATAGGGATTCAAGGATCAATCGGATTTTTGAAGGCACAAACGAAATCAACCGGTTAATCGTGCCAAGCACCTTCCTGAAAAAAGCGCTTAAAGGCGAACTGCCTCTATTTGAAAAAGCACAGTCACTGCAGGAAGAACTCATGATGCTTATGCCTGAAGAGCCTGGAAGCGGCGTCTTAGAGCAGGAGAAATATATCGTCAAGCAAGCCAAAAAAATTGCGTTGTTTGCTGCCGGCCTAGCCGCGCAAAAATACGGAAAAGCGATCGATCGTGAGCAAGAAATTCTCGTGAACGTAGCGGATATCGTCAGCAATGTATACGCAATGGAATCAGCCGTGCTCAGAACGGAAAAGGCCATTGCCGCACAAGGCGCTGAAAAAGCAGCGCAAAAGGTGCTGTACACAGAAATTTTCGTTCAAGAGGCCTTTAACGAAATTGAAGCGCATGCGAAGGAATCCCTTATCGCAATGGAAGAAGGAGATTCACTCCGCATGATGCTTTCCGCTCTGCGCAAGCTGACACGCGTAACGCCTAAAAACGTGATTCAGAAAAAACGCGAGGCGGCGGCAGGCATTTTTGAGGCTGAGAAATATATTGTCTGATTGGCCATGAGCTCCGCATGCGCGGAGCTCTTTTTTAAGAAGCACTGTTTTAGGTTTTTAAAACAAACTGTGTTAAAATAACCTCGATTATTTTATTGAGGGGGAAGAAGATGTCGTTAACTTTTTACTGGTACCCTAAATGCGGAACGTGCCGCAAAGCAAAGAAGTGGCTTGAAGAGCATGGAAAAGAAATAAACGAAATACATATTGCTGAGCAGCCGCCAAGCAAAGAAGAATTAAAAGCGCTTTATGAAAAAAGCGGGCTGGATCTCAAGAAATTTTTCAACACGAGCGGCATGAAATACCGCGAACTCAATCTCAAGGAAAAGCTGTATCACATGTCAGAGGACGAACAGCTCGAGCTGCTGGCTTCAGATGGTATGCTGATCAAACGCCCGCTTACAACAGACGGCGAAAAAGTGACTGTCGGATTTAAAGAAGACCAATTTGAAGAAAACTGGGCTTAATGTAAATTTTTTTTGAAAAGTGTGGTATCTTCTTATTGTAGTGCTGTAAAAAATGGAGGGATTCAATTGAGCATACCAAAAGATTTGCGTTACTCAGGAGAACACGAGTGGGTAAAAGTTGAAGGAGAAAAAGCCAGAATCGGAATTACGCATTTTGCCCAGTCCGAACTAGGCGACATCGTGTTTGTCGAACTTCCTGAAGTGGGCGCTGAAATCAAAGCGGACGAGCCATTCGGCAGTGTTGAATCCGTTAAAACGGTATCTGAGCTTTATGCACCGATTAACGGAACGGTTGTGGAAGTAAACGAAGATCTTGATGACAGTCCGGAATTCGTCAACGAATCTCCGTACGAAAAAGCATGGATGATCGTCGTTGAGCCATCTGACGCTTCTGAAATTGAAAAACTGATGACAGCAGAGCAATACGAAGAGATGACACAAGAAGACTAAAACAGGATAGCCGTAAAAGCAATTGGACACGCTAACGTTATGGGAGGTGTCCAATATGGCTTTCGACAAACAAAAGCTCGATGTCACCAATGACGTGACAGGCCGCTTTCAAAATGGCCGGCTCTCGTTATATCATGATAATGAGATGATCGGCCAAATGACAAGCATGAATGAATATGAGCTTAAGTCCGGTTATTCCTTTGAAAATGAGAAATTTTATAAGACAGCCGATGTGGTCTCTGGAGACGACGCAAAATATGTAGATTGTGACTACGAAAACGGCTGGTGTTAATGTTGGCGGTGAATTTCACTGCCTTCTTTTACAATCTGAACGTTTCAAATTTGACGCGGCAGGTGAACAAGATGAAGATGGATGAGCTGGAAAAGGTTATGATTGTCGAGGGGAAATCAGATAAAGAGAAAATCGAAAGCGTCCTGAATGAACCGGTGCGCATTATCTGCACAAACGGAACAATCAGCCAGCTGAGGCTCGAGGAATTGGCTGACGAGCTTTATGATAAAGACGTCTATATATTAGTTGATGCTGATGAATCAGGTGAGAAATTGAGAAAACAGCTGAAGCGTGAATTTAATGAAGCCTGCCATCTCCATATCGACAGAGCCTATAAGGAAGTAGCGGCTGCGCCCAGGCACCATGTCGCCTCTGTATTGCTGCGTGCGAATCTGAATGTCCATACTATTTTTCTTGAAAGAAAGTCCCGAGGTGTATAGCATGAAAGAACTCCAAGAACACGAACTTGATCACATTGAAGATGATGTGTACCTTCTATATTTATATACTCCGTTTTGCGGCACCTGCCAGCTTGCAAGCAAAATGCTGACAGTGGTGAAAGAAATGCTGCCGGATGTCGCCTTCTATCAAAACAATGTCAATTACTCTCCGACATTCGCAAAAGCGTATCAAATTGAAAGCGTCCCTTGTTTTCTACTGTTTAAAGGCGGAAAGGTGGTAGAAAGAGGATATGCATTTCATTCCGTTTCTTATTTATATGAGCTGATCAAACAAAAATCATCTTCCGCATCCCATTTATGACATATTTCTCAGCATATCCAATGAAATTGTCGTTCGTTTTATAAAGGGGTTCTTGCGACAAAGAGAGAAATGTGTATGTATGACCAACAAATAGGAGGTTGTACATATGGAGAAAGCGGAAGTTTTAGAGGATGAGTATCAGCATCTGTTTTTAAAACCCCTTTTGAATGCCTCAACATTGCTCATTACCTTCCAAGGAGAAGCAGAAGCCTTAACCGTCTCAATAAACGAACAGGGAGAAATGAAAAAAGTTTCTCCGCCCCAAACGTCCAACCTGACCTTTTACGGAAACCAAACGGAAATTATTGATTTATTGCACGGAGACATTTCCCTGCAGCACCTCATTCAGAGCGGAAGCCTCAAAGTAAAGGGGTCATTCAGGGCCCTGTTAAAACTGGAAGCCATTCTCTGGCTGACAAATGGGTTTTTTCAGAGGATTTTAAAAAATTAAAAAATAATAAATTATTATAATAGTAAAAGTTGACATCATTTATTTTATTGACATTTAATCATTCGCCGTGCTATTCTACATTAAGAATTTCCGGACGAAAAAGACTATATATTTCTCTTATCAAGAGAGGTGGAGGGAAGTGCCCTATGAAGCCCGGCAACCATCAACGCTGTTGAAATGGTGCCAATTCACACGAAGCGTTCAGCTTTGAAAGATGAGAGAAAGGCATTTTATATAAGCCTTTCTGCTCAAGTGTGCAGAAAGGCTTTTCTTTTGCAGAAAAAACCGGAAGATTTCTTAGAATAGTGTTAAGGCAGGTGATTGCTTTGATCAATCTTCAGGATGTTTCAAAAGTTTACAAGTCGAAACATGGAGATGTCAATGCTGTCCAAAACGTCTCGCTTTCCATTAAAAAAGGTGAGATTTTTGGAATTATAGGATATAGCGGAGCTGGTAAGAGTTCCTTAATCCGTCTGCTGAACGGCCTTGAGAAACCAACCTCAGGAACCGTGGAAGTGGCGGGAACCAAGATTAATGAAGTAAATGGACGCGGTTTAAGAAAAGCACGCCATGAGATCAGTATGATTTTCCAGCATTTCAATTTGCTTTGGTCGCGGACTGTCAGAGATAATATCATGTTTCCTTTGGAAATTGCCGGAGTGAAAAAGAGCGAGCGGATCAAGCGCGCCAATGAACTGATTAAACTGGTAGGTTTAGAAGGAAAAGAAAAATCTTATCCGTCTCAGCTGAGCGGCGGTCAGAAGCAGCGTGTGGGAATTGCCAGAGCGCTTGCAAACAATCCGAAGGTTCTCCTTTGTGACGAAGCGACATCAGCATTAGATCCGCAAACGACAGATTCAATTCTGGATCTATTGTCCGATATTAATGAAAGACTCGGTTTGACGATTGTGCTGATTACGCACGAAATGCATGTCATCCGCAAAATCTGCAACAGAGTCGCCGTCATGGAAAACGGCAAGGTGGTCGAAGAAGGCGAGGTTCTCGATGTCTTCAAAAATCCAAAGGAACAAATGACAAAACGATTTGTTCAGCAGGTGACAGAGCCGGAAGAAACGAAAGAGACGCTTCAGCACCTTCTTGATGATACAGCATCAGGAAAAATGGTTCAGCTCACATTTGTCGGTGAGTCAGCTGAACAGCCTCTGATTACAGAGATGATCAGAAACTTCAATGTCAGCGTCAATATTCTGCAAGGGAAAATTTCGCAGACGAAGGATGGGGCTTACGGTTCACTGTTCATCCACATTGACGGGGACGAGGAAGAAGTGCAAAACGTGATCCGTTTCATTAATGACAAACAGGTGAAAGCAGAGGTGATCACGAATGTTTGAAAAATACTTCCCGAACGTTGATTTAACTGAATTATGGAACGCGACATATGAAACACTTTATATGACGCTGATTTCTTTACTGTTTGCTTTTGTCATCGGGGTCATCCTCGGCTTGCTGCTCTTTCTGACGAGCAAAGGAAGCCTCTGGCAGAATAAAGCGGTCAACTCTGTGATTGCGGCCGTTGTTAACATATTCAGATCGATTCCGTTCCTTATTTTAATTATTTTACTATTAGGTTTTACGAAATTTTTAGTCGGCACGATCTTAGGGCCAAACGCCGCATTGCCGGCGCTGGTAATCGGCTCGGCACCATTTTATGCGCGCCTTGTTGAAATCGCGCTGCGTGAGGTGGATAAAGGTGTGATTGAAGCCGCTAAATCAATGGGCGCGAAAACGTCTACGATTATTTTCAAAGTGCTGATTCCGGAATCAATGCCTGCTCTTATTTCTGGCATTACGGTTACTGCCATCGCTTTGATCGGCTCAACGGCAATTGCCGGAGCCATTGGTTCAGGAGGCCTTGGAAACCTTGCGTACGTAGAAGGATATCAGTCTAATAACGCTGATGTTACCTTCGTTGCTACTGTGTTTATTTTAATCATCGTGTTTATTATTCAAATCATCGGTGATCTAATAACAAATATTATAGACAAACGATAAGGGAGGATTTACATTGAAAAAGCTATTTTTGGGTGCATTACTGCTTGTATTTGCAGGAGTCATGTCTGCCTGCGGTTCGAATAACGGCGCTGAATCTGGCAAGAAAGAAATTGTCGTTGCGGCAACAAAAACACCGCATGCGGAAATTTTAAAAGAAGCTGAACCATTGCTGAAAGAAAAAGGCTATACGCTGAAAGTGAAAGTGCTTAGTGATTACAAAATGTACAATAAAGCTTTAGCTGATAAAGAAGTGGACGCGAACTACTTCCAGCACATTCCTTACCTTGAGCAAGAAATGAAAGAAAACACAGATTACAAACTTGTGAATGCCGGCGCAGTTCACTTAGAGCCATTCGGTATTTACTCTAAAACATACAAATCACTGAAAGACCTTCCAGACGGTGCGACAATCATTCTGACAAACAACGTTGCTGAACAAGGACGTATGCTTGCAATGCTTGAAAACGCTGGATTAATCACTCTTGATTCTAAGGTAGAAACAATTGACGCAACACTGAAAGACATTAAGAAAAACCCGAAAAACCTTGAATTCAAAAAAGTGGCGCCTGAATTAACGGCAAAAGCATATGAAAACAAAGAAGGAGACGCGGCCTTCATCAATGTAAACTATGCGATCCAAAATAAATTAAATCCTAAAAAAGATGCAATTGAAGTAGAATCAACGAAAAACAACCCATACGCTAACATCATCGCAGTAAGAAAAGACGAAGAAGATTCTGCAAAAATCAAAGCGCTGATGGAAGTTCTTCACTCTAAAAAGATCAAAGACTTCATCGAGAAAAAATACGACGGAGCTGTGCTTCCTGTATCTGAATAAGGCTGAAACCCCGGATGAGAAATCCGGGGTTTTTTTCGCGTATTTTCCTAAAAGCTGTTCATAATAAAAAGGAATGTTAAACAGATGGAGGGATTTTCTTTGAATCAAGACAGAGGAAGCATGCAGGACGCGTTAAAACAATATAAACATGGTTTAGGTACATTTGAACAAAAGATGCCGCTGATGGGAAGGAAATTTAACGAATTTACTGAACAGTGCTTTGCCGGGAATTCTCTGACTGAAAGAGAAAAACAGCTGATCGCCCTCGGAATTGCCATCAATGCTCAGGACGAATATTGCATGATCTATCATACAAAAGGCTGTCTCGATCAGGGAGCGACAGAAGAAAACATTCTCGAAGCCGTCAGTGTGGCAGCGGCATTTGGAGGCGGCGCAGCTTTCAGCCAAGGCGTGACAGTTGTTCAACAGTGCATTGAGGAATTCGGAAACACCACGCATTAAGAGAAGGAATATTCCGAAAAACCATTCTCATTTGTTCTGAAAGGATGCTTTCGTCTCATCTGCCGCTATTTCACGCCAAATCGTTTTTGCGGCATCCAACGCAGCACTGGTACAATAAAAAGCAAATATATGAAGGGATTGATTCATTATTTGCAGCAGCCAGGACAGACTGAACCTCGATTATACGTCAGAAATGGAAAAAGCGATGCAGCTGTCACACGGAATTGGATACGAGGAATATGGACGCCGGCTGGAAACAAGAATGAAAGTAGAGCGGCAGAGAGAGCTTGATTACGAAAAAAGCAAGCGGATTTCTGCGGGAGCTTATTGAGAAAATCAATCTTTTAAAAAAGGGTGGGAATCCACTCTTTTTCTTTTTCAATCGCTTTAATAAAGTGCTGATCTTTGTTAAACTTGAGGAATGTGCAAGGCACGATAAAAAGTTGTATTTACTTTTCATTTGTTATAAAATTAGAATGAGAATAAAATGAGAATAATGATTATATATTTTTGGAGGTATAGATATGGCTGCTTCAACATTAACGATCAAAGATCTTCACGTTGAAATCGAAGGGAAAGAGATCTTAAAGGGTGTAAACCTTGAAATAAAAGGTGGAGAATTCCACGCAGTAATGGGCCCGAATGGAACTGGTAAATCCACATTATCAGCTGCTATTATGGGGCATCCTAAATATGAAGTAACAAAAGGCAGCATCACGCTTGACGGCAAAGATGTACTGGAGATGGAAGTGGACGAGCGTGCGCAGGCAGGCTTATTCCTTGCGATGCAGTACCCAAGTGAAATCAGCGGTGTGACAAATGCCGACTTCCTTCGCTCAGCAATCAACGCGCGCAGAGAAGAAGGCGATGAAATTTCTCTCATGAAATTCATCCGCAAAATGGACGAAAACATGGAGTTCCTTGAAATGGACCCTGAAATGGCTCAGCGCTATCTTAACGAAGGCTTCTCAGGCGGGGAGAAAAAACGCAATGAAATCCTTCAATTAATGATGATTGAACCGAAAATCGCCATCCTTGATGAAATTGACTCAGGTCTTGATATTGACGCTTTGAAAGTTGTATCAAAAGGGATCAACAAAATGCGCAGCGAAAGCTTCGGCTGCCTGATGATCACTCACTATCAGCGCCTGTTAAACTACATCACTCCGGATGTTGTTCACGTTATGATGCAAGGCCGCGTTGTAAAATCCGGCGGTGCAGAGCTTGCACAGCGTCTTGAAGCAGAAGGTTATGACTGGATCAAACAAGAACTTGGCATTGAAGACGAAACTGTTGGCCAAGAAGCGTAAGCGTTAGGGGGATTAATATGACACTAGGTACAAAACTATCCGTAGATCAGGAGTATCTCAAAAGCTTTTCCGAAAAGCACCAAGAACCTGCCTGGCTGAAGAACCTGCGCTTACAGGCTCTTGAACAAGCTGAGGATCTGCCGATGCCGAAACCTGACAAAACAAAAATCACAAACTGGAACTTCACGAATTTCGCGAAGCATACAGTGGATAACGAACCGCTTTCTTCATTAGAAGATTTGACTGATGAAGTAAAAGCGCTGATCGACGTTGAAAACGAAGATAAAACATTATACGTACAGCGTGACCAGACGCCGGCATATCTTTCTCTTTCTCAAGAATTGAAAGACAAAGGCGTCATCTTCACTGATATTCTGACTGCTGCACGTGAGCACAGCGACTTGGTGGAGAAATACTTTATGAAGGACGGCGTGAAAGTTGACGAACATAAGTTAACTGCACTTCACGCGGCTCTTGTTAACGGAGGAGCATTCCTTTATGTTCCGAAAAATGTTCAGGTGGAGACGCCGGTTCAGGCTGTTTATGTCCACGAAAGCAATGATACAGCTCTATTCAACCACGTGCTGATTGTGGCTGAAGACCACAGCTCTGTAACATATGTAGAAAACTACATCAGCACTGTAAACCCGAAAGACGCTGTCTTCAATATTATCAGTGAGGTCATCACAGGTGATAATGCCAGCGTGACATACGGTGCGGTGGATAATCTGTCAAGCGGTGTGACAACTTATGTGAACCGCCGCGGTGCTGCGCGCGGACGCGACAGCAAAATCGAGTGGGCTCTTGGCCTGATGAACGACGGCGACACGATTTCCGAAAATACAACAAACCTTTACGGTGACGGCACATACGGCGATACGAAAACAGTTGTTGTCGGAAGAGGAGAGCAAACAGAAAACTTCACAACACAAATCATCCATTTCGGTAAAGCTTCTGAAGGCTATATCTTGAAGCACGGTGTGATGAAGGATTCCGCTTCTTCTATCTTTAACGGAATCGGCAAAATCGAACATGGCGCTTCTAAAGCGAATGCGGAGCAAGAATCACGCGTGCTGATGCTTAGCGAAAAAGCACGCGGAGACGCAAATCCTATTCTTTTAATTGACGAAGACGATGTAACTGCAGGACATGCGGCATCTGTCGGCCGTGTGGACCCTATTCAGCTTTACTACCTGATGAGCCGCGGAATTCCGAAAGAAGAAGCAGAACGCTTAGTCATTTACGGATTCCTTGCACCGGTAGTAAATGAACTTCCGATTGAAGGCGTTAAGAAACAATTAGTTTCTGTTATCGAAAGGAAAGTGAAGTAATGAATATCACAGATATTCGTGAACAGTTCCCGATCCTTCATCAGCAAGTGAACGGACATGATCTCGTTTATCTCGACAGCGCGGCGACTTCCCAGAAGCCGCGTGCTGTCATTGAAACACTGGATAAGTATTATAACCAATACAATTCCAATGTTCACCGGGGCGTCCATACACTTGGAACCAGAGCGACAGATGGTTATGAAGGAGCGCGTGAAAAAGTCCGCAAGTTTATTAACGCGAAGTCAATGGCTGAGATTATTTTCACAAAAGGCACGACCACATCACTGAATATGGTGGCGTTAAGCTATGCACGCGCCAACCTGGAACCTGGTGATGAAGTGGTCATCACCTACATGGAGCATCATGCGAATATCATTCCGTGGCAGCAGGCTGTAAAAGCAACTGGCGCCACATTAAAATATATTCCGCTGCAGGAAGACGGAACGATTTCTTTAGAAGACGTCAGAGAAACGGTCACAAGCAACACAAAAATTGTTGCGGTGTCTCATGTATCTAATGTCCTCGGCACGGTCAACCCGATTAAAGAAATGGCTAAAATCGCTCATGACAATGGGGCTGTCATTGTGGTGGACGGAGCACAAAGCACGCCTCACATGAAAATTGACGTGCAGGATCTCGATTGCGACTTCTTTGCGCTTTCTTCCCATAAAATGTGCGGACCTACCGGTGTTGGTGTGCTGTACGGAAAGAAAGCCCTGCTGGAAAACATGGAGCCTGCCGAATTCGGTGGTGAAATGATCGACTTTGTCGGGCTTTATGAATCAACTTGGAAAGAGCTTCCGTGGAAATTCGAAGCGGGTACGCCGATTATTGCAGGAGCAATCGGCCTCGGTGCCGCCATTGATTTTCTCGAAGAAATCGGTCTTGATGAGATTTCCCGCCATGAGCACAAGCTTGCAGCTTATGCGCTTGAACGCTTCCGCCAGCTTGACGGCGTAACGGTTTACGGGCCGGAAGAGCGTGCCGGGCTTGTCACATTTAACCTTGATGATGTTCATCCGCACGATGTGGCTACTGTGCTTGATGCGGAGGGAATCGCAGTCAGAGCCGGCCACCATTGTGCGCAGCCGCTGATGAAATGGCTGGATGTAACTGCTACTGCAAGAGCAAGCTTTTATCTGTATAATACAGAGGAAGAGATTGATAAGCTTGTGGAAGCTCTTCAAAAGACAAAGGAGTATTTTACAAATGTCTTTTAATGCAAACTTAGATACATTGTACAGACAGGTGATTATGGATCATTACAAAAACCCGCGCAATAAAGGGGTTTTGAATGACAGCATCGTCGTGGATATGAACAATCCGACATGCGGCGACCGCATCAGACTGACAATGAAGCTTGACGGAGACATCGTGGAAGATGCGAAATTTGAAGGGGAAGGCTGTTCCATTTCAATGGCATCCGCTTCGATGATGACTCAGGCGATTAAAGGGAAAGATATTGAAACTGCCCTTTCCATGTCTAAGATTTTCTCGGATATGATGCAAGGGAAAGAGTATGATGATTCTATAGATCTCGGGGATATTGAAGCCCTTCAAGGCGTTTCAAAATTCCCGGCCCGTATCAAATGTGCAACCCTCTCATGGAAAGCACTTGAAAAAGGAGTCGCGAAAGAAGAAGGCGGCAATTAAAAGGATTGGAGTGAAAATGGATGGCTAAAAAAATGCCTGATATTGGTGAATACAAGTATGGTTTTCACGACAAGGACGTTTCCATTTTCCGTTCAGAGCGCGGATTGACAAAAGAAATCGTAGAAGAAATTTCTCGCATGAAAGAAGAGCCTCAATGGATGCTTGACTTCCGCTTGAAATCACTTGAGCATTTCTACAACATGCCGATGCCTCAATGGGGCGGAGATTTAAACTCACTGAACTTTGACGAAATTACGTACTACGTAAAACCGTCTGAGCGTTCAGAGCGTTCTTGGGATGAAGTTCCTGAAGAAATTAAGCAAACATTCGACAAGCTCGGTATTCCTGAAGCTGAACAAAAATACCTTGCGGGTGTTTCTGCTCAGTACGAATCTGAGGTTGTATACCACAACATGAAAGAAGATCTTGAAGCGCAAGGTATTGTCTTTAAAGACACTGACAGCGCGCTGAAAGAGAATGAAGATATTTTCCGTGAGCACTGGGCAAAAGTAATCCCGCCGACTGATAACAAGTTTGCGGCGCTTAACTCAGCTGTTTGGTCGGGCGGATCTTTCATCTACGTGCCTAAAGGCGTGAAGGTTGAAACACCGCTTCAAGCTTACTTCCGTATCAACTCTGAGAACATGGGTCAGTTCGAACGTACACTGATCATTGTTGACGAAGAAGCAAGCGTTCATTATGTTGAAGGCTGTACTGCGCCTGTTTACACAACAAACTCACTTCACAGTGCGGTCGTTGAGATCATCGTGAAAAAAGGCGGCTACTGCCGTTATACAACGATCCAAAACTGGGCGAACAACGTTTACAACCTTGTAACAAAGCGTACAGTCTGTGAAGAAAACGCAACAATGGAATGGATCGACGGCAACATCGGTTCTAAGCTGACAATGAAATATCCGGCTTGTATCCTAAAAGGCGAAGGCGCGCGCGGTATGACGCTTTCTATCGCTCTTGCAGGTAAAGGCCAGCATCAGGATGCAGGTGCGAAAATGATTCACCTTGCACCAAACACATCATCTACAATCGTATCAAAATCGATTTCAAAACAGGGCGGAAAAGTAACGTACCGCGGAATCGTCCACTTCGGACGCAAAGCGGAAGGCGCTCGCTCTAACATCGAGTGCGATACGCTCATTATGGATAACAAATCAACTTCAGACACAATTCCTTACAATGAAATCTTAAATGATAACATTTCATTGGAGCACGAAGCGAAAGTGTCTAAAGTATCTGAAGAGCAGCTCTTCTACTTGATGAGCCGCGGTATTTCTGAAGAAGAAGCAACTGAAATGATCGTAATGGGCTTTATCGAGCCATTCACAAAAGAGCTTCCAATGGAATACGCAGTTGAAATGAACCGTTTGATTAAGTTCGAAATGGAAGGTTCTATTGGATAACTAACGATTAACCCTTGTTTATCAAGGGTTTTTCTTATTTTTGATACGTGCCAAGTTTCTGTCATGCCAACTTTTTGCCAAGCTTTTATTATCTTGATATGTAAGATGCGAATTTTGCAAGTTCATCCTGTTCGATTTTTTCCATTATATGATGGTTTCACTTGTTGTTTTTATGCCCCAATCTTTTCGATACATAAATCAGGGAAGGGATGCACCTCATTCAAGCACAAGACAGTGTGTGGCCCCTATATTCGACCCCCGAAGCTTTATGTTAGTTCTGTTCTTATACAGCTATTTAATTTAGCTGCTCTTTATATTGAATTAACGGGGCAGGATAGTTGAAGAAGAAAGGTTCGTAACATAAACTAAATATGTACATAAATATGGAAGGATTGCTAGAAAAGAAACTTATATCTGGTTCAATAATTAAGAGATAAGGAAACATTTTCTGGAAGGAATGAAAGGGAATTATTATGAGTGAAACAATGCAGCGGATTAATCAATTTAGAGATGAGCGCAACTGGCGGCAATTTCATAATGAAAAAGATCTGGCCATTTCCATCTCTTTAGAAGCCAATGAATTATTGGAATTATTTCAATGGAAAACACCAGAGGAATCCAAGGGAAATCTTGAGCGACTTAAAGAAGAACTGGCAGATGTGCTGATTTACTCTTATATGATGGCTGATAATCTAGGATTTGATATTGATGAAATCATAGCCGAAAAATTAAATAAAAATGCCCGGAAATATCCAGTTCCCAAAAGCTTTGGTCAAAAAAAGAAATATAATGAACTGGATGAGGTGGATTAAGCAATGGCTAAGTACAAATGTATAACATTGAAAGTGAAAAATGGAGAATTGGATGGTTTCGATAGACTTCGTCAGCCTGAACAAAATATCCTTAAAAATGGCAATGTCGTTTATATCTATAAAGGGTCGAAGTCGAAAAAGATTTACATTGGACAAACGAAACAATTTACTGTGCGGAATAAGCAACACTACAATGGTGAAGATGAAAGATTTAATAATGCAGATTTCGACCAAGTGATTATTCTTTGTTCAGTTTATTTAGATGGTGGTACAGCTTTATATGATGTCGAAAGCCAGCTAATCACATACTTTAAGGCAGAGAATTCAAACTCTAGAAAGCAACTGGTTCATTATGACAATGATGACATTACTAATGGAAATAAGGGTATCAGCGTCAATGCCTATCGAGACCAAGAAAAGGTTGCTTCAGAAGTTGTTTTGCCTTTTTGGGAAAACGAGCTATACCCTAATGGATGGGTAAGCACACCGACTTTAAAGAAGTTGCGCAATGAAGCACTGGTCAAATATAGCCCAATCAAAGTAATAACAGAACAGCAAATAGACATTCTAGATGAGATTGAATCAAATCCTGATATAAGCTTTGTGATTAATGGTGATGCAGGTACTGGCAAAACCGTGCTACTGACTCATTTGGTCGCTAAGCTGTTGAATGATAAACCTAATCATAGAATAGCAGTCGTTTTGCAGCCTAACTGGATTAAAACGGCAAAGCAAATCTTTAGAGTATATGGAATGAACAACAGTAACCTTACACTTGCTACTTCGACAAAGTTGATTAATGACGATGAAAATTATGATATTGTAATTGTTGACGAATCTCATAAGCTTTCCAGAAAATTTTCAAAGCAAATGGCATCTTTTAATAGTGTGTATAAAGGAAGATTTGCACAGGATGAGAACCACTTAGAGTGCTTAAAAAAATTAGGTCGTCAAATTGTGTTAATGTATGATGTATTGCAAGCTATTCGCCCTGCCAATATGACACGTGCGCAATTTAAGGAAGCAACCACAGATTTTGAAAAGAGATACTTAACAACGCAATTTAGAATTCAAGCTCCAAAAGGCAAGAACTATACATCAGAGGATTTCGTAAATGGCATAAAATATCTTTTGTATAAGGATACAGGTCTATTAGAACAAGAAGCAACGAATTTTAACCCGAATTTTAACAGAGCGGTTTTTCATGATGATGATGCAGATGCTTATTTTGGATATTTTGAAACAGAACCTTTAAAGAATTTGATTGATTGGGTAGAAGAAGACAGAAATTTCAATCCTGAACACATAAACCGCGTGTTAGGTGGATTAGTTGAACCTTGGAAGCAGGCTGATGGCAAAGACCATTCGATCACTCATTGGCATGAAGGGAATATCAAACGAAGATGGAATTCTACTCAAGAAAATTGGGTTTTTTCAGAGGATGCCGATGCCGAAGATCAGATTGGCTCTGTCTTCGCAGTTCAGGGAATCGATTTGAATAAAGTCGGTGTTTTAATCGGCAATGATCTGCAAGTCGACGCAAAGGGTCGGTTATTCGGTAATCCAGAGAATTTTCATAATGTAAACGGTAAGTTCTCAAAAGACGATGAAAGCCCTAAAAATGCACAAGAGTTTACCTTATTTGTGTTGAACATTTACTATATTTTGATGACTAGAGGAATTGACGGGATTCGTCTGGGATTCTGGAAGAATGAAGCATTTAAAAAGTATATGAAGGAAATATTGGAGATTAAATAAGTATCTGATACTTTGCATGTTCAAATTTTTTACAACTATTAACTAGTATTCTCAGGACTTATCTTTTTAGGATTGGCTGGGTTATTTGAGCCAAGTCACAATAGCTGTCTTCGACGATACATGCGGGTAACCTTATTCACATTGTATAGGAGTAATCAATGCATGAAATAACCATATTTCTAAACGATTTATTGGTGAATTCTAATCAAAAATTATAACTGTATTATTTACGATTAATTAAAGTTCATTCGGTTAATTCCTTCATAAAAAAGGACGTGACTGGTTTTCAGTCGCGTCCTTTTTGTATCCAGAAGAAAAACCGCTGGCCGAGGGGCCGCGGTTTTTTACTCTTCTTCTGTCTCTTGATTGATAATTTGCTTTACGGATGATCTGCTGTTAGTTTCTCTGTTCATCTCTCGCAATTGAGTATAAGCCATATCGAATTCCTCTTTTGTCATTTGCTTTGCGGCTAATGCAGAGCATAATATAGCAAAAGCAATTGGCATTGTATCAATGTGAATGTCGATATGGACCTCTGAGTTGCCGCTGTTTTTGATAACAGATTCAGTAGTGGGTATCTCTTGAGTATGTCTGTTGAGAGGAATGATGTTTTCGTTCATTAGTCTTCTCCGTCTTGTGACTGCGCCTGTGCCTGATCCTGATCTGTATTCACGTTGACCACGACTTTTGCATTACCGCTGTTTTGGACTTTTGCGACTGCCGCATCGCGTCTGTTTTCTTCATTTTCATGACGATTTTCGCTCATGCTATCATCCTTTCTCTATTGATAGTGACAGGATATTCGATAGGAGAGTAAAGAGATTGGACGAACTTCGCGGTTTTTCCACATTAGGGCAAAAGGTCGAAGGAAAGCATTCTATTTGGTAAAATGAATAGACATTATAATAGAAAAGGTGTTTGCATATGAAATCGTACATCATCGTCGGCGCAGGGATTCTGGGCGCGTCGACGGCTTATCATCTCGCAAAATCAGGCGCTCGCGTTACTGTCATTGATCGGAAAGAGCCGGGACAAGCGACTGATGCGGCGGCGGGGATCGTCTGTCCATGGCTCTCGCAACGCCGTAATCAGGATTGGTACCAGCTTGCTAAGGGGGGAGCCCGGTACTATAAGGATTTAATCCATCAATTGGAAAAAGACGGTGAAACGGATACAGGATACAAACGTGTCGGTGCCATCAGCATTCATACTGACGCGTCTAAACTCGATAAAATGGAGGAAAGAGCGTATAAGAGACGGGAGGATGCGCCGGAAATCGGCGACATTACCCGCTTGTCTGCAAGTGAAACGAAAAAGCTGTTTCCGATTTTAGCTGACGGCTATGAATCGGTTCATATCAGCGGTGCCGCCCGTGTGAACGGAAGAGCGCTGTGCCGGTCGCTTTTAAGCGCTGCAGAGAAACGCGGCGCAACGGTCATCAAAGGAAATGCGTCTTTGCTTTTTGAAAACGGAACAGTCACCGGCGTGCAAACAGATGCAAAGCAGATTGCGGCTGACGCGGTCATTGTGACGGCGGGAGCATGGGCCAATGAGATATTGAAGCCTCTCGGCATTCATTTTCAAGTGTCATTTCAAAAAGCGCAGATTATGCATTTTGAAATGACAGATGCAGATACAGGATCGTGGCCGGTTGTAATGCCGCCGAGTGATCAGTACATTCTGTCGTTTGATAACGGCAGAATTGTAGCCGGCGCCACACACGAAAACGATGCAGGCCTTGATGATCTTCGTGTGACAGCCGGAGGTCAGCACGAAGTATTGAGCAAAGCGTTAGCCGTTGCACCGGGTCTTGCTGATGCGGCTGCTGTTGAAACAAGAGTGGGCTTCAGGCCGTTTACACCGGGATTTCTGCCGGTCGTAGGGGCCGTGCCGAATGTTCAAGGATTATATGCTGCAAACGGTTTGGGTGCTTCTGGACTGACGATGGGGCCGTTCTTGGGTGCAGAGCTCGCAAAGCTAGTTCTTGGAAAGCAGACAGAATTAGACCTTAGTCCTTATCATCCAGCCGGAGCACTTGCATAATAAGCAAGAGCATAACAAACAAATATAGTAAAGCTGTTCTAGCTTTTCTTTTCTGTATGTGTTAGCATTTATCTTTAATGAAAAAGAGGACGTGAACTGATTTTGATAAAAATTGATATACCCGCACCGAATGTCACCATCACTGAACGACAGCAGTCAGCTAATGATAACGAGCCGAAGATAAAACCGATTCACGGATTCATCGACTTTCACCAGATCCCAAGGGACAAAGGCGGCATTTTTATGTTTTACAACATTCATGACGAGCTGCTGTTTGTCGGTAAAGCCAGAAAGTTAAGACAGAGAATTAAGAAGCATTTCGAAGACACTGTTTCACCGATCAAACATCACAGAGATGAAGTATATAAAATCGAGGTATGTGTAGTTGATGATCCAATGGAAAGAGAGATTTACGAAACATATATCATCAATACACAGCACTCGAAGTACAATATAGACAAGGTATTTTTTAAATAAGACGTCAGTCTGCGGATTGAACAGCGAAGCCAGAGCTTAAGTCAAGTTCTGGCTTTTGATTTGGGCATTTTTTCAAATATAGACCCTTTGTCTGTCATCCGAATAAATTATTGAGAAATTTCAGAAAATAACATTGACAATCCTACCCGCGGACTTTAATATAACAATATATAATGTTATATAACGTTATATAATAAAAACGGGGAGTGAAGGATTTGAGTCAGGCCACAGCAAAAGTAAATCGTGAGGTTCAAGCTTTCTTGCAGGATTTGAAAGGGAAAACCATTGATCATGTATTCTTTGTCGCATGCGGAGGGTCTTCTGCCATTATGTATCCGAGTAAGTATGTGTTTGACAGAGAGTCAAAATCAATAAACTCCGACCTCTACAGCGCCAACGAATTTATTCAGCGCAACCCTGTTCAGCTTGGTGAAAAGTCTCTTGTTATTTTGTGCTCGCATTCGGGAAATACCCCGGAGACAGTCAAAGCTGCTGCGTTTGCAAGGGGCAAGGGCGCACTTACGATTGCGATGACGTTTAAACCGGAGTCTCCTTTAGCGCAGGAAGCGCAATATGTTGCCCAGTACGATTGGGGTGATGAGGCGCTTGCGATCAATACAAACTATGGCGTTTTGTATCAAATCGTTTTTGGAACCCTGCAAGTATTAGAAAACAATACGAAATTCCAACAAGCAATTGAAGGCTTAGATCAATTGCAGGCTGTATATGAAAAAGCCCTTAAGCAGGAAGCTGACAACGCCAAGCAATTTGCAAAAGCCCATGAAAAAGAAAGCATTATTTATACCATGGCAAGCGGTGCAAACTACGGTGTCGCTTACTCCTACAGCATCTGCATTCTCATGGAAATGCAATGGATTCATTCCCACGCCATTCATGCCGGAGAATATTTTCACGGACCGTTTGAAATTATTGATGAATCCGTGCCGTTTATCATCCTGCTCGGTTTAGATGAAACAAGACCTCTTGAAGAGCGGGCGCTTACCTTCTCGAAAAAGTATGGCAAAAAGCTCACTGTGCTTGATGCTGCATCTTACGACTTCACTGCAATTGACGATTCAGTTAAAGGCTACCTTGCTCCGCTCGTTCTCAATCGTGTGCTGAGAAGCTATGCAGACGAGCTGGCAGAGGCGAGAAATCATCCTTTATCTCATAGAAGATACATGTGGAAAGTTGAGTATTGATCTGAAAATGAGGAACCATTATGCATTAGACTATAATGTTATATAACATTATAGTCTAATGTCCAGAGGAGGCCAACCCTTTGAAGAAAATGTTGTTGTTCTTGATCATTGCAGCTGTCAGTATGTTCACCATTGCAGGCTGTTCGAGCCAAAGCAGTTCAGCGGACGGAAAGGTGACATTGAAATTTTTCCACAGATGGCCGAAGGAGCCGGAAAAAAGTTATTTTGAAGAGGTTGTTAAGGAATTTGAAAAAGAACACCCAGATATCGATATTCAAATTGAAGCCGTTTTAAATGACTCCTATAAAGATAAAATTAAGGTCATGCTGGGAACCACCAGCCCTCCTGACATTTACTTCTCTTGGAGCGATGAGTTTGCTTTTAAATTTATCAGAGGCAATAAAGCACTTGATCTCTCGTCCTACTACAAAAATGACACCGATTGGTCATCACAGCTCGTTCAATCGCAAATTACACCATTTACTTATGAAAACAAGCAATATGGCGTACCGTGGCAAATGGACGCTAAATCATTCTTCTATAATAAAGACATTTTCCAAAAGCTGAATCTTGATCCCCCGAAGACGTGGGATGAATTAATCGATGTGTCAAAAAAGCTGAAAGAACATGGCTACACACCGATCAGCTTCGGAACAAAGGCGACTTGGACAATCTCGCACTATATCGGCACGCTTAATCAGCGGATGGTCGATGAAAAAACGCGAGACAAGGACTATAACGCCAAAACGGGTGAATTTACTGATGAAGGCTATGTAAAAGCCCTTGAAAAGCTTCAGGAGCTGATGCCTTATTTTAATAAACATGTAAACTCCGTCGACCACGAATATGTGAGACAGCAATTTAAGAGCGAAAAGTCGGCGATGATATATGCGGAAACAGCGGAAATCAAGCTGGTTGAACCGGTTAATCTGGGGATGTTCCCATTCCCTGAAATCAGCGGACAAAAAGGATCTTCAGAAGCGTTAACGGGAGCGCCGGAAGGATTCATGATCTCCTCAAGAACAAAACATCCGAAGGAAGCAATGGAATTTTTGCAGTTCTTGACGTCGAAAAAAATGGGCGAAAAGCTCGTGAAAGATGTCGGGAAATACAGTGCAGTGCAAGGTACGGCTACTGAAGAAAATGCAACAGCTATTCAGCGTGAAGCCGTTCAGCATATTGTTGATGCCAAATCAATGGTTCCATGGTTTGATATGGATGTCGATGTTGAAGTCGCAGATGCGTACCTAACGGGCGTCCAGCAAATGCTTGGCGGCGACATGACACCGCAGCAGGTGATGAAAGCCGTTCAAAAGGCAGCAAAGCAGGTGAGGGCGTCAGCTGAATAAATCAAAGAAAAGGTGAAGCTTCGCACCTTTTCTTTTTATAAAGGAGATGAGATACCCTTGGTCAATCAGAATAAAATAATCCCCTATTTGTTTTTGGTGCCCGCTCTCGTTTTTTTACTTTTCGTTTATATCCCGATTTTTGAGAATGTATTCCTCAGCCTGTTTCAGTGGAGCTCATTTTCTCCGGAAAAAACGTTTATCGGCTTAAAAAACTATGTTGAATTATTTCATGATCCTGTCTTCTATCAGGCACTTACCAATAATGTGCTTTATGCAGTGATCTCAATTGTATGCCAGGTATTTGGCGGTTTGATTTTGGCGGCGGTGCTTGAGGATAAGCTGGTCAGAAAATGGTCGCCGTTTTTTCGTACCGTTTTCTTTTTGCCAGTTGTCATCTCAATGACGGTGATCGCGCTTTTGTTTGATTTTATTTACAATCCGGAGACAGGGCTTTTGAATCAGCTGCTTCAGGCCATCGGTCTTGATCAGCTGACGAGGGCCTGGCTCGGGGATGACAGCACAGCTATGCTTTCTGTCATTTTTGTGTCCCAGTGGCAATCTGTCGGTTATATTGCGATGCTGTACATCGTGTCGATTCAAAAAATACCGGATGAACTGTATGAAGCGGCCCGGCTTGACGGCGCGGGTAAAATTCAGCAGTTTTTTCATATTACTGTTCCCCAGACGAAAGAGATGTCTTTTGTTGCGGTGGTCATGACGCTGACCGGGGCCTTTACGGTCTTTAATGAGCCGTACATTTTGACAGGCGGCGGGCCGGGAAACGCGTCAGAAGTCTTGAGCACGTTTTTATATAAAAGCGCCTTTACAAAGGATATGATGGGCTACGCCTCAGCGATTGCCACTGTCGTGTTAATCATTACGCTTGCATTATCGCTCATGCAAATGAAGTTCTTTAAAACCGGAAAGGAGGAGTAACTGATGCTGCCTCAGAAGAAGACAGATTCGTTCAGATTGGAGCCTGTGCCTGACCAGCACATTGAGGTTAAAGATAAGCCTAGACGAAAATGGTATATCGGAGAAACGTCTGTGTGGGTTTTTCTGTTTCTTTATCTGATTGCGATTGCCTATCCGCTTCTCTGGATGGTGATGAGCGCCTTTAAAAACTCTGACGATATTTTTGAGCACAGCTGGTCGCTGCCGTCTTCGTGGCATCCGGAAAATTTTGTTTCCGCCTGGAACCAGGGGATTTCTTCTTATTTTATGAACAGTGTCATCGTTACGGCGCTGACGTGTGTGATCACTGTCTTTATCAGTGCATGGGCAGCGTATGGCCTTTCCCGGTTTGAGTTTAAAGGAAAAGGATTCTTTTTGGTGCTATGTCTTGGCGGATTGATGCTGACGCCGCAGGTCAGTCTTGTGCCGCTTTATTCTATTATTCAGTCGCTTGGCCTGTACAATACGTATTGGGCGTTAATCCTGCCGTATGCGGCTTATCGGATCCCATTCACCATCATTTTGATCCGCTCTTATTTTCTTTCTATTTCAAAAGAATTGGAGGAGGCGGCCTATTTGGATGGGTGTACAAGTTTTGGAGTATTTTTCAGAATTTTCTTACCAATGAGCGTGCCAATTTTGGTGACATCCGGCATTTTGACGGCTTACCATACATGGAATGAGTTTATGTTTGCGATTATTTTCATAGATGATGAGAATTTGCGGACCATTCCAGCTGGGCTGATGCAGTTCAGAGACGCGCTGCAGACAGACTGGGGCGTCCTGCTGGCGGGGTTAACGATTTCAGCCGCGCCGATTATTATTCTATTTTTATTGATGCAGAAATATTTTGTCCGCGGGATTGCAAGCGGCAGTGTAAAAGGATAAAGGAGGAAGCGCTATGAAATTGATTGCGGTTGGAGATAATGTTGTAGATTACTACCAGGATCAAGAAACATTTTACCCGGGAGGAAATGCCTTAAACGTTGCTGTGCTTGCCAAGCGGCTCGGGCATGAGTCTTCCTATATCGGAATCGTCGGCAATGACGAAGCCGCGGCGCATCTGTTGAACGTTCTCAAGCTGGAGCAGGTCAATGCAGATTATATCCGCCAGGCGCACGGAGAAAACGGGATGGCGATTGTCACCCTTGATGAACAGGGGGACCGCATTTTTGTCAGGTCAAATAAAGGCGGCATTCAGTCCCGGCTTCGCCTCGCGTTTCAGGAGAAAGATGTATCTTTTATCAGCGGGCATGATCTGCTGCATACGAGCGTGTACAGCAGGCTTGAGAACGATCTTCCGCAGCTGTGCGGGCTGGTCCCTGTCTCATTTGATTTTTCAACCAATCGGGAGGATGATTATTTGAGGAGGGTCTGTCCTTATGTGACGTATGCGTTTTTTTCAGGAAGCGATTTGAGTGAGTCGGAATGCGGTGAGCTTGCCAAAACAGCTCATGGGTACGGAGCCAAAATGGTTTGTATGACCCGAGGGGGCCAAGGAGCAATCCTGTCTGCGGGTGATCGAGTCTATCATCAGCCGATTGTGGAAGCTGATATAATAGATACACTTGGAGCGGGAGATTCTTTTATAGCAGGCTTTTTGACTGCCTTTTGCGTGAAGCAGGATATAACGTATGCTTTGCGCCAGGCTGCTGAAACGGCTGCGAAAACTTGCGGTGTGTACGGAGCTTTCGGCTATGGCTATCCTTATCGCTTGGAGGACGGGGGAAGCAGTGAAAAAACGAGAATACTATAAGCAGTGTCTCGTTTTTTATGCCTGTTATGTGTAGGGGCTGTTGATGGTAAAAGTGACACGGTTTGTGTGCATCAAAAACAATGAGCAATAGATTGGCTGGTCGTTTGATGTAAAAGCCGTTTTATCAATTTCAAACAGCGCATCCCCGATATCACAATCCAGGTATTTGCTTTCCTCCTGTTGGGCATATACAACGTTTAATAGCTTCGTATTGTGCGTGGGTACAACTTTGTATTGCTGTTTCAAAATATCATGCATGGAGACGCCGTCAGCAATAAAGGTATCAATGCCGGGAAACAAATCAAGCGGATAATGCGTCACTTCAAAGGTGAGAGGCTGATCATCATTATATAAAATCCGTTTTAATTCAACGACAGGGCTCTCGGGATGGATTTGAAGCTTTTCTGCGATGGGTTTTGACGCTGGAATGATGTCATGGGACAGCACATGATGCTTCGGTTTTTTGCCGGTTGATTCCATAAATTCCGAGTAGCCGTTTACAGCGATCAGCTCTCGTTTTAATTTAGGGCTTTTAACGAACGTTCCCTTTCCCTGCTGCCTGATCAGATAGCCTTCTTCGACTAAATCGAGAATGGCTTTCCTGACGGTGATGCGGCTGACGTTATACTTGGTGCAAAGCTCGTTTTCGGTAGGCAGCTTGGCGGTTGGGGAATACACGCCCTTTTTGATGTCATCAGTGATGATTTGTTTTAGCTGAATGTATAAAGGTGTAGAACTTCCGTTGTTTAACAAAGGGTAGCCTCCTTTTAACCTATTATTTATATTATAATGTATTATGACGTTATAATACAAATTTACATTTTTTATTTTAGAAATATAGCAAAAATGGGAATCGATTACTCTAAAAATAACAGAAAGACCAAGTTGTTTCCAGTGACGAAATAACGGGTCAAAAGATAGGGGGACTTTTCTGATGGCTTCATTAACATTTGAACACGTCAAAAAATCATATCACTCACAATTAACCGTGAAGGACTTTGATTTAGATGTAAAGGATAAGGAGCTTTTGGTGCTGGTGGGGCCGTCAGGATGCGGAAAATCAACAACGCTGCGGATGGTGGCTGGATTAGAAAGCATTTCTGAAGGAAATCTTCTTATTGATGGGGAGCGGGTCAATGATCTTCCGCCGAAAGAACGTGATATTGCGATGGTATTCCAGAACTATGCGCTTTATCCGCATATGACGGTTTTTGATAATATGGCGTTTGGATTAAAGCTCAGAAAGATGGCGAAACAGGAAATTGCCGAGCGGGTTCATGCGGCAGCTAGAATTTTAGAAATTGAACATTTGCTGAAGAGAAAACCGAAGGCGCTCTCCGGCGGGCAGCGGCAAAGGGTGGCGCTTGGCAGGTCGATTGTGCGGGAGCCGAAGGTCTTTTTAATGGACGAGCCGCTTTCTAATCTGGATGCAAAACTAAGAGTGACGATGCGGACAGAAATCAGCAAGCTGCACCAGCGATTAGAGGCAACGATCATTTATGTCACGCATGACCAGACCGAAGCAATGACAATGGGAGATCGGATTGTCGTCATGAATGAAGGGGAAATCCAGCAAGTGGCGAAACCTCATGACATTTATCATTACCCGGCCAATTTGTTTGTCGCAGGCTTCATTGGCTCTCCTGGGATGAACTTTTTGAAAGGCATCATAGAACAGCAGCATGGCGAGCTGTTTTTCACAAATTCTTCGATCCGGCTTCATATTCCTGAAGAAAAAGCAAAGCGGCTGAAGGAAAAGGGATATGCCGGAGAACAGATGATTGCCGGTGTACGGCCGGAGCACATCACACAAATGACAGGAAATGACCAGTTGTTTGATTCAGTGTTTCAAGCGAAGGTGGAAGTGAATGAAAATTTGGGCTCGGAGCTCATAGTGCATGTCATGGCTGGGGATGAGCGGCTCAAGGTCCGTCTGGACGGAAACACGCGAATCGATGCAGGCGATTTAATCCAGCTCTCAGTGAAAATGGACCACGTCGTCTTTTTCGATGTGGAAACGGAAGAGGCTGTGTATTAGAAAAAGGTGCTCCTAAAAAGGAGCACCTTTTTCTTACGGCCAAATCTCATCCGCCCATTCAGGGTGGTCGATAAATGGATTGCGGTTGTGCTGATATTTTTCATAAATGATTTCATTTCTTTTCCGCTCGCGGTCGTCAACCGGATCCTGCTTATTCCATTCGAGCAGGACAGATTGTTTGCCATGATAAGGAGCTGAGCCGTTGCCTGTCTTATCATTAAGCTCAAGATCAGGATAGCCGTCATCACCCTCGTAACGGACAGCCATGTAAAACAGCATGCGGGCAACATCGCCTTTCACATCATCGCGGGGCTCCCATGAATCGCCGTCATAATAATTTCCGGGTGCCTTCGCATATTCAGTGCCGCCATTGTCAAAATCCATATTTCCTCTGGCGCTGTTAACTTGAACATCAGCCGGGCGCAAATGATGAATATCAGTACCAGGTCCCTTGCTCGTACCAAAATCGCCATGGGATTTCGCCCAGACATGCTCGCGGTTCCAATCGCCGACATTCCCGCCGTTCAGGTTTTTGGACCGCGATTCTTTCGTATAGAGCAGGATGACGTTATTCGGATTTCTCGGATCTTCATCCGTTTCTTTCAGCGCGTTCCACACTTCGCTGTAGGACAGCATCGTGTGTCCGCTGATAATACGGTGCAGGGTGCTTTTTAGCGAGTCTCCTGTTTTACCTTCAGCCCCTTCATAATAGGTATCTGTGTCAGCATAGGGTGCAGCTGGGGCGGCTAATGAGAGAAGGCTTCCCGTTCCTGAAGGGGAAGACGCCAATCGGTCATTAAGGCTTAATGCGGTTTGCGCGCTTGCTGAAGCTGCCGGCGCAAGCCATCCGGAAATCAGTAATACACAGACGAGCGGCAGAAACCATGCTTTTTTTGTCATCACTTGCCCTCCTTTTATCAGATCATGTCTATTATCTAAAATTGAAATAAAGGATTGAAGTGTCATTTTGTATATTTTTCATTAAAATTGTAAATTAGTTCCTTTGGAGGAGGCGGAAATCTCCTGTTCCCATACCTTTAGGTCCTGTTTTTGCGGGCTGCCGGCATTTCTGTTTTCATCCGTTCCGCGAACATCGCCTCTCCAGCTTAGCTTGTTCATATGAAAGGCATTTTGACCCTCTTTTTCGCTCTTGCTGGCTCTCTTCCTTACCGTGTTTTCTTTTGACCTTTACATCAAAATAGTTGTGACATGTAGGGTGAATCTGGTTGCTGGATGGATACTGTGACTAAAAAATAAACGTTTTTTTGGTTAATCTGTCAATGAACTATCATGTTGCTCCTTCTATAATGAAGTCACCATAGCGGCCAGAGGGGGGAGTACATGGAAAAGCAGAAGCTTTCAGTAAAAAACAGCATCACAGATTATATTGAATGGCTCGCCCAATACGGTGCGTCTGCGGATGGCGGCGTAACGAGGCTTTTATACACAAAAGAGTGGATGGACGCACAGCTTGCTGTGAAAACGGAAATGTCTTCTTTCGGGCTTGAAACAAGATTCGACGATGTCGGCAATGTGTTTGGAAGGCTTTCGGGCACCCAGTCTCCGGATGAAGTCATTGTAACCGGTTCACATATCGATACTGTCATCAATGGGGGAAAATACGACGGCGCCTATGGTGTTCTGGCGGCAATGCTTGCGATAAAGCGGCTCAAAGAGACATATGGAGCGCCGAAAAAAACACTCGAAGCGGTATCTTTATGTGAGGAGGAGGGCAGCCGTTTTCCAATGACCTATTGGGGATCAGGGAATATGACGGGTGTTTTTTCATTACAGGATGGAGCAGAGCCAAGAGACGAATCAGGAGTCTCACTGCAACATGCGATGCATGAGAACGGTTTTGGCAAAGGTGTGTTTCAGGCAGCATATCGGACAGATATCAGCGCTTTTGTTGAGCTCCATATTGAACAGGGACAGACATTGGAAATGTCAGGACGGGATCTCGGGATTGTGACAAGCATTGCGGGTCAGAGGCGATATCTCGTCACGCTGGAGGGGGAATGCAATCATGCGGGAACCACCTCCATGAAATGGCGCAAGGACCCGCTCGCAGCCAGCAGCCGTATCATTCATGAGCTGCTGCTGCGGTCGGAGGAGTTGCCGGAGGAGCTCCGTCTGACATGCGGAAAAATAACGGCAGAGCCCAATGTAGCCAATGTCATACCGGGCCGCGTCCAGTTTTCAATCGATATTCGCCATCAGCATCAGCATGTGCTGGAGCAGTTTCATCAAGACATGGTTGCTTTGATCAACGGCATTTGCCTACAAAAAGGAATTCGCGCCGTGATTGATGAATATATGCGGATAGAGCCTGTGCCGATGGACGAAAGGCTGAAGGCTGCGGCTTTTGAAACAGCATTAGAAAACGGCTTCAGCTGTGAGGAAATGGTGAGCGGAGCAGGGCATGACGCGCAAATGATCGGAAGGCGCTATCCTGCTTGTATGCTGTTTGTGCCGAGCCGAGGCGGCGTCAGCCACTCACCGAAGGAATATACGTCAGCCAGACAGCTCGAGATCGGCGTCCGCGCACTGACTGATTTATTATACAAACTGGCTTACTGATAAAGGAGGAATGGCTGTGTCAGGCAGAAGAGAATTATGCACCCCGTTAAGAACGATTATGACGCCAGGGCCTGTTGAGGTTGATCCGCGTGTATTAAGAGTAATGAGCACCCCGGTTGTCGGCCAATTTGATCCGGCGTTTACAGGTATTATGAATGAAACGATGGAGATGCTTCGGGAGCTGTTCCAAACAAAAAACCGCTGGGCATACCCGATTGACGGCACTTCAAGGGCGGGAATTGAAGCAGTGCTGGCTAGTGTGATAGAGCCGGAAGATGATGTGCTCATTCCCATTTACGGCCGTTTCGGTTATTTGCTGACTGAAATCGCAGAGCGATATGGGGCAAATGTTCATATGCTTGAGTGCGAATGGGGAACGGTTTTTGACCCGGAGGACATCATACGGGAGATAAAAAAAGTAAAGCCGAAAATTGTGGCAATGGTGCATGGAGAAACATCGACAGGACGGATTCACCCGCTGAAAGCCATCGGCGAAGCCTGCCGCACCGAGGATGCATTGTTTATCGTCGATGCAGTCGCAACGATTGGGGGCTGCGAGGTTAAAGTCGATGAATGGAAGATTGATGCTGCCATCGGCGGAACGCAAAAGTGTTTGTCTGTGCCCTCAGGAATGGCGCCGATTACATATAATGAGCGGGTGGCGGACGTGATTGCAGCTCGTAAAAAGGTGGAGCGGGGGATTGCGTCACAAGCTGACAGGGAAGCGCTTTCGGGAAATCGGCCAATCACAAGCAACTACTTTGATTTGAGCCAGCTTGAGGATTATTGGAGCGAAAGACGGCTCAATCATCATACAGAAGCGACGACGATGCTGTACGCCTTACGTGAGGGAGTCAGACTGGTGCTTGAAGAAGGCCTTGAGGCGCGTTTTGAGCGGCATCGGCACCATGAAGCCGCATTAGCAGCAGGGATAAAGGCAATGGGGCTAAGATTGTTTGGAGATGATAGCTGCAAAATGCCTGTTGTCACCTGTGTCGAAATTCCCGGCGGCATTGACGGCGAGTCTGTCCGTGGCATGCTGCTGGCACAATTCGGTATTGAAATCGCCAGCTCATTCGGCCCGCTCGCAGGGAAGATCTGGAGAATCGGCACGATGGGGTACAGCTGCAGAAAAGAAAACGTGCTATTCGTGCTTGCCGGGTTAGAGGCTGTGCTTCTTAGACATAACGCAGGAATCGAAGCAGGAAAAGCGCTCCAAGCAGCGCTGGATGTGTATGAAAACGCTGACCGCCAGGCAGCGGTGTAAAGAAAAGCTTGCGGAACTCCGCAAGCTTTTTAGATATGATTTCGTGTTTTCTCCAATCTAATTTTCTTCGTTTGACTCTTTTTACAAATCCTCTTTCTATGTGTTTCATTTTCTGACAAATCATGAGTCATTTTTTCTTCCATCGTCTATTCTTTATACAAGTTACCTATAAAATCACGCTGAACTAGTTGTTTCTCACGGCAATTTTCGAGAGGAGGATGCGGCATTGGGGAATTTTCACACGATGTTAGATACGCTCCTGGAAGACCAGGAGGAGGCTGTACTGGCGACAATTGTTCAAGTGGAAGGCTCCGCGTATCGAAAAGCAGGCGCCTCTATGCTCTTTAAGAAAAATGGCAGACGGATTGGCTTGCTGAGCGGCGGGTGTGTGGAAGAAGATGTATTCCAAAGAATCAGTGCGCTGGGCGATCAGCTCACATCAACGCTGATTCCCTACGACATGCGGTCGGAGGACGATCTTTCTTGGGGCATGGGAGCCGGGTGCAATGGCATTATTCATGTTCATGCAGAGCGAATCGCTCAGGGAAAAAGGCGGCACTATGAGAAAGTGAGGGACTGCCTTCAATCAGGCAAAGCTGTCACTTCCGTTACAAAGATTGGATCCTCCCATTATTTATTTCTGATGGAGAACGGGCATTTTGGCAACTGGCCGGACGCGCCTCTGCAAGCTATTCAACGTACTGTTTCAACGCTTCATTTACCGCATTTCGATCGACCCACTAACATGTTTATTCAGCGAATTGAACCGAAGCCGCGCCTCATTCTGTTTGGGGCGGGACCGGATACTGTACCGCTGGCCAATTTGGCGGCTGACACAGGGTTTTCTGTTATTGTGACGGATTGGCGGCCCGCTTATTGTACATCCTCTCTTTTTCCAAAAGCGGATCAGCTGATTACCGCTTTTCCGGAACAAATGCTTAGCAAATTTCAATTTTTTCCGCATGATGCAGCTGTTGTGGCAACCCATCATTATCAGCACGATCAAACGATCATCAACTTCTTATTTTCTCAAAACCTCCATTATATTGGACTGTTGGGTTCGGCAAACCGCACGAAACGGCTGCTGAACGGAAAACATCCTCCGTCTCACTTTTACAGTCCGGTCGGGCTGAAAATCGGTGCGGAAGGTCCAGAGGAAATTGCGGTAAGTGTAGTTGCAGAAATTATTCAAACAAGAAAACGGGTGGCGGTTGTATGAGAAACCCCTATCTGATCGGCGTGTTTCTCGCTGCCGGCAAAAGCAGAAGAATGGGCCAAAACAAGCTGGCTTTGCCGCTAAAAGGAGAAAACATAGGCTCACTTTCCTTGAAAACTGCTCTGTCGTCCCGCCTTGATCACGTGCTGGTCGTCGAGCGGACAGAACATGCCTCCCTTGAGTGGATAGGAGCGCCGTATCACGCTCCGCCTTTTCAAAAACGCTGGAGCCTGCACGTTTGCCAAGATGCAGAAAAGGGTCAGGGGCATTCAGTCAGCAGCGGGGTGAGAAAAGCAGAAAGCATGGGGGCGGACGGCGTTGTCATTTTGTTAGCCGACCAGCCTCAGCTTTCCGTCGATCATCTCAATGCCCTTGTGGTACTGGCCCCTGAGTCATTTGCCGTGTCATCGTTTTTAGGGGCATTGACCCCGCCAATCTACTTCTCGTCGGCTTGTTTTCCTTATGTAAAGGGGTTAACGGGAGATGAAGGGGCTCGCAGGCTCCTGAAAAGCGGACAGCTTGGAGCAGGAGCGGTTTTGGAGGCAAAGGATAGCGGCGAGTTGGACGATATTGATACACCCGAGGAATATGACATGGTAAGGAGGGCGATGGCTTGAACGGCCAAGTGACAAAAGCAAGGATGAATATTCAATTATGGAGGCCGACAGCGCTTGATGAGGCCTATTCGCTTTTAGAGAAGCTTGCTCCGGATGTGTGTGCCGCATCGGGAAGCACGCTGCTTCAGCTTCAGTGGGACAAAGGAACTCTGCCGAAACAGCACCTTGTCAGCCTTGAAGGGATTGACGAGATGCGAGGGATCAGCGCCAGTGACACCCACGTGTCGATCGGGGCGCTCACATCACTGAATGAATGCAGAAAGAACCCTTTGCTCAAGAGAGCGCTTGGCTGTTTCAGTGACGCTGCTTCCGCTGTCGCTGCACCGGGGATTCGCAGCCGTGCCACGATTGGCGGCAACATAGCGAGTAAAATTGGTGATTTCATTCCGCTTCTGCTTGTGCTTGGTGCTGAGCTTATCGTATATCAAAAGGAGCTAATCAGGCTGCCGCTTGGCGCTTGGCTCAGTGAGGAAGACTTTAGAACGGCTATCGTCACGCGTGTCATCATCCCGCGGGCGGAGGGAGAGCGTGTATTTTATCACAAGCTTGGAAGGCGCCAGGCTTTTACAGGAGCGGCTGCTGTTGCAGCTGGACGTTTTTTGAAAGACGGCAGCATTCGTCTCGCCGCTGGCCATGCCGATATCACTCCTAGGAGATTATTGGACAGCGAAGCGAAATGGATGGCACCAGGGTGGGACTCGCATGAGCTGTACAAAACACTTATCCATGAGCTGCCGTTTTCCTCAGATGCTTTTATGTCAGCGGCATACAGAAAAAAAGCCGCTGCCAACGTCATCATGGCAGAGCTGATGGCTGAGGGAGGGGAATAAATGATCATCAACAAACCGTCAAGAGTCAGGCCGGATGGAAGGGATAAGGTCACAGGGGAATTGAAATATATGACCGATCTCAGCTTTCCGGGAATGCTGTATGGCAAGGTGCTGAGAAGTGCTTATCCTCATGCAGAGATTGTGTCGGTTTGCACCATAAAAGCTGAGAAAATGGAAGGCGTGCAAGCCATCGTCACGCATAAAGACGTTCCCGGCTTAAACCGATTTGGCATTGTCATCCCTGATCAGCCGGTTTTATGTGAGGACAGGGTGCGGTATGTCGGGGATGCGATCGCCGCGGTTGCTGCGGAAACGGAGGAAATCGCGGAAGCGGCGCTGGAGCTGATTCGAGTTGAGTATAAAGAGCTGGAAGTCATAGATTCACCAGAAAAAGCGCTTCGGCCGAATGCGCAAAGACTGCATGAGGACGGGAATATCCTGCACCGCGCATTTTTTTCAAACGGCGATGTGGAAGAAGGGTTTCAAGCATCTGATACAGTCCTTGAAGAAACCTATGAGCTGCCGCGGCAGATGCATACGTATATGGAAACGGAGGGAGGCGTAGCCGTTCCGGAAGACGACGGGGGTTTTACGATGTATGCAGGAACCCAGCACGGCTATAAAGACCGTTTCCAGCTTGCCCGTATTTTTGATATTCCTGAAGAGAAGATCAGAATTGTGTCAAGTCCGATGGGCGGCTCGTTCGGAGGGAAGGATGAGCTGAATATTCAGCCGTATGCTGCGCTTTTGGCCCTGAAAAGCGGACGCCCTGTCAAAATCCATCAGACACGAAAGGAATCTGTACGTTCTGGCATTAAGCGCCATCCGATGAAGATTACGATAAAAACGGGTGCAGATCATTCGGGAAATCTATTGGCGCACGACGTGAAAATTGTGGCGGACACAGGCGCTTACGCCACGCTTGGGCCTGCCGTTCTAGATTTTTCTGTCGAGCATGCCGCGGGGCCGTACCGTATTCCGAATATCCGGACTGAAGGAATATCAGTATTTACGAACAACGGGGTGGCGGGGGAATTTCGGGGCTTTGGCGGCAACCAAATCACATTTGCACTCGAAACCCATCTCGATCGTCTCAGCGGCATGCTCGGCATCGACCCGCTGGAGCTGAGAAGAAAAAATATCAGAAAACCGCATGACTTGGGGCCGCTGGAGCATCGGATTGCATCGACTGACGGAGCGGCACAGGTGTTGAATGCCATATCTAAATCTCCCATTCTTAAAAAAACAAGCCGGAACTGCGGGTATCTGCAAAGAGGCACGGGAGCGGCAATTACAATGCACGGCGGCGGGCTGGGGTTTGGCCGAATGGATGCGGCAGGAGGCCGTTTGTCTCTTTCGAGTGAAGGCAAAATCACAGCATCATTTGGATTTGAAGAATGCGGACAGGGGATTCTAGCAGCGATTGAACAGATTGTCATGGAGGAGCTGGGTTGTGCCGCAGAGGATATTTCCATTGTTATTGGGGATACTGCAAAAGTGCCGAAGTCAGGCTCCTCCACAGCATCCCGCGGCACAAGCATGGTGTGGCACGCGATCCAGCGTTTGAAGAAGCCGTTTCTATCTCAGTTGAAAAAACGGGCGGCAGAATGGAGCGGCTGTTCAGCGGAAAACCTTATTCCCGGCGCTGCAGGCTTGCGTGACAAAAACACAAAGGCGCTCGTGGTGACGTATAAGGAGCTGGCTGAAAAAGGCCCTTTGGCAGAGGAAACGGCCTTTGACTTTCCAACAACGCCTGATCCTGTGGTGGGCGGCCATTTCCTCTACTCATTTGGAGCGGCTGCCGTTGAGGTGGAGGTAGATCTGTTAACAGGCGATGTCAAATTGATAGATTGTGAGCACGCTATTGCGGCAGGTCCGGTTGTCAGTCCGCAGGGATATCGAGGTCAAATTGAAGGCGGCGCTGCCATGGCACTCGGCTATACGCTGATGGAGGAAGCGAAAATGACGGACGGCCGTTATGCCGCAGAAAATCTAGATCACTATTTGATCCCTGGAGTCAAAGACGTTCCTGACATGAAGGTGATCGCAATAGAAGAACTAATGAAGGGTGATGCATATGGACCACGCGGTGTTGGCGAAATTGGAACAATCGCCATCACTCCGGCGATTGTAAAGGCAGTACATGATGCGGTCGGATGCTGGATAAACAAGCTGCCAATTTCAAGAGAAGAGCTGCTTGAAGCGATAGACAGAAAGGGGCTGAAGCAATGGACGTAAAAGAGGCCGGGCCATTTCCTGTAAAAAAGGAACAGTTCCGGATGACCGTGAATGGGCAGGAGTGGGAGGTTGCTGCCATTCCTACGACACATCTGAGTGACTTGCTTAGAAAGGAATTTCAGCTGACCGGGACAAAGGTGTCCTGCGGAATCGGCCGCTGCGGAGCCTGCTCTATTTTAATCGACGGAAAACTGGCCAATGCGTGTATGACCATGGCTTATCAAGTGGACGGCCACTCCATTACAACAATCGAGGGCGTACAACAAGAGGAACTGGATATCTGCCAAACCGCTTTTCTGGAAGAAGGAGGCTTCCAATGCGGCTACTGTACCCCAGGAATGATAATTGCGCTTAAAGCACTGTTTCGGGAAACCCCTCAACCTTCTGACAAAGATATAGAAGAAGGGCTGGCGGGGAACTTGTGCCGGTGTACCGGGTATGGCGGGATTATGCGGTCAGCTTGCAGGATTAGAAGAGAGTTGAACGGGGGTAGTCTGGAGTCCGGCTTTTAAGAGCCGGACTTTTTTAGCCTCAGTCAGACAGCGCGATCAAGACGCAGAAGCGTTGTGGGAAAACACACGATAAATCTCGTAGAACTTGACAGCTTCTGGATTAGAAAATGATTAGTGAATCACATAGCAAAGACGCCATAAAAACTTCTTATGGCGTCTGTCGGACAGGGAGGTGTTGGATACGGCGGAGGCAAGGAAAGTTAAACTTAATAATTAAAGATAGCTGCTCCAACAATGATCAACAAAATGAATAGCACCACGATCAAAGCGAAGGAGCTCCCGAAACCGTTTGAGTAACCAGAGTTTCCACTGTATCCACCAGAATTGTAGAATCCCATAATGTCACCTCCTTTAGTGGAGATAGTATAAGATATGCCAAACGATCATTTTCGACATAGATTTAAGTCTAAAAAAGAAAAAATGAATATTTTGTCTAAAGGTGTAAGAGAGAACGCATTATCAAAACTATTAAAACCGCAGCAATTGTTTTCAGAGTAATTTTTCGAGAAAAAACGCGGTCTGTTTATAGGATTGGAAAAGGGAGCTCGGCTTCTAAGAGCTGACTTATTAGTTTGAAACCCCGATTTATAAATGAAAGGACTACAGGATATTTTTCTCGTAGGCAATTATCCTGAAAAATATTGGTGAATGTTTATTCTAGCTGTTGTTTCACTAAGTGTGGGATCACTGCAAGTACTGTCCTAGGATTAAAAGTTTATTGAAGTGCAAATAGAAGCCCGCCTTACCGGCGGGCTTTCTTCTTAACTCCCCCTATACACCTGATAACCAAACGGCGACAGCAAGAGCGGGATATGATAATGTGCATCTGGATCTGCAAGCTGAAAACGGACGGTGACGATGGTTAAAAACGGCTGGTCGATCGTATTCACGTTTTTATTCGCAAAATAGTCTCCTGCATAAAATTCCATCACATACTCTCCGGAAACCAGCTCTTCACCAGCCAGCAGAGGGACATTGGCTCTGCCGTCATTGTTAGTGTAAACCTCTTTCAAAATACTTTCGCCCAGCCGCTTCACTTCAATTTTTACGTTCGCCGCTGGTTTGCCGCTGGTTAAATCTAAAATATGGGTTGTCAGTTTTCCCATCAGGCTTTCAGGCTCCGACATTTTTCAGCGGCTTTCTGTTTTTCTTTCTCGGCGTCTTCTCTTGTCACGGTAAAATGTTGGAAACCGTATGGCGGGCGCGGTTCGGTGTAGACTTTTCCTTGTGAGCCCGGGATTTCTTCGACAACCGTATCCCACGTGTGATTTTGAGATTGGAAGCTGACATCAGTGAGCTGCGGGAACCTCGCTAATATTCTGCAGCCGATATGATAGATTAAGTTTTGGATTGAAGGGGTTTCGAGCTCGTGAAAAACGGTGCTCGCTAAGTCGCGGACTTGTTCAGCCGCAACGTAGCGGGATGGATCAAAAGCGTATGCGTCATTGGTATTTTCATATTGCCAGCTGATGTTTAAATAGACAAACAGCGGGCGGTTGCCGTCTTCCGGGAGAGTCGTATATTCGTCCCGGATGAAGCCGACGAAGGAGTTGCCGCTCACCTTGACGAGCTGAAGATCCATGATTTCGCTGTATTGCTCTGTAATCGTTATGGTATTCCCGCTTCGTTCTGCTTTCAGCACAGAGCGGCTTCGTTCATTACGCGATCTTCTGAAGACGAGGCGGCTTGTGCTAAGCTCTTTCTCCTCGTATGCAGGCATTGCTTCAAACGGAATGTCTTCGCCAGTCAGAGTGATCTTGTCCATATGAGAATAGGTATCTAAAAATCGGTGAGCTACATAGTGTAGGAACCCCTCGGTTGTCGTTCCTTCATAGGATGCGAGATGGCGCTGGATAAAGTTTTTCATTGAATCCGTTGCCACGACGAGAGTATTGTCTCCGTCTGTAAATGATGGCAGGAAGGCTTCTCCGCCAATTTCGCATGTCACATCAACGCCGACAACGGTATTGCTTCTCCCGGCAAAAGATGATTCTGGGATTTGCTTCACTCCAGTGAGCGGTTTTAAAAACGTTCGGTATGCAAATACATTTCCTTTGCCATAAGACATAGTTCTTTTCATTTGCGTCTCTCCTTTTTCAGTGATGATGTCAGCCAGACGAAAGCGGGCGATTCGGTAAATTTCTATAAGGGCCTGCTGGAACTCCGTTTCTCGTTCGCTCTCAAGCCTTGCCAGAAGGGCTTGGTGAATGTCCTGTTTCGTCTTTCCCTTCACCGCTAAAATAAAAGGAAAGCCGAAGCGATCATAATAGTGTTCATTCAGTTTGAGAAACTCCTCGTATTCCTGCTGTTCTAATTTGCTGAGCCCCGCGTTCTGCTGCTCTCGTACCGAGTCATTGCTCATTGTTTTCTTTGTTCCGAGCCGGGGATGCTTTTTGATTAAATCAAGCTGTGTCTCGCGATCCGCGGCTTTTACAATGCCAGTCATTTTGCGGTGAAGATCAGAAAGCGACGAAAACGGCCGTAGTGCTGCGGATCTCTCCGCAATCCATGAAGAGTGTTCAAAAATAGAGCCAAGTGTGTCTGTCAGTGTTTGTGTGTCCATTTGGTTCAGGTCATCCATTGTGAACATTGGCATCTTCCTTTACGTTTTTATGTCTGCGCCATTCGACTGTTTGGTTTGAAAAAAAGCGTGCAGTGCAATGGCCGTCAAACTGCCGATCACAATTCCGCTTCCTGCCAAGACAGAGGCCGCGCCCGGAAGAGATGAAAACAACGCGGGAACTGTTGTAGCGCCAAGCCCTAAGCTGACGGAAGAGGCGATAATCAGCAGGTTGCCTTGCGAATCAAGGTCAACGCTGGATAGCATTTTGATCCCGTAAGAAATGACCATACCGAACATGACGATCATTGCGCCGCCGAGAACTGGGGTGGGGATCACTGTTGTCAGGGCCGCTGCTTTTGGAACCAGGCCGATCGCGACCAGTATGATTCCTGTGATGGCGATGACGTTGACACTTTTCATCTTTGAAAGCTGAACGATGCCGACATTCTGCGAGAAAGCTGTATAAGGAAACGCGTTAAATAAGCCGCCCAGCAAAATCGCAAGGCCTTCTGCCCGGTAGCCCTTTTCCAGATCCTTCTCCGACAGCCTGCGGTTTGTGATATCAGCGAGGGCAAAATAAACGCCTGTCGATTCAACGAGGCTGACAATCGCAACGAGAAGCATCGTGACAACAGCCGGCAGCTCAAAGGTTGGCGGTCCGAAATAAAACAGAGACGGAACATGAAGCCAAGACGCTTCCAAGGCCTCAGAAAAATCGACCTTTCCCATCAAATATGCAGCCGCTGTTCCTGCGATAAGACCGAGTAAAATCGCTATGGAGCGGATAAAGCCTTTAAAGAAATAAAATAGCAATAAGATAAAAGCTGTGACGCCAAACCCGAGGAGCACGTTGTCGAGTGAGCCGAATTCTTTGCTTCCTTCACCTCCGGCCAGGTTATTCATTGCCGTTGGAATCAGGCTGATGCCGATGATCATGACGACTGATCCGGTTACGACAGGCGGAAAAAAACGGACAAGCTTCCCGAAGAAGCCCGCGGCTAAGACGACAATCAGTCCTGCGGCGATAATGGCACCATATATCGCTGGGACACCGTAAGTGCTGCCGATGGAAATCATCGGGCCGACTGCGGTAAACGTACATCCGAGCACAACGGGAAGGCCGATGCCGAAATATCGGTTTCTCCAGAGCTGCAAAAGAGTTGCCGCCCCGCACATAAACAAATCAATCGCGATTAAATACGTCAGCTGCCCCGCATTCAGCCCGATCGCCGCTCCGACGATCAGCGGAACGAGAATGGCTCCCGCATACATGGCAAGCATGTGCTGAAGCCCCAGCATCATCAGCTGTAAGGCATTGTGTTGTTCCTTCATCTTTTTTACACCTCTTTTTCTAATACGAGTGTACGTTCTAATACCGGAAGTTCTGTTTGCTGTGCTGTTAATTCTTTTTTGTCGCGCAAGCTGAAAAATAGATTCAAAAAGATGGCGGTCAGGCTGCCAGTGATGGTGCCGTCACTGACCAGAATCCGGATCGGAGCGGGGAATTCAGCAAAAATCCCGGGGACCGTGCTGGCGCCGATGCCGAGTGCGATTGAGCATGCGATGGTCAGGAGGTGGTATTGATTTTTGAGATCCGCTGTGCTCAGCATTTTGACGCCAGAGGCAATCACCATGCCGAACATGACGAGGGTCGCGCCGCCAAGTACAGCAGCAGGAACGGCAGATGCAAGGGCGGCAATCTTCGGAATCAGCCCGAGACAGACAAGGATACAGCCTGCGGTAACGACGATGTTTCTTGTTTTCACTTTGGTCAGCTGCAATAAGCCGGCGTTTTGCGCAAAGGTATTATAAGGAAAGGCATTGAACAGCCCGCCGATGAGAATGGCGATTCCTTCCGCTCGATAGCCTTTGACGAGATCTTTTTCAGTTAAAGGTCTGCCGCATATCTTTCCGATTGCGTAAAAAACGCCGGTTGATTCCACAATAATGACGATTCCGACGATCAGCATCGTTAAGATCGGACCGATTTCAAACGTGGGGGCTCCGAAGTAAAAAGGCTTCGGGATTTGGAAGAACGGTGCTTCTGTAACAGAAGAAAAGCTGACTTTGCCCATGATCGCTGCTGCCGCTGTTCCGGCGGCGATGCCGATCAGAACGGACAGTGTTCGGGCAAATCCTTTGAGAAAGCGGTTGAGGACTAAGATCAGAACAAGGACACCGACAGAGAGAAGAAGGTTTTCGAGCGAACCGTATTCGGGGTTGGCGCTGCCGTTTATTTTTTCGCCGCCAGCCATATTTTTCACACCTGTCGGAACAAGTGAAAGGCCGATCAAGGTCACAACGGTACCTGTTACGACAGGAGGAAATAACACAGTCAGCTTGCCGAAAAAACGCGCAAACAAAAAGATGAACACACCGGCCGCGATGATGGAACCGTAAATCGCGTGAATGCCGTAATTGCTGCCGATTGCAATCATCGGGGTGACGGCCACAAATGAACTGCCAAGCATGACGGGAAGCCCGATGCCGATGTATGCTCCGCGCAAGGTTTGCAAAAGCGTCGCGACGCCGCACGTTAACAGGTCAATCGCCAATAGGTAGGACAGCTGTTCAGTTGTTACATTCAGCGCCCTGCCGACAAGCAGGGGCACCAAAATCGCACCTGCATACATGGCGAGCACATGCTGCAGGCCAAGCGTAAACACCTTAAACGATCTTTTTTTCACTATAGTCCCTCCCTGTATGTGAACTTTAGTAACATGATATCGTGCCGGCCGAGGGGTGTCATTGGATACAGTAGCTGAAAAAGACAGGTGTGATTGCTGAAAGTGACGAAAAATGATTCATTTTGTAGGAAAATGTGACAAACGTTAGCTGATCAGCCGTTGCATACGTAAGGCAAGCCGCAAACGCATCGTTGTTTCAGGATCTTTTAAGCTTTTACCCAGAAGCTCTTCGCATTTTTCAAGGCGGTATATGACCGTATTGCGATGAACGTACAGACGCTTTGCCGTCTCTGAAATTTGGCAGTGTGTCTCTAAATAGACGGAAAGCGTATGAAGCAGGCTTTGATCCTCCTGCTGTTTTTCAGCGAGGCTCTGAAGCGTGGAGTTGTAAAATTTCTTCAAATCCTCAACTGGGAGCAAGCGCAGAAGCTCAGGCACATCTTTGGCGTGATACACCTGGATAAATGCGGTGCTTCTTGACAAATGCCCCGATTGCAGAGCATCAGAAGCTTCTGTGAAAGCGTCGGGAACATCAATGAGCTTTTGGCAGATATTGCTGATGCCAAAGGACACGGTTCGTTTAAATTGAGCGCTGACCTGTGTTTGAAACTGTTCTAAAAAGCTGATCACCGAGGCGTGCATTTCACTCCAGCTGTCTGTCGCCTCGATTAAAATAATGCCGACATTTCCTTTCATAAAGAAGTGAGGCGGAAACGGGAAGGCTGATAGTTCACCTTCAAGAAATTCGAATACGCTGTCGGAAGCGAGCTGATTTTCTGTAAAGCTGATTGATTCGTCATTGCGATCGAGTTTGCCGGCAATGCACATGTATTTTTGATCCCAGCGCAGCTTGAATTCTTTCGCCCGGTTTTTGATTTCGTCATCTGAAGAAAAGGACCGTTCAATAAAATTGTTGAAAAACTCATTGCGAGCCCGCCGGCTGAACTGCTTCAGCGCATTTTCCTTCAGCAGTTCAAAGGAAATGACGTTGGCCGCTTGTTCAATCGTGAGGATCAATCCTTTATCGCCGGCCTGGACCATGTCCGGTATCAGCAGGTATCCGCAGTTTTTTTCGTAATTATAAATAGGCAGGACAGAATATGTTTTCTGATCTGAGATTGTAGAGAAACAAGTGAAAAATGGCCCGGATACGGTATTCAGGGTGCCTTTCAGCTTTTCGGTCTCAACTGAAATCTGATGAGACGCAGACAGCATTTTGGCATGCTGGTCAAGCAGCAGCACGGGAAGCTGAAGGAGGTCTGACACCTTTTTGAGGAGGGATTGCAGCCCCTTGCCGCTCATAATGTGGTTTGTGAATTTTTTGTGCGCGTAAATGGCTTGCTGCAACTCGTTAGAACGCATATCGAGAATGTGGCTGAGTGTGGCATTTACAATATCGCCGAGGCGGATGTGTTCTGGAAGTTCAATGATCGGAAACGCATATGAATCGGCCAGTTCGATGATTTCCTTCGGGATATCTTCCAGATAGCGCTTTGTTTTAATGCCGAGGCCCGCGCAGCCGCGTTTTGCCATTTGCCGAATCAGTTCAGATAATTGATGCGGGTGATCCTTCAGGTGATAGGCGGTGGTGACGAGCAATTCATTCTTATGCAAAAAGTCTGCGATATCCGGAGCGTCCATCATATTGACATGCTGAACCTCTCTTTCCCCTCCTGCTTTTCCAGCGATTAAATTGGCGTTTTCAAAAGCCGGTATTTTCATCACATCAAAAATATTCATAGCGCATTCTCCTTTTCTATAAAAACATTGGTTAAGGTGAATAATTTTCAATAGGAATTCTAGCGGTTTTGCTGATGTAATACGATCATAGTAGCAGTAAACTGTTGAAAATAGAACTGGTTGTGTTACATAAACTGACATGAAAAATCGTCATCCTGACATGGGGGGATCAATATGGCTTACGATATGGTGATAAAAGGTGCGAAGGCAGTTACGCCAGATGGCGTTATAGAAGCTGAGATTGCAGTTCAAAACGGTGTCATTGCCGAGATAGGTTCTGACATTGAAGCAAGCGGGACGGAAATCATCCAGGCAGACGGGAAATACGTGTTTCCTGGTGTGATAGACTGCCATGTTCATTTTAATGAACCGGGCAGGGAGGATTGGGAGGGGTTTGAAACAGGTTCTCAAATGATGGCCGCAGGCGGCTGCACCACCTATTTTGATATGCCGCTCAACTGTATTCCATCAACCGTGACGGCAGAGCATCTTCTCGCAAAAGCTGAGCTAGGCAGGCAAAAATCTGCCGTGGATTTTGCGCTATGGGGCGGCCTTGTGCCAGGCCATATCGAGGACATCCGTCCGATGGCTGAAGCGGGAGCGATCGGGTTTAAAGCGTTTTTATCAAAGTCAGGCACTGATGAGTTCCGCTCTGTTGATGAACGGACATTGCTCAAAGGCATGGCAGAAATCGCGGCTGCAGGAAAAATCCTCGCTCTCCACGCGGAAAGCGACGCGATCACAAGCTACTTGCAGATGGTTTTGGCCAATAAAGGAAAGGTGGATGCGGATGCGTACGCCGCCTCCCGCCCGGAGGAAGCAGAAGTTGAAGCGGTGTATCGCACGATTCAGTATGCGAAGGTGACAGGCTGTCCGGTTCATTTTGTCCATATCAGCACGGCGAAAGCGGTCCGGCTGATCAGAGAGGCGAAACAGGAAGGTCTTGATGTTTCGGTTGAAACATGCCCGCATTATGTCTTGTTCAGCCATGACGATTTACGGCAAAGGGGCTCTGTCGCAAAATGCGCGCCTCCGCTCCGGTTACGGCAATCAAAAGAGACGCTGATCGAGACGCTCATTGCCGGGGACATTGACATGGTTTCCTCAGACCATTCCCCCTGCCGTCCATCCTTGAAACGGGAGGATAACATGTTTTTATCATGGGGCGGAATCAGCGGCGGGCAGTTCACTTTATTAGGAATGCTGGAACTGGCGCTTGAGCATCAGATTCCGTTTGAAACCATCGCAGAATGGACAGCGGCGGCCCCTGCAAAACGATTCGGCCTTCAGAAAAAAGGGCGGCTTGAGGCGGGGTGTGATGCAGATTTCGTGCTCGTCAGCATGGAGCCGTACACTGTTACAAGAGAATCGATGTTTGCTAAGCATAAAAAAAGCATTTACGAAGGACATACATTTCCCTGCAGCATTTCGGCCACTTACAGCAAAGGCCGGTGCGTGTACAATGATGGGGAAAAAGTCACTGAAATTGACGGAGCTCTGGTCGTTCCTTCGTAAGCCCGGCGGATTTTACCGCCGGGTTTTTTGATTTCCTCCGTTCTAGTTTTTAAAATCTCATCAACGTGGTATCTTTTTTTAAAGGAGGCGGAGGCAATGGAGCATGTCAAATACATACTTAAGCAATCCTGGTCGCGCCATTCGAGCTCTAAATGGACGGAAGAATGCCCGTCATGCGGCCAATGCGGCGTGACGGCATTGGTGATTCAAGACCATTTCGGCGGCACGATTTTCAAAACAAAAGTCGGTGAGAGCTGGCATTTTTACAACAGCATCAATGGTGTGATGTTCGATTTTACGAGTGAGCAGTTTCAGGCGCCTATTGATTATCAGCATATTCCTTCCTCAAGAGAAGAGGCGTTTTTAGATACGAATGAGGAACAATATCAGCATCTTCGCTCTGCATTTTCCCGCCATATGAACAGCATTTCCGAGGAAACCTGAAAACACGTGTGATAAACTGGAAGAGAGGTGAATGAGTGTGATTTATATCGGACTGACGGGGTGGGGGGATCATGACAGCATCTATCCGCCGAAAACGGCCAGCCAGAAAAAATTGCAGGCCTATTCCTCCCATTTTCCGATCGTGGAATTAGACGCGAGTTTTTACGCGATTCAGCCGGCGCGCAATAATGAAAAGTGGGTGAAGGAAACGCCCGAAACCTTCCAATTTATCGTGAAAGCATATCAGGGCATGACAGGGCATCAGCGCGGCGAAATTCCCTTTGACTCAAAAGAGGAGATGTTTGATGCGTTTAAGGTGTCTTTAACGCCATATTTACATAGCAATAAGCTCGCCATGGTGCTGTTTCAATTTCCGCCGTGGTTTGACTGCAAGAAGGAGAATGTCACCTATTTGAGATGGTGCAAGCACCAAATGGGAGATATCCCTTGTGCGCTTGAATTCAGAAACCGTTCCTGGTTCTCGCCGCCATTTTATGAGCAGACGCTTTCATTTATGAAAGCGGAAGGCTGGATTCACAGTGTCTGTGATGAACCACAAATCGGAGAAGGCAGCGTTCCGACTGTGCTGCGCGCGACCGATGAAAACAAAACGCTCGTCAGATTTCACGGACGCAACAAGCAGGGCTGGATGAAGCCTGATGGCGGGAAAAACTGGCGGGAGGTCAGGTACTTATACCGCTACAACCAACAGGAGCTGGAGGATTGGAAAAAGCACCTGAATGAATTGCAGCAGCAATGTAAGGATGTTTTTGTTCTGTTCAACAACAATTCCGGCGGTGACGCCGCGGATAACGGCAAGCAGATGCTTGAACTGCTTGATATCGAGTACAGCGGACTTGCTCCGAGACAGCTCGATTTATTTTAGAAAAGAGGTTTTTACTGATGTCGTTTGTGATTTTGGTCGTCCTGGGATTAATCGCAGGTACGGTAGGAAGTCTGATCGGGCTTGGCGGCGGAATTGTCATTGTGCCGTCTCTGATGTTTTTAAGCACAGTGACGGAGCTGTTTCAGGATGTGACGCCGCAGGTTGCGATTGGAACTTCGCTTTTGGTCATTATTTTTACGGGTCTTTCTTCAACTTTGGCTTATATTAAATATAAAACCGTTGATTATAAGAGCGGGCTCATTTTCTTTATCGGTTCAGGTCCCGGCAGCATGATCGGGGCTTACGTGTCAAAGCTGTTCAATTCAAACTCGTTTTCCGTTTGGTTTGGCATTTTTATGATTCTGATTTCATTATCCTTAATGCTGAAAGCGAAAGCCCGGCCAATCAACAAAGCGCACAAAGGAATTATCCGGACATTTCAGGATGATGCCGGTGAGCCTTATACGTACTCATATCAGGCCCCTGTCGGTATTGCCATTGCCTTTGTTGTCGGTTTTTTAGGCGGACTTTTCGGTATAGGCGGCGGATCACTGATGGTTCCGGCGATGATGCTGTTATTTCTGTTTCCGCCGAAGGTTGCGGTGGCAACGTCCATGTTTATTATTTTCCTGTCTTCTATGACAGGGTCTGTTTCACATATGATTTCCGGGCACGTCAATTGGCTGTACGCCCTCGCGCTTGTGCCCGGCGCTTGGTTCGGCGGAAAGCTTGGCGCCGCCATCAACAGAAAAATGCAGACGAAAACGATCGTTATGATCATGCGGATCGTATTGATTTTGATCGGCTGCCAGCTCATTTATGAAGGCATTTTCAGCTGAACGATTAGGGAGAGATATTATGAAGGAGAAGCTCCGCTTATATCATACAAATGATTTGCACAGCCATTTTGAAAATTGGCCGAAAATTGTAGATTATATCGAGCAGAAAAGAAAAGAGCATCAGTCAGACGGCGAAGAGACGCTCGTTTTTGATCTTGGCGATCATCTTGATCGTTTTCAATTCGTGACAGAGGCGACATTCGGAAAAGCGAATGTCGATCTCTTAAACCGCCTTCACATTGATGGAGCGGCGATCGGCAATAACGAAGGGATTACGCTTCCGCATGAAGAGCTTGCTGCCTTATATGATCATGCTGAATTTCCTGTCATCGTCTCTAACCTGTTTGATAAAAACGGAAACCGTCCGTCCTGGGCGGTGCCTTACCATATCAAATCATTGAAAAACGGTATGTCCATTGCTTTCTTAGGTGTAACTGTGCCGTATTATCCTGTATATGACAAGCTGGGATGGACAGTAACGGATGCTCTTGAAAGCATAAAGGAAACCATTCTGGATGTGAAAGGGCAGGCTGATATTATCGTTCTGCTGTCACATTTAGGCATTCTTGATGATCAAGCAGTGGCTGAAGCGGTGCCTGAGATTGATGTAATCCTCGAATCACATACCCATCATTTGCTCGAAGATGGACAAGTGGTGAATGGGGTACTGCTGGCCAGCGCCGAGAAATACGGCCATTATGTCGGCTGTGTAGAAATCACGGTGGACAGCGTACAGCGAAGCATCATCAGCAAAACGGCTTCTGTGCAGAACATGGCGGAATGGACAGGAGAATCCGCAGAAACAAAAGCGTTTCTCAATGAAAAAGAACGTGAAGCCGAGGAGAAGCTGTCCGATGCCGTTGCAGAGCTTGCACAAGATGCTGAGGTGAAGTGGTTTGAAGAATCAGAGCTGCCTTTGCTTTTGGCATACGCCTTAAAGGAATGGTGCGAGACGGACATCAGTATGGTCAATTCAGGTGTCATTCTCGGTCCGCTAAAAGCAGGCCCTGTGACGAAACTGGACCTGCACCGCATCTGTCCGCATCCGATCAACCCGGTGGCTGTCCGCCTGACGGGAGAAGAATTGAAGGAAACCATTGTCCATGCCGCTTCCGAACAAATGGAGCAGCTCCGGATCAAAGGACTTGGCTTCCGCGGAGAAGTGATGGGGAAAATGGTGTATGCCGGCGTGGAGGTAGAAACGAAACGGCTCGATGACGGGATCACCCACGTCACCCGGATCACACTGAACGGGGAAGATATTAAAAAACATAAACAATACTCCGTTGCGGTGCTTGATATGTTTACGCTCGGCAAACTGTTTCCGTTGATTCGCGACGCTGCAGAAAAAGAATATTTTATGCCGGAATTTTTGCGGGATCTGCTTGCTTGGAAGCTTGCGCAATAAGGCAGTCAGCCCACAACAAGCTGTGCCCTTCATCATAAAGTGATGAATGAAGGGAGTGGTTGACGTGGTAAACCTGACACCGATCATGATAGAAGGACAGCCTTTTACAGCTGTGACAGTAAAGCTTCCCAAAACGAATTTTATGGCCGTCGCCAATGATCACGGATATATTATGTGCGGTGCGCTGGATGTGGCGCTGCTGAATGAAAAATTAAAGGAGCGCGGCATTGTGGCGGGACGCGCAGTTGGTGTCCGCACCATTGACCAGCTGTTAGACGCACCTTTAGAATCCGTCACGTACGCTGCGGAAGATCTTGGCATCAAAGTCGGCATGAGCGGCAGAGAAGCGCTTTTAAAAATGGTGAAATAAAATAAATTGGCCCCGGCTATTACTATGTCCCCTCTTACAAGCATACATTGTGATATGTAAGGGGGGATTTTCTTGCCAAGATATCGCGGCCCTTTTCGCAAGAGAGGACCTTTGCCTTTCCGTTACGTGATGCTCCTGTCCGTTGTCTTTTTTATCCTGTCAACAACGGTCAGCCTTTGGATGATCAATGGCTCGATCAAACCTGTTTTAATGGACATCGGCGAGATGGAAACGAAGCGTATAGCGACAGAGGTGATCCAGGATTCGATTGAGGACTATATGTCTGACAGTGAAAATATGAAAGATATGTTTCAAATGAATTCTGATGAAAACGGAAACTTAACGACAATCGATTTTAATACACAGGTTGTAAACAGTGTGAAAACAAAAGTGACAAAGCAGCTTCAGGCTCATTTGAAAGAGATGGAAACCCATACCGGACACAGCGGCGCCAGTGAAAACATTATGATCAACATTCCGCTGGGACAGGTAACCGGCAACAGCCTTCTTGGAAACCTCGGGCCGAAAATCCCGGTCCGGTTCAATTTAATCGGTGACGCTTTTACAGATGTCAAAACCAAAATCAAGCCGTATGGCATAAATAACGCACTTATTGATATCAGCATCTTTGTCGAAATTAAAGTGAAGGTCATCATTCCATTTGCCAGCAAAACCGCTGTCGTCACAAATAATGTTCCTGTATCGATTAAAGCAGTGCAGGGCGAAGTGCCGCAGTTTTATAATGGAAGCGGCGGCTCGGGTGTCACGCCTTCTGTCCAGCTCCCGAGCAGCAAAGAAGAAGACGGTGCTGATTCAAAAAAAGAAAAAAGCAGCAAATAAGCCGCCTGTCGAAGAGGCGGCTTTTTGTTACTTCTTTTTTTGGTATTCATATCGCTCCCACGCCCTCAAATGCGGGTATGGATCAAATGACCATTCGGTTCTTCCGTTATCTTTGTACATGCCATAGTGCAGATGCGGCGGGAACTTCCCGGCGGTTCCCGGCGGGCCGTATCCGGAGCTGCCGACTGATCCGATCACTTGGCCAGGCTCAACGATTTGTCCTGTTTTAATCCCTTTGGCAAACCCATTGAGATGGGCAAAATAATGATACGTATTGTTAATGTCCCTGATGCCGATTCTCCATCCTCCGAAGCGGTTCCAGCCCTTCATTTCAACTACGCCGTAACATGTGGATTTGACAGGAAGGCCGTAATGGGCAAAGATATCCGTACCTTCATGAATCCGTCTTCCACCGAAGCCGCGGGCATCTCCCCACGTGCTTCGGTAGCTGTAATCGGTTCTGATCGGAAGCGGGAATGCATGCTCGCCCAGATCAATATGGCCGTAGGCTTTAAACAGCTTCATGAATTCAGATATAATCCCCACTGTCTGATCACGCCGGTAATAATTCCAAAGCCCGATCCGGATGTTGTCTTCATCTGTGCCATACGACAGTAAGTATTGGCTGAACGTATACAAGATATCTTCATCGTTGCTGACCTCGGCTTTCCCGTCTCCATCGCCATCCATTCCCATTCCGTCAAACACTTTAATGCTTAACGGCGCATCGTCTTTCGGATTCGGGTTTTCAGGCCCGCTCCAGATATCATCGGGTATATAGATGCTGATGATTCCCGCCTTTTCAGGCAGATCTTTCCGGTTGCTCCGCACGTTTTCTTCGTATTGATCAACAGCGGCGAGCGCATACCAAGGGATCTGCGTCACAGCTTCGATTTTATGATATAATTCCATCCGTTTCGACAGCACTGGATCTGAAAGTTTTTTTCCAGACGCAGAAGGCTCAAATGCAAACAAAAGGAGAAGAAGAGCGGATAACAAAACTTTCACAAAATAATCTCCTTTCATATTGAATACACATAGTTTGCGGCAACCTGGCTTAAAAATGTCAGTAATCATCTTCCCTTGTCGAGAAATTTTTCCTATGTTAAAGTGTCTAAAGAAAAGACTTTCTTTAGTTAGAAAAACATTATTTTTGTTGCAGAACTAAAATCTGCACCTTTCTCGTTTTCAGAATGTTTCGTGTCAGAAATTGAGTATATTGGATATTGGAGATGATGGGAATTGGCAAAGAAAGACGAACACCTCAGAAAGCCCGAATGGCTTAAAATTAAATTAAATACAAATGAAAACTATACAGGGCTCAAAAAACTCATGCGGGAAAACAACCTTCATACCGTATGCGAAGAAGCAAAATGTCCGAATATTCATGAATGCTGGGCTGTCAGACGTACAGCGACATTTATGATTTTAGGTTCTGTTTGTACAAGAGCATGCCGTTTCTGTGCTGTCAAAACAGGCCTTCCAACTGAGCTTGACCTGCAAGAGCCGGAACGCGTAGCGGATTCAGTCGCGCTTATGAATCTGAAGCACGCGGTTATTACGGCTGTTGCGCGTGACGATCAGAAAGATGGAGGGGCAGGCATTTTCGCGGAAACTGTCCGTGCGATCCGCAGAAAAAGCCCGTTCACAACAATTGAGGTGCTGCCGTCTGATATGGGCGGAAACTACGATAACCTAAAAACCTTAATGGATACACGCCCAGACATCCTGAATCACAATATCGAAACGGTTCGCCGCCTGACGCCAAGAGTCCGTGCGCGTGCGACGTACGACCGTTCATTGGAATTTTTGCGCCGTGCGAAGGAAATGCAGCCTGACATTCCGACAAAATCAAGTATCATGATCGGGCTCGGCGAAACAAAAGAAGAGATTATTGAAGTAATGGACGACCTTTTGGCGAACAACGTGGATATTATGGCAATCGGCCAATATCTGCAGCCGACGAAAAAACACTTGAAAGTCCAAAAATACTACCATCCTGATGAATTTGCAGAATTAAAAGAAATCGCGATGCAAAAAGGCTTCAGCCATTGTGAAGCCGGTCCGCTTGTCCGTTCCTCTTACCATGCGGATGAACAAGTAAACGAAGCATCTAAAAAGCGTCAAGCCCAAGCATAATGCCAAAACGCCAGATCATCTGGCGTTTTTGTCATTCCTATCGATTTTCATGTCCTGACGCGTTTCTCCATTGGCATTTTCATTCTCTGAGACAGGGCTTCCTTGCGGGGAGGTTTTCATTTCTTGAATCGTCCCCGACATGATCTCTCTGATATCCCTTGAACCAGAGCCGAGATTGCTGTAATTTTCGACGGACTGCATATGGTTTGGATTATCGGAAATATACACGTGATAGTATCGCGGTATCACGGAAGCCGCTGTTTTTTTCACCTGATCGGCGGTCAGCTCCCGGTTTTTAGAATCGGTTTTGTATACGACAAGCGCTTCTCGGTCAGTCACCAATGTCGCAGCATCTTGAATATGGGGGAGCTGAACCGTTAAACTTGATATCATGTGAGCGGTTTCTTCCCGGTTCATCACCGGCGTTTTCTGCTGGTCTCCGTCAAATTGTTCTTTTTGATAGCGGACATAGCCAAATTGTTCGTTCTCATTATGCCTGTTAAAAGCCTCGTTGCGGTCCGACACATGAATGGGTTTGGTTTGATTCTGCGTCTGATTCCGGACATTTTGTGCATTATCCAATCCTGCGCCTCCGCACCCGGATAAAAGTCCGGTCAGCAGGCAGAGGCTGACAGCGGTTCGTTTCATTTATCAATCCCTCCTCATGTGTAGGGTAGCCAAATCGCATGATTTATTCTTTAGCAATTGATGGGGACGGGGCAATGAATTATGATAGGAATGAGTGAAAAAGAGGTGAGATCATGATTCTTATTCAAAATGCCGAATTTGAATTGGTGCACAATTTCAAAGACGGCTTCAACGAAGAGGCTTTTAAAGCCCGCTACTCCGATATATTAAATAAATACGATTATATTGTGGGAGACTGGGGATACGGTCAGTTAAGGCTCAAGGGCTTCTTTGACGACCAGAATCAAAAGGCAACCTTCGAAACGAAAATCAGCACATTAGATGAATATATTTACGAATACTGCAATTTCGGCTGTGCGTATTTTGTCTTGAAACGGATCAGAAAATAAATATACACAAAGGGGATGCTGTCATGTATTTTGTTGACAGAAGCAAAATCGAAAAAACACTAGGGTTCTTCGAGCACCAGCTGGCGCTATTTGACTCACAAACAGACTGGCAGTCTGAAATCGGGGAATTGGCACTTCAGCGTATAGGCCATCTGTTAATCGAATGCATTTTGGATACAGGCAATGACATGATTGACGGCTTTATTATGCGGGACCCGGGCAGCTATGACGACATTATGGATATACTTGTTGATGAGAAAGTTGTCACGGAAAAAGAGGGTGATGAGCTCAAAAAATTGATCGCCTACCGCAAAACGTTGGTTCAACAGTATCTGCTCGCTGACAGCGGCGAGCTTTACAGGCTGATCAAGGCGCATCAAACAGCTCTTCAGGACTTCCCGAAACGGATCAGAAGCTATTTGGAAACAGAGCTAGGACCTGTTTCTGCGTTTAAATAACAACTGGAAAGCCACAGGAGTGTTGGATATGAAAACATATAAAGGGTATTTAATTGATTTAGACGGAACGATGTACAATGGCACGGAAAAAATCGAGGAAGCGTGTGAATTTGTCAGAACGCTGAAAGATCGCGGCGTTCCTTATCTTTTCGTGACAAACAACTCTTCGCGCACACCGAAGCAGGTAGCGGACAAGCTCGTGTCTTTTGATATTCCGGCAACAGAAGAGCAGGTCTTCACGACCAGCATGGCAACTGCCCAGCACATTGCACAGCAGAAAAAAGACGCGTCTGTGTATGTGATTGGGGAGGAAGGAATCCGCCAGGCGATTGAAGAAAATGGCCTGACATTTGGCGGAGAAAACGCGGACTTTGTTGTTGTTGGCATCGACCGTTCCATTACATACGAAAAATTTGCTGTCGGCTGCCTGGCAATCAGAAATGGCGCCCGCTTTATTTCCACTAACGGAGATATTGCGATTCCGACTGAAAGAGGGCTTCTGCCGGGAAACGGCTCACTGACATCAGTGTTAACCGTATCTACAGGTGTACAGCCTGTATTTATCGGCAAGCCGGAATCAATTATTATGGAGCAGGCGATGCGCGTTCTCGGCACAGATATGTCTGAAACACTCATGGTCGGCGACAACTACGCCACTGATATTATGGCCGGCATTAACGCGGGTATGGATACGCTGCTCGTTCACACAGGCGTAACGAAAAGAGAACATATGACAGACGATATGGAAAAACCGACTCACGCCATTGACTCTCTGACTGAATGGATTCCATACATTTGAAAAAAGGGCGCCCTAAAAGGGTGCCCTTATTCTGTATGCCGCGCGCGGTGAGCAAGTCTGCTTGAAGCCGCGGCGGAAATCGCTCCGACGATGTCATCTAAAAAAGTATGGCATTCACCGGTTGATTTATCATTCAATCGTTTAAGGATTCCGGGTTTTTCTTTGTCGATGTAACCGTAGTTCGTAAACCCGATCGATCCGTAAATGTTCACAATGGAAAATGCCAGAACTTCATCTACTCCATATAGGCTTTCATCTATTTCCAGCATCGTTTGCAGCGGTTCAGACAGTTTTTTCTGCTCAGCAAGAACATCCAATTCAATGCCCGTTAAAATCGCGTTTTGCACCTCGCGTTTTGCGAGAACACGATTGACGTTCAGCGTGCATTCATCAATGGTTAGATCCGGATGATATTTTTTCTGCAGAAAAAAGACAAGCTCGGCAATGTCTGATACCTCAACGCCGCGCTCCTTCATCCGTGCTCTTGCTTTAGCTTCCATCTGACTGAATTGTTCGTTTTCTGACATCAGCTTCACCCAATCTTTTTTACTAGTTTATACAAAATGCTTGAGAAGTTTACGACTTTTTCTTGCGCCTTCTTCGGATTAAAATATGTATTCATAATTCCGGCTGTGTATGACTACGATGTGATGAGCCCTAATTCAACAGGCAGGTGATCTTGGTGAAAGGTACAATAAAAGAAAAATACGGCATTCACATCAGGCAGCTTTCCATGTACCAGCACACATATCAATGCTTTCAGACGCCTAATTCATACTTTCTGATTGTCCCCGTTTCCCAATTCTCAGATACAGAGCTGGCGGAGCTTTATTACATGAGTCAGTATTTACAAGAACAAAGTGACCCATACGTTTCAGTTTTTATCTTTACAAAAGAAGGTGAGCTGACATTTGAACATGATGGAAAAACGTACGCTCTGCTGAAGGCGGCCCCCCCTTATTCAAACAGGGCGTTCTCCATTGGAGCGGAGCTTGCGGAATTTCACCGAAAAGGCCGAGGATATCCGTATGAGGTGAAGGCAGCCGGAAGAATCGGCCAGTGGAAGGATCTGTGGGGAAAACGAATTGATCAGCTGGAAGCATTTTGGCAGAGAAAGGTTCAGACCCCTCCGCATGAGCCATTCGATAAAAAAATGATCGAATCATTTCCCTATTATTTAGGACTGTCAGAAAACGCGATACAATATTTAGTGGACACTGAGCTGGATGACAAGCCCCAAGCCGCTGATTCAGGAACGATATGCCATCAGCGGATGGAAAGGCATACATGGTCACCGGAATCATTGATCAGGATTCCGGCCGATTGGGTGTTTGACCACGCTTCCCGTGATTTGGCTGAATATATGAGGCATACTTTTTTGCATCACAGACAAGATTTTAATCAGCAGGGCTTTCTCTTTTTACAGGAATACGAGCAAGTCACACCGCTGTCTTCGTTTTCGAAACGCCTTTTATACAGCCGTCTGCTTTTCCCGCTTCATTATTTTGAAATCGTGGAAAGCTATTACATGTCATCAGAATCAGAAAAGCATTATTTTGAAGAACAGCTTGACTTCATTCTTAATGACTGTGGGCGTTATGAACAATTTCTCAATACAGCGCAGGAATTCATGAATATGAGGGCGCAGAAGCTGTTTGTTCCACGCGTCAGCTGGCTCGGCAAAGGCAGCTCAGGGTGAGGAGAAAATCTGACAAAAATAATTAGAAAATAAAGAATCTTGTCATATCAATGCGTTAAGCGTTTACATTCGCAAAATTCAGCCTAATGCTGTCTTGTCAAAATAGGAGCGGGCTTATATAATGTTTGTAACTTATATGTCTGTGTTGAGTTAACAATTGTCTTTTTCAAGAGGACAATCAAAAGAAAGGTGGAGTTTTTTTGAAAGCGATTCGTGTAGGGCTTTTAGGTTTAGGTACCGTCGGAAGCGGTGTCGTTAAAATTATTCAAGACCATCAGGATAAGCTTATGCATCAGGTCGGCTGTCCGGTTACGATAAAAAAAGTGCTTGTAAAAGATGTAGAGAAAAAGAGAGAAGTAGATTTGCCGAAAGAAGTGCTTACAACAGAAGTGTATGATGTCATTGATGATCCAGATGTTGATGTCGTCATCGAGGTGATCGGCGGCGTTGAGCAGACAAAACAATATTTGGTCGACGCGCTGAGATCGAAAAAGCATGTTGTCACAGCAAACAAGGACTTAATGGCTGTGTACGGCTCCGAGCTGCTTGCTGAAGCGAAGGAAAATGGATGCGATATCTACTTTGAAGCCAGTGTTGCCGGCGGGATTCCGATTCTGCGCACGTTAGAGGAAGGCCTCTCATCTGATCGAATTACAAAAATGATGGGAATTGTGAACGGCACAACAAACTTTATCTTAACAAAAATGATCAAAGAGAAAAGCCCATACGAGGAAGTGCTCAAGGAAGCGCAGGATCTCGGTTTTGCCGAAGCTGATCCGACTTCTGACGTGGAAGGGCTTGACGCCGCACGGAAAATGGCGATATTGGCGCGCCTCGGCTTCTCGATGAACGTGGATTTGGAAGACGTCAAAGTAAAGGGGATCTCCCAAATTACAGACGAGGACATCAGCTTCAGCAAACGCCTCGGCTATACAATGAAGCTGATCGGGATTGCTCAGCGTGACGGCAGCAAAATCGAGGTCAGCGTACAGCCGACACTGCTTCCTGACCACCATCCGCTTTCTGCTGTTCATAATGAGTTTAACGCTGTTTATGTATACGGCGAGGCTGTCGGTGAGACGATGTTCTACGGGCCGGGAGCCGGAAGCATGCCGACAGCGACATCCGTTGTTTCTGACCTCGTCGCTGTCATGAAAAATATGCGCCTCGGTGTAACCGGCAACAGCTTTGTCGGACCGCAATATGAGAAAAACATGAAATCGCCGTCTGACATTTATGCACAGCAGTTTTTAAGAATTCATGTAAAAGATGAGGTTGGTTCATTCTCGAAAATTACATCTGTGTTCTCAGAGCGGGGCGTGAGCTTTGAAAAAATCCTTCAGCTGCCAATTAAAGGCCATGATGAGTTAGCTGAAATCGTAATTGTCACACATCATACATCAGAAGCTGATTTCAGTGATATTTTGCAAAACCTAAATGATTTGGAAGTCGTTCAAGAAGTCAAAAGCACATATCGTGTAGAAGGGAACGGTTGGAGCTAATGTGGAAAGGACTTATCCATCAATATAAAGAATTTTTACCTGTAACAGATCAAACACCGGCGCTAACTTTACATGAAGGAAACACACCTCTTATTCACCTGCCTAAGCTGTCTGAGCAGCTCGGAATTGAGCTTCATGTCAAAACGGAAGGCGTCAATCCTACGGGATCATTTAAAGATCGCGGAATGGTTATGGCTGTGGCCAAGGCCAAAGAAGAAGGCAATGACACGATTATGTGCGCGTCAACAGGTAACACTTCCGCTGCTGCGGCAGCATATGCAGCCCGTGCTAACATGAAATGCATTGTCATCATCCCGAATGGAAAAATTGCATTTGGAAAACTCGCTCAAGCTGTCATGTACGGAGCCGAGATTATCGCAATTGACGGAAACTTTGACGATGCGCTTAAAATTGTCCGTTCCATCTGTGAGAAATCACCGATTGCCCTTGTCAACTCAGTCAACCCTTACCGCATTGAAGGCCAAAAAACTGCTGCCTTCGAAGTGTGCGAACAGCTGGGGGAAGCGCCTGATGTTTTAGCGATCCCGGTCGGAAACGCTGGAAACATCACTGCGTACTGGAAGGGCTTCAAGGAATATCATGAGAAAAACGGCACAGGCCTTCCGAAAATGCGCGGCTTTGAAGCTGAGGGTGCGGCGGCAATCGTGCGCAATGAAGTGATTGAAAATCCTGAAACAATAGCGACAGCCATTCGTATCGGAAACCCGGCAAGCTGGGACAAAGCTGTAAAGGCAGCCAAGGAATCCAATGGGAAAATTGACGAAGTCACTGATGATGAAATCCTTCACGCATATCAGTTGATCGCCCGTGTAGAAGGCGTGTTTGCAGAACCAGGTTCTTGCGCGTCTATCGCAGGAGTGCTGAAACAGGTGAAATCCGGAGAAATTCCGAAAGGCAGCAAGGTCGTAGCTGTGTTAACAGGAAACGGACTGAAAGATCCGAACACAGCGGTCGACATTTCAGAAATCAAGCCTGTCACATTGCCGACTGATGAAGACAGCATCCTTGAATATGTAAAAGGAGCGGCCCGTGTATGAACGAAGCCGACATGCTGTTCTCTGTCACTGTTCCCGGAAGCACAGCTAACCTAGGCCCCGGCTTTGATTCAGTCGGAATGGCGCTCAGCAGATATTTGAAGCTGACCGTCTTTGAAAGCGACAAATGGTCTTTTGAAGCTGAAACAGAAACAGTCGCCGGAATTCCGGCGGGTACAGATAACCTGATCTATCAAGTGGCTAAACGGACCGCAGATTTGTACGGAAAAGAAATGCCTCCTGTCCATGTGAAGGTGTGGAGCGACATCCCGCTTGCACGCGGCCTTGGCAGCAGCGCCGCGGCGATTGTAGCGGCCATTGAACTGGCTGATGAATTATGCGGCTTAAAGCTGTCTGAAGCGGACAAGCTGCATTTAGCCAGTCTAGAAGAAGGACACCCGGACAATGCTGGCGCTTCTCTCGTCGGCGGACTTGTGATCGGCCTGCATGAGGATGACGAGACCCAAATGATCCGCGTCCCGAATGCTGACATTGACGTAGTCGTTGTCATTCCTTTTTATGAAGTGCTGACAAGAGACGCGAGAGACGTGCTTCCGAAGGAGTTTCCATATGCCGATGCCGTAAAAGCAAGTGCTGTCAGCAATATCCTCATTGCTGCGATCATGTCGAAGGATTGGCCGCTTGTCGGGAAAATCATGAAGAAGGATATGTTCCATCAGCCGTACCGGGCGATGCTTGTGCCTGAGCTGTCAAAAGTAGAGCACGTCGCCGAGATGAAGGGCGCATATGGAACGGCTCTCAGCGGAGCAGGCCCAACGATTCTCGTCATGACCGAAAAAGGAAAGGGAGAAGAGCTAAAAGAACAGCTCGCGCTTCATTTCCCTCATTGTGAAGTAGACGCTTTGACCGTTCCGAAAGAGGGAAGTATAATAGAGCGAAATCCTTTATATCAAGTAAAAAGTGTATAGATCATGCCAAGCGTCCCTCAGCGTCAGCGGAGGGCGCTTTTTTTTGCTGGAGATAAAGGAGTTTTTATTTAGAAAAACGAAATACATGTAAAAAGGAGGAGATGAATATGAAAAAGCTGATAACCGCAGAAGACATCACAGCGATTGTCTCTGTGACCGATCCTCAATACGCCCCAGACGGCACCCGTGCCGCATATGTAAAATCACAAGTAAATCAAGAGAAAGATTCGTATACATCAAATATATGGATCTATGAAACGAAAACGGGTGGATCTGTTCCTTGGACACATGGAGAAAAGCGAAGCACCGACCCAAGGTGGTCTCCGGACGGGCGTACGCTAGCCTTTATTTCTGATCGAGAAGGCGATGCGGCACAGCTTTATATCATGAGCGCTGAAGGCGGAGAAGCAAGAAAACTGACTGATATCCCATATGGCGTGTCAAAGCCAATATGGTCCCCGGATGGCGAATCGATTCTGGTCACTGTCAGTTTAGGAGAGGGAGAAAGCATTGATGACCGAGAAAAAACAGAGCAAGACAGCTATGAACCTGTTGAGGTGCAAAGCCTCTCCTACAAACGGGACGGCAAAGGGCTGACGAGAGGCGCGTATGCCCAGCTTGTGCTTGTCAGCGTAAAGTCGGGTGAGATGAAGGAGCTGACAAATCACAAAGCTGATCATGGTGATCCTGCTTTTTCTCCTGACGGCAAATGGCTTGTTTTCTCAGCTAATTTAACTGAAACAGATGATGCCAGCAAGCCGCATGATGTTTACATGATGTCACTGGAGTCTGGAGATCTTAAGCAGGTTACACCTCATCGCGGCTCATTCGGATCTAGTTCATTTTCACCAGACGGAAGGTATCTTGCTTTGCTTGGAAATGAAAAGGAATATAAGAATGCAACGCTCTCAAAGGCGTGGCTCTATGATATCGAACAAGGCCGCCTCACATGTCTGACTGAGATGCTGGACGTTCATTTAGCGGATGCGCTGATTGGAGATTCATTGATCGGTGGTGCTGAACAGCGCCCGATTTGGACAAAGGACAGCCAAGGGTTTTATGTCATCGGCACAGATCAAGGCAATACGGGCATCTATTATATTTCGATTGAAGGCCTTGTATATCCGATTCGTCTGGAAAAAGAATACATTAATAGCTTTTCTCTTTCACCTGATGAACAGCACTTTATTGCCAGTGTGACTAAGCCGGACAGACCGAGTGAGCTTTACAGTATCCCGCTTGGACAGGAAGAGAAACAGCTGACTGGCGCGAATGACAAGTTTGTCAGTGAGCATATGATATCAATACCTGAAGAGATTCAATATGCTACAGAAGACGGCGTGACGGTGAACGGCTGGCTGATGAAGCCTGCACAAATGGAAGGTGAGACAACATATCCACTTATTCTCAACATACACGGCGGTCCGCATATGATGTACGGACATACATATTTTCATGAGTTTCAGGTGCTGGCGGCGAAAGGATACGCGGTCGTTTATATCAATCCGAGAGGAAGCCACGGCTACGGGCAGGAATTTGTAAATGCGGTCAGAGGGGATTATGGAGGAAAGGATTATGACGATGTGATGCAAGCTGTGGATGAGGCTATCAAGCGAGATCCGCATATTGATCCTAAGCGGCTCGGTGTCACGGGCGGAAGCTACGGAGGTTTTATGACCAACTGGATCGTCGGGCAGACGAACCGCTTTAAAGCTGCCGTCACCCAGCGCTCGATTTCAAACTGGATCAGCTTTCACGGCGTCAGTGATATCGGCTATTTCTTTACAGACTGGCAGCTTGAGCATGACATGTTTGAGGACACAGAAAAGCTCTGGGACCGGTCTCCTTTAAAATACGCAGAAAACGTGGAGACACCGCTTTTGATACTGCATGGCGAGCGGGATGACCGATGCCCGATCGAGCAGGCGGAGCAGCTGTTTATCGCTCTGAAAAAAATGGGCAAGGAAACCAAGCTTGTCCGTTTTCCGAATGCATCGCACAATTTGTCACGCACCGGACACCCAAGACAGCGGATCAAGCGCCTGAATTATATCAGCTCATGGTTTGATCAACATCTCTAATAAAAAAGCCAGGCTGATCAAATATTAGCCTGGCTGCTTTATTAAAAGACTTGTTCTACTTCAACGACACCCGGCACTTCTTCTAGAAGAGCGCGCTCAATTCCGGCTTTCAGCGTAATTGTTGAACTTGGGCAGCTGCCGCATGCGCCTAGAAGACGAAGCTTAACGATACCTTCATCTACGTCTACAAGCTCACAGTCACCGCCGTCACGAAGTAAAAACGGACGAAGTTTGTCCAGTACTTCCTGCACCTGTTCTTTCATTTCAACTTCAGTCATGACATTCGCTCCTTTCGTCGTCATAAAACCATTATATTCAGTGTAACAATAAAAATCTATTGTTTGGTTTGCAAAGTTGCTCTCCCTATTATAGCACATTCAGACTTCAACACAAAAACGGTTTTTTTCTATAAAAACGTCCTTTGGCTCTGTATACTTAAAAGAAAGGACTTACATAGGAGAAGGGGGCGTTTACAAGTGATGAAACCAGTCATGCTAAGCGTGTACGGGGCAGAGACCGTTTGTGCGAGCTGTGTCAATATGCCGACAGCCAAGGATACATACGAGTGGCTTGAGGCTGCGCTGAAAAGAAAATATCCAAATCAGCCTTTTGAGATGCAGTACATCGATATTCATGAGCCGCCTGACAATGAACATGCGAAAGAGCTTGCGGAAAAAATCAGAAATGACGAGTATTTTTATCCGCTTGTGCTCGTAGAAGACAAAATTGTCGGTGAAGGCAATCCAAAATTAAAAGACGTTTATGAGGAAATGGAGAAGCATGGGTATACAGAAAACCGCTGACTTGATCAGCGGTTCTTCTCTATCATTAACCGTTATGGTGTTTATACATCCACAGCAAGCCGGATTTCAGCATACGCGGAACACGGCCGATCAGCGGACGGTCAGCAACAAGCCCGAAGCCGGCTTTTTTTCCGAGTGAACCGAGGACGCCTTTCAGCTTAAACTGCGGCATTGATTCAGGCAGGGCTTCTCCATTCCAGCGTTTTTGCAAGATTTGGACAATCTGCTCTGCTTGAGCCTCTGCCAGCTGGGCGCTCGGCGCATGAGGAAGGCTGGCGCAATCGCCGACAACGTACAGATGTTCATCACCTGGAAGATTGTGATGAGGCGTTAATACAATACGCCCTTGTGCGTCCTTCTCCACATCTAAGTCTCTGACGACTTTGTTTGGCTGGATGCCGGCTGTCCACACGATGGCGTCTGCAGAAATCGGATCATCGTGGTTATACACAACGCCTTCTTCTACTTTTGTGATATTTGCCCTGTTAATAATGCGGACACCGTGCTCTTCGAACCATTTTTGCACATATTTGCTTAAACGCTCGGGAAAGCTTGATAAAATGAGATTACCGCGGTCGAACAAAATAATGTTCAGGTCATCACGGCTTTCTCTCAATTCACTTGCAAGCTCAACGCCGCTTAAGCCCGCTCCGACAATGGCGACGGTGGCATTAGCGCTCAGATTATTCAGCTTTTGGTAGGTTTCGCGGGACTGATCGATGGTTTGAATACTGTAGGTGAATTCAGGCGCTCCCGGCACGTTGTGATATTTATCCTCACAGCCGAGCCCGATTACGGCGTCATCGTAAGAAATCGGTTCACGATCTTGGAACAGCACTTGTTTTTGTACAATATCAATTGATGTGATATCACCGTATTGGACATCCAGTCGAGGGTGCTCTGGGAATGACACTCTGATATGATGGTCAGAAATTGTGCCTGCGGCAAGGGCATAATATTCTGTTTTCAAGCAGTGATAAGGATTTCTGTCAATTAACGTGATTGAAACATCATCAGGCAGCTGGTTTGGCAATAAGCGATGAAGAACACGCATGTTCCCGTAACCTCCGCCGATCAAGACCAATTTTTTCATTTGAATTCCCCTTTAATCCGAAGAGTATGATAGATACATTGAAGAAAATACGAACTATGTAAAATAACATCTAGAATTATATCGAATTTGATCTAAAATCACAATAATAGTTTCAAAATAACCTACAATTTAGCCTGAAAACACAAATTAGTAAAACGTTATTTGAGAAATAATATGTTACGATAATAAATTTTGAATCATCCGTTGTCTTTGACGAATAGTGAAAAATTCGCGATAATGGACATATGTGAGGTGAAACCGCATGAATCCAATGATTGAATTTTGTGTCAGCAATCTGGCTCACGGCTCTCAGGAAGCCCGGGCAATTTTGGAGAAGGATCCCAACCTTGATGTCCTTGAATATGGCTGCTTAAGCTACTGCGGGACATGCATGGAATCGCTTTTCGCTCTGGTAAACGGAGAAGTCGTCATGGGTGAAACGCCTGCTGAGCTTGTTGAGAATATATATACCTTTATTGAAGAAAATCCAATGTTTTAAAGAAAAGGGCCTGGACAGGCCCTTTTTTATTTTGCCGTACAAAAGAACTAAAAAAATGTGTAGACATCAAAAAATATTATTGTTATCGTATAAAAGATATTTTTTTAAATAAAATTTAAGAGGTGTACGAGTATTCATGAATGTTCTGTGGGGGCTGCTGGGCGCAGTTGCGATCATTGCTATCGCGTTTTTATTTTCAGAAAAGAAAAGCAATATTAAGATAAGAACCGTCATCGTTGGTTTATGCACACAGGTGGCGTTTGGATACATCGTGTTGAAATGGGAAGCGGGACGCGCTGTTTTTTTATGGTTTTCAAGCCGTGTACAGCTTCTGATTGACTATGCGAATGAAGGCATCAGTTTTATTTTTGGACCGCTTCTAAAGGTCGGAGACAGTCCGGCATTTGCATTAAGTGTACTGCCCGTTATCATTTTCTTCTCAGCACTGATTGCAGTTTTATATCATTTGAAAATCATGCAGCTCGTTTTCCGTGTCATTGGCGGCGGATTGTCGAAGCTCCTTGGAACAAGCAAAACGGAATCTCTGGCGGCCGCTGCCAATATTTTTGTAGGACAATCAGAATCTCCGTTAGTGATCAAACCCCTGATTGCCGGGCTGACGCGCTCTGAGTTGTTTACGATTATGACGAGCGGTCTATCGGCAGTAGCGGGATCTACCTTGTTTGGGTACGCGCTTCTCGGTATTCCGATTGAATACTTGCTGGCGGCCAGCTTTATGGCTGCTCCAGCTGGACTAGTCTTTGGTAAATTGATTATACCCGAAACGGAAAAAACGCAAACCGTAAAAAGCGATTTCAAAATGGATGAAGGCGAAGGCGCAGCCAATGTCATTGACGCAGCTGCAAAGGGAGCGTCAACAGGACTGCAAATTGCGTTAAACGTTGGGGCGATGCTGCTTGCGTTTGTTGCGTTAATCGCTGTAGTAAACGGTATTCTCGGCGGGGCTTTCGGCTTGTTCGGTTTAAAAGGCGTAACATTAGAATCCATTCTCGGCTATGTGTTTTCTCCTATCGCCTTTTTGATTGGCGTGCCTTGGCATGAAGCATTGCAGGCGGGAAGCTATATCGGCCAGAAATTGGTGCTGAATGAGTTTGTCGCTTATTCTAACTTCGGTCCGCACATCGGCGAGTTTTCTAAGAAAACTGCTACCATTATCAGTTTCGCGTTATGCGGATTCGCCAATTTTTCATCAATTGCGATTATGCTTGGTACGCTGGGCGGATTAGCACCCAGCCGCCGTTCAGATATCGCGCGTCTCGGCCTGAAGGCTGTTCTTGCAGGAACATTAGCCAATCTGCTCAGCGCAGCCATTGCCGGCATGTTTATATAAACGATAAAAGCTCCTTGCGTCAGTGCAAGGAGCTTTTATGTATGAAAAACGGGGGATAATTGTATTGTGTCCGCTTATAATAGCTTTTATACTAAGAAAAAGAAAAAAAGTTGGAGGCACCTATGAACTCATTTCGATTTACCAAAATGCACGGCCTGGGAAACAGTTATATTTATGTGAATCAATTTGAAGAACAGCTTCCAGAAGAAAAACTGTCAGAGATTGCAATTCAGGTTTCTTCTGTTTATACAGGGATCGGATCGGACGGAATGATCCTGATATGCCCATCAGACCAAGCGCCTGTTAAAATGCGGATTTTTAATAATGACGGGTCTGAAGGGAAAAACTGCGGCAATGGCCTGCGCTGCGTCGCAAAATACGCATATGAGCATAAGCTGGTTGAGGAAACATCTTTTCTGATTGAAACTCTTTCCGGGCTTGTAAAAGCGGAGGTTCAAGTCGAAAACGGAAAAGTGAATGTGGTCACTGTCGATATGGGCGAACCGCGCTTGACAAAATCCGAGCTCCCGATGCTTGACGGCGGGGAAGAGCACACAATCAATGAAACGATGGCATTTGGTGAAGTAGAACTAACAGGCACTGCCGTTTCAATGGGAAATCCGCATATCGTTTTTCCGATCGCAGACATTGAACAGGCACCCTTAACGACACTGGGGCCGGTGATTGAGAAAGATCCGAGATTTCCGGAAGGCATCAATGTGGAATTCGTTGAAACCGTGAATGAACAAGAATTGCATTTCCGCGTCTGGGAACGGGGATCAGGGATTACTCAGGCATGCGGGACAGGAGCATGTGCAGCGGCAGTCGCATCTGTATTAAACGGCGTATCAAAGCGAAATCAAGACATCACGGTGCATTTAGCAGGCGGGGATTTGGTGATAAACTGGAAAGATAACGGCCATGTAATGATGACAGGGCCGGCTGAAACCGTTTGTGAGGGTGTCTATTTCTTGTAAAACACCTTGTTTGAGAATTGGAACGATCATGTTTATAATAAAAGACAGCAACCGGTTTTTAAAAGGAGGTTCACAATGATGAGCAACCCGGTAACAATTACAGAAGCAGCAGCTTTGCATATAAAAGATATGATGAAAGAGCATGAAGAAGAAAACGCGTTTCTGCGTGTAGGCGTCAAAGGCGGCGGCTGCAGCGGACTTTCTTACGGCATGGGCTTTGAGCATGAAAAGAGTGAATCAGACAGTGTGTTTGATCAGCACGGCATCACTGTTCTAGTTGACAAAGAAAGCCTTGACATCATGAACGGCACCGTGATTGATTATAAACAATCCATGCTCGGCGGCGGCTTCACCATCGACAATCCAAACGCCATTGCTTCATGCGGCTGCGGTTCTTCGTTCAGAACAGCAACGAATGCAGGCAAGCCTGAAGAGTGCTAAGCACTAAAAACGGATAGCAACTATTAATGACGCTTTTCTTAGCGATAAATCATCGTTAAGGGAGGCGTTTTTATTATGGGGAAATGATGCAGAGAGTTCCGGGGACTTCGGCAAGAGAAACGCTGCTTTGTTGTTTGATTTTTGTTGTAAATACAGCAAAGTTACGCTATATTTAATGCGGAGTATATTTTATTGCATTTACAACAAAAACATGATAGGGAGTTGGTGATGAAGAAGATTTTTGGACTGGTAACAAGGCCAGTATCTGTTCCGTGTTTAAATATATAAAAGGGACACTAGACAATTGAATTTAAAATAAAGGGGCTGAATCCGAACAATGAGTGTAAAAATGAAAAAATGCAGCCGGGAAGATTTACAAACACTTCAACAATTGAGTATTGAAACATTCAATGACACTTTTAAGGAACAGAACTCACCTGAAAATATGAAAGCCTATTTAGAAAGCGCATTTAACACTGAGCAGCTGGAAAAAGAGTTATCCAATATGTCTTCGCAATTCTTTTTTATTTACTTTGATCATGAAATCGCTGGATATGTAAAAGTCAATATCGATGATGCTCAGTCTGAAGAAATGGGTGCTGAATCACTTGAAATCGAGAGAATTTATATAAAGAACAGCTTTCAAAAACATGGGCTTGGCAAACATCTGCTGAATAAAGCGATAGAAATTGCGCTGGAACGTAATAAAAAGAACATTTGGCTAGGTGTGTGGGAAAAAAATGAAAATGCCATCGCCTTTTATAAGAAAATGGGGTTTGTTCAGACCGGCGCCCACTCTTTTTATATGGGTGATGAAGAGCAAACGGATTTAATCATGGCTAAAACACTCATATAACATTTTTCGAAGGGTGGATGATGATGTATATTCCAAAATATTTTAAGGTCACAAATGCTGAAGAAATTTGGAATTTTGTACAAGAAAACTCCTTTGGTACGGTTGTCACAACAGAACAAGGAAAACCAATTGCCACACATTTGCCGTTAGGATTCAATAAAAAAGACGATCATTACTATATTACGGGGCATTTCGCTTATGGAAATCCTCAGTGGAGAACGTTTGAAGCCTGTGAAGATGTGCTTGTGATGTTTCAGGGACCGCACGCTTATATTTCTTCTTCCTGGTATTCGCGCGAAAATGTTCCGACGTGGAATTATCAGGCTGTCCACATGTATGGAAAAGCAAGTATGTTAGAGAAAGATGAATTAGCAGAAGAATTAACAATCATGCTGGAGAAATACGAAAAACATCGTGACAATCCTGTTTTATGGGATAAGCTTTCTCCAAAACTCTTAGAACGTGAATTGAAAGGTATCGTTGGATTTAAGATTAAGGTGGAAGACATTCAAGCGGCATATAAATTAAGCCAGAACCGAAATGAAACGGATTATATGAACATCATTGAACAGTTGCAAAATGAAGAAAATCCAAATGCAAAACAAATGGCAGAACTGATGGAAAATAAATTCAAAAAGCAAATATAAGCTTACTTTGCTGAAGAAGTAGCAGAAAACGCCAACTCAAGCGGAGAACCGCTGACTTGGCGTTTTTTTATGATTAATATTTATCCCCATTAAAAATGGAATTCTTCACAATCACATAATCCACATTGCGGATGGCGTCAAGCTTTGTTCCGCCTGCATAAGAAATAGAAGATTGAAGATCCTGCTCCATTTCAATCAGTGTATCCTTGATTGAGCCTTTATGCGCCACGTGCATTTTTTTGCCTTCGACATTTTTCTTTTCGCCTTTTTGGAATTCAGAGGCTGAGCCGAAGTACTCCTTGTAAAGCTTTCCGTCTTTTTCGATCGTTTGGCCTGGCGATTCTTCGTGTCCGGCAAATAGTGAACCGATCATGACCATCGTTGCGCCGAATCGGATTGATTTTGCGATGTCGCCATGGGTGCGGATGCCGCCATCGGCGATAATCGGTTTGCTGGCAGCCTTGGCACACCAGCGCAGCGCTGCTAATTGCCAGCCGCCTGTGCCGAAGCCGGTTTTGATTTTCGTAATACATACTTTTCCCGGTCCGATGCCGACTTTAGTGGCATCCGCTCCCGCATTTTCAAGCTCTCTGACTGCTTCTGGCGTTCCGACGTTGCCAGCAATAACAAAGCTGTCCGGCAAATGTTTTTTAAGGTGCTGGATCATTTCAATGACAGCATTTGAGTGCCCGTGAGCAATGTCAATTGTCACGTATTCAGGAGTCAGATTTTCTTCTGCCAGCTGGCGGACAAATTCATACTCCTCATCTTTGACGCCCACGCTGATAGAAGAGAATAACCCGCGTGCGTTCATATCTTTAACAAAATCAATCCGATTTTCAGGTTCAAATCGGTGCATCACATAAAAGTAGCCATTTTCGGCTAATGAAATCGCTAGTTTTTCATCTATAATCGTCTGCATATTGGCAGGGACGACGGGCAATTTAAATGTACGTCCGCCTAAACGTACGGATGTATCACATTCTGAACGGCTATTTACAATGCATTTTGCAGGAATTAGCTGAATATCTTCGTAATCAAATACGTTTTCCATGGTTTTCACTCCTAAAAACGAATATTTAAAATTATATTATATGAAATGTTCGCCTTCTATAATGTACTCTGTTTTATTTAGGATGTCAAACATTATGATTTGCTGGCAGGTGTGGTGCAAGTGCCGAAGCTTGTCATGCAGGGTGAGTTTAGGTATCATAGTTTTAACGAATGGTCTTAGAGAGCGGATCAAAACGCGAATGATATACGTTCAGCAAAGCTTGGTCGTTCAGCACCAGGCTTTCTTTATGGCATGGACATGGGAAAGGAGCGAATAAGATGGCCCAAAACGAAGAAAAAACACCGAAGTCCCAAAAGATTCAGGACCGCATTATTATGGCAATGATCTGGGTAGTCGCAGCCCTTGTGATTGCGCTGGTTGTAGGAACTGCATTGAATTATATAAATATCTTCAAATAAAAAAGGAGCTGTGTCGCAGACACAAGCTCCCTTTTTTATTATTTATTTTCAAAAAGACTTGTTGAGTGAAGAGGCTGTACGCGGGCTTTCGGGTCCATGTAAGCCTTGGCGTTGTTCACTGCTGTCGGTGCCTCACCGAAGCCGCTGGCAATCAGGTTGACTTTTCCTTCGTATGTACAAATGTCACCTGCTGCAAAGAAGCCTTCGATATTTGTTTCCATTGTTGATTTCACGACAATGGAATTTTTCTCGATGTCCAGGCCCCAGTTTTTGATCGGTCCAAGAGATGAAACGAAACCGTAGTTGACGATTAAGTCATCAATTTCTAAAATCTCTTTGCGGTCGCCTTTCACTTCTTCAAGCACAAGCTGTTCGATTTTGTCTTCGCCGATCAGCTCCGCAGGGACGAATGGTGTCAGGACATTAACCTTCGACGCATGAAGGTTTTCCACACTGTGCTCGTGCGCACGGAACTTGTCACGGCGGTGAATGATCGATACTTCTTTTGCGATCGGCTCAAGCATAAGCGCCCAGTCAACCGCGGAATCTCCACCGCCAAGGATCGCAACGCGTCTGCCGGCAAATTTTTGCAGATCATCAACGAAGTAATGGAGGTTTTTGCCTTCATACTGCTCGGCATTTTCAAGTTCCAGCTTTCTCGGTTTGAATGCGCCGTTTCCTGCAGTGATGATGACTGTTTTAGAGTAGTGGGTTTCTTCATTTGTTACAAGCTTAAACACGCCGTCCGCTTGTTTCTCAACAGATTCAACCGCTTGCTCCAGACAAATGGTTTGGTCGAATTTCGCCATTTGCTCTTTTAGGTTATTGATAAGCTCTTGCGCACGGATTTTCGGGAATCCCGCTACATCATATATATACTTCTCAGGGTATAGGGCGCTAAGCTGTCCGCCGAGCTGAGGCAGGCTTTCGATAATTTTGACGCTTGCCTGTCTCATCCCGCCGTAAAAAGCGGTGAATAAGCCGACCGGTCCCCCGCCTATAATTGTAATATCATAAACCTTTGTATCCTCTCGCATACGAAAATTGCCTCCTAAATGAAAATTGTTATTAATTATACCATATTGCCGTTCAAATTGACGAGTCAGCAGAAAAAATCGTAAGGATCTAACGTGCCCATCCGTTCTTGAAAATATTTCCGCAGGCCGCTACGATAATAACCAAATGAAATGATCTTTTTCTGAATGTTTCTTGGGCCAGCCGGATAAACATGATAATAGTGCTACGGGTAAGGACTTCACAAAAAACTTTTCAATATATTTCATAAAATCCCGCCAATAAGCTGAAGCTAACACAAATGATGATTTTATTATGGGTCTAACAAAAGCAAAAAAAGAGAAGGTGGATGTGATGGCATTGAATAAGCCCAAAATCGTGATTTTAGGTGCAGGATATGGCGGATTGATGACGGTGACAAGGCTGACGAAGTATGTCGGGCCGAATGATGCTGACATTACGCTTGTAAATAAACACAATTATCATTATGAAACGACATGGATGCATGAAGCGAGCGCGGGTACGCTCCATCATGACCGCTGCCGTTATCAGATAAAAGATGTAATCAACCAGTCACGGGTGAATTTTGTACAGGATACCGTAAAGGCAATCAAAATTGATGAGAAAAAAGTTGTGCTTGCGAATGGAGAACTGCAGTACGATTATTTAGTCATCGGGCTCGGCGCCGTGCCTGAAACGTTCGGCATTAAAGGCTTAAAAGAATATGCGTTTCCGATTGCCAACATCAACACGTCGCGCCTGCTGCGGGAACATATTGAGCTGCAGTTTGCGACTTACAATACGGAAGCGGAAAAACGGCCGGACAGGTTAACGATCGTTGTTGGCGGTGCCGGATTTACGGGAATTGAATTTCTTGGCGAACTGGCTGCTCGCGTGCCGGAGCTCTGTAAGGAATATGACGTTGACAGAAGCCTTGTCCGCATCATTTGTGTGGAAGCAGCGCCGACCGTTTTGCCGGGCTTTGATCCGGAACTTGTTGACTATGCCGTACATTATCTTGAGGAAAACGGAGTTGAGTTCAAGATCGGCACGGCTGTACAAGAATGTACACCGGAAGGAGTCAGAGTCGGCAAAAAAGATGAGGAACCAGAGCAGATCAAATCGCAAACCGTTGTATGGGCGGCAGGTGTCCGCGGTCATCCGATTGTGGAGGAAGCCGGTTTTGAGAATATGCGCGGCCGAGTCAAAGTCAACCCTGATCTCCGCGCCCCGGGACATGACAATGTCTTTATTCTCGGCGACAGCTCGCTGTTTATGAATGAAGATACAGAGCGCCCGTATCCGCCGACTGCGCAAATTGCAATGCAGCAGGGCATAACGGTCGCTAAAAACCTTGGCAGGCTTATTAAAGGCGGAGAGCTTGAGGAATTCAAGCCGGACATTAAGGGAACAGTGGCTTCTCTTGGCGAGCATAACGCGGTTGGGGTTGTTTATGGCAGAAAGCTGAAAGGCACGCCCGCTTCGTTTATGAAAAAAGTCATTGATAACCGCTCACTGTTTATGATTGGCGGACTCGGACTGACATTGAAAAAAGGCAAGTTCAAGTTTTTCTAAAAACCCGCGGAAGCGGGTTTTCTTTATTAAAAAACGCCAAAATAAAAAGAGAACGAGAGGAAAATAAGTATGTTTCCGCTTACATCAAAAGATTTGTCACATGATCTGACTTTATTGTTGACAGCTTGATATGGTATATTATCAGAAAATTAAGAAAAAGGGTGATGATTAGATGAAAACTGCAACGACAACCGCTTCACATGCATGCCCATTTTGTTCAGGAAAAGGATATTTTCAATTGATTCTCGGCGGTTCAGAGACTTGTCCGTCTTGCCAGGGGACAGGAAAAGACAGTCATTCTTTTTCCAGCCGTTGACTTTATTTCCACCCCCGCGTTACACTAAAAACAACGCAGGGGGGTGGAATAGGTTGATTAGTCTGCCAGTCGTAATCATCTCAATTGTTTTGTTTTTTGTCTTGTTTTTTGGAATCGGTTTCTTATTAAACATGCTGCTGAGAATGTCTTGGATTATGGCTGTGATTTATCCGATTGTATGCCTTTTCATTATCAGCAAAGAAAAGCTGATCAGCTATGTCCAGTCGCCGGGAGAATCCTTTGCCAGCCTGTTTCATCGTGTCTTATCATTAGCGGCTGCCGATGTGCTGATTTTAGTCAGCGGTTTGGCCGGCGCCATCGTATCCGGTATAGCGATCAACATGCTCAGAAAAAGAGGATATCAAATGTTTTAAATGCCGCTTTCTTCTAAAGAAAGCTTTTTTTATGCGTTCAGCTCATTCGTCATTTTGAATAATGCTCTCTCCACTTGGGAACAATGATTCGGAGGAGAGGTGAATGATGTTGAATATGATCAGACGTTTGCTGATGACCTGTTTATTTCTGCTTGCATTTGGCACGACATTTTTATCAGTGTCAGGAATTGAAGCGAAGGACTTGTCAAAATGGGTGCAGGAACATCAGGAAAAGCACTTGAAGCATGCAGGACTGACATTAAAAGCATTGCAGCAGAAACAAACACAAACCACGTCCGCGGCTGAGGATAAAACAAAACCGTTAGAAGAGGCATTTGATTGGGATGAATATCCAGTCCAAAGAGTAACAGCAACAGGCTACACAGCAGGAGCTGAGTCGACGGGCAAAAATCCCGGTGATCCATTATACGGGCTTACATATTCAGGTGTGAAAGTGAAACGGGATTTATATTCCACGGTTGCTGCTGACCCGTCCGTTTTCCCGATCGGAACAATTTTATTCATTCCGAACTACGGTCTCGGAGTTGTGGCCGACACAGGATCAGCTATTAAGGGAAACCGCCTTGATCTGTACTATGAGACAGTCAAAGATGTATACAATGAATGGGGCAAAAAAACCCTTGATGTTTATGTGATTAAAAAGGGAACGGGAAAAATTACCGAGGATGAGCTTGAGAAGCTCAATGAAACAAAATCTTTGCAAGTGTTCAGAAATCAATATAAAACTGTGAAAGAATAAAACGCTCCAGCGAAAGCAGGAGCGTTTTTTTACATGAAAAAGTAAGCGAGTACCAATGTCAGTAAAATACCTGTTAGTCCTCCGAAAAAGACTTCGATCGGCTGATGTCCGAGAAGCTCTTTCAGCTTTTTTTGCTTTTCTTTCTCTGCAGCCTTAGGGAAGTCCTTCGCTTCATTTACGAAACGGTTAAAATCAATGACAAGCTTATTAATGACTGTTGCCTGCTCACCGGCGTGACGTCTGACGCCAGTTGCGTCAAACATGGTTATGACGGCGAAAATGGCGGAAACCGCAAAGAGTGAGGAGTCTAATCCATGCTCCAAGGCTACGCCTGTTGAAAGTGCAGTGACCGCTGCGGAGTGAGAGCTGGGCATGCCGCCTGTGCTTGTGACCAGCGACCAGTCCAGTTTTCTGGACACGATAAACTGTATGGGCACTTTGATGACCTGAGCAAAAATAATTGCGGCCAGGCTTGATAATAAAGGAAAATTCGTTAAAAGTTCCATCGGCGACATCCTTTCTATTTGAAAAATCCTTCGTGTTTCAAAAGAAAAAAGCAAGTCTTAGACTGTTGTTTGTTAAAATAAGTATAGTGGAAAGAATGTTTTTCCTATTATACCATTGTTCATTACAAATACCCATTACGTTAGGAGTGTAAGCCTCATGTTTTATGCGGTTCAACAATCAGAGCATACAGAAACCCTTGTGGTCGGGCTTTTTCAAAAAAGCCAGCTGACAGGAAAAGCGTTGGAAATTGATGAAATGCTCGAAGGCCATCTGACACAGCTTTTAAAAGAGGGTGATGTCTCTGCGAAACCGAATCAAGTATCAAAAGTATTCCCTCCATCTTCTGCGGGTATGAAACGGATTTATTTCGTTGGTCTGGGGAGAGAAGCAAATTATTCGTTTGAACAGGCGAAGGAATGTTTTGCTCATGTTTTTCAAGCCATTCATAAAGATCGAAAACAAGAAACTGCTGTTCTGCTTGATACGTTTATTTCGGAAGACGTGCCTCCAGCCGATGCCGCGCATGCTTTAGCTGAGAGCTGCCTGCTTGCTTCCTATGAGGTGCAGGATTATAAGCACAAATCAAATGAGCCTGACAAACAAATTGAAGCCGTGTATGTTGTAACAGATGAAGATACACAGGAAGTGCAGGCCGGGCTTCGCGTCGGCCAGGCATACGGACAAGGGACAAATTCGGCTAGAACGCTTGTGAATATGCCGGGAAACATGCTGACAGCGACTGACCTCGCTTCGTATGCTGAAGAGCTTGCGGCGAAATATGATTTTGAGTGTGAGATATTGGAGAAATCAGAGATGGAAGAGCTCGGTATGGGCGGAATACTTGCGGTAAACCAAGGCTCCACCGAACCGCCGAAAATGATTGTGTTGAAATATCAGGGCAAAAAGGAATGGGAGGACGTCGTCGGACTAGTCGGGAAAGGAATTACCTTTGACACAGGCGGCTACTCCATTAAAACGAAATCTGGAATTGTCGGCATGAAATCAGATATGGGAGGAGCAGCTGCGGTTCTCGGTGCTATGGAAACGATCGGAGAGCTTCGTCCTGAGCAAAACGTGCTGTGCGTTATTCCATCAACCGATAATATGATTTCCGGCGGGGCCATGAAGCCGGATGACGTGATCGTATCTTTAAGCGGAAAAACAATAGAAATCCTTAATACGGATGCTGAAGGAAGGCTAGTGCTTGCAGATGGCATTACATACGCGAAACAGCATGGCGCGTCAGTTCTTGTCGATGTAGCTACGCTTACCGGCGGCGTCGTTGTGGCATTAGGAACAGAAACAACCGGCGCAATGACAAATGATCAAAGCTTTTACCAGCAGGTAGCTGATGCTGCACAAGAGTGCGGCGAGGCAATCTGGCAGCTGCCGATAACAGAGAAGGATAAAAAACGCGTGAAAAGCAGCCAAATGGCGGATCTCAACAATTCACCGGGACGCGAGGGACATGCGATTATGGCAGGAACGTTTCTTGGTGAATTCGCTGAGTCAACACCTTGGGTTCACCTTGATATTGCAGGAACAGCGACTGCCAATAAAGCAAACTGCTTCGGGCCGGCCGGGGCTACTGGCGTTATGGCAAGAACACTGGCTACACTTGCGGAGCGATTTACATTGGAAGAAGATAAAAACGAGTAATGAAAAATCCCTGCTGTATGATGCGGCAGGGATTTTTTCTTCCGAAATCTTTAGTTGACTAAAGTGGATCGGTTATGATACGATACGTTCGTGCTTTATTTATCTACTACATTAGCAAACTAAAGGATTTTTGGAGGGGTATCATCATGAATGCAGTCGTCATCGCAGTCCTGCTTATGCTTGTATTAAGCCTGCTGCGTGTCAATATTGTTATCGCATTAATTATAGGCGCCTTGGCCGGCGGGTTAACAGGCGGGCTCGGTCTTGGCGAAACGGTTAAAGCTTTCACAGACGGTCTCGGCGGAAATGCCACCGTTGCAGTTAGCTATGCCATGCTTGGCGCGTTTGCCGCCGCTTTGACGAAAACAGGTCTTCCGGACGCAATGGTGGAAGCCTCCGTTAAATTAATCGGAAATAAAGAAGATTCTCGAAAAAAAGCACTGTCTAAGGTGCTGATTGTGCTGATTATTTTAATTGTATCTTGTTTTTCGCAAAACGTCGTTCCGGTTCACATCGCGTTTATCCCGGTGCTGATTCCGCCGCTTTTGAAAATCTTTAATGAACTTGAAATGGACCGCCGTCTGATCGCGTGTGTAATTACATTTGGCTTAACGGCTCCTTATATTTTGCTTCCGGTCGGTTTCGGCCAAATCTTCCAAGGCATGCTGAAGGACAATATGGCGGATGCTGGGTTAAACGTTCCGCTTGCTGATATTCCGTACGCACTGATTATTCCAGTTGCAGGTATGGTTGTCGGCCTTATTTTATCAGTGATCGTATACCGTAAACCGAAACAATATGAAACAAAAGACATTTCAGGTGCAGAAGCATCGCCATATACGAGAAAAAGCATTGGTATCGCGGTTCTAGCCATTGTTGTGTCACTCGGCGTCCAGCTTTACTTATCTCAGACTTTGGGAGTAGAAGGAATGATTATGGGGGCGCTCGCTGGTCTGATTGTTCTGTTTGTCAGCGGTGTGATGAAGCGTGATGAAGCGGACTCACTGATTACTGATGGAATGGTTTTAATGGCCTTTATCGGCTTTGTCATGCTTGTTGCAGCCGGATTTTCAAACGTATTGACGAAAACCGGAGATGTCGAGTCACTGGTCAAAACGTCAGCTGGTTTTATCGGACACAGTCAGTCCTTGGGCGCATTGCTGATGCTCATTGTCGGCTTATTAATTACAATGGGGATCGGATCTTCTTTTGCGACGATTCCTGTTATCACAACCATTTTCGTGCCTCTATGCATGCAGCTTGGATTCAGCCCGATGGCAACGATTGCGATTATCGGAGCTGCTGCTGCCCTCGGCGATGCCGGTTCACCTGCCAGTGACAGTACGCTTGGCCCGACTTCAGGTTTGAGTGCGGACGGCCAGCATCACCACATTTGGGATACTTGTGTGCCGACGTTTATATTTTATAATATTCCGCTTGTCATCTTTGGCTGGATTGCAGCGCTTGTTTTATAGGAAAAAGGCTCCCCTTTACTGGGGAGCCTTTTCTCGTTATGATAAAAAAACGTTTACGTAGATGATATGTGATTTCTGTTAAAGCCGGTTGCTTTATGAATAGAGCGGTAGATTGCTGGTGCGATAAACGACAGTATCACAGCCAGCGCTGTATCTTTTACCATAAACCAAATCATAAAGCCCCAAGCCGTGCCGTAGCTCACTGGCGTATGAATCCACAGCTTCAGTGCAAGATACATATAGGTAGTGCCGATGAGATACATGATCGCCGTTCCGATAAGTGAAGCAATGAGAAATCGAATTTTACTTGGCTGAATGTTTCGTTCTAAAAACCACCCCGCTGCAAATGCTGCCGGAATGTATGAGATAATAAACCCGCCGCTTTTCCCTGCAAACGGTGCGAAGCCTGCTGAAAATTGAGCAAACACAGGCGCTCCGGCCAATCCGACAAGTGCATATACAATCATGGCAATCGCTGCTCGTTTGCTGCCAAGAAGCAAAGCTGCCAAGAGACAGAAAAACGGCTGCATCGAAAGCGGAATGCCGGCTACTTGTAAAAAGGGTGCTACTGATGTAATGTTGGCCCCGACAGCCATAAGTGCGGCGAACATGCCAATCAGCGCCATATCTCCCGCACGAAGTTTACGTTGTTTCATCGTTGTTCCCCCTTAGGTTGACATACACAATCATAGAGTAATAAAGAACAAAAAGATTGTCAACATGATTTTAAATTAGGTTAACAAAAAGGAGGCCCATATGTATTTCGGAAAAACAAGACAGTCCGATCAATCTGGAAGAGTGCCGCCAAATCAAAACGTCACCACTTCATTTCCTGTGCTTCATACCGGAGATGTCCCATATTACGAAGATATGACGAAATGGAATCTTCAAGTATACGGTTTGGTTGACCATCCGATGCTGCTAAGCTTTGAAGATGTCAAAGCCTTTCCACGGTATGAATCGAAAAATGACATTCATTGTGTCACGGGATGGTCAAGGCTTGATAATGTGTGGCAAGGCGTGCGGGCTTGTGATATAGCGGAAAAAGCGGGTGTAAAAGAAGAAGCGGGCTACGTCATTTTACATGCTGAAGAGGGCTGGACGACCAATCTGCCGCTTGATGATTTCTTAGCGGAAACTTCCCTTCTGGCTTATGCGCATAATGGCGAACCTTTAACCCCTGAACACGGCTTTCCGCTGCGGGGTGTATTTCCGCATCTGTATTTTTGGAAAAGCGCCAAGTGGCTGCGCGGCATCCAATTTACGAAAGAAAATCACCCTGGCTTTTGGGAGCGGAATGGCTATCACATGAGAGGCGACCCTTGGCAAAATCAAAGGTTTACATGGGATTAAGGTTCTATTTCAAATAGGACAATCCGCATCTTTATTGGGTTTTTACTTCCATATTGATAGTCTGCAGGTACCTTATTTGATCAAGGTGCCTTTTTTATTCGGGAAAAAGTTGACTTTCTTTGGAAGAAAACCTATTATTTGAGGTGTCTAGTTGATAGTGAAAATCATTATCATACATTGCGGTTTAGTTTAAAGAGAGGAATGTCGTACTGCATGAAAGAGCAAACAACAGACCGGACAAATGGCGGGACATCAAACGTATTTACGATTCCTGGTACGGAAGTGCGTATGATGTCTTCACGCAATGAAAACCGTACCTATCACATTTTTATCTCGAAACCTAGTACGCCGCCGCCACCCGCTGGTTATCCTGTGATTTATCTGCTGGATGCCAATTCTGTCTTCGGAACGATGACGGAAGCCGTTCGAATACAGGGACGCCGACCCGAAAAAACCGGGGTGATCCCTGCAGTGATCGTCGGCATTGGCTATGAGACAGCGGAGCCGTTCTCTTCAGCACGCCACCGGGATTTTACAATGCCAACAGCCCAATCGAAGCTGCCGGAAAGGCCCGACGGCAGAGAATGGCCGGAGCATGGCGGAGCGGAGGGCTTTTTCAGATTTATTGAAGAGGATTTAAAACCGGAGATAGAACGAGATTACCAGATTGATAAAAAAAGACAAACAATCTTTGGCCATTCGCTCGGAGGGCTTTTCGTGCTGCAGGTGTTGCTAACAAAGCCCGATGCGTTTCAAACGTATATCGCGGGAAGTCCGTCCATTCATTGGAATAAACCATTTATTCTCGAGAAAGCGGACCATTTCGCCTCCCTCACCAAGAAAAACAATCAGCCTATCAATATCCTGCTTGCCGCAGGGGAATTGGAGCAGCATCATAAAAGCCGGATGAACGACAATGCGAGGGAGCTTTATAAGCGGCTGGCCGTTTTATCTGAACAAGGCATACGGGCAGAATTTTGCGAGTTTTCAGGAGAAGGACATATTTCAGTTCTTCCTGTTTTGGTCAGCCGGGCGCTGCGTTTTGCGCTTCACCCTGACGGACCGCATCTATCAATGGGCTGAGACATACTCAGCCTTGCCTTTAAAAAGATATTTGTCACTGAAATTATATTTGACTGTCACATGACATTTGGATATGATTATTTTTATAATTGATAATGATAATCATTATCAATGGATTGCGTTTTTCAAGGCGCAGCAGTCTTTTTCGCTGGATGTCTGTCCGGCATTGGAGCGAAGAAAGGAATTGATGATATGAATGCAAAGGGTTTAGAGGGAAAAATTGCTTTTATAACAGGGGCTGCCCAAGGAATAGGCGAAGCTGTTGCGCGGACGCTTGCCAGTCAAGGCGCACATATTGCGGCAGTTGATTATAATCCTGAAAAGCTGGAAAAGGTTGTGAGCAGCCTCAAAGCAGAAGGCCGCCATGCAGAAGCTTTTCCTGCGGATGTGAGAGACAGCGCGGCGATTGACGAGATCACGGCGCGCATCGAACGTGAAATGGGGCCGATTGATATTTTAGTGAATGTAGCGGGTGTCCTTCGCCCGGGACTGATCCATTCGCTTAGCGATGAGGAATGGGAGGCGACGTTCTCAGTGAATTCGACTGGCGTATTTAACGCCTCGCGTTCAGTCAGCAAATATATGATGGACCGAAGATCGGGTTCGATTGTAACAGTCGGATCGAATGCTGCCGGTGTACCAAGAACATCTATGGCGGCATATGCGTCTTCAAAGGCTGCGGCTGTGATGTTTACGAAATGCCTTGGCCTTGAGCTTGCAGAATACAATATTCGCTGCAACATTGTATCTCCCGGATCAACGGAAACAGACATGCAGTGGTCATTATGGGCCGACGAGAATGGAGCGGAGCAAGTCATAAAAGGATCACTTGAGACATTTAAAACAGGGATTCCGCTCAAAAAACTAGCCAAGCCTTCGGATATTGCGGATGCGGTGCTCTTTTTGGTTTCTGGCCAGGCAGGGCATATTACGATGCATAATTTATGCGTAGATGGCGGCGCGACCTTAGGCGTGTAACTGAATTTAAAGGAGGTTCATGAGAATGTTGGATCAAAACGTTATAACAGAAACAAAAGCGGAGCATTTGCTTCATGAATATCAGCCGGGCGCCTTTTTCTTAGCGTCTCCTCATCGTGTACTGTTAGCGAAAGGCATATGTGAAATCGTACCGGAGGCAGACGGGCAAAACCAAATGGAAACCCTTTCTGGCCGAATTGCAGAGGCGTTACGTCAGGCAAAACAATCAGGGCAAAGCCGGCCGCTTGTTGTCGGGGCCGTTCCTTTTGATCAAGTAAAAGCAGCGCGGCTCGTTGTACCTGAAGAAGTGCGCTGGTCAGGACCGCTTCAATTTGATCATGAGGAAAAGGAACAGCAGGCTGGGCATACATACCACATAAAGCCTGTTCCTGAACCTGAGGATTATAAAAATGGTGTTGAACAAGGGCTGACACGCATTGCCGATGGAACACTCAGCAAAATCGTCCTGTCCAGATCGCTGCATTTGACATCGCCTGAACCGATTCAGACGGATGAATTGCTTCGCCATCTGGCTCAGCATAACTCGCATGGCTACACGTTTGCCGCAGACGTGTCCAGTCAGGAGGAAACGTCTCCCCGCCGAACATTGCTCGGAGCAAGTCCGGAGCTTCTCGTTTCAAGGATGGGAACACAGGTCGTTTCCAACCCATTAGCCGGCTCAAGGCCGCGCAGTAATGATCCTGTTGAAGACCAGCGCCGGGCAGCTGAATTGCTTTCTTCCGCAAAGGATCTTCATGAGCACGCGGTTGTCGCTGACGCGGTTGCGGCAGCGCTGAGACCTTTCTGCCGGACGCTGGAGGTTCCGGAGAAGCCTTCACTGATCAAAACGGAAACGATGTGGCACCTGTCCAGCGTGATTAAGGGAGAGCTTTCCGACCCGTCTGTAACCGCACTTGAATTGGCGGCGGCTCTCCACCCGACGCCAGCAGTCTGCGGAACACCGACTGATCTTGCAAGAGAAGCGATTCACAGCATTGAACCATTTGACCGCGGTTTCTTTACCGGCATGGTCGGATGGTGTGACGATGCCGGTGACGGAGAATGGATCGTGACCATCCGTTGTGCAGAAGCAGAAGAACGCTCACTCCGCCTGTATGCTGGAGCTGGTGTTGTGGCCGGTTCAAAGCCCGAGGACGAGCTTCAGGAGACGTCCGCAAAGTTTCGGACAATGCTGCGGGCAATGGGCGTGGATCACATATGAACAGAATGAATTGCTGGAGGGATGCAACATGCTGAAAGGATTTACTCCTTGGCCTGATGAGTTAGCTGAGACCTATCGAAAGAATGGCTGCTGGGCCGGCGAGACGTTTGGAGATTTGTTAAGAGACCGGGCAGCCAAATATGGCGACCGCATTGCGATTACATGCGGGAACACCCATTGGAGCTATCAAGAGCTTGACACAAGGGTTGATCGTTTGGCTGCCGGATTTCAGAAGCTCGGCATTCAACAGATGGATCGTGTCGTGGTGCAGCTGCCAAATATCAAAGAGTTTTTTGAAGTTATTTTCGCGCTATTCCGTCTGGGGGCGCTTCCAGTCTTCGCACTGCCTTCTCATCGAAGCAGTGAAATTACATATTTTTGCGAGTTTGCTGAAGCGGCTGCATATATCATTCCCGACGCTTATTCCGGTTTTGACTACCGTACGCTTGCCAGACAAGTTCAAAGCAAGCTGCCGACTTTGAAACACGTCATTGTCGCAGGTGAGGCAGAGGAATTTTTGCCGCTGGAGGATTTGCATACAGAACCTGTAAAACTGCCTGAAGTCAAATCTTCGGATGTGGCGTTCCTCCAGCTTTCTGGCGGGAGCACCGGGCTATCGAAACTGATTCCGAGGACCCACGATGACTACATATACAGCCTGAAGCGGAGTGTGGAGGTCTGCTGGCTCGACCACAGCACGGTGTACTTGGCCGCGCTGCCGATGGCACACAATTATCCGCTGAGCTCACCTGGCGTTCTCGGCGTATTATACGCTGGAGGAAGAGTGGTATTATCTCCTTCTCCAAGTCCAGATGACGCATTTCCTTTAATTGAACGGGAAAAGGTCACGATAACCGCTCTTGTTCCGCCTCTTGCGATGGTATGGATGGATGCGGCATCCTCACGCCGTGATGATTTATCCAGCCTTCAAGTGCTGCAGGTCGGCGGTGCCAAGTTTAGTGCTGAAGCCGCGCGCAGGGTAAAAGCTGTTTTCGGCTGCACGCTGCAGCAGGTGTTCGGAATGGCAGAGGGTCTCGTCAATTATACGAGATTGGATGATCCTGAGGAGATCATTGTCAACACCCAAGGAAAACCGATGTCTCCATATGATGAAGTGCGTGTTTGGGATGATCATGATCGCGACGTAAAACCTGGTGAAACAGGCCATCTGCTGACGCGGGGACCGTATACAATTCGCGGTTACTATAAGGCAGAAGAGCATAACGCCGCTTCATTTACTGAGGACGGTTTTTACCGTACGGGTGATATCGTCAGGCTGACACGAGACGGTTATATTGTCGTTGAAGGCCGGGCGAAGGATCAAATTAACCGTGGAGGAGAAAAGGTTGCGGCTGAAGAGGTAGAAAATCATCTGCTGGCGCATCCGGCTGTCCATGATGCAGCAATGGTCTCCATGCCTGATCAATTTCTTGGCGAAAGATCTTGTGTGTTCATTATTCCCCGGGATGAAGCCCCAAAAGCCGCAGAGCTTAAAGCATTTTTGAGAGAGCGCGGACTGGCGGCATATAAAATCCCTGACCGAGTTGAATTTGTCGAATCCTTTCCGCAGACAGGGGTAGGAAAGGTAAGCAAAAAGGCTCTTCGTGAAGCCATTTCCGAGAAACTTCTTGCAGGGTCAAAAAAATAAATCAACAATTTGAGAGGAAGTGTTCATATGGCTATACCTGCCATTCAGCCGTATCAAATGCCGACAGCGTCTGATATGCCGCAAAACAAAGTCTCATGGGTGCCTGATCCAAATCGGGCGGTCCTATTAATACACGATATGCAAAACTATTTTGTCGATGCTTTCACAGCGGGAGCGTCTCCGGTAACAGAGCTTTCAGCGAATATACGAAAGCTGAAGAATCAATGTGTTCATTTTGGGATTCCTGTTGTCTATACCGCACAGCCGGGAAGCCAAAATCCGGATGACCGTGCGCTGCTGACAGACTTTTGGGGCCCGGGATTAAACAGCGGTCCTTATGAGGAGAAAATTATAACCGAGCTGGCACCGGAGGATGATGATCTTGTGCTGACAAAATGGAGATACAGCGCGTTTAAGAGAACGAATCTGCTTGAAATGATGCGCAAAGAGGGACGCGATCAGCTGATCATTACAGGAATTTACGCCCATATCGGCTGTCTTGTTACAGCATGTGAAGCATTTATGGAGGATATTAAAGCCTTTTTTGTGGGAGATGCAGTTGCTGATTTTTCATTAGAAAAACATCAAATGGCGCTGGACTATGCGGCTGGACGCTGTGCGTTTACCGTGATGACTGACAGTCTTCTTGATCAGCTGCAGAATGCGCCGGCAGACGTTCAAAAAACGTCAGCAAACACTGGCAAAAAGAATGTGTTTACATGTGAGAATATCCGTAAACAAATTGCTGAGCTTCTACAAGAAACATCGGAAGACATCACAGATCAAGAGGATTTGCTCGATCGTGGTCTTGATTCGGTAAGGATCATGACATTGGTGGAACAATGGCGCCGTGAAGGGGCAGAGGTGACTTTCGTGGAATTGGCTGAACGCCCAACGATCGAAGAATGGCAAAAATTGCTCACAACCCGCAGCCAGCAAGTGCTGCCAAACGCGGATTATTTATAAAAGGAGGGTAAACAAACGGATGCCTGATACAAAAGATCTTCAATATTCTTTGACCGGGGCGCAAACTGGCATATGGTTTGCTCAGCAGCTTGATCCGGACAATCCAATCTACAATACAGCGGAATATATAGAAATCAATGGACCAATCAATATTGCTCTTTTTGAAGAAGCTTTGCGGCACGTGACCAAGGAAGCGGAATCGCTGCATGTCCGCTTCGGTGAAAATATGGACGGGCCTTGGCAGATGATAAACCCGTCTCCGGATGTACAGCTGCACGTCATTGACGTCAGCTCTGAGCCTGATCCGGAAAAAACAGCATTAAACTGGATGAAAGCTGATTTAGCAAAGCCGGTTGATTTAGGGTATGACCCTTTGTTCAATGAAGCTCTGTTTATTGCCGGGCCTGATCGTTTCTTTTGGTATCAGCGCATTCACCATATAGCGATCGACGGCTTCGGTTTTTCCCTGATAGCCCAGCGTGTGGCAAGTACATATACTGCGCTTATAAAAGGACAAACAGCTAAAAGCCGTTCCTTTGGGTCTCTCAAGGCCATTTTGGAGGAGGATACAGATTATCGCGGATCAGAGCAGTATGAGATGGATCGTCAATTCTGGCTGGACCGTTTTGCAGATGCACCTGAAGTTGTGAGCTTGGCTGATCGGGCGCCAAGAACATCTAACAGTTTTCTTCGTCATACTGCATATCTGCCTCCGTCTGATGTAAACGCGTTAAAAGAAGCGTCGCGCTATTTCTCAGGAAGCTGGCATGAAGTCATGATTGCGGTGTCAGCTGTTTATGTGCACCGTATGACCGGCTCTGAGGATGTTGTGCTCGGCCTGCCCATGATGGGTCGGATAGGGTCCGCGTCACTGAATGTACCGGCTATGGTGATGAACCTTCTCCCGCTCCGGCTGACGGTAAGCTCTTCGATGAGCTTTTCTGAACTGATTCAGCAAATTTCCCGGGAAATCCGCAGCATTCGGCGACATCATAAGTATCGCCATGAAGAGCTTCGGCGCGATCTGAAATTGATAGGAGAAAATCATAGATTATTTGGCCCTCAAATCAATCTTATGCCGTTTGATTACGGTCTCGACTTTGCCGGCGCCCGGGGCACAACGCATAATCTTTCAGCCGGTCCTGTTGATGATCTATCAATCAATGTATATGACAGAACAGACGGCAGCGGGCTGCGAATTGATGTTGATGCGAATCCCGAGGTATACAGTGAGTCTGATATTAAGCTTCATCAGCAGCGTATCCTGCAGCTGCTGCAAACGGCTTCTGCCGGAGAGGACATGCTGATTGGGCAAATGGAGCTTCTGTTGCCAGAGGAGAAAGAAAAAGTCATTTCTAAATGGAATGAGACAGCAAAATCCGAGAAGCTGGTCAGCCTTCAGGACATGTTCGAAAAGCAGGCAGTTCTTACGCCAGAACGTATCGCTCTCATGTGTGATGACATTCAAGTCAACTATCGAAAGCTCAATGAAGAGGCAAACCGCCTCGCGCGTCTGTTGATCGAAAAAGGGATTGGTCCGGAGCAGTTTGTCGCTTTGGCGCTGCCGCGTTCCCCTGAGATGGTGGCCTCAATGCTTGGTGTGCTCAAGACTGGTGCGGCGTATCTCCCCCTTGATCCGGAGTTTCCAGCCGACCGCATTTCTTACATGCTGGAGGATGCGAAACCTTCATGCATCATAACGACTGAGGAAATAGCAGCCAGTCTGCCTGATAACCTGGCTGTACCGGAGCTTGTGCTTGATCAGGCTGTTACACAGGAGATTATAAAACGCTATTCGCCGGAAAATCCGGATGTATCGGTTTCTCTTGACCATCCCGCGTATATCATCTATACCTCAGGATCAACAGGAAGACCGAAGGGAGTCGTTGTGACACAGAAAAGCTTAAGCAATTTTCTGCTGTCCATGCAGGAGGCATTTTCTCTAGGAGAAGAAGACAGGCTGTTGGCTGTGACGACTGTCGCTTTTGATATTTCAGCATTGGAGTTATATCTTCCGCTGATTAGCGGAGCGCAAATTGTGATCGCAAAGAAAGAAACGATCCGTGAGCCGCAGGCATTAGCTCAAATGATTGAAAATTTCGATATTAACATCATGCAGGCGACACCGACACTGTGGCACGCTTTGGTAACGAGTGAACCTGAGAAACTTCGGGGGCTTAGAGTGCTTGTAGGAGGCGAGGCGCTGCCGAGCGGTCTTTTGCAGGCGCTTCAAGACCTTCATTGTTCAGTCACGAACTTATACGGTCCCACTGAAACAACGATTTGGTCTGCAGCAGCTTTTCTTGAAGAAGGGCTGCAGGGCGTTCCTCCGATTGGGAAACCGATTTGGAACACGCAGGTGTATGTGCTTGATAATGGATTGCAGCCGGTGCCGCCGGGCGTTGTCGGAGAGCTTTATATTGCAGGCACCGGCTTGGCCAGAGGTTATTTCCATCGCCCTGATTTAACGGCGGAGCGCTTCGTTGCAGATCCATACGGACCGCCGGGAACTAGGATGTATCGGACCGGAGACCAGGCCCGCTGGCGTGCCGATGGGTCTTTGGATTATATCGGGCGGGCGGATCATCAAATCAAAATTCGCGGATTCCGAATTGAACTTGGAGAAATTGATGCCGTGCTTGCCAATCATCCGCACATTGAACAGGCCTCGGTTGTCGTACGGGAAGATCAGCCGGGAGACAAACGATTGGCGGCTTATGTAGTCGCTGATGGTGCTATTGATACTGCAGAGCTTCGTCGTTATATGGGGGCTAGTCTTCCTGATTATATGGTACCGGCGGCGTTTGTGGAGATGGACGAGCTGCCATTAACACCTAATGGCAAGCTTGACCGGAAAGCACTGCCGGCACCAGACTTCAGCACATCTGTCAGTGATCGGTCCCCGCGGACTCCTCAGGAAGAGATATTGTGTGACTTGTTTGCAGAGGTTCTCGGTTTGGCACGCGTCGGTATCGATGACAGTTTCTTCGAGCTTGGGGGCCATTCTCTTCTTGCAGCCCGTCTGATGAGCCGCATTCGCGAGGTAATGGGAGCCGAACTTGGTATCGCCAAGCTCTTTGACGAACCGACAGTAGCCGGACTCGCTGCCCATCTTGATTTGGCGCAGAGTGCACGTCCCGCTTTGCAGAGAGCTGAGCGGCCTGAAAAGATCCCGCTATCATTTGCCCAGCGCCGGCTATGGTTCCTGCATTGTCTGGAAGGACCGAGTCCTACTTATAATATTCCGGTTGCTGTCCGTTTGTCAGGTGAGTTGGATCAAGGATTGCTGAAAGCGGCACTTTATGACCTCGTCTGCCGTCATGAAAGCCTTCGGACGATCTTCCCTGAATCACAGGGGACATCCTATCAGCATATTTTAGATGCCGATCAAGCCCATCCTGAGTTACATGTTACTGAAATTGCTGAGAAGGAGCTTTCTGATCGGCTTGCCGAAGCTGTACGCTACAGCTTTGATCTTGCAGCTGAACCTGCTTTTCGTGCCGAGCTTTTTGTGATCGGTCCTGACGAGTACGTGCTGCTTCTTCTCGTCCATCATATTGTCGGAGACGGCTGGTCCTTAACACCGCTGACCCGAGACCTTGGGACGGCTTATGCGGCTCGCTGCCACGGACGACCTCCCGAATGGGCGCCTCTTGCTGTGCAGTATGCAGACTATGCGCTCTGGCAGCAAGAACTGCTTGGAAATGAGGATAATCCAAACAGCTTGATTGCCGGTCAGCTTGCTTTCTGGAAAGAAACCTTGAAAAACCTGCCTGATCAGCTTGAACTGCCAACCGATTATTCACGTCCGGCTGAGCCGAGTCATGATGGAGATACGATTCATTTTCGTATTGAGCCCGAGTTTCACAAGCGATTGCAGGAGCTGGCTCGCACAAATAGGGTGAGCCTGTTTATGGTGCTTCAATCCGGTCTCGCCGCTTTATTGACAAGGCTCGGGGCGGGCACCGACATTCCGATCGGCAGTCCGATCGCGGGACGGAATGATGATGCGCTGGGCGATCTTGTAGGGCTGTTTATTAATACATTGGTGCTCAGAACTGATACGTCCGGTGACCCAAGCTTTCGTGAGCTTCTAGACAGAGTACGGAAAGTGAATCTGGCCGCCTATGACAATCAGGATCTGCCGTTTGAGAGACTTGTAGAGGTGCTCAATCCGGCTCGTTCGCGTGCGACGCATCCTTTATTCCAAATCATGCTTGCGTTCCAAAACACACCGGACGCTGAACTGCATCTTCCTGATATGGAGAGCAGCCTGCGAATCAACAGTGTCGGTTCTGCCAAGTTTGATTTGACGCTGGAAATCAGTGAAGATCGCCTTGCTGACGGGACACCAAACGGGATGGAAGGACTGCTTGAATACAGCACTGATCTTTTCAAGCGGGAAACTGCTCAGGCTCTTGCTGACCGATTGATGCGCCTGTTGGAGGCTGCCGAGTCTGATCCTGACGAGCAAATCGGAAATCTGGATATTCTTGCACCAGAGGAACGCAGCAGCATGGTGACTGATTGGCAAAGTGTATCTGAAAAGATTCCGCCCGCATGTTTGCCAGAGCAATTTGAGAAGCAGGCTGCTTTACGTCCTGATGCCATTGCCGTTGTATATGAAAATCAGGAACTGAGCTATGCAGAGCTGAATGAAAGAGCAAACCGGCTTGCCCGAATGCTGATTAGTGAAGGTGTCGGGCCGGAGCAATTTGTGGCATTGGCACTGCCCCGATCGTTGGAAATGGCTGTCGGCCTATTGGCGGTGCTAAAGGCCGGGGCAGCTTATCTCCCTCTTGATCCGGATTATCCGGCTGATCGAATTGCTTTTATGCTAAAAGATGCCCAGCCTGCGTTTATCATGACGAACACTAAAGCAGCAGATCACATTCCGCCAGTTGAAAACGTGCCGAAAATCGTGCTGGATGATCCCGAGCTGGCAGAGAAACTAAACACGTACCCTGCAGAGAATCCAAAAAATAAGGACAGGACTCAGCCGCTTTCGCCTTTGAATACGGCGTATGTCATTTATACATCCGGCTCAACAGGTGTTCCAAAAGGTGTAATGATTCCTCACCAAAATGTAACACGTTTATTTGCAGCGACTGAGCACTGGTTCCGTTTCAGCTCAGACGATATCTGGACCATGTTCCATTCCTATGCGTTTGATTTTTCGGTGTGGGAGATCTGGGGTCCTCTGCTGCATGGCGGACGTCTTGTGATCGTACCTCACCACGTCAGCAGATCGCCAGAAGCGTTTTTGCGCCTGCTTGTCAAAGAGGGGGTGACTGTTCTGAACCAGACACCGTCTGCTTTCTATCAGTTTATGCAGGCGGAACGGGAACAGCCGGATCTCGGACAGGCACTCAGTCTGCGCTATGTCATTTTTGGCGGAGAAGCGCTTGAACTCAGCCGTTTAGAGGATTGGTACAACCGCCACCCTGAAAATAGACCGCAGCTTATCAATATGTATGGGATTACAGAAACGACGGTGCATGTGAGCTATATCGAATTAGACCGAAGCATGGCAGCTTTACGGGCAAACAGCTTGATCGGCTGCGGCATTCCCGATCTTGGTGTATACGTGCTGGATGAACGCCTGCAGCCGGTTCCGCCGGGTGTTGCCGGAGAGCTGTATGTATCAGGAGCGGGGTTAGCACGAGGTTATCTAGGCCGGCCTGGTTTAACATCTGAACGCTTCATAGCTGATCCGTTCGGTCCTCCAGGCACCCGGATGTACCGCACTGGGGATGTGGCCCGCCTCCGCGCTGACGGTTCTCTCGACTATGTCGGCCGTGCAGACCATCAAGTGAAAATTCGGGGATTCCGGATTGAATTGGGAGAAATTGAAGCCGCGCTTGTTCAGCATCCGCAGCTTGAAGATGCGGCAGTGATCGTTCGTGAGGATCAGCCGGGAGATAAACGGTTAGCAGCTTATGTCATCCCTTCGGAAGAAACATTTGATACGGCGGAACTGCGCAAATATGCTGCGGAGAGACTGCCGGATTACATGGTGCCTGCTGCCTTTGTGACGATGAAAGAATTGCCGCTGACACCGAATGGAAAGCTTGATCGTAAAGCACTGCCCGCTCCGGATTTCGCAGCGGCAGTGACAGGACGAGGACCGAGAACGCCGCAGGAAGAAATTCTCTGTGACCTCTTTATGGAGGTGCTTCACTTGCCGCGTGTCGGCATTGATGACCGTTTCTTTGATTTAGGCGGACATTCCTTGCTTGCTGTACAGCTCATGAGCCGCATTCGTGAAGCGCTCGGCGTTGAACTCAGCATCGGCAACTTGTTCGAAGCACCTACTGTAGCCGGGCTCGCTGAAAGACTTGAAATGGGATCAAGCCAAAGCGCTCTTGACGTTCTGCTGCCGCTCCGAACAAGCGGAGACAAGCCTCCTTTATTCTGTGTTCATCCGGCAGGGGGGCTCAGCTGGTGTTATGCCGGTTTGATGACCAATATAGGAACAGATTATCCGATCTACGGCTTGCAGGCACGGGGAATCGGGCAGCGCGAGGAGCTTCCGAAACAACTTGATGACATGGCTGCCGATTACATTAAACAAATCCGAACGGTCCAGCCAAAAGGCCCGTACCATCTGCTGGGCTGGTCCCTGGGCGGGAATGTCGTTCAAGCGATGGCTACCCAGCTGCAAAATCAAGGAGAAGAAGTATCCCTGTTGGTGATGCTGGACGCCTATCCGAACCACTTCCTTCCTATAAAAGAGGCACCGGATGATGAGGAAGCGCTTATTGCCCTTCTGGCGTTAGGCGGGTATGATCCAGACAGCTTAGGGGAAAAACCGCTAGATTTTGAAGCGGCGATTGAGATTCTTCGCCGTGACGGCAGTGCGCTTGCGAGCCTGGATGAAACGGTCATTTTAAATTTGAAGAATACGTATGTCAATTCTGTCGGCATTTTAGGTTCCTATAAGCCGAAAACCTTCCGTGGAAATGTTTTGTTTTTCAGATCAACAATCATTCCTGAATGGTTTGACCCGATTGAACCTGACTCGTGGAAGCCTTATATTAACGGACAGATTGAACAAATCGACATCGACTGCCGTCATAAAGATTTATGTCAGCCGGAACCTCTGGCTCAAATCGGCAAGGTTCTCGCTGTCAAATTGGAAGAGTTGAATAAATAAGGGAGGAGAAATAGAGTGGCAAATCCTTTTGAAAATGCGGATGGCACGTATTTGGTGCTGATCAATGAAGAAGGCCAATATTCCCTATGGCCCGGTTTTATAGATGTGCCGAGCGGCTGGACAGTCGTTCATGAGCAAAAAGGGCGTGAAGCTTGTTTGGACTATATCCAATCGCATTGGAGCGATATGAGGCCAAACAGCCTAAAGACTGTTGAAAATGTGTAATCGTATCAAAAAGAGACTGCTCGCCGCAGTCTCTTCAGCGTGTCGATAAACCCTCGCATTCGTTGTCAAGTCTGCGCGTTGGTGCTCACGAATTAGAACATTCGCTCCGCTCCAATGCTCATCTTTCCTAGAGTTCAAGGGTTTTCAATCACGCTGAAAACATGACAAAATCCTAAAGCTTTTAAAACGCTTTAGGATTTTGTCAACAAACTTCCGAAGAGACTGCTCGCCGCAGTCTCTTTTTCTAATCTTACGCAGACGTTTGGGTATGATCACAATCCCTGACCGGGTTTCCGTTTTCATCTGTACACCAAGATTGGGATAAAAACGCTAAAAACACAGCGGCCCACTGATCTGCAAACTGAATCAGAATACCCCCGTCATGCCAAGAGCCGTTGTCTTTTTTCCAGCGGGTATCCATTGCATTCCCTTGATTCATATGGATATTGTGCATTCCGTTAGTCGGGGTAAAGCCGAATATTTTATCTGCAGCCTGTTCAGGTCCGAATTTTGAACCAAATATATAAACCGGCGCTTTCTCATCTTGTGCTTTCTTCATATAGGTTTCAATAAAATCATTTAAATCATTATCAGGTCCCGTGATTTCATGAGGCAAAGGCTTCATTTCCCGCGGGTCAAACAAATTGCCCCGCACATAATCCAGTGCCACTTCACGGTTTGCTTCATTGATCCTTGTATATCCATACGGCATGTTCGGAAGGATGGTAATTGAGCCCGAATCAAACTGATCGTCAGCCAAATACAATACTTCAGATTCCTCAGAACTGGACATCACATTGATGGCGCACCTGTAATACGTATTCTCTTCACCGAGCATTTTGACTTGGAAATGAGGACTGTCATCATCTGTTTCCCGCTTCATGTCTAAGACTATGCCTTTTAACACGCCATATTGCTGAACAGCCATATGAATCCTCCTTTATGATCAACTTCATAGTCATAATTCGTGAAATGGTCTCTTTTTTCCTTTTAAAAAATAAAAAAGCCTGCAGAAATCTTTCTGCAAGCTCATTGTGAATTAAGCACCCGCCACAGATGATTCATCCTGTAAAGCTTTTTCGGCAGGAACATACTCATAGCCTAGATCTCTTGCTACAGCTTCATAGGTCACGTGTCCGTTTGCGGTGTTTAAACCCGCTCTCAGTGCCGCATTGTCTGTGAGCGCTTTTACTGCCCCTTTGTTCGCGATTTGCAGCGCGTATGGAACAGTAACGTTAGTCAGGGCGATTGTTGATGTACGAGGGACAGCACCCGGCATGTTCGCTACAGCATAATGCACAACCCCGTGCTTTTCATATGTTGGCTGATCATGTGTTGTGATATGGTCGACAGTTTCGACGATGCCGCCTTGGTCGATCGCTACATCAACAATGACTGAACCAGGTTTCATTTGTTTTACCATTTCCTCAGTGACAAGAGTCGGAGCTTTAGCGCCCGGAATTAATACCGCGCAAATGAGGAGATCCGCTTCCGCCACAGCATCAGCAATATTGACCGGATTAGAAATTAACGTTTTAATCTGATGGCCGAAGATGTCATCAAGCTGGCGCAAGCGGTCTGCGTTTAAGTCAATGATCGTCACATCTGCACCGAGTCCGACAGCCATTTTCGCCGCGTTTGTCCCGACTACGCCTCCTCCGATAATCGTTACTTTTCCGCGAGAAACGCCCGGCACCCCGGCAAGCAGAATGCCTTTTCCGCCTTTAGGCTTTTCTAAGAATTGAGCGCCGATTTGCGCCGCCATTCTGCCCGCAACCTCAGACATAGGTGTCAGAAGAGGCAATGTCCGGCCTTCACTGACCGTTTCATATGCGATGGCAGTTACTCCTTTATCCTTCAAGGCCTGTGCAAGCTCAGGCTCAGCTGCTAAATGAAGGTACGTAAACAGCACAAGTCCTTTGCGGAAATAAACATATTCTTCCGGCAGCGGTTCTTTTACCTTCATGACCATTTCGGCGTCCCAGACCTGCTTCGGATCAGCAATGATTTCCGCTCCTGCTGACTCATAGGCTTCATTTTCAAATCCGCTTCCAAGGCCCGCGCCTGTTTCAACCAGCACCCGGTGGCCGTTTGAAATGAGCTGAGAAACGCCCCCGGGTGTTAATGCGACACGGTTTTCATTGTTTTTTATCTCTTTAGGAACCCCTATGATCATATCTGTCTCCTCCTGTATCTGTGATATTTTTAGTGTAGCTTGATATTTTGGAAAATTCTTTGTTTGATTAAGAAAATAAAAAAACATGGATTTGTGAAATTTCACAAATCCATGTGCCGAAGTTTGATATCTAAATAGATGGTGAATTTTTGATTCACATTTTTCAAATCAATTTCAGCGATCTGGCTGATCCGCTTGAGTCGGTAATTCAACGTATTAACGTGTATATTTAACAGCTTGGAAGCGGTATTCACGTTGCTGTCCGCTTCAATAAAGCGCTCTAGCGTCTCTACCAGATTTGACTGGTGATCCCGGTCATATTGTTCCAGTTTGGAAAGCGAGTAATTATAATGGCCCACCTGTTTCCGTTTTTCATATAAGACATCTAAGTATTGATAAATGCCTAACTCAGAAAAGCTGAAAAGATGTTTGGTCTCTTCAGTGAACCGTTCCTTCGTTTTTAAGACGGACAATGCTTCCTGATAGGAGCGGGAGACAAAAGAAATAGAGTTGTATATTCCGCCAAAAGCGATAGAAACGTCTTCTATTTTATACCGCTCCTTCAGCTGTTTTTGCGTACTTAAAGCAAACTGTTTTAAATCTTGAAAAGGATGATCTGTTTTGGGTGAGGTTAATATAATAAGTTCATTGGAATCTACGGTCGCCAGCAGCACGTAAACCTGCTGGGTCGTTTCCTGTAAATATTGCAGCTGCTGTTCGATTTTTTCAGTCAGCTCGCCATTTATGCGGATGATCATAACGGAAAACTCTGAAGGAGCCGCCATTCCAAGCTTATGGAACCCATCCGCCATATCATCCTCCTGATGGATGTGTCCGGTCAGCATTTTCCAGAAAAATTCTTGGCTGCGTTCTTCATTTTTCGTTTTTCTGATTTGAAGTTTGAGAAGCTTGTTTTTCACTGCTTTTGCTGCCATTTGCAATGTCAGCAGATCTTCATCGGACAATGTTTTTTGGATCTCAAGCGCCCATATGAAGCCAAGCACTTGATTGTTTTTCCAAATCGAAATAGCGACGCGATTGCTCAGCCCGACTTCATCAATTTGCTTGACTCTGATCGGCTGGTCCGTTTTTAAGAGAGCTGGAATTGTCCCGTCTTTCCACAGCTTGTTAATCACCTTCTCCGGTACCCTTCTGCCAATAATGGTAGACGTCCGGGCAGGGTCTGTGCAGTCGCTGTGTGTACTGTAGGCAAGCAGCTTGTGGTTAACATCCTCTATGGTGATCGGGCACCGCAGAACGTCGCTGATATGATCAGCCACATCTTCAAGTCTGTCAAAACTATATTTAAACGGATCATTCGGCATGGTCATAAATCTCCCTACTTTTCGTGCTTGATTTCTCTTTGACATCTCATCCCCTTCCTTTTATTATGATTGTTGTTGTTTGTGAAAATCAACAACAAAGAACAGAAGCAAAAAAACAATTTCATGAGAGAAACGTTCTATATACAATTGGCGGTGTAATCGCCTTTTTGCAGGACAGTTGTATGCCTCATATAACGACAGCTTATCCTATTAATCTTCTAAGAAAGTCATCGGAGGCGAGACTAATTAAGGAAAGAAAAAACTGAACCTTTCAGAAATGGTGCTGTAGCATCAAATTTTCTGAAAGGTTTTTTTTGGGAGTTGGAGCGTTATTTGGGTCTTTTGGATTATTCGGAGAATGAAGAGAAGATTAAGAAAATAAACCTATTTACTTTACAGTATATGTCATTTTTAAGTGATTCGGGATAAACCATTGGACTCATTTTGTAAAATTAAAACATATTTGTTTGACTATGCCGAAAAACTGTTTTTATAATAATGACGTTCTAAAAATAAGTGAATTAGCCCATATTTAGGCTGATGGCACAGGAGGTAATGAGGAATATGGCAGGATTAATTCGTGTCACACCCGAAGAGCTAAGAGCGATGGCGAAGCAATACGGCGTTGAAAGCCAAGAAGTATTAAATCAGGTTGATCGTTTAAACCGAATGATCTCTGATTTGAAAAGCATGTGGGAAGGTGCTTCAAGCGAAGCGTTCGCAGATCAATACGAGCAGCTCAAACCTTCATTTATCAAAATGTCAGATTTGCTTCAAGATGTGAATCAGCAGCTTGATCAAACAGCAAATACACTTGAGTCTACTGACCAAGACATCGCAAATCAAATCCGCGGATAACAGTATGAAAGGGAAGGAGCGCCTGATTCAAAAGAAGACGGCGCTCTTTCTATGTAAGGGTGATCCTAAATGTATATTGATATTACAATAGATTTGAAACATTATAACGGCAGTGTCTTTGATCTCAGATTGTCAGATTACCACCCGGTGAAAAAAGTAATTGATATTGCTTGGCAGGCCCAAAGCGTATCTATGCCTCCGCGCGAAGGGCACTGGATCAGAGTGGTGAACAAGGATAAGGTGTTTTCCGGAGAATGCAAGCTGTCTGATTGCGGCATTACAAACGGAGACCGGCTTGAAATATTATGAAAGGATCTGGTTGAATGTCAGGTAAACAAAAATCATATTTAGAAAACCAATTAGAAGCTGTTGCCGAGAAAACAGATGCCGGCTATACATTTACCTTTCAACGGGAAAAAATAAAGCTTCTCGACGGTCTTGAAGCTAACGTGATCAAAGATATAAATCCATTTTTTCATAAAGAAATCGATGTGACGGATGATGAAGTAATCATCACAATCCAACCTCCCTCCTCCTATAAAGCATTCCGCTTCATGAAAGCTAAGGATAAAAAAAGTAAATGGCAGTTTGCCTATCAGCTTGTTCAAGCCGTACAGCAGCACAATCTGTCTAGGCTGAATTTGATTGTCGCTCCTGAAAACATTGTATTCGATAAAGGGCTTACGCCTTATTTTCTCCATTATGGAGTAAAAGAAAGCATTCCTCCTTACGAGCGTGATGAGGAAAGAGTATGGCAGGAGCTGAAAGCGGCAGCGGCTTTGGCAGTTGACGGCGCTTTTGCGTTTGAAGACTACCTGAAATTCAATGAAACGCTGACGTTTTCCGCAGAGGCAAAGGCGATATTAGATGCTGAATCCTATGATGATTTGCTCGAGCTGATTCAAACCCATATTGATGAGCTCGAAGCCAAAGCAAAAACATACATACATATCCCGAGAAAGAAGTGGAACATCCAGCGATATATCGGCCTGGGGCTCATTGTTTTGCTTGTACCGGCACTTATTTATTCGATGTACGCCTTATTTTTCGCGCAGCCAAAGCACCAGGCGATAGTGGACAGCAACCGTGCGTTCTTAAACAAGCAGTACAGTGAAGTCATCAGCACACTGTCCAAGTACGATGCGGAAAGCCTGCCTGAATCGGTGCAGTATCAGCTGGCGACGTCCTATGTTGAGGTCGAAAACCTGGGGAGTGCAAAAACCAAAAATATAGAAAATAATTTAGTCACCCTTCAATCAGACCCTCAGCATTTCTTATATTGGATTGATTATGGTCGAGGAGAATACAAAGAAGCGATCAGTATCGGCCGCAAGCTGGAATACAATGATTATATTTACTTTGCCCTAGCTAAATATAAACAGCAGCTTTTATCTGAGGATACAAATGATGAAGACATACAAAAAGAACTTGACTCAGTAAATAGTGAGCTTGAAAAAGCGCAAAAAGAACGTCAAGAAAATAAACAGTCTAATTCTGAAACATCGTTAGTCGATACAAGCGAAGAACAGACACAAACAGACGAAGAAAAACAAGCAGAAGAGAAAGCGGCAGAAGAAAAAGCCGCAGCCGAGGAAAAAGCGAAAAAAGAAGAACAGAAGAAAAAAGAAGACGAGAAAAAAGAAACAGAAAAGAAAGATGAGAAAAAAGATGACAAATAACGTGAGACATGAAGCGCAGGTCATCGCATGCTGCCATTCGGCCGTAAGGGGGTTCGCCATTTGAGTCTATTATGGGTTTTTTACCAAAATAACGTTCAAAAATTAAATCTGTCTAACCTCCCGTCGTCTCATCCGGTGACCATAGGGCCTGATGTGAAGGATTCTGTTACGATCAGCTCCATTCCATTTAATAGCGGAGTCATTTCTCTTCAAAGAAAGGAATCCGGCGGCCAATACGAAGTTTTCCTGGGAAATGATTGTCTCGGCACGATTGAGACGGATATATCATTTACTCTCCAAACGGATCAGCAGGATATACGCTTGATATTGACGGGCAGTGAACCTGAGAAATCCGTTTATTTTACGGGAAATCGGGATGAAATTGTATGTTCCTCAGAAAAAACGAATGCAGATATTTATCTGAATCCGCAAGATTTTGCATTTGCAGAACAAAGCACGTTTTCTTTGCTTCGTGCAGGCGGCAGCTGGTCGGTCCGCCCTGAAAGCGGAACGATCTTCTTGAACGGAGAGAAAATCAACGCCAATACGCCGCTCAAGCCGGGGGATGAAATATTCTGGAACTTCACGCAAATGAGGGTGACGGAACAAGACCTTTTAGAAATTGTTCATTATGCCCAGTTTGAAACAGCGTTAACAGAAACGGTCAAACCGAGTACAGAGATGCAGAAAAAATATCCGCAGTACAGAAGAACGCCGCGGATGGTATACGATCTGCCGGATGACCGCGTTTCTTTCAGTTTTCCCTCTCAGGAGAGCGATCAAACCAACAGAGGGCTGTGGCTCGTCATCCTGCCTCCGCTTGTGATGCTGATCGTGATGGGCGTAGTTGCCATCATCCAGCCGCGCGGCATATTTATACTCGTTTCTTTGGCCATGTTTATGATGACTCTCATTACCTCGACAGTGCAATATTTCCGGGATAAAAACCAGCGGAAAAAACGCGAGGAAAAACGGGAGCGTGTATATAAGCTTTACTTAGACAATAAGCGGAAAGAGCTTCAGGCACTTGCTGAAAAGCAAAAGCAGGTTCTTGAATTTCACTTTCCTTCATTTGAACAAATGAAATACTTAACAAGTGAAATCAGTGACCGGATCTGGGAAAAATCACTTGAAAGCAAGGATTATCTGCAACTGCGGCTTGGGACGGGAACAGTTCCGTCAAGCTATGAAATCAATATGAGCGGCGGAGACTTGGCGAATCGTGATATCGATGACCTCATGGAGAAATCGCAGCACATGCAGCGCGTCTATAAAGATATCCGCCATGCGCCGGTGACGGTCGATTTGGCAGAAGGTCCGATGGGGCTTGTCGGTAAATCGCAAATTGTGAAAAATGAGATTCACCAGTTGATCGGACAGCTGTCGTTCTTTAACAGCTATCACGATTTGCGTTTTGTATTTATTTTTCATGAAGAAGAGTATAAAGACTGGGAGTGGATGAAGTGGCTTCCGCAATTTCAAATGCCCCATATTTATGCAAAAGGATTTATTTATAATGAGCAAACCCGAGATCAGCTCTTGTCTTCACTTTACGAATTGATCAGAGAGCGTGATCTCGAAGATGACAAAGAAAAACTGCAGTTCAAACCGCATTTTGTATTTGTCATCACGAATCAGCAGCTGATCTCTGAACATGTCATTCTCGAATATTTAGAAGGACAGCATGAGCATCTGGGCATCTCGACAATTGTCGCGGCGGAAACAAAGGAAAGCTTGTCGGAAAACATTACAACTCTTGTCCGCTACATTAATGAGCATGAAGGCGACATTTTAATACAAAAGAAAAAAGCGGTAAGAATTCCGTTCCGTCTCGATCATCATCAGCGTGAGGACAACGAACGGTTCTCACGCACGCTGCGGACGCTGAACCACCAGGTCGGCATTACGAATTCCATTCCGGAAACGGTATCGTTCCTGGAGCTTTTTCATGCGAAGGAAGTAAAAGAAATCGGCATTCAGCAAAGATGGCTGACAAGTGAATCGTCGAAGTCGCTGTCAGTGCCGATCGGCTATAAAGGGAAAGATGACATTGTGTATCTGAACCTTCACGAAAAAGCACACGGTCCGCACGGCTTGCTTGCGGGGACAACGGGATCAGGGAAAAGTGAATTTCTCCAGACCTACATCTTGTCACTTGCAGTGCATTTTCATCCGCATGAAGCGGCTTTCTTACTAATTGACTATAAAGGCGGAGGAATGGCGCAGCCGTTCCGCAACATTCCCCACCTCCTCGGCACGATCACAAATATTGAAGGAAGCAAAAACTTCAGTATGCGTGCGCTTGCTTCCATTAAAAGCGAGCTGAAAAAAAGGCAGCGCCTGTTTGACCAGTATCAAGTCAATCACATCAATGACTATACAAAGTTATACAAGCAAGGGAAAGCAGAAGTGGCGATGCCTCACTTGTTCTTAATTTCTGATGAGTTTGCCGAGCTGAAAAGCGAGGAGCCTGATTTTATCAGGGAGCTTGTCAGTGCCGCGCGTATCGGACGAAGCCTCGGCGTTCATTTGATTTTGGCGACACAGAAGCCAGGCGGCATCATCGACGACCAGATCTGGAGTAACTCGCGCTTTAAAGTAGCGCTCAAGGTCCAGGATGCCACCGACAGTAAAGAAATTTTGAAAAACAGCGATGCCGCAAACATTACCGTAACAGGCCGCGGCTATTTGCAGGTCGGAAACAATGAAGTGTATGAGCTGTTCCAATCTGCATGGAGCGGGGCGCCTTACTTAGAGGAAGTCTACGGTACTGAGGATGAAATCGCGATTGTTACAGATACGGGTCTGATCCCGCTTTCTGAGGTTGATACCGAAGATAACGCGAAAAAAGACGTTCAAACCGAAATCGAAGCTGTAGTTGACGAAATTGAACGCATCCAAGATGAAATGGGAATCGAGAAGCTGCCAAGCCCTTGGCTGCCGCCGCTTGCGGAACGTATTCCGCGCACTCTTTTCCCTTCAAACGAAAAAGACCATTTCCACTTTGCGTATGTCGATGAACCTGATCTGCAAAGACAGGCGCCAATTGCTTATAAGATGATGGAAGATGGAAATATCGGCATCTTCGGCTCTTCGGGCTACGGAAAATCGATTGCAGCCGCAACGTTCCTGATGAGTTTTGCGGACGTATACACACCTGAAGAGCTTCATGTCTATATCTTTGATTTCGGAAACGGAACGCTGCTGCCATTAGCGAAGCTCCCGCATACCGCGGATTACTTCCTGATGGACCAGTCAAGAAAAATTGAAAAGTTCATGATTCGCATCAAAGAAGAAATTGACCGCCGTAAACGTTTGTTCCGGGAAAAAGAAATCAGCCACATCAAAATGTACAATGCGCTGAGCGAAGAAGAGCTTCCGTTCATTTTTATCACCATTGACAACTTTGACATTGTCAAGGATGAGATGCATGAGCTTGAATCGGAATTTGTCCAGCTTTCCAGAGACGGACAAAGCTTGGGTATCTACTTTATGCTGACAGCAACGCGGGTGAATGCTGTCCGCCAGTCATTGTTAAATAACTTGAAAACAAAGGTTGTCCATTATCTCATGGATCAATCAGAAGGATATTCCATTTACGGCCGTCCGAAATTCAATCTTGAGCCGATTCCGGGACGCGTCATCATTCAAAAGGAAGAGCTTTATTTCGCGCAAATGTTCCTGCCTGTTGACGCCGATGATGATATCGGCATGTTCAACGAGCTGAAATCAGACGTACAGAAACTTCAAGGGCGATTTGCTTCAATGGAGCAGCCGGCACCGATTCCGATGCTGCCTGAGAGCTTGTCTACGAGAGAATTGTCTATCCGCTTCAAGCTGGAACGCAAGCCTTTATCTGTACCGATCGGGCTTCATGAAGAAACAGTCAGCCCAGTCTATTTTGATTTAGGCAAGCATAAGCACTGCCTGATTTTAGGCCAGACTCAGCGCGGGAAAACAAACGTCTTAAAAGTAATGCTCGAACATCTGATTGATGATGAAACTGAAATGATCGGCCTGTTTGACTCGATTGACCGCGGCTTATCTCATTACGCGAAGGAATCAGATGTTTCATATTTGGAAACGAAAGAAGATATTGAGCAGTGGATTGAAACAGCTGAAGACATTTTCAAAACAAGAGAGGCCATGTATGTAGAAGCCGTCCGCCAAGGAGACGCACAAAATCTGCGATTCTCACAAGTCGTGCTGATGATTGACGGGATAACGAGATTCCAGCAGACGATTGATACGAGAATACAAGACCGTCTCGCTAACTTCATGAAATCATACGCTCATCTTGGGTTCAGCTTTATCCCGGGCGGAAATCACAGCGAATTCTCAAAAGGCTATGACTCCTTGACGACTGAGATGAAGCAAATCCGCCACGCGATTCTGCTGATGAAAAAATCTGAGCAAAATGTCATTCCTCTCCCGTACCAAAGACAGGAGCCTGAGATTCAGCCGGGCTTCGGATATGTTGTGGAAAACGGGAAGGAGCAAAAAGTTCAAATTCCTTTATGTTCTGCTGAAAGGGAGAGTGCTAGATGACAGAACAACGAAAAAGCTTGATCAAGTTAATATCCGCCGTCATCATCATTTTGCTGCTGCCGGTGTTGTTTTTCCGATTTATCGGAGACGACCCAACGAAAAAAGCAGTCAATTCCACCCGGCAAATCGCGGTGGTGAATGAAGACACAGGCGTATTGAGTGATGAGGTAAAGTCTGATGAAGAGGACAAATCCGCCCAGTTCGGCAAGGAAGTAGCGGCCGTTCTGGGTGAACGTCCTGATTATTCGTGGACGGTCGTAAACCGAAGCGCGGCCGAGACCGGTCTCGCTTCAAAGAAATACGATGCGATTGTCTACATTCCCTCAGACTTCTCAAAAAACATTTTGAGCTATGACAAAGACCATCCTCAAAAAGCAACGCTCGAATTCAGCATTCAAGATAACCTGAATGCGGTTAACAAAGAAAAAGTTCAGCGTGAGCTTGAGGATGCCCAAAAGACAATGAACAAAAAAATGTCGGCCTTATACTGGAATTTTGTTTCACAAAAAGTGGACAACATCAGAGGAGAATTTGACAAGATCGTCAATAAAGAATCTGAATTCCAGAATGTCATGTACAACTTTTACAAACCAAGCTCTAATGATTTAGCAGGTGAAATCAAACAGCAAAAAGACTTAATCGATGAGCTGAAGAAATCAATGAATGAAGCGCAAGGCACGACAAAAGAAAAAGCTTCTACAGCGGAGGAAGCCAAAAATACGCTGAAAGAATTCATTGATACAGTTGAAAGATACAAAGAATATCAAGAAAATCAGAAAAAGCTGCTTTTGGCAGCCCAAGATTCAACACAGCAGCAAATCCGGACAGGCTTGGACGCCATCCAGGCACAGCAAAAGGCGAATCAGTTCAGCGAACGCATGAGCGGATTGGCAACCGGGATCAGCCAAGTGAAGACACAGCTCGGACAAACCAGTAATGTGCTGGCAAACGCCCAGCAAATTAGGGAAGGGCAAGTGTCCCAGCAGGAACTTGGCATGGCAAAAATCCAAAGTAATTTAATCGAACAATATCAGGCCGCATCAAGACAGGCTGCACTAAATCAGGTGTATGAATTGCTTGTCCCGGCACGTCAGGCATTGACAGTTGCGAAAGGGGACGACCCAGTCATAGACGATGGTTCTGACAACAATGATAAAGATAAAGACCCTAAAGAAGAAGATCCTGAAGAACTCAAAATTGATCTTGAAAAACAGCGTGAAGAACTGAAAAATATCGCTGCTGATATTCAGGATATTTCAGACAATCTGAAGGAGCCTGAAAAAGAGGATCCAACACCGGAAGACCCGGGTACTGAACCAGACGATCCGTCCACTGATAATCCAGAAAAACCTGATGACGGGGGCAGTACAAATCCCGATGATACACAGGGCGACACAGGGAACGACAATAACAGCAGTGATACCGGTAATGACGGACAAACGGACGGCAGTACTCAGGATCAAGACCAGCAGGGAACAGACGGTCAGGAGCAGAACGGTGATGCCTCTAATGGTACGTCAGACAGCGGACAAACCGAAACGGGCACATCTGCCGAACAGACTGCTTCATCTGACTCAGCCCTTCAATTTATCAAGCTGGCAAATGAAGGCGGAACTGGAGAGTCAGGAGGCGACGGTGGCACGACTGAGCCAGGAAATGAAGATCAACCAGGAAACGACGACATTTCTGATATTGCAAAAGCAAAAGAACAGCTCAGCAAAGCGTCTGAGCGAATCAAGCAAATTGAAGAAGAGCTCAAAGAAAAAGAAACTGCTCATAATGAAGAGTTGAAAAAGAAGTTAGAGGAACTAACAGAGCAAATGAATGGTCTCACTGATGAAATTGATGACCTGAAAGACAAAGTGAAAAAGCTCGAAGGTAAACTTGAAAATCTCGAAGCGAAACGGAAGCGGGAGTTTGAAGGAATTTACAGTGCGATTCGCGAGCTTGAAAATAAAGATCAGCTTCAATTCTCAGGAGACATCAATACAGAAAGCATCTCCGCTTTAATGAGATACTATAAATATTTGTCTGTTTATGACTCTGTATTATCCGGTACGATTGACAGTGCTGCAAAAGCCGGCGCCATTAACGGCCAGCAGAGCAACGTCCAATCAGTCCTGGCTCTCTCACCTGAAGAATCAGCCAGCTGGGAAGCTCTCAAAAACAACACGATGCAAACTGATGAAGACATTAACACCTTCATCGACGGAATGACCAAATTTGCGGATGACTACAGCGGCTTTATTCGTGACTCTCAAGCAGGTGTTCTCGACGAACTGACGAAAATCTCTGAAAGTGCCGCAAAAGCGTCAGAACAGCTTGTAACGGGCGCAACACAGGAATCTGCGACGTTCAGCAACGATGGGCTGTCTGGCACCATGGCACTGAGTGTCCAAGATACGGTCGGCCAGGAAGTGCTGCAAATGTCAGACATGATGGGTTCATTGTCTGATCGCCAGTCAGGCATCATTGATTACACAACCAACATGCAGCAAAGCGTCAATGATGTTCAAGCGAAAGCCGACACCTTAAACAACAACTGGGGGAAAAATGTAGCCTCCACGAAACTCGTGCGAAATGACGTATACGGCATACTCGGAAATACATTAGTAGACGGGCAAAACAATGGCTATGTATATGATTACTTAGCGAATCCGCTTAAAATCAGCGGAGAGGTTCCGGAAGAAAAAATTCAGACGGTACCTCCGGTTGTCATCCTTGTCATTGTGTTGATCAGCAGTCTGTTAATCGGCTATTTCAGCTCGTATTACCAAAACGCACCGCTTCTCGTCAAAGGAGCGTTATTCGGAATTCTGAATATCCTTGTCGGACTTATGATCAGCTTGTTCGGTTTGAATATTTATTCACTGCCGGACGATCAGACGATTAAGTGGTCGGTGTTTACGATTCTATTGCTGGTCGCAAGCTCTGCCTTCATCCGGACGGCATTCAGATTCGGATCAATCCCTGGCTGGGTTGCTTCAGCGGCAATGATTCTATTCTATGTCGCACCGCTTATTGATTTGATCATGCCGAACTTTACATTTGAAGATCCAGTTTCGAAAGTATATATCGACATCCAGTACGGTACTGGGCACTTGTTTACAATGGGAATAACAGTTCTGCTGATCATCACGGTGATTGCCGCGGCTCTGCCGCTGATTATCCGGCTGATGGCTGAACACACAGCAGAAAGCGATGAAACGTATGAAGCGTAATCGCAGCATGGAAAAGGGGATCATGATTTGTATGCTCTCCTTTTCCCTTTTCATACCCTCTGCAGCTGCTGCCCAAACTGAAGAAAATACAGATGTCGCGCCAAACCAGTATGAGAAAAAAGACATCGAAATCGATACGAATTATTTGCATGAAGATACCTACTATGAAGAAAAAACAGAACTGCCTGAGGAACAGAAGGATATCACTTTTGATAAACCGAAGGACAAGGACGCCGAGCTGATAAAAGATTTGTTTACATCAACAAATGCCGAGGATTCCAACACGATTGCGGCCCAGTCGAAACAGCTTGGAATTACTTTTGCTGAAAAACCAATGACAAAGACATCATCAACGGAAACAGAAGATGAACAAGAAACATCATCATTGCTGCTGCCGATGATCTATGTCGTACTGATCCTGCTCGGAATTGCAGGCATCGTGTTCCTCATCCCAAAAGTCACAGCGCAGGAAAACAAGAAGGCATAGGCCGCGTGCTTGTGTTGTGTAAAAGCGGTGCCGTACAATAATAACGGAAAAGGAGGTTTCCAATGGAACTTTATATCATCACCGGAGCGTCAAAAGGGCTGGGTCAAGCCATTGCATTACAGGCTTTAGAAAAGGGGCATGAAGTCCATGCCTTATCCAGAACGAAAACAGATGTCTCTCATGAAAAACTAACGCAGCATCAAATAGACCTCATCAATCTCGAAGAAGCTGAACAGCAATTTGAAACATTGCTCTCATCCATCGATCCAGATCGTTATTCTGGTATTACCCTGGTCAATAACGCCGGAATGGTAACGCCGATCAAACGTGCCGGCGAAGCGTCTCTTGACGAGCTTCAGCGCCATTATCAGCTGAACCTGACTGCGCCCGTGCTTTTGAGTCAGCTGTTTACAAAACGGTTTGCTTCATACAGCGGCAAAAAGACGGTTGTCAACATTACTTCAGGAGCCGCCAAAAATCCATATAAGGGATGGAGCGCGTATTGCAGTTCAAAAGCCGGGCTCGACATGTTTACGAGGACATTCGGATTTGAACAGGAGGATGAAGAGCTGCCGGTGAACATGATTTCGTTCTCACCTGGAGTGATGGACACTGAGATGCAGGCCGTCATCCGTTCTTCATCGAAAAAGGATTTCCACCACATTGAACGATTCCGGAAATTAAATGAAACAGGAAGCCTTCGCAGTCCGGACTTTATTGCCGGCACGCTGCTTTCTTTACTAGAAAAAGGGACGGAAAACGGCCGCATTTATGATATTAAAGAGTTTTTGTAGAGCAGATATTTTCTGCTCTTTTTTTTATACAAAAGGCTGCAGCCAGCGCATTTTATTGAACAGCCGCATATACTGACTGAAACGCTGCTTTTAGGGTATAACAATGATGATAAGAAGATCAAAATGATGTGACATAAGAATTGAGTTTCTCTGCAAATTATGTTAGGATTCTAAAAATATCTAAAGGAGGGGTTTCCATGAGAAAGGTTACATTAATGGATGTTTTCACCCATCCAATTGCACAAAAATATCTTCAGCGTTCCGGCGTGGCACATGCGATTGCCTGCGCTTATCATGCATACAGGCTGTCTGTGAAGGCTGACATTAATCCTGATTTAGCAGCAAAAGCGGCACTGCTTCATGACATCGGCCATTATGAATGGTATACAGACGGAAAGTGGGATTATGAGAAATACAAAAGAAATGACATTCATGCCATTAAAGGGGCGGAACGCGCGCATAAGCTTCTGATTCGGCTTGGCGAGGAACCGAAAGCGGCAAAAGAGATTGCACTAGCCATTTTGCTTCATACAGATTCCTATTTGCCTGAAGGCGAATTAGATAAAAACACGCTGCAGCAGATTGTCAAAAAAGCGGACGAACTGGATGAAGAGCCGGGCGGCCACCATCATTACCGCCAAATTGATCCTTCAACCGCACGAAAAAAAATAGAAAAGCTGGACCAATTAATCGATCAAGCCCAGACATCCGTGATAAAGCCTGTATAAGTACGGAACAGCGCCCAGCTTTCTTCGCTGTCTCCGCTTCATCGATACTTCCTTTACACCCGCTTCCAAACGTATTCTCCTAAAATCTCCGCACCCCTTTGTTTTATCAGGTAAGCCTGTGTCATTATCCATAAGCGCGGCATAAGCTGAGATAAAACACACAAAGGGGATAAAAGTATGGTCAACCAAGGTAGTCCGCAACTGGTCTCTTTAGTCGATCCTTATGTCTATCAGACCATTAAAAAGCTCATCGGCTCAAGGTTCGTTATACAGACAGTACGAGATACGGTCAGAGGCAGACTGATCGATGTAAAACCTGACCATATCACAATTGAAGGAGCCCGAAATTCTGTTTGTTTGATCAGAATCCAGCACATGATTTCCATCACCCCAGATTACAGTGAGCGGGTCTAACAGTGCTTGCGCATGAAAAATAGGCGTACACCGGGACGTCCTATTTTTCAGTTAAGCGCTGTAAAAACGCACTATGATACATTGTTCCATCAAGGTCAAAGCCGGCAAATTCCTGATAGTCACCATCTGAAAAACAGAAAGTGACACCGTACACCGTATAGCAGGAACGGACTGCAGCATGCTGGCAGACCCGAAAATGATAACCGTCTGAATCTTTTACATATAGCCGGGATTTCCCGGCAAATGGGGCACAGAGGTGTGCTGCCTCACCAAAACATTCGAATCCGGCGATTTTGCCGTCTTGGCTGATATCCAGCAGGAGACAATCATTGACTCTGAGCTCCTCAGTCCGTACATTCCTGTTCTTTTTCGGAGGAAGAACATAGATATAAGCCAGTTCTGAATCTGTATCGTATGTCACGGCCTTCATCACCAACAATCCTTTCATTATATTAAGAGTTCTGATATGAGTTCATTTTTGTTACAATGATGGGGTATAAGTTCTTTTATCTGACAGACAAAGAAAAACTAGGAGGAACAAAGCTTGTTGAAATCAAAAGTCCATTTTTGGACATTGCAGATTTTATTTGTTTTGCTGATTATTTTTGTAGCAACAAAAGTTTCATTTGTATTTCAGCCGTTTATTGTTTTTATCTCGACATTGTTTTTCCCGATGCTGATTGCGGGAATTTTGTATTTCATATTTAATCCGGTCGTCCGCCTGCTTGAGAAAAAAATTCCGCGGACATTATCCATTCTATTGATCTATTTACTGTTTATCGGTTTGCTTGCCTTTATTTCAGCGTCAGTTGGACCTATCATCACCTCACAGGTGACAGGGCTGTTTAACAACCTTCCTGATTATATAAAACAGATTCAGGCGCTGACAAAGGATTTGTCCCATTCTCAATGGTTTACCTGGATGATGAACCAGGATTATGTATCGATATCAAAAATTGAACAGTCATTGACAAGTTTTCTCCAAAACCTGCCGCAAAATATCACGTCCAGTTTATCTGCGGTGTTTGGCGTCGTGACAAACATCACGCTTGTTATTATTACTGTTCCATTTATCCTTTTTTACATGCTGAAAGACGGACACCGCTTTCCGCATTTGGCAGTAAAAATTCTTCCGGCTTCTTATCGGACAGAAGGCTTAAAGATTTTTAAAGATTTATCCGATACGCTTGCGGCATACTTCCAGGGTCAGCTGTTAATCTGTCTTTTTGTCGGGACAGCGTGTTTTATCGGCTATTTAATTGCCGGACTGCCGTATGCCCTGATTCTTGGGATTGTCATGGCGATTACCAATATCATTCCCTATGTCGGGCCTTTTCTCGGTGCCGCGCCGGCTGTCATTGTCGGTTTTATGGACTCGCCGGCCAAAGCGCTGTTTGCGATTATTGTGGTCGTCATCGTTCAGCAGCTGGACGGAAACCTGCTGTCTCCTCTTGTGATCGGAAAGCGTCTGAATACCCATCCGCTTACGATTATTTTGCTGTTAATCGGAGCGGGAAGCTTCGGCGGAATTCTCGGCATGATTTTAGCGGTGCCGGTTTATGCGGTAGTGAAGGCGTTCTTCCTGAATATTGTCCGCTTGATCAAGCTGCGCCAGCGGTCACGACTCGAGGAAAACGCAAAGCCAGCTGAATAGGCGGGCACCATTAGCGGCTCTTTGCATATGATGCTGTAAATCAATGCGGAGGTGGGGAAATGCCTGCAATTGTGGGGCCGATTTATATCATGTCAGTTACGGGTAATGCCGCGGCAAGCTTTGGAGACGTATTTGCGATTTCGCCCAAAAGCGTCGCTCATTCAGGGGCGGGGTCAGGCGCATTTCAGCTTGGTGATTTTGTGAAGATTAACAACCAAACGAGTAAAACTCTCTTCAAAGATGCCGATATCACTGATGAAACAGTTTCGTTTAACGGGTAACAGCCTTTTCACAAGAGGCTGTTGCTTTTTTATTGTATAATATGGGTAGTCTTTAAATAGAGAGGTCATGTTATGAAAATCAGAAAAGCAAATATCAATACGCAAACCGGAATGATCACGGACGTGTATCTGCATGAAAACAGAAAAGAACTGCGCACGCTTGTAGCGGTACCGCAGCTGGAGTGGAGCACGATCATTTCCTATGAAGAAGATAAAGCAACTCTGCCTGAACGGCTGGAAGCGTCGTTGCGCCGGCATACAGAGGAAACCCCTGCTGGTGAGCTGGCCAAAAAAATCATTCATTGGGTAACAGAAATGTAAGCGGCGCTTGAAAGTTTAGCTCCTGCCTGATCAGGTGATAATGAAGACAAACAAGACGGGAGGACAGGCTTTTGAGTGAAGATAAAATGGATCTCTATTTGCAGCAAGGAATGTATGGGCCTTTGGAGACAAAGCCTGACGAGCGCCATTTGTTTTTAGGCTCTTTAAGAGAAAGAGTCGTTTTGGCACTGACGAAAGGACAGGTGCTTAGAAGTAAACCGTATAAAGAGGCGGAGCACGAGCTGAAAAACAGCCATAACGTCACCCTTTTGGTTAATGGAGAGCTTCAGTATCAGTCTTACTCTCCTTATATCCAAATGGCGAACCGGTACGGAGTGCCCTTCAAGATTGTATCTGATCTTCAGTTTCATACGCCTTTAGGCCTCGTTATTGCGGCTGACATCGCTGTGAATCGTGAATTGATATATATTCAGGACGACATTTATAATCGGTCAGTGCTGAAATCTTAAGAGACAAACGGACCGTTTGTCTTTTTGTTCATGGCAATTCACTTACAACTGGAGATAAGATATAATGTTCTCATACTGATGGCGGGGAGGCCGGCTATGAAAAAAGCACTTATTTGTATTGATTATACGAATGATTTTGTGGCGAGTGACGGAAAATTGACCTGCGGGGAGCCCGGCAGAATGATTGAAGAGGCGATCGTCAATTTAACTGAAGAATTCATCACAAACGGTGATTACGTCGTATTAGCAGTAGATTCTCATGATGAAGGGGATCAATATCACCCTGAAACCCGTCTTTTTCCTCCGCATAATATAAAAGGCACGGAAGGAAAAGATCTGTACGGAAAGCTTTTGCCTCTATATCAGAAACATGAACATGAGCCTAATGTTTACTACATGGAAAAAACGAGATATTCTGCTTTTGCGGGAACTGATTTAGAGCTCAAACTCAGAGAGCGGCAGATTGGCGAACTGCACCTTGCCGGTGTCTGCACAGATATTTGTGTGTTGCATACAGCTGTTGACGCATATAACAAAGGTTTTCGGATTGTTGTGCATAAACAAGCTGTTGCCAGCTTTAATCAGGAGGGGCACGCATGGGCTCTTTCCCATTTTGCAAACAGCATCGGAGCGCAAGTGGCAGAGTAAGGAAGGGGAAAAACAGTGTTAGAGTACGGATTTAAAGATGACAGCCTGTCATTACATACAGACCTTTATCAGATCAATATGGCGGAAACGTACTGGAGAGACGGCATTCATGAAAAGAAAGCGATTTTTGAGCTGTTTTTCAGAAGGCTTCCGTTTGAAAATGGCTATGCCGTATTTGCGGGCTTGGAAAAAGCCATTGAATACTTGGAAAATTTCAAGTTTACGGATAGCGATTTGAGTTATTTACAGGATGAACTCGGGTATCATGAAGATTTTATTGAATATTTGCGCGGCTTATCTTTTACAGGTTCACTTTACTCCATGAAAGAAGGAGAGCTCGTTTTTAACAATGAGCCGATTATGAGGGTGGAGGCACCCCTGGTAGAAGCGCAGCTGATTGAAACAGCTTTGCTCAACATTGTGAACTATCAAACATTAATCGCAACAAAGGCTGCCCGGATTAAAGGCGTCATTGGTGATGAAGTTGCGCTTGAATTCGGAACAAGACGGGCGCACGAAATGGATGCGGCCATGTGGGGAGCAAGAGCAGCCTTAATCGGCGGCTTTAGCGCGACAAGCAATGTAAGAGCCGGAAAGCGCTTTAATATCCCGGTTTCCGGCACACATGCGCATGCGCTTGTGCAGGCTTACCGCGATGAATATACAGCTTTCAAAAAATACGCGGAAACACATAAGGATTGCGTTTTCTTAGTTGACACGTATGACACGCTTCGTTCAGGCATGCCGAACGCGATTAGGGTTGCCAAGGAATTCGGCGACCGCATTAATTTCATTGGCATCCGTCTGGACAGCGGCGATTTGGCGTACCTGTCAAAAAAAGCCCGGAAAATGCTTGATGAAGCAGGATTTACAGATGCGAAGGTGATTGCTTCAAGCGATTTGGATGAGCACACCATTATGAATTTAAAGGCTCAGGGAGCGCGCATTGATGTCTGGGGTGTCGGTACGAAGCTGATCACTGCCTATGACCAGCCGGCTCTCGGCGCAGTTTATAAACTCGTTGCCATTGAAGAGGACGGGAAAATGGTTGACACGATCAAAATTTCGTCCAATCCTGAAAAAGTGACGACACCGGGCAGAAAGAAAGTCTACCGCATTATTAATCAGTCCAACCATCATTCTGAAGGCGACTATATTGCGCTTTATGATGAGCAGGTGAATGATCAGAAGCGGCTCAGAATGTTCCACCCGGTTCATACATTCATCAGCAAATTTGTCACGAATTTTTATGCGAAGGATCTTCATGAGCTGATTTTTGAGAAGGGTATTCTTTGCTACCAAAACCCTGAGATTTCAGACATACAGCAGTATGTGCAGGATAACCTCAGCCTTCTTTGGGAGGAATATAAGAGAATCAGCAAGCCGGAGGAATACCCGGTTGATTTAAGCGAGGACTGCTGGAGCAATAAAATGCAGCGGATCCACGAAGTGAAAAGCAGAATTGAAGAAGAGCTTGAGGAAGAATAAAGAAAAACTGGCCTTTCATTCGCGAAGGGCCAGTTTTCTTTATGTATATATTATTTTTCATGTTTAGACAATTTTCGTCAAATTATTTGATATACTTAGGGGTGAAAGCCGCGCGTATTGTAAGGGGGATAAATCAATGAGGGTGTTTGTTGCAAGACAGCCTATTTTTAATAGAAAAGAACAGGTTGTTGCTTATGAACTGCTGTATAGAGAAAGCGAAGAGAACGTGTATAGCGCTAAAGACGGCGATCAGGCAACAACAGATTTGGTGATCAACAGCTTTTTAAACATCGGAATTGAGAAGCTGACGGAAGGGAAACGCTGTTTTGTTAATTTTACGGAAAGCCTGATGTTTTCAAATCTTCCCACCTCCTTCAATCCGAAACAGCTTGTCATTGAAATCCTTGAAGATATACCGATCACGCCGGCCCTCATTTCTAGATGCAAAGAATTGAAAAAAATGGGGTATATGCTGGCGCTTGATGATTTTTATGCAATAAACCCGCAAGATGAGGACTTACTGGAAAAACTCATGAGCTATATTGATATATTGAAAATTGATTTTCTCAAAACAACACGAATGGAACGCAGAACAATTTTGCAAACCTACGGCTGCCGCGGCCTGATTTTTTTAGCGGAAAAAGTAGAGACCCGAAAAGAATATAAACAGGCGGTCCAAGACGGCTTTCAATTATTCCAAGGCTACTTTTTCAGCGAGCCGCGCATCATCAGCGGGCATGACCTATCGACTCATTTCTATTCTTACTATGAACTGCTTAACGAACTGAGCAAAGAGCAGCCTAACATAAAGCGTGTGACAGAGTACATAGAGCGGGATTTATCACTGTCCTATCAGATTTTAAAATTTTTAAACTCATCCCACAGCCGTTTGAGCCAGAAAATTGAAAGCATTCAACAGGCCATTATGCTGTTGGGATTTAATGAAATCAAACGGTGGATATATATTCTTTCCTTTAAGGATTTAAGCAGGAAAGGGCATTCCAGCAAGCACGAAATCATTAAGATTTCTTTGATAAGAGCAAAGCTTTGCGAACTGCTGGCGAGAAAGACATCCCGGCCGCAGCCTGCTTCTTATATGCTGATCGGAATGTTTTCTCTCATAGACACCCTCCTGCATAGAGAAATAGAGGAAATTGTTCAAGAATTGCCTTTAAAAGATGAAGTCGGGCAAGCATTATTAGGCCATCAAAACGACTACTACCAAATGCTTGAGCTTGTGAAATTAATTGAAAGCAACAACTGGGACACTTGCTCGGAATTAGGCAATCAACTCGACAAAGAAGAAGCGTATGAATGTTATTTAGAGGCTCTGGAATGGTGTCATAATCTTATGGACGCAAAATGATTGCGGTCCTCTGACCACCGCAAAGCAAGAATCATTCGGCTTTGCGTTCCGATAAGGCTGATATAGATGCCGTCGGGATTAAAGACCGTATCCACTTCATGCCGGACGCCCATTTGTTTGATCAGGCGCTTGATGGTTTGTTTATCGGACTGCTCGGCTGCGGTCAGAATGCGGCGCGAGAGCTCCCGCGAGCCCGCAATGCGGCCGAGAACGAGCTGGGCATCCGCAAATATCCCTGCGGCCTGCTTCGCTGAACGGATAAAGGTATCAATATTGTTGGCAGGAGCGGGCGGACGGCGTACCTCATACGGATACACGTAAAACCAGGGATAACGATATCTCATGGGAGCACCTCACAAAAAAGGGATGTTTCTATATGTATAGATCCCTAATTGCCGAATATGACAAAGCGAAAAGGCCACAACTTTAGCGTTGCGGTCTTTTTCGGTGTTTGTCGGTCAGGAAACGCCAAGAATCGCATATTCAATTTTGAAAATACGGTATGAAGGACTATAGTCTTGCTTAGTAAAAATGCGAAACCCGTTAAAATCAAGGAGATTAAGAATCTTTCTCAATCTGAGCAGAAATATACGCTCCTGCACATAGAAAAATAGTCCCGTTCTCGTTGTGATCTCTTTGAGTATAAGGACCTATTGATATTTGCGGTGTCACGCAGGATCTTTTTGCATACTTTTCGGTGAAAAATGAGCCGAAAGCAGATACACTATTAGTAACAGATCAAATACCTAGGACTCGTTCACCATACACAATTCATTGATCTTTCAAAAAAAGGAGTGTGGAAACGATGGAAAAGAAACTTGAAGAAGTAAAACAATTGTTATTCCGACTCGAACTTGATATTAAAGAAACGACAGATTCATTACGAAACATTAACAAAAGCATTGATCAACTCGATAAATACAATTATGCAATGAAAATTTCGTGAAAAAGACTTGGAAACAAGTCTTTTTTTTCGTTCTACCGATACAATAAATGGATAAAGTATTATATGATTGTTAAAAAACGAAAAACCTGCTGTCCTTTAAATGTCCCATTTAGTAAAATGGAATGGGAGGGGGGAAGTCGTTATTGAGCAGATATGTTTAGATTCTGTCCGGATCAAGGAGAAAATGAAGGAGATTGTAAGCCAAAAAATAATGAATCAGGACTTGGAACGATATCTTCAGAATTTTATTGAGTCTAAGGATACGTTTGAGTTTGCCGATTTGGCTCTTCATCATTATTTAGCTTTTAACGGTCAGGACCAAAAAGCAATCGAATTGCTAGCTGCCGGAATTGAATTGCTTATACTCTCATTCGATATTTATGATGACTTAGAGGATCAAGATAATGGAAGTGCTGTCTGGATGAAGATTGACTCGTCAATCGCTTTAAATGCAGTTACAGCTCTTTACACCCTAAGTATACAAGTGATGTGTCAAGCTAGTCATGAACCAGAATTTTCACAAGAGATATTGAATTTTGCGTTACAATCAATTCAAGGCCAGCATGATGATATTGTGAATGCACCGCAAACGGAAGAAGCCTGTCTTGAAATGATCAAAAATAAATCAGGAGCGCTAACGGCATTGCCCTGTGTAATGGGAGTAATGCTGGCAACAGGCAAATACCATCCCATTGTAGCTTCATATTCTTATGAACTTGGGATTATTTCACAGATCGATAATGATTATAAAGGTTTGTTTTACTTAAATAACGATTTTGTTCAGAAAAAAAATACATTGGCATACTTATACTTAAAGAAACAATTTAACGATGCTTCAGCGGAGCTACTAAGTTTATATCAAAAACCAGAGGAATTTGTTTCTATTAATACTAAGGCTTTGAAGCGAAAATTGACAGAAGCAGGCGTTATACAATATTTACTGGTGATGAAACATTTATCTCTCCAAAAAATAAAAAATGAAATGTCACAATTAAAACTAGAAGAAGATAAAACTGAAAAATTATTGTCTGTTATGATTAAATAAGGAGGGGATTTATTATGCAAGAAATGGTAGGATACTTAATTAAATACCCAAATGTTTTAAGGGAAGTAATGGAAGGGAATGCTTGTTTATTGGGTGTTGATAATGATCAATCTGAATGCATAATAAATGGTTTTAAAGGATTAGAAATTTATTCAATGCTAGATTGGAAGTACTGAGGTTTAAATGAAGTCTAGAAATAACAAAATTTCTGTAGTGTTAGTTGTATTAAGTTTGATTTATGTTATTTATTTGACTTATATTAGTAATAATAATTTATTAGTAGGGGCAACTGTCTCTAAAGGAAAAAATGGCGATATTGTAATTACCAATGTAGATGAATTTTCAATGGCTTCATACAGCGGTATAGAAAAAGGAGATATCGTAAAGCGTATTAATAATAAAAAGATAAACACAAACGAAATAAAAATGAACAAACTAAAAAATGTAAGTTCGATGATTGTGGAAAGAAATGGACATAATCTTGAGTTGAAAATGACCTTATTTAATGATAAAAATTTCACTACTTACTTAATACCGTTAATATTTTATATTGTTTGTTTATTTTGTTGCTTTTTTATATTAAAAATAAATGAATCAAAGAACCTTCTCTCAGCTGTAGTTTTAATTATCTTTCTGTTGTCTGCCTCTATTGCATTTATAAGCGCTGGAGGGTCTGCTAAGGGAGATATGCTGAGCAGGCTTATAATGGTGGTAACATTAATATCTGTTCCGCTAAACTATCTTCTCTTTCTTTATCAATATTTCAAAGAATTAGGAACCAAATTATTTAATAAGAAAGTTTTTATTTTATATTTGATTCCGGTCATAAATGTAGTTTGTGAAATTTTTCGTTCACATCTTTTCTTTCGAGATTATGTTCCTAAATTAAATTTACTTGCTTTTTTCTTTTTATTTATTATAGTAGGGGTTTATTTTAGTATCATACTAATTAAAAATAAAGACACTGAACAAGCACATATTATTAAGGTTCTCACTATCATTAATATCTTTTCTTTTTCGCCTTTTCTGTGTTTATATTTGATACCTTACGTGTTTTTAAATGCACATTATGTTTCTTCTTTTTTAGCGGCTTCATTTATGCTGCTGATACCATTCTCATTGGTATTTCAATTCATGACAAATAAAATCTATAATGTAGATTTTATTTTAAGCAGATTAAGGTACTATGGCTTTTTAGCTCTAACGCCAACAATTATTCTAATCTCTACAATTGAATTAATTAGTAGTCCTGATAGTGATTTTTATAGTGTTAAACTAACCTTTTTAATTTATATTATCATGTTGGCGGTCTTTTATTATAAAGAAGTACTTGATTTCAGATTTAGATTAAAAAGGGTCTCGGAAAAATTCAATTATCAAGACAGTATATATAAATTCACGCAGATGATAAGAGACTCTACTTCCCTGTCTCAAGTATTTGAAGAACTGAAAAATACTATACTTGAGGTTTCTCTTGTTAGCCGAGCACATGTATATGAAGTTTCAGCTGACGGAAGTATTAAACTATATGATGATGAGAACGTAAATTCATTTGAAAAAGTCTATCAAAAAGAATTTAGAAAAGTAACATCCGAAATAGGAAAAATCGTTGAATTTAATAAAGGTTTTGTCATGAAGATAGGTGAACGCGGTGGTAAATCATTTGTGATCCTTTGTTTATCTAAAATGAATACGCCTCGTCTCACACTCGAAGAACTTTCTTGGCTGAAAACTTTGGCTTTTTATACAAATGTATCGATCGAAAACGTCATGAAAATCGAAGAACTGATGAGTCATTTAGAAGAAATAAAACAACAAGAATCCAACCCCGTATGGCTCAAAAAACTCATGTACACGATCGAGGAAAAACAACGCTCGGATCTCGCCCGCGATCTCCACGATTCGGTTCTTCAGGATTTGATTTCCTTAAAACGCCAGTGTGAGCTGTTTTTGGGTGATTTCAAGAAGGATGATAATCCGTGCCGTGAAGAGGTGCAGGACAAGCTTGTACAGATGAATGAGCAGATGTCTGATGTGATTTCGATGACGAGGGAGACGTGTCATGAGCTGCGGCCGCAGCTTCTGTATGATCTTGGGCTGGTCAAGGCGCTGTCGAAGCTGGTGGCGCAGCAGCAGGAGCGGGTTCCGTTTCATATTCGTTTAAATACCGGGAGATTTACGGCTTCCCTTGATCTGGATTCGCAGCTGAATTTGTACCGGATCATTCAAGAGTTTCTGTCTAATGCGGTCAAGCACTCTCAGGCGACGGATGTGCTGATTATGCTCATCAGTATTCAAAACAAAATCGTTCTTCATTATGAGGATGATGGCGTAGGGTTTGATCAGGAAAAGAATACTGAGCATTCCATGAGCATGGGGCTTTCTGGCATTAAGGAGAGAGTCAGGGCTTTAGATGGGCGCCTTCGGATTGAAACAAGTGAAGGAAAGGGCTTTAAGGCTGATATTGAAATCGAATTGTAATGGATTTATAACGGAAACGACTTGGCACAGGCCAAGTCTTTTTTATAAAATGGAAAAGAGTGAGTAAAAGGGAGGAAAACATGAAAAAGATACTAGTGATTGATGACCATCCGGCTGTCATGGAAGGCACCAAGACAATTTTGGAAACGGATTCGAATTTGTCTGTTGATTGTCTCAGTCCTGAACCGAGCGAACAGTTTATCAAGCAGCATGATTTCTCGTCATATGATCTCATTTTAATGGATCTGAATTTAGGCGGCGAGGTCAATGGGATGGAGCTTTCTAAACAGATTTTACAAGAGAATCCTCATTGTAAAATTATCGTGTATACCGGTTATGAGGTCGAGGATTATTTCGAGGAAGCGATTCGTGCGGGTCTGCACGGTGCCATCAGCAAAACGGAATCTAAAGAAAAGATCACCCAATACATATACCACGTACTCAACGGAGAAATTTTAGTCGATTTTGCTTACTTTAAACAGCTGATGACTCAGCAAAAAACAAAGCCGGCTCCTTCCTCTCAAAAAGAACAAGATGTGCTCACACCTAGAGAATGCCTGATTCTTCAAGAAGTTGAAAAGGGATTTACAAACCAAGAAATCGCAGATGCCCTTCATTTAAGCAAGCGGTCCATTGAATACAGCTTGACATCGATTTTCAATAAGCTGAATGTCGGTTCACGGACGGAAGCGGTTTTGATTGCGAAATCAGACGGTGTACTTTAAATGTTGGGGGTGTAGATGATGGATACGAAACACACATTGCTTGAAGCGCTTGGTATAGAGATTGTTGAAAACACAGCGGAACGATGCGTTGCGGTCATGCCGGTGGATCATCGGACGGTTCAGCCGTTCGGATATTTGCATGGGGGCGCTTCAGTGGCCCTGGCGGAAACAGCGGCGAGCGCAGGTGCACAGAACTTGATTGATCATTCAACACAGGCTTGTGTCGGTTTGGAGATTAACGCCAACCATTTAAAATCTGTAAAGGAAGGAACGGTAAAGGCGATAGCCGAGCCCGTTCACATAGGCAGAACGACGATTGTCTATCACATTCACATATATGACGAGCAAGAGAGTCTGATCTGTATATCCAGATGCACGCTGGCTGTCATCAAGAAATAAAAAAACAGCCGGAACTCTGCCTGTCCGGCTGCTTATTTTTATAAATAAGAATCCTCTTTTCGTTTAATCACAAAGTTTCTGATTCCGTTATAGTCATCTTGTACACTTCTCTCATCAAGCTTGACGCCGGAGTTATACGCAGCACGGCAGATCAAGTGCCCGCCGATCGGCGACGTAATAAAGATAAAGAGAATCCCAAGCAGGATTTTAGCGGAGAGCTCCCCCGTCACAAACCACAAATAGAAGAAGACACCGAGCAGAATCATATTGACACCTAATGTTGAGCCTTTAGAAGCAGCATGAGCGCGTGTAAACACATCGGGAAGGCGAAGTACGCCAAATGAAGCAATGAGGCATACAAGAGCTCCCAGCAATATGAATACAGCCACAACAACTTTAGCGGTTTCGATCATTTTCGATAATCTCTCCTTTCTCCAGGAACTTGGAAAATGCGATCGTTCCGATAAACGATAAAATCCCCAGCAACAAAATAATATCCAAAAACGCACTTGTTTTCAGCAAAATGGAGACAAGCGCCGTGATTGCGATCAGATTGATGCCGATTGCATCCAGAGCCACGACCCGGTCAGGCACAGTCGGCCCTTTAATGACACGAATGACATATAAAAAGGTAGACACTGCCATAATGCCGAGCGCGATTTGCAGGATCAGCGTAAACATCAGTGGCTCACCTCCTGTATGGCTTTTTCAAATGACTCCCGAATATCAAAAATCGCTTTTTCCGCATCCTCGATATCCATTGCATGAATATAAAGTATTGTTCTGTCATCAGAAATATCCATCACCAAGGTTCCCGGCGTTAGTGTAATGAGCAGGGAAAGCAGGGTGATTTCCCAGTCCTTCGTCAGTTCAGTTTTAAAAGCAAAAATACCCGGTCTTATATTCAGTTTTGGAGATAAGACTGATTTCATCACACTGACATTGGCAAGGTACAGTTCCTTTATAAAAATGAAACAGAGCTTGATGATAGAAATCAATTTCCATAGATAAAACTGGCGAGTGAAAAAGCGCCGGAAGAAAAAGAGAGAGAGCATGCCCAGAATATAGCCTGTAATGAATCCTGCGGCGCTTGGACTGTTGCTTAAGAACATCCAGCAAAAAGCGAGAAACACATTTAATAAAATTTGAAATGCCATGCGATCTACTCCTTCAGAACAGCTTCGATATATTTTTCCGGATTCAGCAGCGTCTCGGCCGCTTGATCAACGTAAGGCGACACCCATTCTGTACCCAACCCGAAGAGAAGAGACAGCAAGAGAAAAATAGCTGCCGGATAAAGAAGTCCTTTAGCTGTTCGATGATTTGGTTTTGGCGTTTCTTTTTCTTCGCCCCAAAACGCATGTATAAAGATCCTCAGCACAGAGTACAGTACGAGCAGACTCGAAAGCAGAATCAGCATGGATATCGTAAATTCACCTTCTGCGAAGCCGCCCTCTGCAATTTTAAATTTGCCGACAAATCCGCTTAGTGGCGGAATGCCTGCAAGAGAAATAGCGGAAATGAAAAACATCCATCCAAGAACAGGATAGCGTTTGATCAGCCCGCCCATTTTATGCAGGCTCGCGGTTCCAGTCAATGCGATCAGCGTACCTGCCAGCATAAACAAAGCGCCCTTAATCAGCATATCGTGAATCAGATAGTAGATCGCGCCCTGAATGGATGCGGGGGTGTGTACTGCCACACCGAACAAAATCACGCCGACAGCAGTAATAATGTTATAGATCACAATTTTCATGACATTCGAATAAGCGAGTGAACCGATCACACCGAAAATCACAGTCAGCGCCGCCAGCCAAATCATCAGCTGATGGGTAAAGGCTGTATCGTGAATAAAAATCAATGTGAAAACCCTCGCAATCGCATATAACCCGACTTTTGTCAGCAAAGCGCCGAACAACGCGGAGATTGCTGCCGGTGGCGCGTAATAAGAGCCTGGAAGCCAAAAGTAGAGGGGGAAGATTCCGCCCTTCATGCCAAATACCAAAAGCAGCAGGACACCAATCACAGTGATCAGCCCGGTTTGTCCTGTTTCGCTGATTTTCACGCTAAGATCCGCCATGCTTAACGTGCCGGTTACAGCGTATAAAAAGCCGACCCCTATGACAAACAGGGCAGACGACACGATATTAAACACAATATATTTAAGGGATTCGCGCAGCTGAATTTTTGTGCCGCCTAATACAATCAGCATATAGGAAGCAATAAGCAGAAGCTCAAAAAATACGTACATATTAAATAAATCGCCTGTTAAAAACGCTCCGCTGACGCCGGCAAGCAAGAACTGTACGCCGGAGTAGTAAAAGGAGCGCTCCCGTTTTTCACCGATAGAACGGAAGGAATAAAGCCCAACCAATAAACCGATGACCGCTGTTGTGAGAACGAGCAGGCTGGCGAATTGGTCTGCGGCAAGCACAATGCCGTACGGCGCTTTCCATCCGCCTAGGCTGAGTGTCTGGATGCCTTTTGTGAAGACAGTCTGTACAAGTATGCCGCTAATCACAATCCCGATGGCCGATGCCGCCGTGCTGAAGATTCTCATGAGCATAAGATTCTTCGTCATGAAAATCAGAAGAATAGCCGACAAAAGCGGGATCAGGATTGGCAAAATAACAAAATTATTCATGTTGATCATTTCCCCTCATTTGATCCATATCGTCCGATTTCAATTCCTGATAAGCGCGAAAGGCCATGACGAGGATGAATGACGTAACGCCAAAAGAAATGACAATTGCGGTCAAAATCAGGGCTTGCGGAAGCGGATCGACAAATGATTTGGCATGCTCGCTCAAAATCGGAGCGGCGCCTTTCTTTAATCCTCCCATAGTCAAAAGCATTAAATGAACGCCATGGCTTAACAGTGCTGTTCCGATAATGACGCGAAGCAGGCTTTTAGACAGCAGCAAATACGTAGCAGCCATAAAAATAATACCGGCTAATACAGCCATTAAGATTTCCATTATTCTTCCTCTCCAATCGTTTGAATAATGGTCATCGTTATGCCTACGACAACAAGATAAACGCCTAAATCAAATATCGTCGCTGTGGCGAGCTCCGTTTTCCCAAGGATCGGCAGCTGAAAGTATCCGAATGTGTGGGTTAAAAAAGGAGCCCCGAAGACAAAGGAGCCAACGCCTGTTAATACAGCGAGCAGAAGGCCGGCTCCCGCGACATAAATGAAATTGACCGGCAAAAGGGAACGCACGGTTTTTAAATCATATGCCAAGAGCAAGAGAACGATGGAAGAGGACGTGATCAGTCCGCCGACAAAGCCTCCTCCGGGCGCGTTATGCCCTGATAAAAATAAATAGAAAGAGAAAAGCAAAATGATAAAGGATACAAGCTTTGTCGCGGTTTGAAGAATCAAGTCATTTGTTTTTTGTTCATTCACCGCTTTTCCCCTCCTCTTTTACTTTTGTTTTAATCATGCTGTAAATGCCGAGAGCGGCTATTGTTAATACCGTAATTTCAAACATTGTATCAAATCCCCTGAAATCAACAAGAATGACATTGACGACATTATCCCCTCCGCCGAGATCGTGGCTGTGTTTGACAAAGAAGGACGCAATGCTGTCTTTTGTCCGCTGGCTTGAGGATGCGATGCCAAGCAGAGTAACAATAATACCGACGCCTAAAGAAATGATAAAATTCGTCATCCGGAACGTTCTCGTTTTTGTTTTCAGCCTCAGTTTCGGCAAATGGTAGAAGCAAAGCAGAAACAGTGCCACAGAAATCGTTTCAATGACGAGCTGAGTCAATGCCAAGTCCGGCGCTCTGAAAATGACAAAAAACAATGCAAGCGTATAACCGACAACACCGAGTGCAATGATCGCCGTCAGTCTTGACCTAGCAAAAACAGTCGCCACTGTGGCGCTGATCATGACAAGCGTCAAAATGATTTCGTATACACCGATTTTAGCCATGCCTTCCGTTTTAAATGAAAATCCGCCTTTAATGGCAAAAGCTCCGCCTATCAGAATGATGAAACCAGCGAAGATATACAGCAAATAATCTCTTAAAAACCCGGTCATATATTGTTTTGTGATCCGGTAAGAGCCTTTCTCCATCAGAGTCAAAAGCTTATCGTATAACCGGTTGAGTGTGAGTTTCGAAGGAAACAGTTTATAGATTCCCTTCCACTTATTCAGCGACAAATAACCAATTGTTCCGATCACAACAATACCCGCAGTCATGAGCAATTCCGTTGTAACCCCATGCCACTGTGAAATGTGAACGTGGAATTTCTCATGGCCGGCAAGCAGTGTCGGATAGATTGAGTTCATCGCAGGCTCTATCAGGCTGTACGACAATATATTCGGGAAAAAGAAGAGACTGACAGCCAAAGCGACAAGAATGACCGGTGGTACGAGCATGCCGACAGGCGCCTCGTGAGCCGGTTTTTCAAGCTGCTCAGGCTGGTAATTTCCTCTGAATGTTTTAAACAGCAATTTCATGCTGTAGATAAACGTAAATACACTTCCGATCCAGGCGAAAAGAGGGAACAGAACGCCCCATGTCTGCACGTTGAACAGGTCAAAATGTGTCACGCGAAGCATGCTTGTGAAAAACATTTCTTTACTCAAAAATCCGTTAAACGGCGGTAAGCCGGCCATTGAAAATGTCCCGATTAAGGAAATGGTAAATGTAATCGGCATAATCGCCATCAGGCCGCCTAGCTTCCGGATATCCCGTGTGCCTGTTTCGTGATCGATAATCCCGACTGCCATAAACAAGCTTCCTTTAAAGGTTGCGTGGTTGATCAAATGGAAAATGGCAGCCATAGCGGCAACTGTATAATATTCTGTATGTCCGTAATGAAGGGCCGCAGCACTGACTCCGAGCATGGAGATGATCATGCCGAGCTGGCTGACGGTTGAAAACGCCAAAATCGATTTTAAATCAGTTTGTTTCACGGCATGGAATGAACCCCAAACCATCGTAAAAAGGCCAACGAGGGACACGATCCAAAACCACTGAGCTGAAAAGGCGAAAATAGGACTGAATCTCGCAATCACATAAATGCCGGCTTTTACCATAGTAGCTGAATGGAGATAAGCGCTGACAGGCGTCGGAGCTTCCATCGCGTCAGGGAGCCAGATGTAAAAAGGAAATTGCGCTGATTTCGTAAAAGCCCCTAATAAAATGAGAATCATAGCCGGGATAAACAATTCGTGGCCGGCAATTAATTGAACCTGATGAACCATCTCTCGAATACTGAAGGAATCCGTTATCAAATAAAGGAGAATAAATCCGCCGAGCATGCACAGCCCGCCGCTGACCGTAATCAAAAGTGATTTGGCTGCGCCATAGCGCGACTTTTCCCGCTTATACCAATAGCCGATCAGCAAAAAGGATGAAAGGCTTGTAAGCTCCCAGAACATGTAGAGAACCATGACATTGTCTACTAGAACGACGCCGAGCATGGCGCCCATGAACATCAATAAGTAGACATAAAAGGGCCCAAGCTGTTCTTTTTCTTTCGATAAATAAAAAATGCTGTAAAGAGTGACCAAAGAGCCAATGCCTGTGATCAGTAAAGCGAATAATAACCCGAGGCCGTCTATATAAACGGTAAAGTTAATGCCGAGTGACGGAATCCACTCTAATACCGATCGAAGTGTTTCTCCAGATTGTGTCATCCTGATCATTGGGAGAAAGTATATAAACAGCAAGACGGGCAAGATCAACACAAACCAGCCCGTATGCACTCTTTTTGCGTATTTTGCCAAGAAGGGAATGATAAAAGCAAATAAAAAAGGCGATAAAATAGCAAGATGTAAGAGCTGCAAAGATAAGACCTCCTTTTCTCGTTCTCAATTGAAAAATGCGCTATGTATGAAATATACGGTCAAACGACCTAGTCCAAATTATATCGCACTTTTCTGCAAGCTGCCACGCTTCGAACTGCTGTAATGGGTTTTTATGAGTTCTTTTGACCTCAAAATAAGTCTAACAAAAAAGAGGTTATTTGTATATTTAAAATCAATCCTGATCAAGCTGAAGGAAAGGAGCTGGTCATGTGAAAAGAAAAGTCGTGATGTGCTCAGGTTTATTCTGCTCAGTATTTGCAGGGGCATTCATGTTGAATCAATATGACGGGCGCAGCGGTGTGGCGGCTGGTGATGAGTGGGAGCTGTATTTACTGGAGCACCACCTGTCAGCCAGAATGAGTGAGACGGAATCAAAGGATCTGCCGTTTGGTCCCCGAGAGTATATTCGGATTGTGAATAAATAAAAAAAGAGTTCCGCATAAAACGGAACTCTTTCTGTTTATGAAGTGAAAAAACGAAGCAGCACTGTCGCGCAAATAACTGTGCCTGCACCGCCGAGACGGGTTGAAATTTGGGCAAACGGCATAAGGCCCATTCTTCCTGATGCCGATAAAATGGCAACATCACCCGTTCCGCCGAGGCCGCTGTGGCAGCAGGTAACGATTGCGGATTCAACCGGATACATGTTCATCAGCTTGCCTACGAAATATCCAGAACCAATCATCGCGATAACAACTGAAATACAGATGATGACAAACGGAATAGAAATCACAGACGCTACGTCATCCAACGGAATAAAGAGGATGCCGAGACCGACCATCAGCGGCCATGTAAAGCTTGAAGAAATAAACTTATAAAGCTGGTAAGCGCCTTCTTCCATTTTTTTCGGAAGAATATTCGCATACTTGACAGCCGCAGCTGAAATAATCATTAAGATCGCGCCCGGGATGAAGATGAATTTCTCCAATAACCCGCCAAAAATAAAGAATGTACACGCGAGCAGAACTCCTGCTCCCATTAGCTTAAAATCAATTTTTGCTTCGGCTTCTTTTTGATTGAAAATCTCATTTGCTTTTTTAGATTTTACGAGACGTCCGTTCCCATTTAGATCTGGACGCTTATCGCCAAGCTTTTTCATTAAGGCTGCACATATGATAGCAAAAACGTTTCCTATAATTGCGGCTGGCACCAGCTGAGACACAAATACATCGGCGGATGAGCCCAGTATTTGTGAATAGGCGATTGAAAGCGGCAAAATCCCTTCACCTATTCCCCCGGCAATAATCGGGACAACAACAAAGAAAAAGGAATCATAGGCACTATAGCCAAAAATAAATCCGACAAGGATGCCGGCTGCAACGGCCGCGATCGTTCCTGCAACCAGTGGAACGAACATTCTGATAAACCCCTGTATTAAAACAATTCTGTTCATACCGAGGATACTTCCCACAACAAGGCAAGCGATATAGAAATAAAGGAAGTTAGATGTTTTCATCAAGTTGGTTACAGCGTCTAAAGATGTTGAATTCAGTACATTGTAAAAGACTAAAAATGAAGGAACAAACAAAGATAAAATAGCAGGGCCGCCAATATCCTTCAATATCGGTATGCGTTGGCCTATGTCTCCGAGAAACACACCAAGAATCATAATGATGGCAAACCCGCCAAGCATATTTGCCGGCAGCTCATTGTAATAGGCTGCAAGAATAATAATAACTGCTAATACTGTGTATAATGGCAGAGGAATCACACCGATTTCCCAAGACCAGATTTTTTGAAACAGGTTTTTCCCCTGTGAGTCTTTTTGCTCAGGTGAAATTGTCCCCGTTTTTGGAATTGCTCCCATGTCATACACCCCCATGTATTGTTTGTTACAGTCTACAAGAAAGCGTTAACACTTCATATTTTTTTAAGTTAAAAAACTAATAAACAATTAAATTAAGGGGGCCTTTTGGATTAGAAAAAAATCCCTGAGAATCGTCTTCCCAGGGGAGAATGTTTTATCTTTTTCCTTTAATATAAGGCACGCCATTGGCTTTTGGCGCATCTGCCCGCCCGATAAAGCCGGTTAAAGCGAGAATCGTTAAGACATAAGGAGCCATCAGCATATACACATTTGGTATGTCTTTAAAAAGAGGGAGCAGCGATCCAATGATGCTTAAGCTTTGGGCGAATCCGAAAAACAGGGCGGCCCCCAGTGCTCCGATCGGATGCCATTTTCCGAATACAAGCGCTGCCAGGGCGATAAAGCCTTGCCCGGAGATGGTAGAGTGCGTGAAATCAAGCGCAATTGTAGAGGCATATACGCCGCCGCCGAGACCGCCGAACAATCCGCTGACCATCACGCCGATGTAGCGCATTTTATATACGTTGATTCCCATCGTATCGGCCGCCATCGGATGCTCTCCGACAGAACGGATACGAAGGCCGAACGGCGTTTTGAACAAGATAAACCAGGAAATAAAGGCAAGTGCTATTGCAAGAATAGACGTATAATAGACATCCGAAAAGAAGATCTTTCCCAAGACGGGAATATCGCCCAAACCGGGGATTTTCGTCTTATAAAAAGGCTCTGGGATTTTGTCTGTCTGCGCTTTGCCGTAGATCAGTTTGACGATAAATAAAGTTGCCCCAAGCGCCAGCATGTTAATGGCGACACCGCTGACTGTCTGGTCGGCGCGAAACGAAATCGCTGCTGCCGCGTGAATCAGTGAAAACAGGGCGCCTGCTGCCATGGCGGCAAGGAGCGAAAGCCAAGGTGCGGCGGCACCTAATTCCGGACCAAAAAATAAATTAAATAACACGCTGGTGAACGCCCCGATAATCATGAGGCCTTCTAAGCCGATATTCACCACACCTGATCTCTCGGAAAACACGCCGCCGAGAGCAGTTAAAATAAGCGGGGCTGCATAGACGAGTGTGGCAGGGACAATGATAGATAAAATCTGCACAATGTCCACTTAGTTCGCCCCCTTTTTCTTCAATTTGCCCATGACGAAACGAATCGCATAGCTTGAAGCCACAAACAGAATAATAATGGCAATCACAATATCAACGACCTCTGATGGAACGCCTGATTCAATCGGCATATTTAATGCGCCGATTTTCAGCCCGCCAAGCAGGCATGCTGCCAGTACAACGCCGACGGCTGTGTTTCCCCCAAGAAGAGCGACAGCGATACCGTCAAAGCCTACGCCGGTAAATGCGCCTTTCACTGCTGCGTATTCGAATGTTCCTAGGCCCTCCATGGCTCCGGCAAGGCCTGCGAAAGCGCCGGAGATAAGCATGGAGGTCATGATATTCTTCCGCACGCTCATGCCGGCATACTGGGAAGCGTGCTGGTTAAATCCGACCGCCCGGAGCTCAAATCCTTTTGTAGTTTTGTTGATGATAAACCACATGATAACTGCTGCGAGAAGGGCAACGATGATTCCCAAATGCAGCCGTGAGTAATCGGTGAGCTGTTCAAGAAAAGGAGAGCGGAGGGAGGCGGATTCGTGAATTTTCCCCGTCTTGTCCTGATGATCTGTCAAGACGTTTGAAATGATGTAATTGGTCATGTGCAGCGCGATATAATTCATCATAATGGTGACAATGACTTCATGAACGTAAAATCGCGCTTTCAAAATGCCGGGAATAACCCCCCATAATCCTCCTGCAGCTGCCGCTGTAATCAATGCGAGCGGCAAGTGAATATATGCCGGTCCGTCAAACGCCGTACCGACCCAAACCGCTGCTGTCCAGCCGACGAGCAGCTGGCCCTCGACGCCGATATTAAAGAGTCCGGTTCGGAATGCAAAGGCGACAGCCAATCCGGATAAAATATAAGGCGTAATTTGCCGGATGGTTTCTCCGACATAATAGATTTCTCCGAATATCCCATTCCACAAAGCCGAATATCCGCTGGCCATACTGTAGCCGCTCACAAGCATAATCAACGCGCCGGCCGCAAGACCAAGGATGATTGCGATGAGCGGCACGAGTAAATGAGAGAGTCGTTTAACCATTTGCTTTCCCCGCTTCCTTTTGCGTGCTTCCTGCCATCAAGAGACCAAGCTCCTGTTCAGTGGTGTCCTGCGGATTAACGCTGGCGATAATGCGTCCTTCAAAAATAACGGCGATTCTGTCACTGAGATTCATAATTTCTTCAAGCTCAAACGAGAGGAGAAGAACGGCTTTCCCGGCATCACGCTGCTCAATGAGCTTTTTATGGACAAATTCAATCGCTCCGACATCAAGGCCGCGAGTCGGCTGGGCGGCAATTAATAAATCAGGATTTCTGTCTACTTCCCGCCCGATAATCGCTTTTTGCTGGTTTCCGCCTGACAATGCCCGAGCGTGTGTATATTCATCCGGCGTTCTGACATCGTACTCAGTGATCAGGCTGCGTGCTTTTTTGTACATTTCGCCTTTATGTAAAACGCCCAATGCTGAGTACGGCTTTTTGTAATAGCTTTGCAGCAGGATATTCTCTCCGATTGGAAAATCAAGGACGAGACCGTGTTTATGGCGATCCTGAGGAATATGCCCGATCCCGGATTCAGTGATTTTTCTTGGCGTCAGGGTTTGGATCTGTTTTCCGTTTAAGGTGATTGTTCCTGAATCTGTTTTGCGGAGTCCTGTCACCGCTTCGATCAGCTCTGATTGCCCGTTTCCGTCGACGCCTGCTATGCCGACTATTTCTCCCGCTTTGACAGAAAGAGATAAATCTCTGACTGTCTCTATTCCGCGGGTATCCTTTACAGTTATGCCGTCAATCGCAAGCACTTCCGCTCCCGGCTGAGCAGCTCTCTTTTCGGTTTTGAACGATACCTCACGGCCGACCATTAGACTGGCGAGTTCGTCTTGGTTTGTATCACGGACATCAAGGGTTTTGATGCCTTTTCCTTTACGGATAACCGTAACGCGGTCACAAATCTCCATAATCTCTTTCAGCTTATGGGTGATTAAGATGATGGACTTCCCTTCTTTGACCAGGTTCTTCATAATTTGCATCAGTTCCTTAATTTCATGAGGCGTCAAAACAGCCGTCGGTTCATCAAAAATCAGAATGTCGGCACCGCGGTAGAGGGTTTTTAATATTTCTGCGCGCTGCTGCATACCGACTGATATGTCAGCTGCTTTTGCTTCAGGATGGATCTGCAGGCCGTATCGATCGGAAATGTCCTGCACCTCTTGGCCAGCACGCTTCCGGTCAATTCTGCCAAACTTCTTTGGCTCCTTCCCGAGAATAATATTTTCAGCAACTGTGAAGGTGTCAACAAGCATAAAGTGCTGGTGCACCATTCCAATTCCAAGGTCATTCGCTTTGTTCGGGCTGTTGATGTGCACCTTCTCGCCGCGCACCCGAATTTCACCCCGCTCCGGCTGATACAGCCCGAAAAGGACATTCATCAATGTTGATTTCCCCGCTCCGTTTTCACCGAGCAACGCGTGTATTTCGCCTTTTTTGACTTGAAGATTGATATTGTCATTGGCGACGATACCTGGAAACGCCTTGCGGATATTGAGCATTTCAATGACATATTCCATTGATTGACCGCTCCTTTATTTCAAAATAAAAGAAAAACAAGGGATAAGGGCTCGACCTCCTTATCCCTGCGATTCTTATTTAGCTTTGAAGGTTTTCAGCTCTTTCTCAGTTGCCGGGACTTCCAATCCGTCGATGATTTTTTTCTTCCATTTATCGACCGCTTTGATCACATCATCCGATAGATTTTGTTTAGATGGAGAAATGCCGACTCCGTCTTGATCAAGCCCGTAGGTAAGTGTTTCGCCGCCCGGGAACTTTCCGTCACTCGCTTTTTTCGTTACATCTTCAACGACTGTATCTACTTTTTTCACCATGGAAGTGAGGGTGACGTTATCATCTGTTCCTTCTACCTGGCCTTCTGCGTATTGGTCTTTATCGACACCGATGACCCAGACATCGCGTTTTGGATCTTCTTTCTTCAGGTTTTTCGCTTCAGTAAAGACGCCTGTGCCAGTGGCGCCCGCAGAGTGATAAATAACATCTACGCCTGATTTATACATGCTTTCGGCGGTTGCTTTGCCGACATCGGCTTTATCGAAACCTCCTGCGTATTTCACTTCTACAACGGCTTTAGGGTTAACTGCTTGCACGCCGGCACGGAAGCCGACCTCGAATTTTTTGATTAACTCTGATTCCATGCCGCCTACAAAGCCGATTTTTCCTGATTTGCTTGATAGGGCTGCGGCCACTCCGACGAGAAATGAGCCTTCCTGCTCTTTAAACGTAATACTTGCGACGTTGTCTTTATCGACAACAGCATCTATAATCGCAAAGTTTGTATTTTTGCGCTGGTCAGCAATTTCGCTGATTGAATCCTCCATTAAGTAGCCGACGCCGTAAATTAAGTCAAAATTCTCACGTGCCAATTTATTTAAGTTCGTTGTATAGTCTGCATCTGATTTGGATTGAAGATAGTCGTAACCGTTTTTGCCTTTTTTCAGCCCATTCTCTTTCCCAAAGGCTTGAATGCCTTCCCAGGCTGATTGGTTGAAGGATTTGTCATCCACTCCGCCTACGTCAGTAACCATCGCCACACTGAATTTGTTTTTGCCTTCGCCGGAGCCGCTGCTTTTTTCGCTGTTTCCGCATGCTCCTAATATGGTGCCTGCTGCGATCACAAGTGACATCGCCAATCCGATTTTTCGTTTATTCAAGATATAACCCCCCAGAAAAATTTGGTTCAAAGCTGATCCGGCCAGTCATGTGATGGGCTGTCCTGAACAATTTCTTAGAATCGATAAAATTTTCTGATAATAACAAATGGAATGCGCTGAGACAGTTCTATTCTTCCCTGAATAAGCGTGGTGTGAGTATTTCCTTCGAAAGGCGGGGAAGAGAAGGATGTGGAAGGCGTTCCGGGCGGAAAACCGTGACATCGTTTTCTGAAGTAAGACTTATGACTTAGTTTTTCGGGATCAACTTACCAATCATAATTTATCATTTAACTAATAAGAAATAAATAGAATTTCGCATAATTTTTTAAAAAGTATCTATTTTTAGAATTGTTTGCTTAAAAATGTTGAAAGGCCCTTTGTTATTCTTGTATAACTTTTCAACAATAGAATCAAGCATCTTGGCAAGAGATATGACAGAAAAACGCACTGCTCAAAACAAGCAGTGCGTTTTCTTATAGATATTGCTTTATTCCGTTAAGGTTACTGTTGTTGACGTTGTACTGAAACACAGGTCTTCCGATCGTTCCGTACGCCATTTCTACATTCAGAACCTGTATATCTTCAAGAAACTTTAAGTATTTTCGTATGGATACTTGAGAGATTTCTGTGTGCTTTGCCAAGTCTTCTGTCGTAAAAGATTCATTTTCAAATGACTGGATACTGGACCAGATCAGCTTCAGCGTGCTTTTTGTCAGGCCTTTAGGAAGCTGCACTTTTTCTGTTGCTTCTTTCTTTTGAAAAAGCTCGGCGTCCAGTTCTTTTTGGCTCATGTTGCGATGGGTTGAATACACCTTTTGTTTTCGTCTGTAATCAGACAAAGCCGTTTGGAAACGTTCAAATTCAAACGGTTTGATTAAATAATCAACAGCTCCGTACCGAAGTGTTTTCTTGATCACGTCAAGCTCGCTGGCCGCTGAGATGACAATCACGTCAACCGCTTCATTTTGGGCTCTCAATTCCGTCAGCAGTTCCAGCCCGTTTTTTCCCGGCATATAAATATCAAGCAAAATGAGGTCGATATGATGCTCGCCTAAAATATGCAGAGCGCTTTGAAAGGAAGAAGCGATGCCTTTCAGCTGAAAGCCATCTATTTGGCTTAAGTATCGTTTATTTAATTCACCCACCATGGGGTCATCTTCAACTATTAGTACATTAATCATGATTTTCCTCCTTCGGTTCGTACGGGATGCGAATACTGAATGTCGTTCCTTCATTCTTTTCGCTTGTGAGGATCATTTGGCCTTTTAAATTTTCGATGCTTTGCTGTGTGAAATAAAGGCCGAATCCCCGGTTTTTGCCCTTTGTTGAATAGCCTTGTTCAAATACTTTGGCTTGGTCTTCTTCAGACATGCCTGCTCCAGTATCGGTAATTTCAATATCAAGTATGCTGTTATGGAAGCGCATGGACATGGTGATTTGTTTTTTCGGCATATCGGCAACGGCGTCTAAGCCATTGTTGATGAGATTTCCGATGATTGTAATAAGTTCATGGATGACAGAAGGGTCTGCCGCGTTCGGGATGACACCGTTGCATTCAATATCAAGATTTGCGCCCTGTTCACGTATAAAGCTTTGCTTTCCAAGCAGAAAACCGGCCAGTACGGAGCTTTTGACATCATTTATAATTTCACTTGTTTCTGATTTTTGCTGTATGGCTATATCTTTAATATAATCTCCAAGATCATCATACTCTTTCAGCTGGACGAGACCTAATATCACATGCAGTTTGTTCATAAATTCATGAGACTGCGCTCTCAGTGCGTTTGCATACATTTTAACACCGGAAAGCTGTTCAGCTAAATGTTTTACCTCGGTCTTGTCGCGGAATGTTGCAATCGCTCCGACAGTTTGTCCTTTCAGCTGGATAGGAACTTCATTAAACACAAGCTCCAGCCCGTTAATGCGGACGTCTCTGTCTTGAAGAGGTTTTTTTGTCTCAATGACCTTTTTCAAGCGGCTTTTCGGCAAGATGTCATCTACATCCTGATCAATGGGATTTGTGTTGATGCCCATTTTGACGAATAGGCGTTTTGCTTCCGCGTTGGCAAGTTTAATTTTGCCATGTTCATCGACAGCGAGTATTCCTTCCTTCGTCGATTCCAGCATCGCGCTCCGTTCTTCAAGCAGAGTCGCAATTTCATAAGGTTCAAGTCCGTACATGATATTTTTCACTGTACGGGCGACGATAACGGCTCCGATCACACCGACGAAGATGCTGACGCAAATAATAAAGTAAAGCGGCCGTAAGCTATGGCTGATCACTTCATCAATTTCATTTACGGTGATGCCGACCGCGACTGCACCGACCTGTTTTCCATTCTCCGCGTAGACAGGGACGAACGCTCTCTGCGATTTCCCGAGCGTGCCAGAGGCTGTGCTGATATGGACATGCCCTTTTAATACCTCGGACTCATCACCGCCCCTGAATTTTTTCCCGATTTTGCTCGGGTCAGGATGAGTTTTGCGGATACCGTTCATATCCATGACGACAACAAATTCCGTGCCGGTGATTTTCTGAACCCGCTTTGTGTAGCTCTGCAGTTCCTTTTGTTTTTTTCCGTTTTCTAAAGCAGCGGCTGTCATCGGCGCCTCAGCTACCATTTCAGCAGTCTGCAGCGCAGTGGCCTTTTCCTGATCTCTAATTCGTTTGGTGGTTTGGGCACCGACTGTAAAAAACGTAATGAGCAATGCGATTAATACAACGATACAAACAAATATGGTGAGTCTGGTTTGCAGTTTTAATGTTTTTTTCATATAAAACTTCCTTACGTTTTATGATTCCTGCGTACTACTTTACTCTCAAAATGCTGCTTTGTGAAGATTTGGGACCGTAATTCGTAAAAAGGAGAAAAAATGGAATAATTTATCTTGTCAATGTGTTTTAAGTCCTCCATAATAAATGAGGTAGATTATAGAAAGGGACTTTTTTATATGAAAAATACTTATTTGACAGGATATTTTCCGCTGATTGCGATCCTGCTTTTTAGTTCGTCCTTATCCATCTCAACTTCACTTTATGCGTTGAAGATGCTGTCTTCATTTGGAATGTATGATGGAATGCTCGATTATTTTTCAGAGAAAGGAATCAGGCTTGCGTTATTTGCTGCCTTTGCACTTTTATATTTTATGGTTCTGTCCGCTCTGAAATTGATTGCAAATACCGTGACCGAGCTGTCATTGCTGTTTTTTGCTAATGATCCGGAAGGGAACAACCTGAAAAAACTCAGAATGGGTTCCATGATTTATTTGGGCGGCGGGATTTTATCCTTTGTGCTCTTGCAAAATGTCATTTGGATTGTGATCTGGTTTGCGGTTGTCACGCTCGCTTACTTTGTGTTTACCGTATACCGGATTTATTCGACGCTTTCTCTCATGTCATTAGTCGGGTTCATTCTATTGGAACTGCTGTTTTGGTTTACCTTTGTTATCGGTATTCTGTTCATATTTATCAAGCTTTATAATAGCATAATGGCTAGCTTACCTGTGTAAGCTAGCCATTTCAGCGTTTGGTGGTCAGATTTGCGCTTCGTGCTCTATACGCAATAAAACGGCGGCTAGATTCTCAGGTTTCCGCCGTTTCACATCCAATGCTCGCTCTTCATCGACTTCAAAAGTTTTCAATCATGCTGAAAAGATGACAAAATCCTAAAACGAAGCCGTTTTAGGATTTTGTCAACAATCTGTGATGGCTAGCTTCCTAGCCATTTTTTATTTACGGTAAAAATCTTTTTTTAATAGAAGGGGAGGGGATCATACATTCATTTTTTTGGCCAAACCACTTATAGCGGTTGTTGGCAATGAAAGAATAGACCATATCTCTGACAGGCTTCGGCACTGCGAAAAACAGGACGAAGAGCCGCCATGGGCCTTGCAGATGCCTGAAAACCTTAATGGCTGCAGTTGACTTTGTGTACACTTGGCCGTCTTCAATAAAGACAAAGCTGTCAAACCGATCAGTCGGAAGCCCGCTTTTTTTCAGCAGGCTCTGTCCTGTTTCCGACTGCAGCGATGTGAAAGAAATCAATCCGTCCGGATCACGTTTAATGATAAACTGCACGGCGCCATTGCATAAATTGCAGACACCGTCAAACAGCAAAACGCGATTTGGAATTTGTTCTGAAGTCACCCCATATCCCCTCCGATCCTTTAATAAGCCGCTTGCAGCGTTCCTTTCCAGATGGAAAGCTGAGGGCTGATGCTGTGAAGATATTCAACGCTGGTCGGTGTATCCTTTCCGACCCAGACACCCATTGTATACGTATCAGTCAGGCCGACAAACCACATATCGTGATAATCATTTGATGTTCCGGTTTTACCGCCGATGTAAGGCGCATTGAAATATGCTTTTTTCCCTGTTCCGCTTTTCACAACGGAAGACATCAGTTTTTTCAGCTGCATGTTCGTGCGGACGCTGAATATTTGAGTCGCTTTATCATTCCATTTATAAAGCGTTTTTCCTTTAAGGTCTGTCACCTTTGTAATCGCATGGCTCGGCGTATAGCTTCCGCTGTTTCCGAATGTCGTATAAGCCTTTGTCATCTCAAGAGGCGTCATGCCGTTTGTAAATCCGCCAAGCGCCGCCGGAAGAAGATAGTCACTGTCGACAAGTTTGGCAAAATGATACGGCTCAATATAACTGAATGCCTTTTGGATGCCGACGCGGTCGAGCATTCTAATAGCTGGGGTATTATATGAATTTTTAAACGCCGTATCAAGCGTCACTGTGCCGTAAGTGCGGTTATTGTAGTTTTGCGGACAGTAGTCTTTGCTGCAAAACTTGCTGGCATCAATGGTGCTGCTTGTTGTCGCGCCGGTCTGTTCAATATAAGGGCCGTAATCAAGAAGCGGCTTAATGGATGAACCCGGCTGCCTGTACGCCTGGTAGGCGCGGTTAAAGTCATATTTTTGATAGTTTTTCCCGCCGGATAGAGCGATGATTTGATGCGTCTGGTGATTAATCACAGCCGCTCCGCCCTGTACGTCCGTATACGGGAGCTTGGAATTCATTTGTGCCACAACTTGATTTTGCATGTACGGATCAAGTGCAGTATAAATTTTCACACCGTCTTTCATCAGCGTGCTGACTCTTGCGGACAGCTCGTTCTCGATCTTTTCTTTTTGTTTTCCTGATGCTTTTTGAAGGCGTTTATCAAAGCCTTCTGATTCAGACACCAGCTGAGTGAATTCTTCATTGACGTAGGAAACGTAGTCAGGATATTTGTCTTCTCTTTTTTCAACATCCAGTTTGATTTTTTGTTTTACGGCTTTTTTCAGCTCTTTGTCCGTAATGACCCCGGCATCTTTTAGCCCTTTAAGCAAACGTTCTTGACGGCTTTTCGTGTAGTCAAAATGCTTGAGAGGATCATATAATGTAGGGTTATTAGGTATAGCACAGATAAAAGCCATTTCTCCCACTGTGAGAGATTTCAGCGGTTTGCTGAAATAGAATTGAGCTGCTGAACCGACGCCGTAAACACCGTTGTTGAAATAAATGGTATTTAAGTAAGCTTCAAGAATTTCATTTTTCGTATATTTTTTCTCTAGCTGATAGGAATACGCGAGCTCTGTCAGCTTGCGGCTGAAGGAGCGTTCGTGGCTCAAATACAAGTTTCTTGAAAGCTGCTGTGTGATGGTGCTGGCACCCTGGTCAATTTTCTTGTCTTTTACGTTAGAAGCAGTAGCCCGCACCATTCCCATAAAGTCAAAGCCTTTATGCTCGTAAAAATGGCGGTCCTCAGATGTTAAGAAAATCTGTTTGACTTCCTCGGGAATCTTGTTAAATGGAACGAGCACACGGTTTTCGTGGTCGCTAACGATTTCCGAGACAAGGGAGCCGTCCCTGTCATACATGTAGCTGTTCTGAACAAGGCTGATATCTTTCAGATCAATATTTTTATCAAGCACCTGATCCAGGGACTTCATTTGTTTTACTTCTTTTCCGGAAGCGATAACTGTAAATGCAAACAATGGGATTATGCAAAGGAGCAAAATCCATCCGATTATTTTTCGTAACATGGTCACTCTCTTTTCTCCTAAATTCTAGCCATATCGTACCATTCTTTTGAGATTACGAGAAGGTTAAATTTAGAAGATTCCTCAGTTTTTTCTCGGAATCAGCTTGCTTTGGCATAAGAATCTTTCCGAAGTTTCTGCATGATCCAAAGCATGCAGGCGCCGGCGAAAAAGAGAAACGCCGTGACGTAAAAGGTGGCCGAAATGGTAAAATGGCTCGATATGATTCCGCCCAGCAGAGGCCCGAGCACGTTGCCTAAAAAGCGAAAGCTGACATTGTAGCCGAGAACTTCACCTTGAATGCTGCCGGGAGCCTGAACGCGGATCGCTGCCGTAATGCATGGCAGCAAACCGCCCATCGCCATTCCGAATAAAAATCTGAAAACAAGGAGCACGCTGAGTGAGGACGCGAGCGCCTGCGGAATAAAAAAGAAAGAGGCGGCGATCAAAAGTCCGATTAAAATGCGGCGGTGGCCGTAGCGGTCGCCCAGATCACCCCATTTTCTAGCCAGCAGCAAACTTCCGAGCCCCGTTGCTGAAAATGCCATGCCGGAGAAAAAGGCAAGATTGACAGGTCCGTGCAGCTCATTTACATATAAAGCGAGCAGAGGCTGGATACTGAAATTGCCTGTTTGAATCAGCATGGTTAACAGCATCATGACCCACAGCGCCGGATGGTGAAAAATATAGGAGAGCACTTCTTTTCTCGAGTAAGACGTACGTTTGGCTGTTTTCTCTGCAAGAGGCTTTTCTTTGACACCAAATAACACGAGAAGAACAGACGAGAAAATCACAAAGGATGTGATAAAAAAGGTATACGTAAAGCCGAAACGATCAGCAAGCATGCCTCCCAAAAGCGGGCCGAACAAGCTTCCGGACACTTGCCCCATTTGCAGCGTGCCAAGTGTTTTGCCGGCTGAGCTCTTCGGAGTCTGTGCCGAAATCATCGCAAGAGAAGTCGGAATGAATCCGGTTACAAGACCCATTGCCATACGCAGAAAAAACAATTGGTACACCGATGTAACAAAGCCCATGAAGAAAATGCTGAGGGCAATGCCCGTTCCGGTTGCCATAAGGATTTTCTTGTATCCGCGTTTGTCTCCGAACCGTCCCCAAAACGGGGATACCAAAAACGCCATGAGAAATGTAATGCCGAACACATAGCCGCTCCACCTTTGCACAAAGCCGTTTGAAAAAGAGCTGAGCGTCTCAATGTATAAGGAGAGAAAAGGAACGATCATCGTTGTGCTAGCGGAGACAAAAAAGTTCGCCAGCCACACAATGACAAAGTTTTTCTTACGGATAGAAATAACATCACCTTCTTATTATTTCGGGTTCCTTACTAATTATAAAGAAACGATTCATAATTTAAAAGAAACGAAGCGGCTGGGAAAATTCATTATTTTTAGAAAATGAAGAAATGTCGAGAAGGGGAATTGATATACTATAAAGATAGCATTTTCTGATCGGAGGAAAGGCAGGTGTAAAAAGGTGACGACAAACAGCTTACTCATTATTGATTTCGAATTTACAATGCCTGATGGAAAGTACAGTCCTCAAAACTTCTTCCCGGAAATCATTGAAGCCGGAATTGTAAAGTCGATTGATGATGAAGTGGTTGAGACGTTTTCTAGCTATGTTAGACCGAAAAAGTTCCCGAAGCTTACGAAACGCTGCAAATCATTTTTAAAAATAACCCAAAAACAGGTAGACGAAGGAATGAGATTCGAGGATTTCATCCGTAAACTAAACGAGCTGGATCCTGAGAAAAACAGCACAATTATTACGTGGGGAAACATGGATATGAAAGTGCTGAAGCAAAACTGTATGTTTAACCATATCCCTTTCCCGTTTAAGGGAGAAATGAGAGATTTATCGCTTGAATACAAAAACTTTTTTGGAGACCGGACATTGACGGGTTTATGGAAAGCTGCCGAAGAGTATGGAGATTCCGGAACCGGCACCCATCATAAAGCGCTTGATGATGCTCTCACAGCATATAAACTTTTTAAGCTTGTTGAGCAGGATAAGCAGTATCTCGAAAAGCCGAAACCGCCCACAATCGGCGAAAGAATCGATTTAACCGAACTGTTCAAGCGCGCGACGTGAAAAACCCAATCTTTTGTCAGACTGGGTTATGGCCGGTTAAAATATTCTTTTTCTAAAATGTCCAGATTATGAAGGGAGCGCTTTGCCCACTCCGAACCATCCTCATTCAATTTGGCTCTCAGCTGTACTGTCGCCTCCCGCAGAGATTCAGTATAATCCGGCACTTCACCGTCATAAGGCTTCACCATATGGTGGGGGATATTGGTCTGTTCACCATATGCGAGCGCTTTTCTCTCATGAAAAAATGGCACATCCGCCTGTTTTGGATGATGAAGGTCTCCTTGAGAGGGATGGGTAAGAACCGCTTTCACTTTCACTAAATAGTGCTGCGGCCTGCAAGCCGTGATTTCTCCTATGTATACACCTGTTTTGTAAAATCCTTTAACGATAGAGCCTGTCTCAAACGTGCTCATCTGTCATCACCTCGCATTCATTCTATTAAAGTTCCAATCGATTTGCTAGTGAGGAAGATCAGCGGGAAGCTTAATGGTCACCGTAGTGCCTTTTTGGAAGCTGCTGTTAAATGAAATGGTCCCGTGATGATGTTCAATAATGGAAAAGGTTACGGTGAGGCCGAGTCCCGTTCCGTTCGTTTTTAAGGAATAATAAGGTTCGCCGAGTTTTTGCATTTGATGGTCTGTCATTCCGACCCCATTGTCTGTGATGTTAATCATGATCGTATGGCCGTTTCTTTTGGCTGATATGTGGATCACACCCTTCCCGTGAGGAACCGCTTCAATACTGTTTTTCATCAGGTTGATGACAGCCTGCTTCAGCTTTGTTGCGTCTCCGTATATCAAAAGGTCCGGTTCTGTTTCAGCCTCGACGGTTACTGACTTGTAATTGGCGTACGACACCATAAGGGAGCTTGTCTCTTTGATAAGGGCTGATAGGTCAAAAACCTCTTTTTCGTATAATTGCTGTTTGGCCATATCGAGATAGTTTGTAATAATGCCTTGCGCCCGGTCAAGCTCTGACAGTACAAGCTTTTTGTAATCTGCACTCGACTTGTTTTGTAGGGTTTCATCATTAAAAAGCAGCTGGACAAACCCGCGGACAACTGTCAGCGGATTCCTGACCTCATGGGCGACACTCGCTGCCAGTTCACTCACAATCGTCATTTTTTCAGAATGGATAAGCTGTGAGCGCAGGGCGATATTTTCGGCGATGCTTTCGATAATATAGATGCTTAATAGAAGAACAATGGAGCGGAAAAGCCCTGAGACTGCCGCCTCGCAAACGAAAATTCCTGATTTTTGAAAATTTAAAATATTCAAGGCGGAAAGAATCCAGCTTGAGGCGAAAAATAGGAAAATCTCCACGCAGCTGATCAATAAAGACAGCAGCAGTTTTTTCGCTTTGGACATGAATGGCCATTTTTTCTGAAATAAGATTGGGATAATGATAAGAAAAGGCAGCAAAGTGAAAACAAACATTGCGGAAGGTTCGTAAAAAAGCAGTTCAAAACATAGGACAGATGCGGCGACTGTAAGTCCGGAAGCGGTACTAATGTAAAATAAACAAATGATAACGGGAATCATCTGAAGGCCGTATTGTATGTAGTCCATTTCATGAATCGGGAAAATAATGCATAAAACGGAGGCGACGCAGGCGAAGAGCGTGACCAAACCGCTGTTTATTTTTGGCACAAGAATCGCAGGTTTTCCAAGCCAAAACACTTGGTAAAGAAGAATAGGAAACAAAATAAAGCAGATGTGCAGAAGATAGTCTTTTAGAATTTCCATTCGTGTGAAATCCTTTCGTATAAAATATGAATCTATTATAACACTAAATATTAGAAGTAAAATATAAAATTCCTTTATTAAGAACGCCTTTACAAATGAAGACGTAAAGGCGTTTACAGCTATATTTACGATAATGCGGCTTTGATGCGGCGCAGGCCGTCCTGCAGGGTTGCAAGAGAGCATCCCGCGTTCAGGCGCATAAATCCTTCTCCGCCAGGCCCGTATTTCGTCCCGGGCTCTAAAATAACTTTTCCTTTTTTTAGCATTCTTTGCTGAAGCTCTGCATCGGACAAGCCGTAAGCGCTGAAGTCGAGCCAAATCAAGTATGATGCATCCGGCTTCATCATTTTGACCTTTGGCAGCTCGTTGCTCAAAAAGGCTTCCGCTTCGTTCATGTTTTTCTCAATGTAAGTGATCAATTCATCAAGCCACGGTCCGCCTTTTGAATACGCGGCTTCGATTGCAGTGACGGCAAACGCGTTCAGTCCGCCTAAACCATTGCGCTGAAGGCTTGCGGAAAACTTGGCGCGCTTCAGGCGATCCGGAATAATGATTGCTGAAGCCTGCAATCCGGCGATATTAAATGTTTTGCTTGGAGCAGCACATGTTACGGAAATATCAGCGAAATCGTCAGAGAGCGAAGCGAACGGCGTGTGTTTATGTCCGTACAGCATTAAATCGGAATGGATTTCATCCGATACAACTGTGACGCCATGCTCAAGGCACAATTCGCCTAGCTTCAGTAAATCTTCCCGGCCCCATGAACGCCCAGAAGGGTTATGAGGATTGCATAAAATAAACAATGTAACGCTTGGGTCACTAAGCTTCGTCTCCAAATCTTCAAAATCCATTGCATAAGCGCCATCTTTTTCTAGCAGCGGATTATGTAAAATGTGCCGGCCGTTTTTCTCCACCATATGGTAAAAAGGCGTATAAACTGGAGGCTGAACAACTACTTGATCGCCCGGCTCCGTAAAAGCTTGTACCGCCATGCTCAAAGCTGTTACAACGCCGGGGCTGAATGTGATGCTTTCCGGATTTACCTTCCAGCCGTGCCTGTTTTGCATCCATCCGCACACAGCATCCTTCGTTTTTTGATCTGGAGTTGTATAACCAAAAATACCGTGGTCAAGACGCTCTTTTAACGCTTCAGTTATCGCTTCCGGGGCGCGAAAATCCATATCTGCCACCCACATCGGGAGGGCGTCTGTCACGCCAAATAATTCGCCTGTTTTATCCCATTTGACCGATTGGGTGCCAAGGCGTTCTTCTCGTTTATCAAAGTTCATTCTGTTACCCCCTCATGTATGTTTATTCTTCTAAGCTTCACTATGATAAGATAGAACTGCAAATTTTATTATAAGCGGTGATGAATATGGAAGAAAGTCAAGCGGTCAGGGAAATGATTAAGATCATTGCCAAATGGGACCCGTTTAAATATGGAGAAGAGTTTTACGAAACGGAGGCTGTTGATGTCGTGCAGGCAGTCTATGATGAAGACGATCCCGACGTGCTGGCGAAAAGCATTCAGCATATATTTGAAACTTCTTTTGAACAAACGCTGCCGATCGCCAGCTGCCGGGAAGTGGCAGGCCAGCTTTTATTCATTAAAAACAGCAGCTCCTGCACGCCTTAAAAAACCGGTTCAGCACCGGTTTTTTTAATTGATAAAATCAGCAATGTGTTCAGAAATAAGTTCAGGCCGTTCTTCAGGCACCAGATGTCCGGTCTGGCCAAGTGAGTACAGCACGGAATTAGGCAAATCTGCGTGCAGCCGTTTACCGATCTCCATTGGGACAATTCGATCCTCCTCGCCCCAAATCAATAGAGCAGGCTTGTTCATTTTCTTCAATTGCTCGGGTTCTAAATCTCCTTCTCTGTGGCGGATAAACCTTGTCATGGCTTTGAAAATCTGCTCGTCCTGAAACGGTCTGCCATAGCCGTCGATCATCTCCTCATCAATCAGCGATTTGTCATGCACCACATTTAATAAATTTTTCATCACGCCTTCTTTCGAGAGCCAGCGTTTGATGTAAAGATGAAAATACGGGATATGGGTCCCGAAAATGATCGTCGGGTGTGAACGTTTTAAATACCCTGAACTGCAAAGCAGCACAACCTTTGAAAAAAGCTCAGGTTTTTGGAGAGCAGCAGACAGCGATATCTGCCCGCCCATAGAATGCCCGACAAGCACAGCCTGTTTCACTTGCAAGTGCTCCAAAATCCCAATGACAAGCTTAGCAAGGTTTTGATAGGTATAGATAAACGTTCTTGATTTTTCAGATTGGCCGAAAGGAGGCAAATCAAGCGCGATGATGTCGTACTTGTCCCGAAGGAGAGGAATTACTTTTCTGAAGCTGAATGCAGATGATAAAAAACCGTGTACGCAGACCAGCGTTTGCCTGCCGGGATTTTGATAATGTTCGTAGTATACATTGACTCCATCGACCGTAAACCGCCTTATTGGTGAAACCGCCTCCATTCTGTGTCACTCCCTTTTTTTGATGGTTGTATTATGCCCTGAAATTGTCAATTCTAGCGGAAGTTTCTCCTCGTTTTTTCTTAGCATTCGTCAAAAAACGTGATATAATGTCATGAGATTTCTTGACATTGCAAAGGTGTGAATCAAATGAAATTGACAGAAAAAGAAACAGAAATATTAGAAATTTTAGACGAAAACAGCCGCGCCGATTTAGAAACAATCGCAAAGATGGCGGGCATCCCTGTAAATGAAGTGAAAACAATTATTGACAAACTGGAGAAAGAAAAGGTTATTATCGATTATTCCGCTATGATTGACTGGCGAAAAGTCGACGGACATGAGGGCGTTACGGCCATGATTGACGTCAAAGTAACGCCGAAGCGGGGCGTCGGTTTTGATGAAGTGGCGGAACGGATTTACCGATTCCAAGAGGTTGAATCAGTTTACCTGATGTCAGGCGTATACGATTTGTCTGTCGTGATTCGCGGCAATTCGATGTCTGACGTAGCGCGTTTTGTTTCGGATAAACTGTCAACGCTTGATTCAGTTGTATCTACGACAACCCATTTTATCCTGAAAAAATACAAGCATGACGGCAAAGTGTTTGAAACAGGAGACGACGACAAAAGAATCGTGGTGTCACCGTAAATGACTTCGTATTTATCAGACTATGTACAACAAATAAAACCATCCGGCATCCGCAAATTCTTTGATTTGGCGGCAACGATGGAAGGCGTCATTTCTTTAGGCGTCGGCGAGCCTGATTTTGTTACCGCGTGGAATGTCCGCGAAGCAAGCATTCTCTCTCTTGAACAAGGATATACGTCATACACGGCCAATGCGGGTTTATACTCATTGCGGGAGGAAATCAGCCGTTATTTGAGCAACAGGTTTGATCTTAGCTACTCGCCAGATAATGAGCTGATTGTGACAGTGGGGGCAAGTCAGGCTTTGGATATTGCGATCCGCGCCATTGTGAATCCAGGTGAGGAAGTCATCATTCCTGAGCCGTGTTTTGTGGCGTATGATGCGCTTGTTTCTTTGGCAGGCGGTATCCCGGTTCACGTTCATACAACGGCAGACAAAGGATTTAAAGCAACGGCTGCTGATTTTGAAGCGGCAGTCACTGAAAAAACAAAGGCCATTCTCATCTGCTCACCATCGAATCCGACAGGTTCGGTTTATTCGAAGGAAGAGCTGAATGAGATTGCTGAGTTTGCCAAAAAACATGATGTCATCGTCTTAGCCGACGAGATCTACGCGGAGCTGACATATGATGAGGAATTTACAAGTATAGCGGCATTACCGGGAATGAAGGAACGGACGGTAGTCATCTCAGGCTTTTCAAAAGCATTTGCAATGACGGGCTGGAGGCTCGGTTTTGCCGCGGCACCATCCTTGCTTCGGGATGCCATGCTTAAAATTCATCAGTATGCGATGATGTGCGCGCCCGCAATGGCGCAGTTTGCCGCCCTTGAAGGCCTGAAGAACGGCATGGAAGACGTAGAAAAAATGAAAAAAAGCTATCGAAGAAGACGGAATCTGTTTGTAGAATCGCTCAATGAAATCGGTCTCAGCTGTCATCATCCGGGCGGCGCTTTCTATGCTTTTCCATCTATTAAAAGCACGGGAATGAGTTCAGAACAGTTTGCCGAGGAGCTACTGACGCAGGAAAAAGTGGCAGTTGTTCCTGGAAGTGTGTTTGGTCCGAGCGGTGAGGGATATATCCGTTGTTCATACGCAACCTCGATTGAACAGCTTCAAGAAGCGTTAGTCAGAATGAAACGCTTCCTGCACAAAACAACATAAAAAAAGATACGAACCTTTTGTTCGCATCCAATAAAAGGGGGGAATACTAGAAAGCCTTTGGTATTTTCAGTTTACCCCCTTTTTGCTGTGCATAAACCTGATTTTTTATAAAAAAGTTTTCTTTGCGGAAATAAGACATGTGTGATATAATTTTAAATTGCGTATAAACAGATATTTAATTTAACTTAGGAGTTGTTATGAATGGCAGCAAAATTTGAAGTGGGCAGTGTTTACACTGGTAAAGTTACAGGATTACAAGCGTATGGTGCGTTTGTTGCATTAGATGAAGAAACTCAAGGTTTAGTACACATTTCTGAAGTGACTCACGGTTTCGTAAAAGATATCAACGAGCACCTTTCAGTTGGCGACGAAGTACAAGTAAAAGTACTTGCTGTTGATGAAGAAAAAGGCAAAATCAGCCTTTCAATTCGTGCGACACAAGCTGCGCCTGAGAAAAAAGAAAGCAAACCAAGAAAACCTAAAGCTGCTCAAGTAAGCGAAGAAGCTTCTACACCACAAGGTTTCAACACATTAAAAGATAAGCTTGAAGAGTGGATCGAAATGTCCAACCGCAAAGACCTTATCAAAAAATAAGCATGAAAAAAAGCACCGGACAGGAATGTTCGGTGCTTTTGATTTCATGCAAAATCCTATTTCAGCGTGATTGATATCCTATCGCATTTCAGGATTTGCTGCTTCTTCACGTGATCTTTCCTCGTTTGGCTTAAATAGCAGACCGAGGTTGATTAAGCCGGCGATTCCGACAAGTCCGTAAATGATTCGGGAAAGAGCTGACCCTTGGCCGCCGAAGATAGCCGCTACTAAGTCAAATTGGAAAAATCCGATCAGTCCCCAGTTAATGGCGCCAATGATGGTTAATACAAGACAAATTCTTTGAATGGTACTCATGTTTTGCAACCTCCTCCATGAATTATTAAAACAGTTATAGATTGTGACATATTGGAGAATCTATACATGCATTCTCCATATGAGGGAAGCTGGCCTGCCCTCGCTTATATCAGCTTCTTTCCCAGCATCCTGCAAAATAAAACCATCTGGTATGCTGATCGGTGAGAGCTGATTGCTTTACATGTGGTGAGGACATTCTGCATAATAAAAAATCTAAGGAGGAGATGTCATGCAAAACTTTACATACTGGAATCCGACCAAATTAATTTTCGGGCGCGGCGAAGTGGAAAGACTTCCGGAGGAACTCAAACCTTACGGAAAAAACGTATTGCTTGTGTACGGAGGCGGCAGCATTAAACGCAGCGGCCTGTATGATCAAGTGATTGAACAGCTGAATAAAGCCGGGGCGACCGTGCATGAATTAGCAGGTGTGGAACCGAATCCTCGTGTGTCGACTGTTAATAAAGGTGTTGCCATCTGTAAAGAACAAAACATTGATTTCTTGCTGGCTGTCGGAGGCGGAAGCGTAATCGACTGTACAAAAGCGATTGCCGCAGGAGCGAAGTATGATGGTGATGCGTGGGATATCGTTACGAAAAAGCATCAGCCAAAAGATGCTTTGCCATTCGGAACGGTATTGACTCTCGCTGCAACTGGTTCAGAAATGAACTCAGGATCTGTTATTACAAACTGGGAAACAAAAGAAAAATACGGCTGGGGCAGCCCGCTCGTATTCCCTAAATTTTCGATTCTTGATCCGGTGAATACATTCACCGTACCTAAAAACCACACGATCTACGGGATGGTTGACATGATGAGCCACGTATTCGAACAATACTTCCATCATGTATCAAACACGCCGTATCAGGACCGCATGTGTGAATCACTTTTGCGTACAGTCATTGAAACAGCGCCTAAGCTGATCAATGATCTCGAAAATTACGAATTGCGTGAGACGATCCTGTACACAGGAACAATCGCATTAAACGGCATGCTTTCTATGGGGGCAAGAGGGGATTGGGCTACTCATAATATTGAACATGCAGTATCAGCCGTTTATGATATTCCGCATGCCGGCGGACTGGCGATTCTGTTCCCGAATTGGATGAGACACACATTGTCTGAAAACCCTGCCCGCATGAAACAGCTTGCAGTTCGCGTGTTTGATGTTGAAGAAGCAGGTAAAACGGATGAAGAAATTGCCCTTGAAGGTACCGATAAGCTGTCCGCATTCTGGACAAGCCTTGGCGCTCCGAACCGTCTTGCTGATTATGATATTAATGATGAGCAGCTTGACACAATTGCTGACAAGGCAATGGCTAACGGTACATTCGGCCAATTTAAATCACTCAACAAAGAAGATGTGCTGTCAATTTTGAAAGCATCTCTATAAAAAAAGGGGAAATAGCCGTTTGGCTGCTTCCCTTTTTCTTTTTTGTCAACTTATGTTACAATGGAAAATCTGTTTTTTACCAGCATCATTTGGAGGTTTTACTATGGAAAATTTCACTTATTATAATCCGACAAAGCTGATTTTTGGAAAAGGTCAGCTTGAACAATTAAGAAAAGAATTCAAACGATACGGCAAGAATGTACTGCTTGTTTACGGGGGCGGCAGCATTAAACGCAACGGCCTTTATGATCAAGTCACAGGCATTTTAAAAGAAGAGGGCGCTGTTGTTCATGAGCTGTCAGGTGTAGAGCCGAACCCGCGTCTTGCGACAGTGGAAAAAGGCATAGGACTTTGCAGAGAGCATAACATTGATTTTCTGCTTGCTGTCGGCGGAGGCAGTGTGATTGACTGTACAAAGGCAATCGCAGCTGGCGTCAAATACGATGGCGACGCTTGGGATATTTTCAGCAAAAAAGTAACAGCGGAGGATGCGCTGCCGTTTGGCACTGTTTTAACTCTTGCTGCAACAGGGTCTGAAATGAACCCTGATTCCGTGATTACAAACTGGGAAACAAACGAGAAATTTGTATGGGGCAGCAATGTCACTCATCCGCGTTTCTCTATTTTAGACCCTGAAAATACGTTCACCGTTCCAGAAAATCAAACAGTATACGGCATGGTTGACATGATGAGCCACGTATTCGAACAATACTTCCACAATGTTGAAAACACGCCGCTTCAGGATAGAATGTGCTTTGCTGTTTTGCAGACGGTCATCGAAACAGCTCCTAAGCTTCTTGAAGATCTGGAAAACTACGAACTTCGTGAAACGATTTTGTATGCTGGTACAATTGCTTTAAACGGCACGCTCCAAATGGGATACTTCGGTGACTGGGCTTCTCATACAATGGAACACGCTGTTTCAGCTGTATATGATATTCCGCACGCGGGCGGTTTGGCAATACTGTTCCCAAATTGGATGAGATACACGCTTGATACAAATGTAGGCCGTTTTAAAAACCTTATGCTCAACATGTTTGACATTGATACTGAAGGCAAAACAGATAAAGAAATTGCGCTTGAAGGAATCGATAAACTGTCTGCGTTCTGGACAAGCCTCGGTGCACCTTCTCGTCTTGCTGATTACAATATTGGAGAAGAAAAGCTTGAGCTGATTGCTGATATCGCAGCCAAGGAAATGGAACACGGCGGCTTCGGCAACTTCCAAAAATTGAACAAAGATGACGTGCTTGCCATCCTTCGCGCGTCTCTATAAACCCAAAGGGCGGAATCCAGTCATTCCGCCCTTTCTTCTTGACTTGATTTCACAGATAAGTTCATATAAAGTGAAAGATGAAAACATTATACCGTTATGGAGGGACAAGCAATGACGCATGTACGCTTTGACTACTCAAAAGCGTTGACTTTCTTCAACGAACATGAACTTACATATCTGCGGGACTTTGTAAAAACAGCACATCATAATATCCATGAAAAAACAGGCGCGGGCAGCGATTTTCTAGGCTGGGTGGACCTCCCTGAACATTATGATAAAGAAGAATTCGCGCGCATCAAAAAAAGCGCGGAAAAAATCAAATCTGACTCTGATGTCTTGCTTGTTGTCGGCATTGGCGGTTCTTATCTTGGAGCGCGGGCAGCGATTGAAGCGCTGAATCACGCGTTTTATAACACTTTGCCAAAAGCAAAACGCGGCAATCCGCAAGTCATTTTTATCGGAAACAACATCAGTTCATCTTATATGAGAGACGTCATGGATCTTCTTGAAGATGTTGACTTCTCTATTAATGTGATTTCTAAATCAGGTACGACAACTGAACCTGCAATCGCTTTCCGTATTTTCCGCAAGCTTCTTGAAGAGAAATACGGTAAAGAAGAAGCGAAAGCGCGGATTTATGCAACAACTGATAAAGAGCGCGGCGCATTAAAAACGCTTTCTAACGAAGAAGGCTTTGAATCATTCGTTATTCCTGACGATGTCGGCGGCCGTTATTCAGTTTTAACAGCTGTAGGTCTCTTGCCGATTGCTGTCAGCGGCGTCAACATTGATGACATGATGAAAGGCGCCCTGGATGCGAGCAAAGATTTTGCAACATCTGAACTGGAAGATAACCCAGCATACCAATATGCGGTTGTTCGCAATGTCCTTTATAATAAGGGCAAAACAATTGAAATGCTCATCAACTACGAACCGGCGCTTCAATACTTTGCGGAATGGTGGAAGCAGCTGTTCGGAGAAAGCGAAGGGAAAGATGAGAAGGGCATTTATCCTTCTTCAGCGAACTATTCAACAGACCTTCATTCTTTAGGCCAGTATGTACAAGAAGGCCGCAGAGATTTATTCGAAACGGTCCTGAACGTAGAGAAGCCTAAACATGAACTGACAATTGAGGAAGCGGATAACGATCTTGACGGCTTGAACTATTTAGCCGGTAAAACTGTTGATTTCGTTAACAAAAAAGCATTCCAAGGTACAATGCTTGCCCATACAGACGGAAATGTTCCGAACTTAATCGTTAACATTCCTGAGCTGAATGCATATACTTTTGGATACCTTGTATATTTCTTCGAAAAAGCCTGCGCGATGAGCGGTTACCTCCTTGGCGTCAATCCGTTTGACCAGCCTGGTGTAGAAGCGTATAAAGTCAATATGTTTGCGTTACTCGGCAAACCTGGCTTTGAAGAGAAAAAAGCAGAGCTTGAAAAACGTCTGGAAGATTAATGTGAGAAAGCTGACTGGCATTTGCCGGTCGGCTTTTTATAAAATCAGAAAGGTGCTGATGTTCATGAAACAATTGGTTAAACATCTCATCATTGCCGGTTTTTCTGCAGCTATTTTAAGTTTCCTTATCTCCTTTGATGCCGTGTATACAGAGTTTTCTTCAAGCTTTGGCGGCACGCTGTCACATTTTTTCATCCACGCCTTTCTTCTCATTGGTTTGCCGCTTGCCCTTTTTACCGATGCGGTACATCGGATTTTGCATTTAAAACGAACCCATACTCTTTTCACTAAATTAGGACTCTATGCAACGGTTGTTTATGTGTCTTGGGATTCAGCTGTATGGCTTGCAGCGGCAATGGCTGTTTACTTCTTAATTGAATGCGCTTTCTTTTCTGTTGGCCGCGCGAAAGAAACAACGATTTCCATGTAGGCGCTCTGAATGAAGTCTTGTTCGGCGGGACAGGATAAGTGAAAAAAGGGGCATTCTGATGATACCAATACCTTCCGCGATAGATGGGCAGTCTTTTCTGCTTCAAGAACTGGAACAAGTGATGAAGCCGCTCGGTTATGTGATAAACGGCGGCTGGGAATACGATCATGGCTACTTTGATTATAAAATTGATGATAGAGACGGCTATTTATTTTTAAGAATTCCCGTCAATGCGGTACAGGGCAGTCTCGATGAACGAGGGGCGGCCGTCCGGATCGGAACGCCATTTATGCTGAGACAGGTGTTTCAGGCGGATGTTGACGATCACGCCGAGGGAGGGCCTTTCCAATCACTGTTTAATCAATTTTCCGAACCGGAAAGGCGGGACGCGGAAATTGATCCGGCATTTTTGGATATCGGCGCCTCTCTCGTGAAAGAATTGGAGGATGTTCTGTTACACTAGATGGCAAGGAATTGGTCTGTTTCGAGCACCTTGTATGTAAGAGGAGGGGAAAGCATCGGTCCCTCCTTTTTTTGTACGCCTATAATTGTTGTGTTGTGATCAAGGAAATAGAGAACACAGGTTTTGTAAGCCGCTCCCTTTAGTTCGTCAGGAACAGCAAGAAGCTCCACATGCTGATCAAGTGTCAGCTTGATTCCGTTCTGCTGTTTAGACGGCCGTAACTTGACTTGGTAATGCTGCAGCATCGCCCGGCTGATAAATTCTGAAGTTCCGATGATTTGGTTTGCGCCTGCCCGCTCCGCATTGGTGACAAAACGATCAGTCAAAATTTCGACGATGCAGTAAGCAAGGGGATTAAGCCCTTTAACAGATAAAAGAGTCAGCACTGACAGCATATCAGCATCAGTTTCACTTTTATACTGATCGGCAGTAATCATTACTGATTCCGCTTCAGTAATATTGGCCCGTTTCAGTGTCCCATCATCGGCAGCGTGCCCGCGTATGAAATGAACGTTTTCAATAAGCGGGCCTTCTGTTAAGGATTCATCGATTAGTACGACTGTTTTGGAAGGGGCGGCAAGCTGAAGGTCCTTCAAAAGCCGGTTTGTTTTTTCATTCCACCCGATCAGAATGATGTGGTCCCGGCCTTTGTAAGCAACTTTTCCTTCAATGTAGCGATGCTGTCTGCTGAATGCGGCCGCTGATAACGTAGCGAAATACGCTGTGACAAAGCTTGCTCCGCTCAAAATCAGCAGTATTCCGGCTGCCTGTCCCAGCGGCGTGTGCGGCACATAGTCTCCATAACCGACTGTAGAAACCGTAACGACAGCCCACCAAATGCCTTCGAATACCGAAGTGAACTGCTTAGGCTCAAGTATATAAATGATTTGGCCGAACAAAAGAATCAGACATAAAATAATAACCCCGATTCGGATAAATAACGGCCACCTGAGCCATGAAATAAATATCCGATTTGATTTCATTCTTTTTCTCCTTCTTCAGATACTGAGATGGATAAAATCTGTTTAATAATTGTATTTAATTTCTCATTTAGCTTTTCCTGGCCGTACTTATCTCGGGCCTGCTTCATTAACTCGGCTGTATCATCATCAAGCTGAATAAGCGGTTCATCAATTTCCGATTCATTATACAGCTGGATAAACGCGTCCAGTCCTTCATTCATTCGGTCGATTGCTGTGCTCAGCTGTTCCTTTTCCTCACTCGTCACTTTCATAGCTTCCATCACACCCGTGCTTTTTTCTAACAGTATGTCCCACTTCCGGTGATGTTTTTCAAAAAATGTACAAAACATATAAAACCGGATTTCTCCATAAACTAAAACAAAAAGGATGAAAAAGATGACGATCTTTCAAAGAACGATCGTGGTTTTAATCGGTACGCAGCTGGCGGCATCCGCGGTGATTTTATTTATTTTCGATTTGAATTCATATAATCACTTTTCCGGAAGCTTCTCCTGGCTTCATTTTCTGAAAGAACTGGCCGGCAGTTTCGCCTTTTATTTATTTTCAGCAGGCCTGTTCTTTTTGCTGATTGGATTGTGTGCTCCAAGCCGGAAGAAAAAGCGCATTTCTGTACACGGGAAAGAAAACTCATTAAAATAATCGTAATAGAGAAATGATCATGGAAAAAGGATGATGAAAAAATGCTGTTTATATTTTTAACAATAGCCGCATTGGGATTGTCGTTTTGGGCACAATTTAAAGTAAAGAGCAACTTTGAAAAATATTCAAAAGTGGAAGCCTCAAGCGGACGTACAGGGGCAGAAACGGCAAGACGGATTTTAGATATAAACGGTCTTTACGACGTGCCGGTCGAACCGGTAAGAGGCACTTTAACAGACCATTACGACCCGACAAGACGGGTGGTGCGTTTATCTGAGCCGGTCTATTACGGCCGCTCAATTTCCGCCATATCCGTAGCTTCCCATGAAGTCGGACATGCCTTGCAGCATCAGGAGTCATATGGTGCGCTTGTGCTGAGACATAAAATCTTCCCAGTCGTGAATTTTGCATCCGGTGTAGCTCCTTTGCTTTTCTTAGGAGGCATGCTTCTCGGCAGCCTGAATTTGATCGGGCTTGGCATCATACTGTTTTCAGCGGCAGTCTTTTTCCAGCTGATTACATTGCCTGTCGAATTCAATGCAAGTTCACGTGCGAAGCAGATTATTGTGTCAGAAGGATTCATCCGAAACAATGAAGAAAATGGGGTAAATAAAGTGCTGAGTGCTGCTGCCTTAACGTATGTGGCCGCCGCCCTGGTTTCCCTGTTTGAACTACTTCGTTTTGTGATGATTTTCTTAAACGGTCGTGATGAGAATTAACGTTAAGGAGGTGGCCCCTTACCATTTATGGTAAGGGCTTTTTTTGCTTATTTTACAATTGATCGCCATTTTTGTTTTGATTGGCATTACGGCTGTTTTCGTTGCAGCGGAATTTGCGATCGTCAAAATCAGAGGTTCAAAAATCAATCAGCTCATCGAAAGCGGTGACAGCCGAGCACTAGCCGCACATAAAATCATCTCCAATCTTGACGAGTATTTATCAGCCTGCCAGCTCGGGATTACGATTACAGCCCTCGGCCTTGGGTGGCTTGGTGAACCTACATTTGAACGTTTTCTTCATCCCTTATTTACAATGACAGGCATGCCGGAACCGTTTAACCACATTGTCACATTTGTAGTTGCATTTATCATCGTCACTTTTTTGCATGTGGTGATGGGGGAGCTTGCCCCGAAAACGGTTTCTATTCAAAAAGCTGAAGCTGTAAGCTTATGGATTGCAAAGCCGCTGATCTGGTTTTATAAAATCACGTACCCGTTTATTAAGGCATTAAACGGCTCTGCAAGCTTTCTTGTGAAATTGTTTGGCTTTCATTCAGTAAAGGAGCATGAGGTTGTCATCAGCGAAGAGGAACTAAGGCTGATCCTTTCTGAAAGCTATGAAAAGGGAGAAATCAATCAGTCTGAATTCCGCTATGTAAATAAGATTTTTGAATTTGACAACCGGGTAGCGAGAGAGATTATGATTCCGCGGACAGAAATTGCGGTTATCTCTCTGGAGCAGTCGCTTGAAGAGGCAATTCATCACATCATTAATGAACGGTATACACGCTACCCTGTCATCAAAGATGACAAGGATCATATTTTAGGGATCATCAACAGCAAAGATATGTTTAAAGCTTATTTTCTCGGCCAGCCGATAAAGCTGAATCAAATCATGAGGCCCGTTATCAGAGTCATTGAAAGCATTCCTGTTCAGCAGCTTTTAATCCGCATGCAGAAGGAGCGGATTCACATGGCGATTCTCGTAGATGAATACGGGGGAACGGCGGGGCTTGTCACTGTAGAGGATATTATAGAGGAAATCGTCGGGGAAATCCGCGATGAGTATGATCAGGATGAAACACCGCACATCCTGAAAAAGGGCGAGCACCATTATGTGATGGATGGAAAAGCGCTAATAGACGAAGTGAATGACCTTCTCGACATTGCGATTGAAAATGAAGAAATTGATACGATTGCAGGCTGGCTTCTAACGCAAAAAATGGAGCTGAAAGCAGGGGATGTGATACATGCGGAGGGCTGTGAATTTAAAATCCTCGACGCCGAAGATCATCACATCCGTTTTGTAGAAATTAAAAAAACTGATTTTTAATAAAAAACAGCCGGGGAACGAACGGCTGTTTTTTGTGTCATCAAGTCATTTCTTAAAAAGCAATGCTGTGTAGCCTTTTTTCTACATAGGATATATAAGACCGGTACACTGGGAAGGAGTGGCTGTATGAAAAAGGCTTGGTGGAAGGAAGCCGTTGTTTACCAAATTTACCCCCGCAGTTTTAAAGATTCAAATGGCGACGGAATTGGGGATATTCAAGGAATCAGATCCAAGCTTTCTTACATAAAAGAGCTGGGCGCTGACGTCATATGGATTTGCCCGCTGTATGACTCACCGAATGCTGATAATGGCTATGATATCCGGGATTATCAAAACATATTAAGCGAGTTTGGCACCATGGAAGATTTTGATGAACTGCTTGGTGACATTCATGATCTGGGGATGAAGCTGATTATGGATCTCGTTGTGAACCACACAAGCGACGAACATCCATGGTTCATAGAATCCCGTTCATCCATACACTCGGAAAAGCGCGACTGGTATATTTGGAAAGATGGCAAAAACGGAAAAGCGCCCAACAATTGGGAAAGTATTTTCGGCGGGCCGGCTTGGGAGTATGATCAAAAGACAAGCCAGTATTATCTGCACCTTTTTGATAAAAAACAGCCTGATTTGAATTGGGAAAATGAACAGGTGAGGAATGCCGTTTATGACATGATCAATTGGTGGCTTGATAAAGGAATTGACGGATTTCGGGTGGATGCCATTACGCATATTAAGAAAAAAGAAGGGCTTCCCGACATGCCGAATCCAAAGGGGCTGGACTATGTCCCTTCCTTTCCTTATCATATGAATGCTGACGGCATTATGGATTTGTTAACAGAGCTGAAGGAAAACACATTTTCCCGCTATCCGATTATGACAGTTGGTGAAGCAAACGGCGTCGCTGCAAAAGAAGCAGCTGATTGGGCTGGAGAAAAAAACGGCATATTCAGCATGATTTTTCAATTTGAGCATCTCGGCCTGTGGGATGTAGAGATCAATGAAAGTATTGATATCGTTGCATTTAAACGAATTTTAACTGACTGGCAGGACAGTCTGGAAGGGATCGGCTGGAATGCTTTGTTTATGGAGAATCACGACCAGCCCCGTTCAGTTTCTGTGTGGGGAGACGACGGAGTGTACCTGAAAGAAAGTGCAAAAGCGCTTTCCGCTGTTTATTTTCTCATGAAAGGCACACCGTTTATTTATCAGGGACAGGAACTCGGGATGACGAACGTGGCTTTTCCATCTATTGATGACTATGATGATGTCGCAATGAAACGCCTGTATGAAACAAAAACGGCGAAAGGCACATCACACGAGGATGTGATGAAGATTGTCTGGAAAAAGGGAAGAGACAATTCGCGAACGCCGATGCAATGGAATGCTGGTCCATACGCCGGATTTTCTGAGGCCAAACCGTGGATCGGAATCAATGAGAATTACAAATGGCTGAATGCCGAGGCGCAAAAAAACGATAAAACATCCGTTTACCATTTTTACAAAAGCTTGATCAAGCTGCGCCAAACATATGATGTTTTTATTAACGGGACATACGAGCTCATTTTACCGGAAGATCAGCAAATCTTTGCATATCTTCGGAAAAACGAGAGCCATACTGCACTGATTGCGGCCAATCTGACAGGAACACCGGCGTTGTTCAGGCACTCTGGATTGCCATTGTCATCAGATGCACTCGTCTTGTCAAATATTGAAACAGAGCCGCACAAGCATATGACATCAGCACTCTTAAAGCCGTATGAAGCAAGAATATATCTATGGTGCTAAACTCCAGCCTTAGACTGGAGTTTTTTTGTTTTATCGGGTTTATGAGAGCGGTTTAACAGGAAAAAAAAGAACACAGAACGAATTAAGCGATGAGAGCGGACAAACGAAAGGAGAAACAAATGCTGAAAACACTGCAAATCAAAACAACCAAACGAGATGAAATGATTGATATCACCCGGGAGGTGGAAGCGTTTCTTCAAGAAACAGGTATAACGAGCGGCGCAGCGCTGATTTACTGTCCGCATACGACTGCGGGCATTACAATTAATGAAAATGCCGATCCGGACGTCAAAAAAGATATGCTCAGAAGGTTTGATGAGGTTTATCCGTGGGAACATGAGCTGGACCGCCATATGGAGGGCAATACAGCTGCACACATGAAGTCGAGTACAGTCGGAGCTTCACAGCATGTCATTGTGGAAAACGGCCGGCTCATTCTTGGAACGTGGCAGGGCATTTATTTCTGTGAATTTGACGGCCCTCGCACCCGGACATGCTATATCAAAATGATGGGATAATAGGCTGTTTTTTTGACAAAAGCATGATCGCTGAACAAACGCCGATAGCCGGAGGGCTTGTCACACCCGCCCCGGCTGCCGCTTTATCGAATGAAGGCGCGCTTGGCATTCGTCCATATGCGAAATAAAAAGCGAGGGAAAGAGACACGCGCCTCACCCTTTGTTTCCAGGAAAGCCTGCATGAGGGATAGTCAATCAATGGATGTAAACGTACCGAGCTTTGCCGAACGTAACTTGATAAACTGAGGTGACAGATATGAACATTCTTCAATATTCTTATAAAAAAAGAGGGAAAATTGAGTTTGTATTTGAAGGCTGGCCTCACTCAAAAGTTACAATGGTTCCTATCAAAGGCTACTATTTTGTCCGCTTTATCAAATGGAGCAGCCAGGATCCAATCGTGACAAGAAATGACCTTGAAAAAATGGAGTGGGCTGTGAACCAATATTTCGGCACAGCCCCCTTCTATCGAAAACGAAAGGCATTTGAAACCCCATCGTCCGGAAAATAGGCGATGGGGCTTTTTAGCGGACGATGCGGAAAAGAGACGGAACATCCAGTCTGGTCGCCTGAGACAGAAGGTAGGCTGACTGTAAGGCTCCTTTTTTCCTAAAAGAATTCAGCTTATCAATAATTTGCTTTCCGTTTAAGATTCCAAGACCATGGGCAAAATATTTATCTTCCCCCAGTAGTATCACATTTTCGCCTCTCCATTGCGCCTTTTGCGGATCAAATTCAGGATTCTTAAAATACAAACAATCTCCAAGGAAAAAGTGGTGTCCTGTTTCCGTATATATCGGCAATTTCTCATAATGCCAGTCATATAAAATAATTCTGTCAAAGCTGGCATTGAATTTATCTTCTCCGATTGTATCGATTAAGGCCAAGTAATAAATGATAACGATTGCGGTTGCGCATTCAAACGCATAAAACGGGCCGTTCTCTGCAATGTCCCGAATCGCTTTTGAAGGCGGCATTCTGTATTTCAGCTCCAAGGCGCCCTCCGGTGAAACCCTCCAATACGTTGTATTCCCGTATGTTTTTAAAAAAGTGGCAAACTTCGCCCCGCTTTTGTGCAGCGTCTTTGCCGCTGCTACAATATTCATCCGCAGTTTAAGCTCAAACATCAGTTCAGCAATTGAATGATAATCAAACTGAACAGGCGTCTCAATCATCTCTTTTAAGAGCGGATTCAGATTTTGATCAATCTGCCAATTTTCAATATCCTGGGGACGGAGCAATTGTCCTGATACAATAATCATGTTTAGCCCCCCTTGTTTTTTATAAGATATGCAAAGAGCTTGGGCAATGAAAGTTAAAAAGGCAGAAGACAGCCAAAAAGAACTTCTTCCATTTTTTATTTTAAAACTTTTTTAAGCAGCCGATATATACTGTATCAAACCTGAAGGAGCAAGTGACATGAAGACTTTTATCAATTGGCTGAAGAAACCGTCTATTTCAAAGAAATTAATCGTCTCATTTATTGCGATTCTCATTATCCCTATTCTTATATTAGAATTTAGCTCTTACCGAAGCGCCAGCGGAAAGCTGGATCAGGAAATTATGGGAAATGCGAAAAACAGTGTCGATACATTTAATACAACTGTTACAAATGATCTGGGAGAAAAAGCGAAAGCAGTCACCTTTTTCAGTGAATCTCTTAAAAGATCCGCATTCAAAGGGAAATCAAATCAAGAAGAGATCAAAGCTAAATTTTCACAATATGTATCTATTAATCAAGGAGTAGCCAGAATTTATGGGGGCGCAGATAACGGCACTTATGTACAAGCGCCAAAAGAAAAATTGCCGGAAGGATACGACCCGAGACAACGCCCTTGGTACCAGGATGCGATGAAGGCCGGCGGTGAAATTGTCGTGACAGATCCTTACGTGGCTGCGAGTGACGGAAGCATGGTCATTACCATTGCACAGGAGCTGAAGGACGGATCTGGCGTTGTCGCCATGGATATTACCATTGATAAATTGTTAGAACAAATGAAACAAATCAAGGTCGGAAAAGAAGGTTATGCTTTCATTGCAACAAAAAACAAAACCTATGTCGCCCACAAGAACCATAAGGCTGGAGAAAAGCTTTCAGGCGACTGGGTAGCCAAAATGTATGCGAATGACAGCGGTGAACTCCAGTATACTCTTAATAACGAAGATAAAAAGATGACCTATACTACAAACGAACTGACTGGTTGGAAAATAGCCGGCACAATGTATATGGATGAAATTAAGGATGCCTCAAAGTCTGTGCTGACAACAGGAATGATTGTGCTGATTGCTTCCATTGTGGCAGGCGGAATTTTAATTCTGTTTATCGTTCGTTCGATTACAAAACCGTTAAAACGTCTTGTTCAATCATCGAAAACGATCAGCAGGGGGGATCTGACCGAAACGATCGAAATCCATTCAAAGGATGAGCTTGGAGAGCTTGGGGAAAGCTTCAATGAAATGGGACAATCTCTCCGCTCTCTGATCAGCGCTATTCAGGACTCGGTGAACAATGTGGCCGCATCTTCCGAACAGCTTACCGCATCTGCCGGGCAGACGAGTAAAGCCACCGAGCATATTACGATGGCGATTGAGCAGTTCTCAAACGGAAACGAGGAGCAAAGCGAAAAGGTTGAATCCAGCTCTCATCAGCTGAACTTAATGAATGAAGGACTCCAGCAAGTCTCACAAACATCGTCAGATATTACAAAGGCATCTATCCAATCAACGGAAATCGCCGGAACGGGTGAGAAGTTTGTGCAGCAGACAGTCGGACAAATGAACTCGATTAATCAATCTGTTCAGCAGGCTGAAGCTGTTGTCAAAGGCTTAGAAGGAAAATCAAAAGACATCACAAGCATTTTGAGAGTCATCAACGGAATCGCTGACCAAACAAATCTGCTTGCACTAAATGCAGCCATTGAAGCGGCGCGTGCCGGAGAGTCAGGACGCGGCTTCTCTGTCGTAGCGGAGGAGGTGCGCAAGCTGGCTGTCCAATCAGCCGATTCAGCGAAAGAAATCGAAAAGCTGATCCAAGAAATCGTCGCAGAAATCGACACCTCTCTTCACATGTTTAAAGAGGTCAATCAGGAAGTACAGTCCGGACTTGTTGTCACAGACAATACAAAAGAAAGCTTCCAGAGCATTTTCAGCATGACAAACGAAATCGCGGGCAAGCTGCAGACGATGAATTCCACCGTCGAGCAGCTGTCAGACCGTTCACAGCATGTTTCAGCAGCAGTCAGCGGCATTGCAGACGTGTCGAAAGAAAGCTCGGCAAGCATCCAGGACATTGCCGCATCAGCTGAAGAACAGCTTGCTTCCATGGAAGAAATCAGTTCCTCAGCGACGACTCTTGCGCAGATGGCAGAAGAGCTTCGCGATCTGACGAAACAATTTAAAATCGAGTAAAAACCGAAAAACAGCGCTATCAAAGCGCTGTTTTTTTATATGGTAAACAATAATAAAGTCCTAGTTTAACAGGTGAATTTAGAACTATTTTTCATTTTTTCCTCCATTTTCAATGTAATTTAAAGGAAGATCCGCCGATATAATTTGTAAATTATTGAAAGAAGGTTCAAAAGGAAATGAAAAAAACACTCACCACTATTCGCAGATCATCAATTGCAAGGAGACTTATTATTTCTTTCCTGCTGATCTTAATTGTTCCGATAACCGCCCTTTCGGTTAGCGCTTATCAATCAGCAGTTGCCTCACTTGATGTACAGATGACGCAAAGCGCAAAGGAAAATGTTCAGATATTAGATCACATCATTGATGATAAAATCAGCACTACTGAAAAAAGCCTCGCATATTTCAGCGATTGGGCTACAGCAGAAAAATTTCAGGATAAAAAGAAAACAGAGCTGAAACAGGAATTTAAACAATTTATCCAAATGAATGATAATGTCGCTGCGGTATTTTCAAGCGGCAAAGACGGGGACTTCACACGTTATCCGTACGCTGACATGCCAAGCGACTTTAATGCTTTGGAACGAGATTGGTACAAAGAAGCAATGGCCAATAAAGGCAAAACAATTGTCACTGAGCCTTATGAATCGATTTCATCAGGAAAAATGGTCGTCACCATCGCCCGTCAAACGGTGGATGGGTCAGGCGTTGTCGCCATTGATATGAAAATTGATGACTTAGTCACTACCGCGAAAGGAATCAATATCGGAAAAGAAGGCTATGCTTTTATTTTGAGCCAAAACAAGAAAGTCATCGCCTACTCCGGAGAAAAAGCGGGAACAGAGCTAAAAGGGGACTGGGTTGATAAGCTCTACAAGGATAAAAGCGGGGACTTTGAATATACGTACAAAGGCAAAAAGAAAAAAATGGCATTTGCAACAAGCGAAACAACAGGCTGGAAAATTAGCGGCACGATGTATGCAAACGAGATTCACGATGCTGCAAGCAGGGTTCTGATCATGGCTTCAATCGTTCTGGCAATTGCCATCGCAGCTGGAATGACGGCGATTTATTTTGTGATTCGATCCATCACAAAGCCATTGAGACGCATTGTCGCATCCGCTGAAAAAATTAGTGAAGGCGATCTAACCGAAACGATTGAAATCAATTCAAAAGATGAACTCGGTGTTCTGAGCGAGAGCTTCAATCATATGGCACACTCGCTTCGCTCGCTCATTCACGGGATCAAAGACTCAGTAGAACACGTTGCCTCATCGTCTGAAGAGCTGACTGCATCGGCAGACCAGACAAGCAGAGCCACTGAGCACATTACGATGGCTATCGAGCAATTTTCAAACGGCAGTGAGAGCCAAAGCGAGAAAATAGAAACGACAACCGAACAAATTAATGAAATGAATGACGGATTGGCAGAGCTGGCGCGGGCTGCAGCAGTGATTACAGAAACATCCGCAGATTCAACAGAAGTGTCAAGTAAAGGGGAGACACTCGTCCAGAAAACAGCCGGTCAAATGAACACAATTGACCATTCCGTAAAAGCAGCGGAACAAGTGGTGAAAGGGCTGGAGATCAAATCAAAGGATATCACAAATATTTTGCGTGTCATCAACGGTATTGCGGATCAAACCAATCTTTTGGCTTTAAATGCTGCCATTGAAGCGGCCAGAGCGGGTGAATACGGCCGTGGCTTTTCAGTCGTCGCTGAGGAAGTGAGAAAGCTCGCGGTACAGTCGGCTGACTCGGCAAAAGAAATTGAATCGCTGATCAGTGAAATCGTAAAGGAAATTCACACATCACTGAACGTGCTTCAGTCCGTAAACAAAGAAGTTGAAACAGGGCTTGTCATGACGGATGAAACTAAACAGAGCTTCAAACATATATCTCAAATGACCAATCAAATTGCTTCCGAGCTGCAAAACATGAATGCGACGGTTGAGGAGCTGTCAGCGGGAGCTCAAGAAATTTCCGCAGCTTCAAATGATATCACAGCAATTTCTAAGGAAAGCTCGGATGGCATCCAAGATATCGCCGCTTCAGCTGAGGAACAGCTGGCATCCATGGAGGAGATTAGTTCATCTGCACTGACGCTTGAAAGAATGTCTGAAGAACTCCGTGATCTGACAAAACAATTTAAAGTAGATAAATAATAGGTCTAAAATACTATTTATTTATGGGAAATTAGTTACTTTTGTTAAATTTCTTCTTTTTTGCTGTATATATTTACCCATTTCCAGCCGATATGAAGGGTAGCATAAAAAAGGAGAAATGAATGATGAAAAAAATACTCCAACTCATAAAACAAAGATCAATTACACGGAAGCTTCTCGTTTCCTTTCTGTCGATCCTCATCATACCGGTTGTCATATTGGCGATCTTTGCGTATCAATCGGCTAGCAGCTCACTCGACAGACAGATGATGGGGAGCGCATTGGAAAATGTACAGCAATTAAACGAAATCATTAACACCAGCATCGGCGAAAAAGAAAACAGTGCTGATTATTTCAGCGAATGGCTGACAAAAGAGAAATACAATGCAAAAAGCAATGCAAGCATTGCAGAGAAATTCTCACAATATATCAGCCTTAACAAGGATGTAGAATCCATTTATACAAGCGACACAAAAGGACACTTTACCCGTTATCCGGATCTTCCGATGCCAAGCGGCTATAATCCGGTTGAACGCGACTGGTACAAAAAAGCGGTTGCAAATAAAGGGAAAGTCGTGATCACAGACCCTTATAAAACCGCGTCGACAAATACGATGGTTGTGACAATCGCCCAGCAGACAAAAGATGGTTCAGGCGTTATTGCAATCAACATGACGATTGAAAATCTGCTGAAAACAACCAAAAAAGTCAACATCGGCACACAAGGCTACGCATTTATCATGACGAAGGACAAAAAAGTTGTCGCACACCCGAATGAAAAATCAGGAACTGAATTAAAAGGCGACTGGCTCGATAAGATGCTGAACGCTGATAAAGGCGATTTTCAATACACCATGGATGGCGATAAGAAAAAAATGGCCTTTGACACAAACAAGTTGACGGGATGGAAGATCGGCGGCACCATGTATTTGGATGAAATCCATGAGGCAGCCCAGCCTGTCCTTCACCTTGCTTTAATTGTCTTGGCCGCAGCTATTATCATAGGGATTATCGTCATGACATTGATCATTCGGTCGATTACAACACCGCTGAAACAGCTTGTCGGTTCCTCTAAGCGGATCAGCGAGGGAGATTTGACGGAAACCATTGATATCCGTTCAAAAGATGAATTGGGCGAGCTCGGCAAAAGCTTTAACAATATGGCGTCGTCACTTCGTTCTCTCATACACGCCATCCAGGATTCCGTAGATAATGTTGCCGCTTCCTCTGAGGAGCTCACTGCATCAGCTGCGCAAACGAGCAAGGCAACAGAGCACATTACATTGGCGATTGAACAATTTTCTAACGGCAATGAAAAACAAAACGAAAACATTGAAACGGCAGCAGAGCACATATATCAAATGAATGACGGGTTGACGAATATGGCTCAAGCTTCTGAAGTGATCACTGATTCATCTGTTCAATCGACAGAAATTGCAAGTGAAGGCGGCAAGCTTGTTCATCAAACCGTCGGCCAAATGAATGTCATTGACAAGTCCGTTAAAGAAGCGGAGCAAGTCGTACGCGGATTGGAAACGAAATCGAAAGATATTACAAACATTTTGCGTGTGATCAACGGCATCGCAGACCAGACGAACCTGCTTGCCTTAAACGCAGCAATTGAAGCAGCGCGCGCAGGCGAGTACGGCCGCGGCTTCTCCGTTGTAGCGGAAGAAGTAAGAAAACTGGCAGTACAGTCAGCAGATTCAGCAAAAGAGATTGAAGGATTAATCATCGAAATTGTGAAGGAAATCAATACATCACTCGGCATGTTCCAATCTGTCAATCAAGAGGTGCAGACAGGACTTGACATCACAGATAAAACAGAAATGAGCTTCAAACGCATTTCTGAAATGACGAACCAAATCGCCGGCGAACTGCAAAATATGAGTGCGACGGTTCAGCAGCTTTCTGCCAGCTCCGAAGAAGTTTCGGGAGCGTCTGAGCACATTGCATCGATTTCAAAAGAAAGCTCAGCGCATATACAAGATATCGCGGCGTCAGCTGAAGAGCAGCTAGCTTCCATGGAAGAAATCAGCTCGTCTGCAGAGACCCTTTCCTCTATGGCGGAAGAGCTTCGGGATATGACCAAACGATTCAAAATTGAATAATAAGCCTTAACACCCAAGCTTTTGCGCTTGGGTGTTTTTTTTAGTTTTTTTATTAAACCTTTTATCCTAGTTTGACGATATTAGATTTATCTTAAAGGAGGAGTCAACGAGAATGGGAAAATTCATACAATGGATCAAACAGCCATCGATCAGCAAACCGCTAATCGCTGCGTTTCTGGCAGTGCTTATTTTGCCGGTTGGGGTTTTAGCATATTTCAGTTATCAATCAGCTTGGAACGCGTTAGACAGAGAGCTCATAAGCAGTGCGAAGGGAAATGTTGAAGAACTAAACAGTACGCTGCAAAATAAATTAGAAGATAAAGTAAAAGCAATAGATTATTATAGTGAGACAGTTGATAAAGACATATTGTTAGGCAAAAACAAAACATTACTGAAAGAGAAATTTAAGCAGTACACGACACTTAACGACGATGTAGGCGCAATCTATGCTGCCTCAGAAGATAAGAAGCTTTATAAATATCCGGATAGCGGTGTTCCGAAAGGTTTCGATCCGACAGGACGTGACTGGTACAAACAGGCGGTTGCGGAAAAAGGACAGGCTGTTTTCTCAGAACCGTATACCGATGAAGCGACAGGAGATATCGTTGTCACAATTTCAAAACAATTAAAAGACGGTTCAGGGGTTATAGCGCTGGATTTAAACCTGGATGAAGTGCTTACTGCATCAAAAAGAATCAAAATCGGTAAAGAAGGCTTTGCATTTATTACGACAGGCAACAAAAAATATATCGCCCATCCGACCATTAAGCCGGGGACAACCGGTTCCGGCGATTGGACAAACCAAGTATATTCCAAAAAAGAAGGCTCATTTGAATATACATTCGAAGGCAAAGAAAAGAAAATGGCCTTTACGACAAATAAACTGACTGGCTGGAAAATCGCGGGCACATATTTTGTCAGTGAATTGCAAGATGCTTCAAGCCCGGTGCTGAACACTGCGGTTATCATTCTATGCGTGTCAATAGTAATCGGCGGCATACTCATACTCTATATTATCCGTGCCATCACCAAGCCGTTAAGAAAACTTGTCTCAACGTCTGCAAAAATCAGCAGCGGAGATCTCACAGAAGTCATTGACATTCACTCGAAAAACGAGTTTGGCCAGCTTGGCGAAAGCTTTAATGAAATGTCTGCATCATTGCGTTCTGTAATCGGCGTTATTCAAACGTCTGTAGAAAACGTCGCTTCATCTTCTGAGGAGCTGACAGCAAGCGCAGCCCAAACAAGCAAGGCAACTGAACATATTACACTTGCCATCGAACAGTTCTCAGATGGCAACGAGGCACAAAGCGAGAAACTGGAAACAAGCTCAAATCATCTTTCTCAAATGAACGAGGGGATTTCAAAAGTGGCTCAGGCCTCTTCAACCATTACGAAATCATCGATTCAGTCCTCTGAGGCAGCGGGCAGCGGAGAAAAGCTGGTGGAGCATACAGTCGGCCAGATGAAAACAATTGACCAATCCGTTCAAAAAGCGGAAGCTGTTGTGAAGGGCCTTGAAACAAAATCGCAAGACATCACAAGCATCTTGAATGTGATTAACGGCATTGCTGATCAAACCAACCTGCTTGCATTAAATGCTGCGATTGAGGCGGCAAGAGCGGGAGAATACGGAAGAGGTTTCTCAGTAGTTGCGGAAGAGGTTAGAAAACTTGCTGTACAATCAGCAGACTCCGCCAAGGAAATTGAAGGATTAATTCAAGAGATTGTCAGGGAAATCAGCACCTCACTTACAATGTTCCAATCCGTGAATCATGAAGTGAAAGAAGGCTTGCAGATTACGGATCAAACAGCGGAAAGCTTTAAACAAATCTATGAGATGACAACCCAAATTTCCGGCGAATTGCAAAACTTGAACGCGACGGTTGAACAACTGTCAGCCGGATCACAGGAAGTGTCAAGTGCTGTTGAAGATATTTCTGCAGTGGCGAAAGAAAGCTCAGCAGGCATTCAGGATATCGCAGCTTCGGCGGAAGAACAGCTTGCTTCCATGGAAGAAATCAGCTCTTCAGCGGAAACGTTGGCAAACATGGCGGAAGAACTTCAGGACATTACGAAGAAATTTAAAATAGAATCATAATGAAACGAGAAAGCGGCATATCTGCTGCTTTCTTTTTTTGTTAAAAAGCAAAAATAAACAAAAAAGATTCAAAAACAAACAGAAATCATATATAATGAAAACGGATACAAATAAAAGGGTATGGAGGAATATCAAATATGGTGAAACATATATGGGATTCAGAGCGAGCTGCACAGCTACCTAAAGGTGTAGAGGAATTGGTGTACAGGTCCAATCTGATCGGGTCAGACCGCACTGTCTGCAACTGGGGCGGGGGGAATACATCTATGAAAACAACGGAAAAGGATTTTAGAGGCCGTGAAATAGAAGTCATGTGGGTAAAAGGAAGCGGTTCGGATTTGGCAACAATGAAAGCGCATAACTTTTCCGGTTTGAAATTAGATGATATCCGCCCGCTGATTAAAAGGGACCAAATGCCCGATGAAGAAATGGTAGACTACCTGTCTCATTGTATGATAGACAGCAAACATCCCCGCCCTTCAATTGAAACGCTATTACACGCTTTTCTGCCATACAAACATGTTGACCATACCCATCCAGATGCGATTATCAGCATATGCTGTGCGGATAATGGAAAACAAATCGCTGAAGACATTTACGGAAATCGGTTTGTATGGGTGCCATACGTCCGTCCTGGATTTACTTTGTCTAAAATGATCGCTGAAGGCGTAGCAAACAATCCCCACGCCGAGCTTGTATTAATGGAGAAACACGGCTTAGTCACTTGGGGAGAGACGTCTGAAACATGTTATCAAAAAACGATATCCATCATTCAAGAAGCCGAGCAGTATATTAACGATCGTATCAATCAGCATGAGGTATTCGGAGGCAAAAGGTATCAGCCTCTGCCGGAGGATAAAAGAAAACAAATCTTGGCAGGCATCATGCCTGTGATCAGAGGAGCAGTAAGTGAAGAAAAGAAAATGATCCTTTCCTATGATGATCATGACGATGTCTTGGAATTTGTAAACAGTGTCCAAGCGCCAGCACTTTCGCAAATCGGTGCGGCATGCCCGGATCACCTTGTTCACACAAAACGGGTTCCGCTGTACATTGATTGGAATCCGGAAACTCAAGATGTGCACAAGCTTGCGGATCTGATCAAGTCAGGAGTCGAGACCTTTACATCAGAGTATCAGGCTTACTTTACACGCAATCAGCAGGATGGGGATCAAATCTTTGAATCCGCCCCGCGGGTGATATTGATTCCTGGAATCGGAATGGTGAATACAGGAAAAAGTTATGCGATGTCTAAAGTAAGCGGGGCTTTATATCGGAGGGCCATCGCCGTAATGAAAGGAGCAACCGCTCTGGGGCAATTTGTTTCTTTACATGAAAATGAATCCTACCATGTCGAATATTGGCCGCTCGAACTATATAAACTCACGCTGGCCCCGCCGGAAGCAGAATTTTCCCGAAAAGTAGCGCTGATAACTGGAGGAGCCGGCGGAATCGGCAGTGCAGCATGCCGCCGATTTGCAGCTGAGGGAGGGCACGTGATCGTAGCTGATCTGAATATAGAAGGCGCACAGAAAATTGCCGGGGAAATAAACGATGCATACGGAAAAGGACGGGCAATGGCTGTCAAAATGGATGTGACAAAGGAGGAAGACGTACAGTCAGCTTTTGAACGAGCCGCGCTTGCTTACGGCGGCATTGATATCGTCGTCAATAATGCCGGGCTGGCCACATCAAGCCCATTTGACGAAACAAGTCTAAAAGAATGGAATCTTAATATGAATGTTTTAGGAACAGGCTATTTCCTTGTAGCCCGTGAAGCGTTTAAACAGATGAAACATCAAAATAGAGGCGGAAGCATGGTATTTGTCGGATCGAAAAATTCGGTTTATGCGGGAAAAAACGCCTCTGCCTACAGCTCTGTTAAGGCGCTTGAAACCCATTTAGCAAGATGCATCGCAGCAGAAGGCGGAGAATTCGGCATTAGGGTCAACTCCGTTTTGCCTGATGCAGTTCTTCAAGGATCGGCAATCTGGGGTTCAAGCTGGCGTGAGGAACGAGCCGCGGCGTACGGGATTGAACCGGATCAGCTGGAGGAACATTACCGGAAACGGACAGCATTGCTCGTCAATATTTACCCGGAGGATATTGCCGAAGCCATTGCATTCTTCGCTTCTTCCAAAGCCGAAAAAACAACGGGCTGCATGATCACGGTAGACGGCGGCGTCCCTGCTGCTTTTACGCGTTAGAAATATGTTATGATAAAAAATATAAGACGGACTACGATATGAGGAAGGGCGTTACCGATGCTAGTAGCAGAACGGCAGCAAAAAATAGTGGAAATAGTAAATATGCGTTCAAGCATCCGCGTTTCCGAATTAAGTGACATATTTTCAGTCACAGAGGAAACCATTCGACGTGATCTTGAAAAGCTTGAAAAAGAACATAAACTGAGCCGGAGCCACGGAGGAGCGGTCAGTATTCAGCAGAAGGAATCAGAAATTCATTTTTCTGAACGGGAAATTACGAATGTCATCGAAAAAAAAGCCATCGCTCACGAAGCGGCCAAATATGTAAAAAGCGGAGACCGAATCATTCTCGATGCAAGCACAACTGCCTGGTACATGGCGAAAATACTCCCTGACATTGAGCTCACCGTGATTACAAACTCAATGAAAGCAGCTATTGAACTCAGCAATAAAGAAAACATATCAGTCATTTCAACAGGCGGCATTTTGCTGGAAAAATCATTATCGTTTGCCGGCCCGTTAGCAGAGCGTTCACTTGAGACCTATCATGTCAATAAAACCTTTCTGTCATGTAAGGGATTTGACGTACACAACGGGATGAGTGATTCAAATGAGTGGCAGGCGCTGCTCAAAAAACGGATGATCGAAAGGTCGGACCAGACCATTTTGATGGCCGATTCAAGCAAATGGGGGAACCGCGAGTTTTCACATATCGCCTCGCTGCAAGATGTCAGCCGCCTTATTACGGATTCTGGACTTGATCCGGCATCGGTAAAAGCTCTTGAGGACAAAAAGGTGAAGGTGACAGCTGTTCCTCTTTCGAAGAGAGGGTGAAAGGATGATTTATACTGCCATTGATATAGGCGCATCAAGCGGGAGAATCATGGTAGGTGAACTGAATGAAGGGAAGCTTGACATACAAGAGATTCACAGGTTCGCTAACGGTTTCAGTCAAAGAGACGGGCATTGCTTATGGGATATTGATCATTTGCTAAAACAAATCCTGCAAGGACTGCAAAAAGTAAAGACGCTTGGGTATGAACACTGCACCGTAGGCATTGATACTTGGGCAGTTGATTATGTCTTACTGGACGAAAAAGGCGATCGGTTGCGGGAAGCAATCTCCTACCGTGATAGAAGAACAGATCACACAATAGACAAACTGGAACATACCCTCTCAAAAGCCGCAATTTATCAAAAAACAGGAATACAATTTCAGCCTTTCAACACGATCTATCAATTGTTTGAAGAAGACCGTGAGCTGCTGAAAAAGACAGACAAAATTATGATGATTCCTGATTATTTAGGCTATTGTTTAACCGGAAAAGCTGTAACGGAAATCACAAACGTGTCCACAACACAGCTTTTAAACGTCTCAACGGGAAATCTTGATCCTGAATTGCTTGAAGCCGTGTCTGTTCTGGAACAGCAATTTGCGCCGCTCACTGAACCGGGGTGTGAACTCGGGAAGCTAAGAAATGAGTGGTTCCCGGATTATGATCTCCCGGCGTGCAAGGTGATGACAGTCGCAACACATGATACGGCCTCGGCCGTCATTGCGGCGCCAGGCGTACATGATGGCTGGGCGTATATCAGCAGCGGAACATGGTCGTTAATCGGGGTTGAAAACAAAACACCGATAATAACTGATCTTGCTTTAGAAAACAACTATACAAATGAACGCGGCGCAAACAACACCATTCGCTTTCTCAAAAACATTATCGGCATGTGGGTGATACAAGAAGTCAAACAGCAGCTACAAGCAGATTATTCTTTTCAGCAGCTTGCAGAAGAAGCCAAAAAAACAGAACCATTCCAGCAATTTATAAACTTAAATGATAAACGTTTCCTGAATCCAGAAAACATGATAAAGGAAATACAACATTATTGCGGACAAACCCGCCAAAAGATTCCCCGTACTGCAGGCGAACTTGCCTGCTGCATCTACAGCAATTTAGCCATCATCTATGCGATAGCCATCAAAGAGCTCGAAACAATCACAGAAAAACCGATCGAGCAATTTCATATCATCGGCGGCGGAGCCCGGAATGATTTCTTAAATCAATTAACGGCAGACATGAGTGGAAAAGCGGTATATGCAGGGCCGATAGAGGCAACTGCCACCGGAAATCTTTTGATGCAAATGATTGCTGCCAAAGAAGTCAAAGACATAAAAGAAGCCCGGCAAGTCGTCAGAAATTCCTTTCCGATCAAAGTGTTTACACCTAAAGACATTGACAGAAGCACCATCATTCAGTCCTTTCAGCAAACCGTTTTGAAAGCGCTATCTAAATGATGAAGAGGTGAAAAGGTTTGAAAAGAAAAGCCAGTATCATGTTTGTCCATCAAGACAAGTACGAAGAATACAACCAGCGGCATGATGACATTTGGCCTGAGATGGCAGAAGCACTCAAAGCTCATGGAGCCCACCATTATTCCATTTTTCTAGATGAGGAAACAGGCCGGCTTTTTGCATATTTAGAAATAGAGGATGAAGAGAAATGGAGAAAGATGGCGGACACGGAAGTTTGCCAAAGATGGTGGAAATCGATGGCGCCATTAATGAAAACAAATTCGGATTTCAGTCCTGTTGCGATAGATCTAAAGGAAGTTTTTTATTTGGATTGAAAAACTGATAAAGGGAGAGAGCCGTATGACCATAAAAGCCAATTATGACAGTGCAAAACAGGCATATGAAAAATGGGGAATTGATGTTGAAGAGGCGCTTCGGCAATTAGAGCAAGTGCCCATTTCGATCCATTGCTGGCAGGGTGACGACATTGAAGGCTTTGAAGTAAATAAGGGCGAGCTTTCAGGCGGAATTGACGTGACTGGCAATTATCCCGGAAAAGCGCAAACTCCTGAAGAATTAAGAAGAGATTTGGAGAAGGCTCTTTCTCTCATTCCTGGAAAGCACCGCGTAAACCTGCATGCGATATACGCAGAAACAAACAGGGAAGCGGTAGAACGTGACGAATTGAAGCCGCAGCATTTTGAAAACTGGGTGAAATGGGCAAAAAACCTTGGTCTCGGTTTAGATTTTAATCCAACCTTGTTTTCGCATGAGAAAGCGGCTGACGGACTCACCCTTTCACACCCTGATCCGGACATCAGAGAATTTTGGATCAGGCATTGCATCGCTTGCCGCCGTATCGGGGAATACTTCGGGAAAGAATTAGGAACACCTTGCTTGACGAATATTTGGATTCCCGACGGCTATAAGGATATCCCGAGTGATAGGCTGACACCGCGTAAAAGACTAAAAGAATCACTGGATCGGATCTTCGCAGAGGAGATCAGTGAACATCACAATCTTGATTCAATCGAGAGCAAGCTGTTCGGGCTTGGCTCCGAATCATATGTTGTCGGATCTCATGAATTTTATTTAGCTTATGCTTTGATGAATCATAAGCTTTGTTTACTTGATACAGGCCATTTCCATCCGACTGAGACGGTATCAAACAAGATCTCGTCCATGCTGCTTTACACAGACAAGCTTGCCTTGCACGTATCGCGGCCTGTTCGTTGGGATAGCGACCATGTAGTGGTTTTGGATGATGAATTGAGAGAAATCGCTCTTGAAATTGTACGAAATCATGCTCTTGAGAAGGTCGCCATCGGTCTGGATTTTTTCGATGCCAGCATTAACCGTGTAGCCGCCTGGACCATCGGAACGAGAAATATGATCAAAGCTTTATTGTATGCCCTGCTTCTCCCGAACGGATATTTAAAACAATTGCAAGAAGAGGGCCGCTATACAGAAAGGCTGGCCCTGATGGAGGAATTCAAAACATATCCTTTCGGAGCCATCTGGGATTCCTACTGTGAGCAAATGGGCGTTCCGGTAAAAGAGGCATGGCTTCATGACATCAATGAATATGAGCAACAGGTGCTTTTAAAAAGGAAGGCATCTTCTCCGATTGTCTAATAAAAAATCCGCCGCGGCATTTGCACGCGGGCGGATTTTTTTAAGCTTGATCAGCAGGGTATACAATCCCCATTTGCTTTCTTGCTTCTTCCATAATTTTTGCGGTGGTCAAAGACCGTTCAAATGTATTTTCTTCAGATTCCAGCTTATTCTCTTTTATGAGCGTGACAAATTCTTCTGCTTCATAGAACATCGCCGGTTTAGGATCAGGGATCGCGATGTTTTCAAGGCGGCCGTCCCGGTAGCGGATTTCAACACGTTCAGGCCGGTGAATCGTATCGATTACAATCGTCCCGTCTTCACCCTGGATTTCAGCCGGGGCATAGGAAGTAGAGATTTTGGAATGCATCAGAACAGCTTCGAACCCGTCGTAAGACAGAATGACAGTTCCTTCTCCGTCCACTCCGGAGGATAAAGCATATCCGTTTGCTTTTACATCCTTCGGCGCGCCAAACAACACAACAGCCGGATAAATACAATAGACGCCAATATCCATTAATGACCCATTGGAAAGCTCAGGCTGAAACGCATTCAAAACAGTTCCGCTTCTGAACGCGTCATATCGTGAGGAATACTGGCAGTAGCTTGCGGTAAATCTGCGGACAGTTCCGATTTTATGCAGGTGTTTTTTCAGCTCTTTGAAATTCGGCAGGAAAGTGGTCTTCATTGCTTCCATGAGAACAACGCCGTTTGCCTTAGCCGCTGAGATCATCTCTTCTGTTTCTTTTGTATTCGAAGCAAACGGCTTCTCACAAAGCACATGCTTGCCATGGTTCATAAAGAGAACGGCTTGTTCCTTGTGAAGAGCGTTCGGGCTCGCTATGTATACGGCATCAAAGCAATCGCTCGCCGCCATTTCCTGAAGGTCTGAGAAGGCATGCGCAGCGTTGTGTTTAGCAGCAAACTCGCCAGCGCGTTCAGCCGATCTTGAATAAACAGCAGTCAGCTGAAAATCTTCGATATCCGCTGCTGACTCAAGAAAGCGGTCTGTAATCCAGTTGGTTCCTACTATTGCAAAACGTATCACTCGTATCGCTCCTTTTGCATGATATAGCTAAATTATAGCTTAAAAAGAACAAAATCACATGATAGATATAAATAGAATGTTAAAACCGAGAAAGCTTTTCCAGCAATTAACGGTTTTTATTTTTCATTATAGGGACGATAGTGTACAATTTAATTAAACTATGTATGACGGAGGAACGATAGTGGAGACGTTGCAAACATGGAGCGGCAGATTCAAGCGATTCTTCTTGGATAATAAGTTTGTTTTATTTTTGCTTGTGCTGCTGCTGATTGGTTTAAATATTCTAGTATTTACAAAAACATCATTTATTTTCACCCCGATTATTGTTCTGCTCAAAACGATATCACTTCCGATTATTTTGACAGGCATTGTTTTTTATTTGTTAAACCCAGTCGTCGATTTTCTGGAGAGAAGAAGAATAAGAAGAATCTATTCTATATTGCTGCTATACCTATTAGTTATCGGGCTGATCACGATCACGATCGTGTCGATCATTCCCTTCTTAAAAGAACAAATTATGAGTTTAATTGACAATATCCCGAGATATGTGGACGTCGTAGAAAATCAGACGAAACAGCTGATCGGCAGCAACTTCGTCAATCAGGCCCAGCAAACGATGAACATTAATATATCTGATCTTGCTACAAAGGTTTCGGATCAGGCAGCGACGATCGTGAACAGCACCTTTACCGGTGTTGGGAATTTTATCGGCGCACTGACTGAGATTATCATTTCGATCGTCACGGTTCCGTTTATTCTATTTTATTTGCTAAAAGACGGAAGAAAATTACCGGTCTACATACTGAAGTTTGTGCCGACTCGATTGAAAGAACAGACATATACAGTCTTAAGCGAAATGAATCATCGGTTAAGCTCTTATATCAGAGGCCAGATCATTGTCAGCTTCTGTATCGGGTTTTTGCTGTTTATCGGTTATTTGATTATCGGGCTGGATTATGCTTCATTGCTTGCAGTCATTGCGGCTTGCACAAGCATCGTTCCATATTTAGGGCCAACGATTGCCATTACGCCTGCGATTATCATTGCCATAGTGACATCGCCGCTCATGCTGCTTAAGCTGGTGATCGTTTGGACGATTGTTCAGCTGATTGAAGGGAAGCTGATCTCTCCGCAAATTATGGGAAAAAACCTTCACATCCATCCGATTACGATTATTTTTCTGCTGTTAACAGCCGGCAAGCTGTTTGGTGTTGTTGGAATCATTCTTGCCATTCCTGGCTATGCAGTTGCCAAAGTCATTACGACACATTTATTTGACTGGTTTAAAATGCAGTCACATTTATACGATGAAGAAAAAAATGAAAATACGTCGGGTCATAAAGTGTGATTTTCGTTTATAGTTATATAAGACGGGCTTTCCATTTATGGGAAGCTCCCGTTATGTAAAAAAATAAATGTCTAATGGGGAGAATCAAAATCATGACTCTATGGGAATTGTTTGTAGCCGCCATTTTAGGAATCGTAGAAGGATTAACAGAGTACGCGCCGGTTTCTTCGACAGGACATATGATCATAGTAGACGACATCTGGCTTAAATCAAGTAATCTGATGTCAGAAGAAGCTGCTAACTCATTCAAGGTGGTTATTCAGCTAGGCTCCATTTTAGCAGTAGCTATCGTGTTTAAAGACCGAATTTTAAATTTACTGGGCTTGAAAAAAAATATTACAAGCGACCAGGAACAGGGACATAAATTAAGCATTGCCCAAATTGCCGTCGGACTCGTGCCTGCAGCTGTTCTCGGCTTTTTGTTTGAAGATTACATTGATGAATATTTATTTTCCGTTAAAACTGTGGCCATCGGTTTAATTGCCGGGGCAATCCTCATGCTTTTTGCTGACTGGGTCAATAAACGGAAAACAGCGACAGACACACTCGACCGCATTTCCTATAAACAGGCGATAGCCGTCGGCTTATTCCAATGTCTTGCCCTTTGGCCGGGTTTCTCGCGTTCGGGTTCAACCATTTCCGGCGGTGTTATTCTCGGATTAAACCACCGAGCTGCAGCCGACTTTACGTTTATTATGGCGATGCCGATCATGATGGGAGCCAGCTTTCTAAGCCTTGTGAAGCATTGGGACAGCTTAAGCTCGGATCTGATGCCGTTTTTCATCGTCGGCTTTATCTGTGCCTTTGTGGTCGCACTGTTTGTCGTCCGTTTCTTCTTAAGGCTGATTAACAAAATCAAACTTGTCCCATTTGCAATCTATCGAATTATTCTCGGTGTGATTTTACTTTTGATCATGATGTAAGTCGAAAATAAGGCTCTTTTACGAGCCTTATTTTTTCTGTCAATTCAAGAGGAAACAGCTTGTTTTTCAAAATAAAATCATCTATAATAAACATGACGTTACATACGGGGCCATAGCTCAGCTGGGAGAGCGCTACGCTGGCAGCGTAGAGGTCAGGGGTTCGAGCCCCCTTGGCTCCATACCTGTAAACCCTTATTCTATAAGGGTTTTTTTGTTTTGAGGAAAAGGTTTCATTCTCTGAATCCTCCAGTTGAGCGAAGTCAAAGTGAGCAGCTTATCTGTCAATCATGAATTTTCCAATACCTCCTTTTGTTCCTCAAAGACCATCATGTCTTCCAAAGGAGGGGAGTAGACATGAAGAGACACCATTCGTTCAGATGTTGGATTGGACATTTTGTGAATTAAACCTTTGGTTGAAATAAGGCATTCTCCTTCGTGGACAAAGTATGAATTGGAGAGTTCTGCGTGTTCGCCGGCTGAGCGATAAATAGAATTAAGAAGCTTTCCTTCTAACACCATTGCACAACCAATGGATTGACCATGATCGTGTACTGCTGTCTCCTTGTTTGGCGGAATGTTAATCACGATAATTTCCAATTCATTATTTCGATAGATGGCATTTCGGCCGTAAGCGTACTGGTCTGGTTCCTTAATATACGGTTGACTCAATTTTGCTGCGTTTGGAATTTGTTTTAAAGACGTTGCTAAATCTTTAACCGATGGATTTTTCAAGCCGCCAAAAATGTCTTGGATACACTCATACAGTTCCATTCGTTTTTGCCTCCCGGAATATTTAGAATTTCCTTACATTGGTATTTCATAGGTTAATTCATGGTATTTACCCATATACAATTTAGAGGCGGCAAACGCCCAGTAAACACAAAAAAATGTGCGGCCAAAATGTTGTCTTATCACCAACTTATCCGAGTTTATTAGTGGGTTGAAAGGGTTAAAACGGTCTGCTTTAATTCGCTTGAGGGAACGAGCAGGGATTCATAAGTGCAGTTCTAGACACAATATCGGGGAAAAGCTTTCAAGATTTCTATGTTGTGCTTGAAATTTACTCCATTGACAAAACACAATCGATTTGAAATAATATTTGATTATATGCTCATTCATTCACATAATTATAATAAAATAATATCATTTCCCCTGAAAGGGAGAATATTAGAATGAAAGCTAATGGTATGCAAAATCTATTAGCTTCTTTTGTTTTCAAAAAATGATGTGTTTCGCATGTATTCATATAGGAAGGAATGACAACATGAAGACAAAACACTATTGGGTGATTTCTTTGCTCGCCGTCTTAGCGGTCGGGCCGGGATTGATGTCTAACACGGCATTGTCGTCAGTTCAAGGCCTTGTTCAGAAAGCGGTTGGAACAAGTGTCTTCACATCAGTAAATCCGATATTGATCGGCAATATGGCCTTTGCCTTGTTAGTTCCGGCAGGACCGTTGCTGAGGAAAAAATTCGGTGCTCGTCCCGTCTATCTGGCTTCATTACCTGTTTTTATACTAGGCTCACTGCTCATCGCATGTTCAGGCGATATTGCATGGATGGCGGCAGGGCGCTTTTTACAGGGAGCGGCAACAGGCGTCATGCTGATGATTATGATTCCAATGCTTGTACTGTCATTCCCGATTGAACGCAGGAACTATGCACTGCTTGTGCTGATCGGGGGATTCTATGGTTCTGTTATCATCGGCACAATCCTGGGAACCATTGCAACAAGCTGCGGGCATTGGAGATGGCTGTTTTTCATCTTTGGCACCTTGTCCCTGATCGGTGTCGCGGTGAGCTATTTCTTTCTTCATGACGAGCATCACGGAGCGTCGGATCAAGAACAGCCGCTTGATCGTGCGGGAATTCTTTTATCTGTTTTCCTTGCCGCAGCCTCAGCGGTTTCATTCATTTTTCTGCAAAAATGGGGGCTGTCATCGGGTTATGTATGGATTGGTTTCGGGGTGACGTTATGTTTGCTCATTGGTCTATTGATTGTGGAATATAAAGTGAAAAAACCATTCATATCTATTAAACTGATGCTGCTGCCAAAACCGGTGCTTGGCTTATTGATCATAGCTGCAGGGACGATAACGGTAGCTGTCAGCCTGTCTGCTTTTCAAGGCTTGCTCCGTCAAATGTATGATATTTCTCAGGAGCATCTCATATTTTTAAACTTGACTCTTTTAATCGGAGTGGCGATCGCGGCCATTTTAAGCGCTCTGTTATACGATAAAGTCGGACCAGGGATGCTCGGTATTATCGGCGGACTCATTCTCGTCTTTGTGAATTTTCAATGGCTGCATATGCAGGATCGATCATCTCTTTATATGTTCGCGGCACTGTTTATCATGCTTGCAGCGGGAACAGGCCTGACAGTCGCCGCAGGGCTGATGGGAGCTGCCATGGGAGGCCCGCTGCCTGATTTGGTCAAGAGAATGACAGCTGTTCAGTTTTTAAGATTGTTTGTCTATATGGGAGTTCCTATTCTCATCGGCTTTTTCACGAAAAAAGATGCTGCCAGACAAAGCGGTTCGGTACAGGATTCTATGATGACTGCTTATCATGATCTCTTCTTCATTTCTTTTATCCTTAGCGTGCTGCTCGTCTGCCTGTCATTTTGTATGAATGCCACTGGAATGGGGCACAAGCTGGCACATAAACCACATGATAAAGCGAAAACAGCTCCGGAAAAACCGGCCGTTTCAGCAGAAGGTTTGTCGAAGGCAACTGTCAAATCATATAAAGTAATAAATGATACGGAATATCGTAATGCACTCAGAAATTTACAAAAATAGAAACATGGTAAAAACCTTTTCATTGAGCGAAAAGGTTTTTATTTTGCAATCTTTTCCCAACTTTATCCCTAAAGAATTGAAAAATATTAGAAGTGCAAGTAAAATTCTAAAAGGTAGATTCTTTTACATTCGTAATCTTTTAATTCGAAGGAAGGTTTTCATGGCCCGTAAAAAACTTAAAAAACGTAAACTCTTGATTTCACTATTTTTCATTGTATCGATTCCGCTAGCTCTGTTTGTTTTAGCGACAACTTTATCAAAACCGATTGAAACATCCAAAGAAACTGAAGAAATCGATGAACAGCAAGTATTTATAGACAGTCTGTCCGGACATGCCCAAATTTTGTATGAAAAATACCATGTTCTCCCCAGCATCACAATTGCTCAGGCCATTCTCGAATCGGACTGGGGGAACAGTGAACTGGCTGCTAAGGCCAACAACCTTTTTGGCGTAAAAGGGAATTATAAAGGCCATCATGTCACGATGGAAACGGACGAAGTTGAAAAAGGGAAAAGAAAAACCATTCGCGCGAAGTTTCGAAAATACAGCACGTTTTTTGAATCTATGGATGATCACGCCCAATTGTTCGTTCGTGGCACATCGTGGAATAAAAAGAAGTATAAACCGGTGCTTGAGGCAGGGAATTATAAGGAAGCGGCAACCGCCCTGCAAACATCAGGATATGCTACAGATCCTGACTATGCTGACAAAATCAGCGCTATTGTGGAAAAATACGATTTAGATGAGTACGATGAGGTAAATCCATCCCTCAAATCTGTGGATTTAAACGCCTCTATTAAAGACAGTGCCGTTCAAGACGTATGGTCCAAGCCTTCTACTGATGATCGGTCCATAAGGCTTACCTCTGCCCAATCTTACGTCGGCAAAGACATAAAGGTTGTGTCTAAAAAACAGAAAGGCCAGTCTGTATGGTACCAATTCCAAATCAATGATAAACTTATCGGCTGGATTGATGATTCAGCTGTTGAAATAAAGGAGACAACCTAAGCCCTTTTTACTGGTATTTTTAATTCTTTGTTCCATTACGGGGAATTTGAGGTATAATATTCCACGGAAGTTATCACTTTTTAACTATGCTTTCGGGAGGGAACAAAGGTGCAGAAATATAGACGCAGAAACACGGTTGCCTTTACAGTATTAGCTTATTTTACTTTTTTTGCGGGAGTATTTTTGTTTAGTATCGGACTCTATAATGCTGATAACCTGGAACTCAATGAAAAAGGTTATTACATCGCTGTTATGATACTTGTAGCAGTTGGTGCGATTCTTACACAAAAAGTGACCCGTGATAACGCGGAGGATAACGAAATCATCGCGGAACAGGAAAAAAGACAAAATCAATCTCATATCGAATCATAAAAAAATCCGGCGACTGCACGCCGGATTTTTTGATATCACCCTGTAAACACTTCGCCGTCAGGGTAACGGATATTTGATTGCTCTGTTTTTGCGAATGAAAACACGAACGTTAAAGGACCAATTCTTCCGATAAACATAATGACAATAATGATACACTTGCCAGCTGTTGTCAGTTCAGGAGTAAGCCCCATCGTAAGGCCGACAGTTCCGAATGCGGAAAAGGTTTCAAACACAATTTGAAGAAATGGCGCTTGTTCTGTGATCGTCAGGGCGAAAATCCCTAAAAACACGATGAACAAACTGGTGACGCTCACAGCTAAAGCTTTAATGATAATCGGATATTTGATGGAACGGCGGAAAATAACCGTTTCTTTTTTACCTCTCAAGTAAGCAATAACAGATGTTAAAATCACGATGAACGTAGTCAGCTTAATGCCGCTCGCCGTTGATGCGCTTCCTGCTCCGATAAACATCAATAATAAAGTAAATACAATTGTTCCTTCTCTCATGCTTCCGAAATCTAGAGAATTGAAGCCTGCGGTTCTCGGCGTCACTGCCTGAAAATAGGACGCCCACAGTTTATCCACTATATGCAGGTGGCCGAGCGTGCCGGGGTTGCTATATTCTAAAATAAAGACCGTAAGCATAGCAATCGCATTCAACATCAGCGTTCCTGTAAGCATGAGCTTTGTATGTAAAGAAAAAGCTTTAAAACGCCGATTTTTCATCACATCAAACAGAACTGTAAATCCGATCCCTCCTGTAATAAATAAGAAAGAAATCACGAGGTTTACTGTAGGATCGCCAACGTAGCTCATCAAATTATCAGGCCACAACGAAAACCCGGCATTGTTAAAAGCAGATATTGCGTGAAACAAACCTGCAAACAAGCCGGATGACCAGCCGTATTGAGGTACAAGCCGGATGGATAAAATGAGTGCTGCTATCAATTCAATACTGATCGAAAACAGAAACAGGACTTTGACAAGGCCAATGACACCGCCGATTGTCGGCTGGTTTAAGGCTTCCTGGACGAGCATTCGTTCTTTTAAGCCGATTTTTTTTCCTAATATCATGACGATCAAGACCGCAAATGTCATAAATCCAAGCCCGCCAATCTGAATCAGCCCCATAATAACTGTTTGCCCGAATACCGTAAATTGAGTACCGGTATCGACAACAGCAAGCCCTGTAACAGTTGTAGCGGAAGCCGCAGTAAAAAGGGCATCTATCCATGACAATGGCTTCGTAGTGGAAATCGGAAGCATTAATAGGACAGCCCCGATGATAATGGTAAGGAAAAAACCAATGGCAAGCACTTGAGGCGGTGTAAACCGAACCCATTTGATCACTTTATCCTTTTGAAGTGTCACCTTTGTCTACATCCCTTCGTTTTCAAAACGTTTAATATCCTTTTTGTGGCCCATGATCACCAGGCAATCTTGCTCGTGAATGATGTCTTCAGGCGCGGGGGAAAGACAGATATCTCCATGATGTTTGATGGCCAGGATCGTGCAGCCGTACTTTGCTCTTACATTCAGGTCAATAATCGATTTTGAATCAAGCTTGCGCGTAGCCAGCAGCTCGACAATACTGTATTCATCAGATAGATCAATGTAATTCAAAACATTTTCGTCTGAAAGGCTTTGTGCGATTTTAACTCCCATATGTTTTTCAGGATGAATAATCCGGTCAGCGCCGATTTTTTCAAGCACCTTGTGATGATAATAGTTTTGAGCCTTCACCCAAATATTTGGAATATCAAGCTCCTTTAATAATAGGGTGGTCAGCGTACTCGCTTGAATATTTGCTCCGATGGCAACAATCACATATTCAAAATTGCGTATTCCTAATGAAAGCAATTCGTTTTCTTCGGTGGCGTTGGCAATTACCGCATGAGTGGCGTAAGAAGCATATGCATTGACCTTTTCTTCGTTGATATCAACCGCAAGGACCTCATGCCCCATTCTATGAAGTTCTTTACAAATGCTGCCGCCAAACCGGCCCAGCCCGATCACGGCAAATTGCTTATTTTTAATTCTTCCCAATGTTCATATCTCCCTTAGTGAATTAACGTTTTTGAAACAAAAAAGACCATTGCAAAGAATGGCCGATAATAGACCTCCTCTCTGTATACGCCTACGAGGTTAGCTGTCGGATTAGGGATTCAGAGTACCCCCTCTTACTTAGTAAGATTCACCCCAAGGCTGTTAATAAAACAGCCAATCGTTGGTTCCCCCGTTCGTGTTTGATTAAGCGGTAAAAGAGACTGTATGAAATTGAACACTCAAGAATTTACTCCTGTTTCTAGTGTTTGTCAATTTAAATTTTAAACCAGAAAAAAGATAACGGGGATTAGAGAAAAAGGGGAGGGTAAAACGCAAAAAAGACCGGCGTTAACCGGTCTTTTACATTAGTTGCAACCGCAAGGCTGAGTCGGAGGAGTGCTGCGCTTAGCCACGTCAATGCTGGCTTCTGCGTAAAATTTATTTCCGATGCTTAATGATTTATTCTCCGCACGGAAAGTATATGTACCAGCGGCAGGAAGTGTTTTGTTATTCAGTTTTAATTTGAATTCGCCAGCTCCTAACAAATCAAGTGCCAAAGGAACTCTTACTGTTTTCCCGTTATTGAGGATCTGTGTTGTACGCAAGGCATTTCCGTTCAATGTGTCTTTCGTGTTTGCAGTAAATCCGCTTGGCAATGTAAACTCCATAACGCCAAGGCTGAGAAGCGTGTTTGGACGGTAAGTCAATTCGATATCTGAGAAAGACCATTCCGTTTTGCTGGCGCCAGTGATTGTTGCGAACAATGAAGCTGTAGACTGTGTTCTCATAGTGGATTCAGTATGAGCTTTAGTTGATGTAGATTCAGCCGCGAAAGAAGCTGTAGGTGCAGAAACGAGTAACCCGAGACTTAATGCACTAATTGCCAAAGAAGATAATAATTTGCGTTTCATAACAAAATTCCCCCTAAAAAATGATAAATTAAACAGGCCTGCCCGCTTTTCACCTCCTCTGAAAGGCCAAATACAAATTTTACCTACATAAAATTACCATCAAATATTTTGGAAGTAAATGGGGTGTTTTTCCCGTATTTTTCAAATTTGTAGTAGTTACATCAAAAAACGCCTGGTTTCCCAGGCGTTTTTTGCTTTACTTTGTTTCGATCGGTATAAATTTAAAAATTTCTCCGGTCTGCACCGATTCAGCAAGCCGTTTCAGCCAGTCATAGTAAGCTTTAGAGCTTTCCAGCTGATCATATAACTGCAGTGCTTCATTTTTGATATCATCATTGAGATCTTCCTTGCTTAAAACCTTTTGTAAATCAGCTTGAGCTTCCTCGATCGCTGCTACATTCACTTGAACCTCCCGCTCCCATTTAGGTGGAAAGAAATTTGTGAAAAATTTAAAGAAATCCTTCTCAGCCACAAATGTATGCTTGCGGATGCCCCGGTGAAATGTTTTTTTCACTACATTTAAGTCTTGAAGCTTTTTGACGCCTGTGCTCATGCTTGGTTTGCTCATTTGCAACTCCTCACGCATTTCGTCAAGCGTCATCTCATCCCTCATATACATCGTCCCATATAAAATCCCGACACTGCGGGTAATTCCGTAAAGATCCATCGTTTCAGCAATGGAGTCAATAACAAGATCCCGAGCCTGTTCTATAGCTGCAAATTCTGGATTTTCATCCATACTGACCCTCTTTTCCTTTAGAAAATTAAATTCGTTAAGTTATTTCTTTATGTTCTTTATCTTAACGAAACATGAGGAAAAGTCAAAAAGAAAAATTGAAATGGGACTTTGACAGTTTAAAAACCATATGTTAGATTAAGGTTGTTAAAAACATTAAATTTTTATTTAACAAACTTTATTTACGTCAAGGAGGCTTATATGAGTCAAACATTATTCATTGACGGAGAATGGATCAGTGCCGAAAAAGAACAGATCCGCAGTATTATCAACCCATTTAATCAAGAAGAAATTGCAACTGTAAGCGAGGGAGGGCGAGAGGACGCCATCAAAGCAATCGCAGCCGCACGCAGAGCATTTGACAAAGGAGAATGGTCTTCGCTATCCGGGCTTGAACGCGGGAAAATTGTTCTGAAAATTGCGGAATTAATCAGACGCGATCTTGAGGAGCTGGCTGAGCTTGAATCTCTTGATACAGGAAAAACACTCGAAGAAAGCAAGGCCGATATGGACGATATCGCCAATGTTTTTCAATATTACGCCGGCTTGGCAGACAAAGATGGCGGAGAGATCATTTCATCTCCGATTCCTGATTCAGAAAGCAAAATTATTAGGGAGCCAATCGGGGTTTGCGGCCAGATTACTCCATGGAATTATCCGCTCCTTCAAGCGAGCTGGAAAATCGCCCCTGCACTGGCTGCAGGAAACACAATCGTCATGAAGCCGAGTGAGATTACGCCGCTGACGACAATCAAAGTCTTTAAGCTGATGGAAGAAGCCGGTGTTCCAAAAGGTGTCGCAAATCTTGTTCTTGGACCGGGAGCCACAGTGGGCGACGAGCTTGCCGTAAACAAAGACGTCGATTTGATTTCATTTACGGGCGGAATTGAAACAGGCAAAAAAATCATGCGGGCGGCAAGCGGAAACGTCAAAAAAATCGCCCTTGAACTTGGCGGGAAAAACCCAAATATTGTTTTCAAGGACGCGGATTTAGAAGTTGCGGTTGATCAGGCCTTAAACGCTGTATTTTTCCACGCCGGCCAAGTATGCTCTGCAGGTTCCCGCTTGCTTGTTGAGGATGCCATTCATGATCAACTTTTGGCGGAGCTGGTCAAACGGGCAAAACGCATAAAACTCGGAAACGGTTTTCATGCTGAGACAGAAAGCGGTCCGCTTATTTCGGCGGAGCACAGGGCAAAGGTAGAAAAATATGTTGAGATCGGAATAGAGGAAGGCGCGAAGCTGGAGACAGGAGGCAAACGCCCGGAAGATCCTGCGCTTCAAAACGGCTTTTTCTATGAACCTACTATTTTCTCAAACTGTAATTCTGACATGAGAATCGTTCAGGAAGAGGTTTTCGGTCCTGTATTGACAGTCGAAACCTTCAGCTCTGAAGAAGAGGTAATCGAGCTTGCGAATGATACCATCTATGGCTTGGCTGGAGCGGTATGGTCAAAAGACATTGAAAAGTGCGAACGGGTAGCTGCCCGCTTGAGAATGGGAACCGTTTGGATCAACGATTTTCATCCGTACTTTGCACAAGCGCCATGGGGCGGATATAAGCAATCCGGGTTCGGACGCGAGCTTGGAAAAATAGGCCTTGAAGAATACACAGAAGTCAAACATGTATACCGCAATACAAAACCGGCAGCGGTTAACTGGTTTAATTCATAAGAGGGGGAGATTGATGATGACATTAAATATGAAGGTAGAAAGCATGCAGAAATTCCACACATTTGAAATTCCGACTGTGATTAAGCATGGAATCGGAGCCATCAAGCATACGGGTGAGGAAGTAGCTGCACTGGGCGTTTCAAAAGCGCTCCTTGTCACAGACCCAGGGATTTATAAAGCCGGTGTTGCTGATCCTGTAATCGAATCACTTAAAGAAGCAGGCATTGAAGTGGTGCTCTTTCATAAAGTTGAGCCAAACCCGCCTGTCCGTCTGGTGAATGAAGGATCTGAGCTTTACAAAAAAGAGAACTGTAATGGTTTGGTGGCAGTCGGAGGCGGAAGCTCCATGGATACAGCAAAAGCAATCGGAGTAGAAGCAACTCACGAAGGAAGCGTGCTTGATTATGAAGCGGCAGATGGGAAAAAACCGCTGGAAAACCGCATTCCTCCGCTGACGACAATTCCCACTACAGCTGGAACAGGATCAGAAGTAACCCAATGGGCGGTTATCACAGATGAAGAAAGAGAATTCAAATTCAACACGGGCGGTCCGCTGATTGCAGCACACTTGACCATCATTGATCCTGAGCTTCATGTTTCAATGCCTCCGCATGTAACAGCTATGACGGGAATTGATGCGCTCGCCCATGCCATTGAGTGCTATACAATGAAATTTGCACAGCCAATCACGGATGCGGTTGCCTTAATGGCGATTGAGTATGCCGCTCATTACATTAAGAGGGCATTTGCTGACGGAGAGGATCTGGAAGCAAGGTACGGAATGGCGCAGGCTGCGATGCTTGCCGGTCTTTCTTACGGAAGTGAATCAGCGGGCGCGGCTCATGCGATGAGCCAAACGCTTGGCGGTATTATCCCAGTCGCTCACGGCCAATGTGTAGCGGCGATGATGGGCCCTGTCATGGAATACAACTGGAAGGGCTATCCTGAGAAGTTTGCGCGTATTGCGAAAGCGTTCGGTATTGATACAAGCAAGATGACAACAGAAGAAGCTGCGAAAGCATCTGTCAATTGGATGTATGATCTGGTCGAAGATTTAGAAGTGCCGACTTTAGAAGAGCAGGGAGTATCACCTGATATGATCGAACGCTTGTCTAAAGAAGCTATGAAAGATCCGCAAACCTTCGGAAACCCTAGAGATTTAAATGAAAAAGCATACAACTGGATCTACAAGCGCTGCTTTAACCTTACGCCTAAAACGGTATAATCAAAATCCCGCTCCTTTACAGAGCGGGATTTTTTGGGATAATGAAGCATAGGTGGAAATTTTAGATAAGAAAGAAGGTGCCAGCTGATGTGGAAGCGTATGACTGCAAAAGCGGAAGGCTTATATATCGCAGATACAGAAAGCTTCGTAACAAAGCAAATGGACAAGCTTGATTTTGATTATGGCGGCATCCCCGGCGATTTGCATTTTGGCCTGACCAAAAAAGCGGGAGCCAGAGAACCAATGTTTTCAAGAGGGACTGAAATTTTCAACCGCAGACAAATTTCAATTGTTTCAATAGAGGAATGCAACGAAATCGCTTTAAAAATGGGAGTGCCGAGAATTTTGCCGGAATGGCTCGGGGCGAATGTGGCAGTCAGCGGTATGCAAGATCTTACTTCATTAAAAGAAGGAAGCCGGATTATTTTTCCGAGCGGAGCGGCTCTGCTGTGTGAGGGCGAAAATGATCCGTGTATCCAGCCGGGAGAAGTCATTCAGTCTTATTATCCGGACAAACCGAAGCTGGCGCCGGCTTTCGTCCGCCACGCACTGGGCATTAGAGGGATTGTCTGTATTGTGGAAAGACCTGGTGCTGTTTACACAGGTGATGAAATAGAAGTTCATTCCTATCAGCGAAAAGTCAAACGAAAAGCAGAAAGGGTCTGATGAAATCAGGCCCTTTCTATCTTTTCTTTAATTTCTTTCATTTGGCTGAGGTGCCGTTTTTCATGATGGCCGATAAAATCGATCCACTGTCTGACAGTCAGCTCTTGAAACACAGGATGCGGAAGCACTCTTTCAAAATCTTCTTCTTTCAGAGAGGCAATCGCAGCAGTCAGCTGCTCTCTTACCACATCAAGCTCACGTTTCATTTGGCTGCCTGAAATAAAATCATGCGCAGGCTCAAGATGACTCGGGGCTTTCCGTTTATTATTTCTGTCCTGTGCTACCTCAAGCGGTTTTTCTTCAATTTCTTTAATCGGAGCGTCCTTTACACGTTCCTTCAACATTTTTTGTGCGGTCATATCGATTTTTTTCAAATGGTCAAGAACTTCCCGTATGCTCCATTCTTCAGCAGAAGGCTTTTGGTTCAGCTTTTCGTCAGAAAGTCCTTTCAATTCGTTCCACGTTTCTAATCTGGCTTCATTAAAGATACTCATCATATCTCCTCCTAAAATGACATTACCATATATATAAGCAATTATCATTTATAAAGCACTTCAAATGGGTTATTTGTCTTAAAATTTTGAAACCTTTCCCGTGGTGTCTCGTATAAATGGTAACGGCGGCCGTTCATCAATGCATTGATGAAGAAAGGATGAGGAAATTGGAGTTATTTGGAGTACCTATACAAACAATTTATCTTTATACGCTTATTATTGCGGGCAGCCTCACGCTATTATTCCTGTTTTTCGGAGATGTATTTGCAGGACTGTCAGAAGGCATTCCGTTTCTTAATCCGACATTAGTGCTCTCATTTTTCACATGTTTTTCAGCGGGCGGATATATAGGTGAACTTGTATTGCCTCTGTCAAGCTTGCTGATTGCGCTTTTATCTTGCATCCTTTCGATCATGCTGGTGGTATTGCTTCACATCTTTGTACTGGTACCATTATCATCTGCAGAAGAATCATTGGCATATAGAGAAGATGATCTCAGAGGAAGACTCGGTAAAGTGATTACAGCTGTGCCGGTTGACGGGTTTGGTGAAGTGGTCATAGAAGGGATAGGCGGGACCATTTCAAAGTCAGCGGTCAGTTTTGATAATCAGCAGATCAGTTACGGGACAACGGTGTTAGTCGTAGATATTAACAACGGAGTTCTTTCGGTTACTCCGCATGAACCCATTTAATATACAAGGAGGAATTTGATATGACAATGCCGATTATAATGATCATCGGAGTTGTATTCTTTTTATTAATTGCACTAATAGCTGTGTTTATTACGAAGTATCGTACAGCAGGGCCTGATGAAGCGTTAATTGTAACGGGGAGCTATCTGGGCAATAAAAATGTTCATGTCGATGAAGGCGGCAACCGTATTAAAATCGTCCGCGGCGGAGGAACCTTTGTCCTTCCCGTCTTCCAGCAGGCAGAGCCGCTAAGCCTATTATCAAGCAAACTCGATGTTTCGACACCTGAAGTCTATACAGAACAAGGAGTGCCAGTAATGGCCGATGGAACTGCGATTATTAAAATCGGCGGTTCTATAGGAGAAATCGCTACAGCAGCCGAACAATTTTTAGGGAAATCAAAAGACGACCGTGAGCAGGAAGCGCGGGAGGTTTTAGAAGGCCACCTTCGTTCCATTCTCGGCTCAATGACAGTAGAAGAAATCTATAAAAACAGAGAAAAATTCTCTCAAGAGGTGCAGCGTGTCGCTTCACAGGATCTCGCGAAAATGGGGCTTGTAATCGTCTCGTTTACCATTAAAGATGTTCGTGATAAAAACGGTTATCTTGAATCATTAGGGAAACCGAGAATTGCCCAAGTAAAACGCGATGCTGATATCGCAACAGCAGAGGCTGATAAAGAAACTCGAATTAAGCGGGCAGAAGCCGATAAAGACGCAAAAAAATCAGAACTTGAACGGGCGACGGAAATCGCTGAAGCTGAAAAACTCAATCAGCTCAAAATGGCTGAATTTCGCAGAGAACAAGATACGGCAAAAGCGAATGCCGACCAAGCATATGATTTAGAGACTGCCAGAGCGCGCCAGCAAGTCACAGAGCAGGAAATGCAGGTTAAAATTATCGAACGCCAAAAACAAATAGAACTAGAAGAAAAAGAAATTCTTCGCCGTGAACGTCAATACGACTCAGAGGTAAAGAAAAAAGCCGATGCAGACCGTTATTCTGTTGAGCAGTCCGCAGCAGCTGAGAAAGCCAAACAGCTCGCGGAAGCCGATGCCAAGAAGTACAGTATAGAAGCAATGGCAAAGGCTGAGGCGGAAAAAGTAAGAATTGACGGGCTAGCAAAAGCAGAAGCGGAAAAAGCGAAAGGAGAGACAGAAGCAGAGGTTATCCGCCTGAAAGGTCTTGCAGAAGCGGAAGCAAAAGAGAAAATTGCGGCTGCCTTTGAACAGTACGGGCAGGCGGCGATTTTCGATATGATTGTCAAAATGCTTCCGGAATACGCGAAACAAGCAGCCGCACCTCTTTCAAATATTGATAAAATCACCGTTGTCGATACAGGAGGAAGCGGTGAATCAAGCGGAGCAAACAAAGTAACCAGCTATGCGACGAACTTAATGTCAAGTTTGCAAGAAAGTTTAAAAGCATCCTCAGGAATTGATGTAAAAGAAATGCTTGAGAACTTTTCAGGAAAAGGAAACGTAAAACAAAGCATTAATGAATTAACAAATGAAATCAAAGAAGCCAAAACGATCCAAAAATCAGAGTAAGGAAAGGGCAGAACCGTATGGTAACTGTACGTGAAGCGAAGTTAGAGGATATAAAGGACATTGCAAAAGTGCATGTAGACAGCTGGAGGACAACATACCACGAAACTATCCCGATTGATTATTTAAACAGCCTGAACTATAAGGAATTTGAAGACAAATGGAAAAGTCGCTCGTTAAAAGGAGTATTTGTTGCTCAGGACGAAATGGGTTCAGTATTCGGCTTTGCTTCATTTGGACCTATTCGCTCTGAACAAGAAGGCTATGACGGCGAGTTATACGCTATTTATCTTCTGGAAGAGCGCCAGCGGCAAGGTGCAGGCAGGGCGCTCTTAGCAAAAGGAGCGGAGTTTTTGCATCAACATGGTTTTTCAAGTATGTTTGTTTGGGTTATTGAGCAGAATCCCTCGATTATATTTTATCAGGCCTATTCACCTGAAAGAGTAGCGGAGGACAACTTTGAAATTGCCGGAGTAAGGCTGAAAGAAGTAGGTCTTGGCTGGCCGGATCTTTCAGCTTTAAAAACACTTCTTAACAGATAACGAAAAATCCCCCAGCGGAATTCGCTGGGGGATTGTTACTTTTACGCTTTGTCACTTTTAAGCAAACGGGGTGCTGTCATAAATAATAAACATAGGACAATTGCACAAATAATGAATGAAGGTACCATGTAAGTCGCATTATAAGTTAAAGAATAAATCCATACCGGTGTTCCTTTTGGAGCAAAGCTGCCGAAAAACACAGCTCCTGAAATGACATGCGCGGCATAGCGCAGCAAACTGCCGATAAAAACTGCGCTGACCACTGAAACAATCAATTTCCCTTTTGTTTTTGATACAGCGGCTTTACGGACAGAAGAAGCGAAACAGCCGCTTATGCCGATTGCTGCGAAAGCGACAATGTAATCTAACAATAGCTGTACAGGATGTTGAGCAAACAAGTTTCCGATTGCTATTTGTACTAGACCTGTCAACAAACCTGTAGTAAGACCTGCTTTGACACCCCAGCGAAACGAAATTAAAAAGATCGGAATCATCATGATGGAGACCGAGCCTCCTTGAGGCATGCTAAGAAACATTCCTGAGACAATGTCTAAAATAACGGCTGCCGCTGTCATAATGGCAATTTCAATAAGGCGAACCAGTTGCTTAGATTGATTCATATCTATCTCCTTCCATTGACAGACAACCAAAAGGACAACAAAAAAGCAGCACGCGGAAGGATGAGAAAAGTTCCACGCACTGCTTTACGATCTGCAATTCATTTGACTTTGCCACATCCCTACGCCAGCGTTAACTAACAGGTTCAAAGGGTCAGAACGAAACCGCTCACTCTCAGCTTTAATGCTCCCCTTGTGGTCATCAGTATTTAGTTCGTTTCTACTATACAAGAAAATGAAAAAAACAACAAGATCACATGACTGATGTATATGTTCTTTTAAGAAAGTTATATGATACACACGCTTTAGAAATCATGGCGAGGATTATAGTTTATTTGTTTTATAGATTTTTTAAAAAAACTATTGCAATAAATAAATACAGGTGTTATATTATTAAACGTCGCTGATGCACAGCGGACACAAACTAGATGCTTCAAAACAACTTGAAAAAAGTTGTTGACAAAAAAGAAGATGAATGTTATATTAGTAAAGCTGCTTCATTGAGAAGTAACGAAATGATCTTTGAAAACTAAACAAGACAAAACGTACCTGTTAATTCATTTTTATAAATCGCACAGCGATGTGCGTAGTCAGTCAAACTAGGGCCTGCACGACGCAGGCCACACAGGTGTCGCCGCAGGATGCGGTGAACTTAACCTGTGATCCATTTATCGGAGAGTTTGATCCTGGCTCAGGACGAACGCTGGCGGCGTGCCTAATACATGCAAGTCGAGCGGACAGATGGGAGCTTGCTCCCTGATG